>JBEWQA010000081.1:0-4287 GCA_047689515.1 Candidatus Sulfurimonas kebritensis
TTAAATATGCCGACGTAGTTATGACTTCACAAAGTTCAATCTCGGGGATAGTTGTCAATAAGATAGGAACAAGAATCATGGTAATGACCCCTGTTATGGACAACAATAAAACCATCGGAGCTATCGAAATCTCCCAAGATATATCCTCAATTAAAAACAATTTTGCAAAGTTTGGTAAAGATTTTGTCTTTTTAACAGACAAATCACAACTTCCTTATATAGATCTAGAGTACAAACAAGGGATGCTGGAGGAGATCAATGAGCAGTTTCAGATCTTTTTTCATGATTACGATCCGACATTTTACACATACCTTACCCATATAGATTTTATGAAACTCTCCGAGGAGAAGTTCCATGTCGACAAATCTTACTATGTAGATATCAATGAGGCTATCGATATTGACGGGAAAGTGATCGGTCAATTTGTCATAGGGGAGCGCGGCAAAGAGCAAGAATCGTTTGTAAATATCACCCAGGATCTTATCAAGTCGGTCACAACTGTTGCTTTAGGGCTTGTTATCTCACTTATACTATTTATGTTTTAAGGGAAAGGTAGATGAAGCGTTTAAAGATCATAAAATCATACCTTGTTTTATGGCTATTTATCTATTTTATGATTTACTCAAACTCTGAAGAGGTGATTGTATTTTTCACTTCGAGTCTCTCATTTAATATAGCCGTTTTGACACTGCTAATTATCGGTATCATAGTGATCATGCGTGCGACAATCAACCTCGTAATGCTAGCAGGAACCTTTGGTATATTGGCCTACAAGAAAGAGAACCTTGAGTTTTATCTACAGGGGATCGATCGGATCATGCCCGCAAATATTGCCCATATGTTTCACTCCAGAGCTGAAAAAGGGGTACTCCTTTTCACGGCGGATGAGTCCCGTGCGGTAATTGACTGGATCGAAGAGAAGTTCTCTCACCAAAACCGATATATCAACTACTTTACCGGCACTGTTTTAATGATCGGGCTTCTCGGTACGTTTACCGGTTTGCTTGTAGCGATCGATGATATGGGGAGAATCATCCTCTCCCTTACGGGTGATATCGATCTAGGGGAAGTTATCAAAGGTTTTTCGGGACCGCTCGGCGGTATGGCGATCGGTTTTGGTTCTTCACTCTTTGGTGTAGTTGCCGCTATTATTATGGGTGTAATGGGGTATATTCTCAATAAAAACCAAGAGATCCTTATCGAAGGTGTTGAGGACTGGCTAAAAGGCCGGATCATTGATACACCTTCAGGCAGCGGCAATGCAGGCGCTACTATCGAACCACAAGCACAAGGGGGAGACCTACCGGAGCACAGAACATCTTTTATGGATGTATTTGTCGATACAATCGGCTCTTTAACAAAAGAGATGGCAAACATTGCACAAACTAATGACAGGCTCCACTCTATCACTATCGCTTCGGTCCAAGCTGCCAGAGACGAACATGAACAAAATTATGAACTCTTTGAAAGGATCAACGACAACCTCTCAACAATTTCCGATACTGCAAAAGAGGGAAATGCCGTTACACAGGAGAAGCTCGAGCAGCAATCTCAAGCGACACAGCAGCTTCTGGGGCTCCAAAAAGAGTTGCTTGCAAGCTTGCAAAACGATATTAAAACCGTTGTAGAGCAGCTCCAGTCGGACAACAACAACTCTACAGAGAAGATAGAGGGGATACAAACAACCCTTACAGATATCTCAAGTAAACTCACTACAGAAAACACTACGCTCGAAAAACTCGAAAAACTTTCAGAGCTCAATATTTCGGATCTGCAAAAACAGGAACAAACCCTTGTCGAGCTTGATCATTCTCTCAACACAAACCTAAAAGAGATACAAACAAAGATCGCCGAGTTGAGAAACTCCTCCGATCTCCGTTCACAAGAGCTGCTTGAAAAACTTGAACAGCAGTTGGCCCAAGAGACGGGTCTACAAAAAGAGTCCCAAAAAAGATTTGTAGAACAAAACGGACTGCTTCAGGAACTCGTTTCAGGTTCTCAGAAAAATCAAGAGACTCTTGAGGTGATCGCAAACAAAGAGTTTACAACCTCAATCAATTCAAGTTCTGAAAAATCATCCGGATTTTTCTCAAAACTGTTTAAGTAGGTAATTTAATGGCGAAAAGATGTCCTGAAGAGTTCAATCCCTGGCCACCATTTGTAGATATATTCGCATCTGTGATCCTAGTGATGATGCTCTTTTTGCTCATTACCATTGTAAATATCGGCTACTATGCTCAATTTAAGTATAAAGTCTCCTATACGGCAAGTGTTGAGACAAAATCACCCGTGCAACCTGAAGATCAAACAAAAGTACAGCAAAAAAAAGAGGAGAAAAAAGAGACGAAAGAAAAAATAGAATCGTTCTCTTTTCATAAAGTAATACCTCAAGCTCTGTCCGAAAAAGCAAAAGGTTCTCTCTTTGAAGGGGGAGAGGCTGCCGGCAATGCAGTACAATATGCTGCAGAGCAAAAAGATCCCGATACTACAAAACAAAAACTGATCAAAAAAGATCTTAAATTTTCTATCCTATTTAAGGACAAAGAGATCTTCTTAAACTCTGCATCAAAACGAAAGCTTAAACTCTTTGCCAGCGATATAAGAAGACGGTCAAAACTTGCAGAGTTTACGATATATACGAGTGATCCGAAAAACGTAATCGGAAGCACCATAGCCAAGCAGATATCACTCGGGCGTGCTTTAAATGTACAAAATATTATAAAAAATTCACGTATCGATAAAAAAAGAGTCAAAATCAATCTCCGAAAAGATATACCATCTTCAAGTAATTATGGAGAAGTTCTAATAAGGGTACACATTCCATGATAAAACATCTACTATTTCTACTCCTCTGCGTTAATCTATTTTCATTAGATACCAATACAAGCAAGACAGCTTCACTGCACGACGATCCCCTTTTTCAACCTTCTAGGGAAAACGGCATCACCCTTTATGATGCTCTCAATGAAGCTATAGCCAACTCCCCTAAGATCAAAGCTACAAAGCAGTATATCATCCAAAACAATGCAAGCCTTGATGAAGCTTACGGAGACTATCTGCCTGTTGTCAACTTTAGCGGTGATGCCGGGTATGAGAACAGACAATACAAGGATGATCCCAAAAATTCCGATAATGCACCGGTAACACAGGTACTCAAATATAAAAAAACCGACCTTTACCTTACAATTACAGAAAACTTATGGGCAGGCGGTTCAATCCAGGATATCGTCGATGAAAAAAAAGCGATGCTGGCGATGGCCAACTACGATTATCGCAACCAGCTTGAAAAACTTGTCCTTGATGTGACACAGGCATACTTTGATGTTGTCTATGGAGAGATCGCTCTAAAAATTGCCGAAAAAAACATGAAAAACTATGAAAAAATTTTAAAAATAGTCACAATCAAAGAGCAAAACGGTGCAGCTACTAAAGGGGATGTCAACTTTATCAAAGCAAATGTCGAAAATGCAAAAACAGAGTTGGTTCTGCGTCAAAAAACGCTGCAAAATGCGATCTCTAACTATACCTATCTGCTCTCTTCAGATGAAGAGCGTGTGATGCCTTTTGAGACCGCTTCTGTCTTATACCATGAAGATCTCAACAGCTCTTTAAAAGATGCACAGCAAAACAACTCCAAACTTCTCAAACAGCGGGCATATATAAAAGCTACCAAATTTAAGTTTTTATCTACAAGGGGGAAGTTTGCACCAAAAGTTGACCTCTCAATCAATGCAGAATCAAGAAACGAATTTGACAAAGGTATCGGTCAGCGCGAAAAGGTAAATGCACTCCTTACTTTTAACTACAATCTCTATAACGGCGGTAAAGATGAAGCGGCTGCAGCAAGACTGCTTGCGAAGATGCGTGAACAGAGGTTTTTAGCCGATGATATACGAAGAAAACTGATCTACGATATTCAGGTACTGCACCAATCGGTATCTTCTACCGAAGACTCTCTTAAACTCACCGAATCGGAAGTACTCTCAAGCAGAGAGGTTGTAAAAAGTTACTGGATCTCTTTTCAGCATGGTACGCAGGATCTACAAGCACTACAGCTTGCACAAAGAAACCTCAATCGTGCTGAACAGGATTATGCCAACTATAAAAAAGAACTCACCCTCAACAGTTTTCAACTGATGCAAAAAACAGGTGTACTGCTCAAGTTTATCAAGCTCCGATACAAAATGAGCCAAGAGGAGATGGATGGTGAGTTTAATCTCTTTTTAGATCCGGATGAGATCTAAAAGAGGTAATTGAGCCCTATATAGTACTCTGAAGATTTTTGGG
>JBEWQA010000082.1:0-2914 GCA_047689515.1 Candidatus Sulfurimonas kebritensis
TCCATCTCGGTATACTCTCTGGCGTATTGTTTTTGCTTCTCAAATTTCCCTATAGACTTTTACAAAACAGGTACTTCCCCTATAGAAATATCAAACGCGATCTTATGATACTTATCGCCTTTACGTTGCTAGTCTATACACTTTTTTTAGATAGCCCGCCCTCACTGCTGCGTGCCTTTGTAATGCTAGTTATCGGGTTTATCCTTTACGATCGGGGAGTTAAGATCATCTCGATGCAGACCCTTTTGTTAACCGTCATGCTGATACTGGCATTCTTTCCACGGCTCTTTTTTAGCATAGGACTTTGGCTAAGTGTCGCAGGAGTGTTTTTTATCTTTTTGTTTTTACTCTATTTTCAAGATAAAAAGCCCGTATGGAACTTTATACTCCTGCCCATTTTTGTTTATATTATGATGCTTCCTTTCTCCCTGGCGATATTTGGCAACTTTTCACTGCTCCATCCCCTCTCGATCATCTACACCACACTCTTTACACTCTTTTATCCGCTCTCATTCTTACTGCATCTTCTTGGTTATGGTGCTCTTTTGGATCCGCTTTTACACAGCTTACTGCTAAGTGGAAAAAACGGCGTGGAGATTGAGATTGATTACAAGGTATTAGGAGCTTTTATAGCTATTGCGTTAGGGAGTATCTTCTCTAAGAGACTCTTTATGTTACTGAGTCTTTTCGCTTTTTCTATTTTTATATATGCTGTCAATTATGTGACATAGTTTCAAGCCGTACAAAAAGATGATCCATGAGAGATAGATCCACAAAAACAGAAACATAACAATTGCAAACGAACCGTACATCGTCGTATAGGATTTATTTAAAAATACATAGTAGATAAAAGCATTCTTGCTTACACTAAAGATAACCGAGACGATCAGTGAACTGATTGCCGAAGCTTTTGGATCGATCTTGGCATTTGGTCCGATCTGAAAGATCAAAAAGAAAAGCCCCCATATGATCAAGTAGGGTATAAGCGGTAAAATATTTACTCCTGATGTAAGTGTATTTTCCGCCATCAGTGTAGCTATCTTTCCGGTGATATAAAAAGATACACCTAGTCCTATCGGCGTAAGGGTCATCATTGTCCAGTAAGTTGTGATCGACTCCCACAATCCTCTTGATTTTGCATGAAAAATTCTGTTTGCGATATACTCAAAATTTTTGAAAAACAGCAGTGAAGCAACGAGCACAGCCGCCAAACTCATCACACCCATCTTTGCAGAGTTTGCCAAAAATCCGTCGATCTTCTCAACGATCATCTCAGACTGTACCGGGACTAGATTTGAGAAGATAAACTCTTTGATAGACTCGTAGTGCTCTTGAAAACTAGGAAGTGATGTGAGTAGCGACATCATAATGATAAGCAGCGGGATGATCGTAAAGATCGTATAAAAACTAAGGGATGCCGCAAAAAGGGTAAGCTCTTTGTCTACAAACGATAAAATAAAAAGTTTTACCTGCTTGTAAAGTTCTCGAGCTTGATGTTTCATAACTAATTAAGCCCCATCTTCGCAGGGTTTAAGATGTTGTTTGGATCAAATGCTTGTTTAATAGACTTAAACAGTGCCATCTCTTCAGGCGTGAAAGCCATACCCATATATGGTGCTTTTGCAAGGCCTATACCGTGTTCGCCTGAGAGTGTACCACCTAGATCAACCGTCGCCTGGAAAACCTCTTCGATCGCTTGGTATGCTATTTTCACCTGCTCAGGATCGCTACCATCGACCATTACATTTGTATGAACATTCCCGTCACCCGTATGACCAAAACACGGAATGTTTACATTGTACTTGTCGGCGATCGCATAAAACTTCTCTAAAAGTTCAGGCAATACTGCACGCGGTACCGTGACATCTTCGTTGAGTTTTTTGCTTCCGTACACACTGAGTGACGGTGAAGCATTACGACGGGCAAACCAAAGGTCAGCTGCCTCTTTGTCATCTTTTGCGATCTTGAACTCGCTGCAGCCGTTCTCTTTAAATACTTTTTCGATCTGCTCTAACTGAAAGTTTAGATCATCTTCCAAATTACCGTCAACATCTGTTACAAGTAAAGCTCCGGCATCTACCGGAAGACCTTTATTAAAAGTCTGTTCAACCGCACGGATAGTCAAGTTGTCCAAAAACTCCATAGCAACAGGTGTAACACCGCTAGCCATCGTTTTATAGACTGCATTCATAGCTTCGTTAACGCTTGGGAAGATCCCCATTGCTGTTTTTGTCATCTTCGGTTTTGGAATAAGTTTTAAAGTGATCTCTGTAAGGACTGCCAAAGTCCCCTCACTTGCGATCAAAATACCGCTGATGTTGTAACCCGCTACGTCTTTGATCGTTCTCTTACCCGCTTTAATCACGTCACCGTTTGGAAGTACTGCACGCGTAGCCATTACGTAGTCTTTTGTGATCCCGTACTTGGCAGCTCTCATCCCGCCGGCATTTTCACTGACATTTCCGCCGATAGTTGAGTAATCTTGGCTTGCAGGATCGGGCGGATAGAAAAGTCCAACTTCCTCTACCGCTTTTTGCAGGTCCATATTTACAACACCGGGCTGAACAATTGCAACCATATTTTTCATATCGATCTCAAGGATCTTATTCATATGTTTTTCCATCGCAAGCACAATTCCGCCGTTACTTGGAAGTGCACCGCCTGTAAAACCGCTTCCCGCACCGCGAGGTACGATTACGATCTGATGTTCGTTACAATACTTCAGTATTGCACTTACATCCTCTTCATTGCGAGGGAATATAACCGCATCAGGCTCAAAATGTTCACGTGTCGCATCGTAGGAATACGCGATCAGGTGTGCTTTGTCACTATAGATATTGTCGTCACCGACAATGTTAGTAAAATGTTGTATATGTTTTGTATCTAACATCTATTCTCCAATCTCAAATTGATC
>JBEWQA010000082.1:3014-4224 GCA_047689515.1 Candidatus Sulfurimonas kebritensis
GGATGCCCATGGATTGAAAGCAATGTCGCAAACAGATCGGGATGTACCCACTCTGTCTGCACAGACTTTGAGATCTGATAATAGATCTCTTCACTCGGTGCTATAAGCAGTGAACGGCTGTAGCCGACGGCAAACTCAACAGTATCGCCAACTGCAACTTCCCATTTCCCACTCGGCAAGGCACTGTTTTTTAAAAGTGTAAAATCTTTTATCTTTACACTGGCAGTTTTTGCCTCCGGGTCAAAACTCTCAATGACACAACTTTTAATAATACTGCTGTGTTCGGGGCTGATATGGTGAATGATATACCCGCTCATCCCTACATCTATCTTCTCTATTGCGATCTTCGCTGTCTGATTATTTTGATCGAGTGCTACGATCTTTGAGCTTACTACACCTGCAACCAGGTTGATACTTATCAAAAAACTTAAAAATATATATCTCATTACTCTTCTCTTAGTTTTATATATTCGTGATTATAGCAAATAAAACTCATACTAAGCCAAAATTTGCTAATCTCTCATCATTCTTTTTATATTATTTATTTTAGGTTTAGATATATGATGCGATTTTTTATAACACTACTACTTACAACTATCTTTTCAAATAGTTTATTTGCGGCCCACGTTGATCGTTTCAGGTGGCAAAACGGTGAGACATACCTGGTCTTTTTAGAGAGGATGAATCTGCCGGCAAGAAAGCTTTATTATAACCTCGACAAGGATGATCAGCGCTTAACAGAGGAGATGAGAACAGGTGTTCACTATCAAATATTACGGGACAACAACAACACTATTTCCCAAGTCTTGCTCCCTCTAAACGATGAACTGCAGATCCATATTTTTAAAGAGGATGATGAGTACCGCTTTGAAGCGATTCCGATCATCTCTACGACAAAAAAAGAGATCCTCTACACACGTATTAACTCCTCGCCTAACTATGCGATACTCAAAAAAACAGGGAGTCGGAAAGTAGCCGGTGTATTTGTAGCTGCTTTCAAACACTCCCTTAACTTTAAAAACGATATCCGAAAAGGTGATGAGCTTGTTATGGTGTATGATCAAAAGTACCGTCTAGGGCGCAGCTTTTCTATGCCGACTCTAGAAGCTGCAATGATTGAGATGGGAAAAAAGAAACATTACATTTACCTCAATGATGATGGCAGATATTACGACGAAAAAGCACATGAAGTGGAGGGTTTTTTACTCGC
>JBEWQA010000083.1:0-4014 GCA_047689515.1 Candidatus Sulfurimonas kebritensis
TAAACTACTGCACTAAACACTGCAAAGACAACCATTATGACACCGAGTAAAAACATCGTAAGAACGATAGGCATCTCTAAAAAGTTGATCAGGTATTTATTCTCCTGTACAAAAATAAGACCGTTACTGTCTACTGCATACCCGTCTTTTAATAGGAGCCATGCAGTAAAGCCTAAGAAAAAAACTAAAAAGATCGGCATATGAAGCTTGATCGAGTTTACAGCTTTATCCCGTATAGGCTGATGGTCAATACTGCTTAGAAAATAAAGTGCTCCACTGATCTTTGCTAAAAACACAAGGGCAAAACCAAGGAGGTAGTTTGCAGGGTTTTGCAGTGCTTCAAGTCCTCTTAACGGATTGTCCCAAAGAACGAAGTTATTATCATCTAGATGAAACTCCGCTCCGCTAAAAAAAGTACTAATTGCAACACCGAGTAAAAATACCCCAAGGTTACCGTTGATCTTTAAAAAAGCTTCATAAACCTTTTGTCCTAAAAAGTTGTTTGGTTTTGTTCTGTACTCGTAACTTACCGCTTGGATAATGAAACAAAATAAAATCGCTAACCAAACCCAGTATGCTCCTCCAAAACTTGTAGCATAAAAAAGTGGAAACGCTGCAAAAAGTGCCCCTCCAAAAAGAACAAGAGTAGTAAATCCGAGTTCCCATTTTCGACCTATTGAGTTGATAAGCATCGTTTTTTCAGTCTCATTCTCTGAGAGTGTATCGATCAGGGTTTGTCCACCCTGAACAAACATAATAAATACGAAAAGTCCACCAAGCAGTGAAACGATGAACCACCAGTATTGTTGCAATGTTAAAAGTTCTAAATCTCCAAAACCCATCTTAGTGTCCCCCTTCCGGTCCAATTTTAATCTGTTTGAGCATGATCTTGATCTCGGCTATAAGCAGAAGTGTAAATAAAAATGCAAACATCCAAAAACTTATTTGTATATTTGTTGTCGCTATTTGCGTTGCGGCAATGTTTACAGGCATAAGGTCTTGGATAGCCCAAGGCTGACGACCAACTTCTGCTACGATCCATCCCGCTTCAGCCGCAATATATCCAAGTGGAATTGAAAAAAGTGCCGCTTTTAAAATCAGTTTGTAGCGTGATATATCTTTTTTAGTTGCAAGGTAAAGCACTAGCGCAAAGAGCACTAAAAACCATCCACCGAGTGTTACCATCACGTGAAAAGCGTAAAATGTTATCCCTATTGGAGGTACTACATCTTCAGGTGCTTTGATATGCCCGTATCCAAAGTACTGCATATCTTTCTCTAGAGCAGCTTTGGCTTCTAATGCTTTTTGTGTATCGTTTGCTTTTTTCGCCTTTTTGTAATCTTCTAAAGCTGCAACTGCAAGTTTCCCTCGTTCCATTTTCTCTGCAGCACTCATGATATTTTGCTCTTTGTTGCCGTAAACAAGATCTTGAAGTCCCGGAACGTAAGCATCAATAGCGTGATAACTTAAGATTGAGAGTATATAAGGTATCTCAAGTTCAAATATATATGGGTCCTCATCATTTGTAAGTGTTTTACTTGGATTGAGCATACCTACTGCGACAAGACCTGCTTGGTTTTTCCCTTCATAGAGACCTTCCATGGCTGCAAGTTTTACAGGTTGGTGGTGGGCGATCTGGTGCGCCGACTCATCACCGCTAACAGTTAAAAAGATGCTTGTGATTAGTCCAAATGTGGCACCGATAATTAGAGATCTTTTGGCAAATAAAACATCTCTCTTTTTTAACAGGTACCATGCACTGATCCCTACAACAAACAGGGCTGCGATAACATAGCCGCTTCCGATCGTATGTAAAAATTTAGAGATTGCAATAGGGGAGAATAAAACATCCCAGAAGTTTGTCATCTCGTTTCTTACAGTGTCGGGGTTAAATGTCATCCCCACAGGGTACTGCATCCAGCCGTTTGCAACTAGAATCCAAAGTGCGGAGAGGTTTGAACCGATAGCAACCAGCCAAGTTGAGAGGAGGTGGAATTTTTTCCCCACTTTATTCCAGCCGAAGAACATTACGGCAAAGAAAGTTGATTCCATAAAAAAGGCGAGTATCCCCTCCACGGCAAGCGGTGCACCGAAGATATCCCCTACAAACCAAGAATAATTTGCCCAGTTTGTACCAAATTCAAACTCCATAATAAGACCTGTTGCAACACCTATGGCAAAGTTGATCGCAAACAGAGTCATCCAAAACTGTGTGATCTTTTTCCACTCAGCTGAACCGGTTTTTACATATATAGTCTCCATAATGGCAACTATAAATCCCAGTCCCAACGTAAGCGGAACAAATAAAAAGTGATAGATTGCAGTGAGTGCAAACTGCGCCCGACTCCAATCGACTAAATTCTCTTCCATCTTATTTTCCTCCTATTAGATTGTTATATACAAAATCAACTTTCGTATCTTCTGTTTTATACTCCGTATTTATTGATCTGTCATGAACGAAATAGTTTAAAAATATAAAAATAACAACCAGTTTGAGAAAGATGATCTTCCATAACGTTTTACCGATTTTCATATTTAAAAAGCCGTTGAGGTAAAACTTATAAACTGAATTTATATATTTCATAATCTATCCTTAATGAACATATGTCCAAATTATGCCATTATAATGAACATATGTCAAGAATATTTAAATTAATTTTTGCTAAAATTTCTATATTACAAAGGATAATTATGGCAAGAATTAAGAGTAATAGAAATTTAAGCTTTAAACCACAGTATACTACTTTTGTCCCAAAAAAAGTAGAACCGCAGGGACAAGTGACTCTGCTTCATGAAGAGATCGAAGCGATATACCTGATGGATATCTCAGGGTTGTATCAGGAGGAGGCTGCCAAAAAGATGGGGATCTCCCGTACAACGTTTACCAGAATCTTAAAGAGTGCCCGTTACAAACTCTCTCTGGGGATAATAAGCGGTTATCAGATAGAGATAGAAGATGATAAAGATGAGTTTGTGTTTGCAGTTTGTATGGATGATAAGGAGAGCTTTGAAGCGATCTCTCCGATGCAAAAATATATCTTTATATATAAATATACACCTAAAAAGATCGACTTAATCAAACAGCTCGACAACCCTATTTACAAAAATAAGCAAAAATTAGCTATCGTATTGCCAAAACTGTTTGTAGAAAACGGTGTCAATATATATATAGGCTCAAAAATAGGTGAGGGACTAAAAAACTCTTTGATCTCTAAAGGGATCAAACCTCTGCAAAAGAGTAAGATTGATTCTTTAGAGGCCTTGTTCGATGAGGGAACAAGTCAGTATATGTGATATTTTTATGATAGAAAAATTATATAATATCCTTTATTTTTTGCACAATATAACTCTTCAAAGGGAACATCAGCAATGCGTACACGTCTAAAAGATTACTTTTCTTTTATAAACAGCGATTTTTTTAACTTGGGTCCTATGGTTTCATTTGTATGTAAAAACGATGAAGGCTGGAGTATTGAAACTGTTTCTGCCAATATCAAAGAAAACTTTTTTTATGAGGCGCAGGAGTTACTCAGCGGTAAGGTCGTGTATGCAGATCTTGTTCATAAAGATGATTTAAAACGTGTTACAAACGAAGTCGCTACAGCATCTGAAGAGCGAAAAAAATCTTTTACCCATGAAGCGTATAGGATAAAAAACGGTCGCAATGAGTACAGATGGGTACAGGATACTACAACGATCTATTATGATGACAACGGTAATATTACACATTATGTAGGTTATATAATAGATATTACAGAGAGTGAAAACAACCACCTGCTTGCGATAGAGAATGAGGAGAAACTACAAAAAGCTCAAGAGTTGGAACATCTGGGCAACTGGGAACTTGACATTGTAAATGATCAACTCTATTGGTCTGTTGAAGTCTATAAGCTTTTTGAAATTGATGAGAAGATGCAACCCTCCTATGAGCTGTTTTTAGAAACTATACACCCTGATGATCGTGAACTGGTTGATCAGGTATATACCGATTCTATAGAGAAAAAACAGCGCTAT
>JBEWQA010000084.1:0-3897 GCA_047689515.1 Candidatus Sulfurimonas kebritensis
TTATGATACAATTTTAGGAATTATCCGATGCTGACACAGATTATTGAACACTACCAAAATGAGTGATATTATCCAACCTATCTTTTTCAAAATCACAACACTTCTCAAAAAATTCTTTCATAGATTCCTTACCTCTCTTTATCTGTGATTTGACAGTAGAGATGTTTAAATTATATTTTTCTGAATACTCCTTTTGAGTATACTCATCTAAATAAACACTTTTTAGAGAATCAGAATATTGTTTTGGGAGTTGATTTAAAAAATCATTGATACAACAGTTTAACTCTTCAAATATTGTTTCTTTATCATCATCTTCAATATCCAAAACATTCTCATTTATTTCTATAAAAGTATCTTTGTTTTTTCTATAATAATCTATGATTGTATTTGAGGTAATCTTATACAACCAACTTTTAATTTTTTCCTTTTCATTGATAGAATCAATAGATTTTGATACCTTTAAAAAAACATCATTTAAAATCTCTTCTGATGTATGTATATCAGATACTTTATAAGAAATATATCTTAGTAATGGTTTTCTAAATTCATTATATAACTTTTCAAATTTTTCATTTGTTGATAAATCCATATCCAATTTTACCTTTTTACTTAACTCTTTTACATAAGACGAATATATTTTTGATTTGGATGCAACCTTTTTTAAAAATATTCCGTCTTATACTATGAATCTTAATAAAAAGGAATTAAATGATATTTACAACTAATAATCAAACTTCAAACTGTGAGTGTTCAACTACCATAAACTCAAACACACATTGTCCCATATGTAATTCTAAAGGATTGAATGTTAAAGAAATTACTATCAAATCACAATTAAATAAAGATATATTAGATAACCTAAAAACACCTATGAGTGAGTTTAACTTCTGTAATAATCCTAAGTGTGATACAGTTTATTACTCTAATGATGGAAATGAAGTATTTTCTCAAACAGATATAAAATCAAAAGTTACCATCAAAAATGATAATCCAAAAACCCCTCTATGTTATTGTAGAAAACTACTTAAAGAGAGGGTATTAAAGATGATTGAGAATAAAGAAACAAATATATATGATAAGATTAAGTCAATTATCTCAGAGGGTAAATCTTTTTGTGAGAAATCTAACCCTAAAGGTGTATGTTGCACAGATGATATAAAAAACTTTTTAACTAAAAATGGAGTTAATCTCAATGAATCTAAGGCACAACTATTTAGTATAAATCCACCATCTCAATGTTGTTAACTTATTAGACAATATGGTATACATTCCTAAAACTAAATTTAGACATATGTAGACAAAGTAAGTCATAATGAGACAATTGTGGTTGATAAAAAGTTGGAAAAAATAACATTTGTACCCCAAAGGGGTACGGTGGGTAGACAAATTGAGACTTAGGAAGACATTCCTTACATCATACCCGGCATACCCATTTGTGGAGGCATTCCTCCTCCCATATCAGGAGCCGGAGCACTTTCCTCTTTTGGGATCTCATAGATCGCTGATTCTGTTGTAAGTAGGAGTGAAGCAGCAGAAGTTGCATTTGTAAGAGCAACTCTCTCAACTTTTAGAGGATCGATGATACCGGCATCGAACATATCTACATACTCGCCGCTAGCAGCATTAAATCCAAGGTTCTGATCATCAGCGTTTTCAATTGTATTTACAACTACACCTGCATCGTAACCGGCATTTACAGAGATCTGTTTTACAGGAGCTTTTACAGCTCTGAGGATGATCTCTGCGCCGATTTTTTGATCACCTTCAAGGTCAAGGTCAACTTTAGCAGCTGCACGGATAAGAGCAGCACCACCACCGATAACGATACCCTCTTCAACAGCAGCTTTTGTCGCTGAGAGTGCATCGTCAACTCTGTCTTTTTTCTCTTTCATCTCAGTCTCGGTAGCAGCACCTACTTTGATAACCGCTACACCGCCTGCAAGTTTCGCTAGACGCTCTTGAAGTTTCTCTTTGTCATACTCGCTAGTAGTGTTTTCAATCAGTGTTCTGATCTCGGTGATTCTTGCTTCTACGTGTTCTTGTGAACCTGCACCGTCAACGATCACGGTATTGTCTTTATCGATCACTACACGAGCAGCTTGACCGAGCATATCGATACCAGTTGACTCTAGTGTGTGTCCAGTCTCTTCAGATACAACCGTACCTGCAGTAAGCACTGCGATATCTTGAAGCATCGCTTTTCTTCTGTCACCGAATCCCGGAGCTTTTACAGCAGAGATATTCAGTACACCGCGAAGTTTGTTTACAACAAGAGTTGAAAGCGCTTCACCCTCTACGTCTTCTGCTACGATAAGAAGCGGACGGTTTGTTTTTTGAACTTGCTCTAGTAGTGGAAGAAGATCTTTGAGTGATGTGATCTTGCTGTCTACAAGTAAGATCCAAGGGTTTTCGATCTCAGCCGTCATCTTTTCAGTGTTTGTGATGAAGTACGGTGAAAGGTAACCACGGTCAAACTGCATACCCTCAACTACATCTAATTCATCAACGATACCTTTAGCTTCCTCAACAGTGATAACACCGTCTTGACCAACTTTTTCCATAGCTTCTGCGATCATATCTCCGATCTCTTTGTCAGAGTTTGCAGAGATAGTAGCTACTTGTGCGATCTCGCTTTTGTCTTTGATCGTTTTTGAACTTGTTTTGAGCTCTGCTAAGATCGCTTCACATGCTTTGTCCATACCGCGTTTGATCTCAACCGGGTTAGCACCAGCAGTAACATTTCTCAAACCTTCACTGAAGATAGCGTTTGCTAAAACAGTAGCAGTCGTAGTACCGTCACCAGCTTCATCGGCAGTGTTGCTTGCGACCTCTTTTACAAGTTGTGCACCCATATCTTCGAGTTTGTCGTTTAGCTCAACTTCACGAGCTACCGATACACCGTCTTTTGTGATTACAGGGCTTCCGTAAGACTTTTGGATAAGTACATTACGTCCGCGTGGTCCCATAGTTACCTTTACCGCATCTGTAAGCTTTTCTACTCCACGAGCTAAAGTGTTTCTTGCTTCATCTGAAAAAACTATCTCTTTTGCCATAATTTACTCCTTTTATTTTAATGGTTATATTGTTTTAAATTTTATGAAATTACACCTAGAACGTCGTCAAGTTCCAGTACGATGTAGTCTTGCCCTTCTAGAGCGAGTTGTGTACCTGCATATTTACCAAATACAACTTTATCTCCCACTTTTACATTTGATACCGCATCACTTACTGCGATAACCTCTGCACGGTTTGGTTTCTCTTTCGCATTGTCGGGTATGATGATACCACTTGCCGTTGTGTTTTCCTCTTCTATACTTTTTACAAGTACTCTTTCACCTAGTGGTTTGAAGTTCATTATAACCTCCTAAATAGTTTGAATATTTTTTAATTTAATGGATGGAAATAATACAAAAAAATGGTAAAAATGTCAATCTCTTAGTCTATGTGACTAAAGGTTTTTTAGTCTTTTTCTTAAAAAATATTTTATTGATAAACGGTAATATAGTGGAAAATGAATTATTTTTCTTTAGTTTTAGAAAATTCTAAGAACTTCTTGTATATAATTCCACCCTCTTAGCAAGATGTCAAGGTAGCTCAGCTGGTTAGAGCGCTGGTCTCATAAGCCGGAGGTCGGGAGTTCAAGTCTCCCTCTTGACACCATCTTTTAAATATTCCGGATTAGCTCAGCGGTAGAGTAGGTGACTGTTAATCACTTGGCCACTGGTTCGAATCCAGTATCCGGAGCCACTTTCAAACACAAATTCCTTATACAATCGCACACAGCGAACACACAAGCATTTTTAAGTTTCAAAAAATAATCTATTAGTCACCTATTGGTCACCATTATCAAAAAAATGGCTCACCTTATTAGATAAAAGTTTACTCGGTAGAGTAATT
>JBEWQA010000027.1:0-19797 GCA_047689515.1 Candidatus Sulfurimonas kebritensis
ACTCTGTCTGATTTAGATAAAGAGCTAATAAGAGTTGTTCGTACTTTAACATGGACAACGTATGAGTACTCTAAAGACGGTTCATCTGAAAGTATTACGTTAACTGTTGATGATCAAATAGATTCTACAGGGATGTAACAAATCTATTTCTAAGTGATTGTTGTGTAAAATAGCGAAAATTTTTAACAAGGTGTTTTTATGGCAACAATTGGTATGGGTGATATCAAAAAAAATGTACGTCTCATTGTAAGTGATGTACCGTACAAAGTTGTAGAATTTCAACATGTAAAACCTGGGAAAGGTGCGGCTTTTGTTCGTATGAAGATCAAAAGCTTTTTAAACGGTAAAGTGGTTGAGAAAACTGTACATGCAGGTGATAAGTTTGAAGTACCTGAGATCACTTACAAAACTATGCAGTTCCTTTATGATGACGGTGATATGTACCAGTTTATGGATACTGAAACTTACGATCAATTAGGTCTTACACACGAGCAGTGTGATGATGCTTCTAAATGGTTCAAAGACGGGATCAATGTTGATATCGTATTTTACAAAGGGAATGCGATCACTGTAAGCGCACCTGAGGTTATGGAGCTTGTTGTTGCTGAAACACCGCCAAACTTCAAAGGGGATACTTCAAGCGGCAGTAAAAAACCTGCAACTTTAGAGACGGGAGCAGTTATCCAAGTACCGTATCACGTACTCGAAGGTGATCTTGTAAAAGTAAACACTGTAGATAGTGAATACCTAGAAAAAGTAAAATAACCTATCTATACGGGAAGATTTGAAGCTTTCAAAAGCTTCCCGTATTGCTCTTTTGTGAGTGCCTCTGACATAGCTTCGAGTAAATATTTAAAATCTTGAATAGCATTCATTCTTTCCAGCCCTATATCTTCTATCTTTTCTATAGACTCTTTATCGTTTGGTTTTTCTAGTAGGTTGTTTTTATATTCATGCTCTTTCTGTGCATATATTTCAAGTGTTTTTTGAAGTGCTTCGTATGAAACACGCAGTGCAGTTTGGATATCGGTCTGTTTGTTATCAAGTTGAAGATCGATATCTTCATAGAGGAATTTATGAAGAACATTGGGCAGATTAAACGGGATGGGAAAATTACTGCTCAAGTGTTGATGATGCGGTTGTGTCGAACTTGAAGAAACATTGTTAAATCCACTGATCATAAGAAAACTCCTGATATAAAGTATTATACACTATTTTGAATATTTTTAAAATTCACTTACGTTGCATTAAGAGAAAATGATTATAATAAGTTTTATTTTCAAGAAGGAGTTTGTATTGTCACAACTTCCATTTACCCATCTGCATCTTCATACTGAGTATTCACTCCTTGACGGTGCAAATAAACTTACAAATTTAGTCTCTCGTGTTCAAGAGCTTGGGATGAAGTCAGTCGCTATGACCGACCATGGAAACATGTTCGGTGCGATCGACTTTTACAAGCAGATGAAAAGTGCAGGGATTAAACCCATTATCGGTATGGAAGGGTATATCCATAACGGTGAGACCCTTGATGATAGATCGACAAAACAGCGATTTCATATCTGTCTTTTTGCAAAAAACAGAAAAGGGTACGAAAACTTGATGTACCTCTCTTCTCAAGCATTTATAGACGGATTTTACTATTTTCCCCGTATCAACAAACAAGTGCTCCGCGAGCACAGTGAAGGGGTTATCTGTACCTCTGCATGTCTACAGGGGGAGGTAAACTGGCACCTAAACCTCAGTGAGAGAAATGTCAAAAACGGTGCAAAAGGGTATGATGAAGCAAAAAGGATCGCACTCGAGTATAAGGAGATATTTGGTGATGATTTTTATCTTGAACTGATGCGTCACGGAATCGGTGATCAGCTTAACATCGATGAGCAGATACTGCAAATCTCAAAAGAGACGGGGATCAAGGTAGTGGCAACCAACGATACCCACTATACTTACCCTGATGATGCACAGTACCACGAAGCGTTTATGTGTATCGGGATGAATAAACTCTATGATGATCCAAACCGTATGCGCCACTCGGTACATGAGTTTTATCTTAAATCACCTGAACAGATGGCGAGACTTTTTATGGATATCCCTGAAGCGCTTGTACACACGCAGGAGATCGTGGACAAGTGTGAAGAGTTTGAACCGATTGTAAAAACTCCTACGCCGCCAAACTTCAAATTTACCAGAGAGTATGCACAAGAGGAGGGGCTCGACATTGACTATCAAGACGATCCTCCGCTTCCGGCTAATGCTGATGAAGATGCAAAAAAGAAGTGGCTGAGTGCCGCGGATAAAAACGATGCCGAGTATTTTATCTACAAATGTCGTGAAGGTTTGGAAAAACGTCTGGAGATCGTACCTGAGGAGCGCCACCAGGAGTACAAAGATCGCCTGGAATATGAGATGGATATTATCAATTCTATGAAATTCCCTGGATATATGATGATCGTATGGGATTTCGTAAAAGAGGCTAAAAAGATGGGCGTAGCCGTTGGTCCGGGTCGTGGTTCTGCTGCGGGAAGCCTCGTTGCGTATGCTTTAGAGATCACCGATATCGATCCTATGAAGTATGATCTCCTTTTTGAGCGTTTTTTAAATCCTGAACGTGTATCGATGCCCGATATCGATATGGACTTTATGCAGGCACGCCGTGGGGAAGTGATCGATTATGTGACACGCAAATACGGGCGTAATCAGGTAGCACAGATCATCACATTCGGTTCGCTTCTGGCAAAAGGGGTTATCCGTGATGTTGCGCGTGTACTTGATATGCCGCTTAGTCAAGCCGATAAGATGGCAAAACTGATCCCCGATGAGCTTGGGATCACTTTAAACGGTAAGATGAAAAACGGTGAGCTTGTTGATGGTGCATACCAAAAAGAGCCGAAACTTCGCGAGCTGGTAGAGACTGACCCACAGGCAAACCGTGTATGGGAGTTTGCAAAAAAACTTGAAGGTCTTAAGCGTAACTCGGGGATGCACGCCGCAGGTGTCGTGATCTCCAATGAGGAACTTTGGAAAAAGACACCTATCTATAAACCCTCAGGTGAGGATACTTTTGTAACACAGTACTCGCTAAACTATATGGAAGATGTGGATCTGATCAAGTTTGACTTCCTGGGGCTGAAAACACTTGACGTTATCGACAATGCGATCAAACTCATTAAGATGCGTTATGACCGTGTAGTGGACTGGACGCAGATCGATGAAAATGACCAAAAAGTGTATGAGAATATCCAGTCGGGTAATACGATCGGGATGTTCCAGATAGAGTCTTCTGGGATGCAGGATTTGAATAAACGTTTAAAACCGTCAAACTTTGAGGACTTGATTGCGGTCTTGGCACTCTATCGTCCGGGACCGATGGAATCGGGAATGTTGGATGACTTTATCGAGCGTAAGCACGGTAGAAAAAAAGTGTACTATCCGTTTGAAGAGGTTAGTTTTGATCTCCTTCAAGATACTCTTGCCCCAACGTATGGGATGATTGTCTACCAAGAGCAGGTTATGCAGATCGTACAGACTATCGGTGGTATGAGTCTTGGTGGAGCCGACATTGTTCGTCGTGCGATGGGTAAGAAAAAAGTTGAGGAGATGGAGAAATATAACAAACTCTTCTCCGAAGGTGCTCAGAAGCTCGGTCTTGACTACAATAAAGCAAGTGAACTCTTTAAACTGATCGAGAAGTTCGCAGGTTACGGTTTCAATAAGTCCCACTCTGCAGCATATGCGATGGTAACGTTCCAGACTGCATGGCTGAAGACTTACTATCCGGATGAGTTTATGGCCGCACTTCTCACATCAGATAAAGACAATACAGATAAAGTTGTCCGTTACATTGATGAGCTTAAACGTATGGATGTTGAGCTTGGTCCTCCTGATATTTGTGATTCGCAGTTGGAGTTCTCGGCAATTACAAAAGATGAACAAGATATTGTCCTCTTTGGACTTGGGGCTATCAAAGGAGTCGGTGGATCGGCGATCGAATCGATGCTCAAAGAGCGTCGTGAAAACGGCGACTATCAGTCTATGCAGGACTTTGTCAATAGAATAGACCCAGCCAAAGTAAACAAGCGTGTGATCGAGAGTGCAGTCAAAGCTGGAGCATTTGACCGTTTTGGGTACTCTAGAAAAGCTTTGCTTGATCAAGTTGAGTATATAGTTGAAACCGCTAAAAAGGCGAATGAAGCGAAGAAAAATGCGATGGGGTCATTGTTTGGAGATGATGCGGAGATCACAACGGTTGATCTAAAACTTGAGAACTGTGAAGAGTATGAACTCAAAGAGATTTTGGAGTTTGAGAAGAACACTTTAGGTTTTTACGTATCGGGCCACCCTATGGATGATTATCGTGAGGAGCTTGATAAACTCAAATACTCGCTCTCATCTGAGATAGAGACGATCAAAGATGGTTCATTCGCTATATTTATAGGGAAGGTGGAAGAGATCGAGAAGAAGATCTCTAAAAAAGGGAACCCTTTTGGAATCGTGCACTTGATGGACTTTCACGGCAATATCGATATGATGCTGTTTGAGGATAAACTCAAACAGCTTGAAGAGATGGACCTGGATGAACCGGTGGCATTTAAGGTGAAGATTACACACACGGAGATGTTTACACGTATCGGGGTTACAAAAATTATGTCGCTTAAAGATGCGAAAAAAGAGTGTAAAAAAGTAAAGACAGAGATCCAGGAAGCTCCGATGGAGCCGATCAATTTATCTGTAAGATTGAGTGACAAAACGGATGTGCTGGAAAATCTTTACTCATTAATCAGACAAAATCCTGGGAACAGGGAGTTGAAAATCACTATCGTTTCAAAACTCCATAACGTAGTGATAGAGTCTTCGATCAGAGTAGGGACGTCTCTTATCTCTGCACTTGACGGGAATGAAAATATAGATATAGTATAAAGGGAACAGATGGATAAACAAGATTTCAACGAAGGACTTTTAGGCTTTTTAGATGCTTCACCTACACCGTTTCATGCTACGGCAAATATGGCAGGGATGTTTGCCAATGCAGGGTTTATTCAGCTTGATGAAAAAGAGGCATGGAGTCTAGAAGCGGGGAAAAAGTATTTTGTTACTCGTAACGATTCTTCGATCATAGCCTTTACATACCCGAAAACTTCAAACAACTATCTGTTAGTCGGAAGCCATACAGACTCACCAAACCTCAAACTCAAACCAAATCCCGTAGTAAAAGAACACGGTATTGTAAAGTTTGCCGTAGAGCCTTACGGAGGACTATTACTAAATCCGTGGTTTGACCGTGATCTCTCTCTTGCAGGGCGTATAAATTACAGCGACAGCTCCCAAAAAGTAAAATCAGCCCTGATCGATGTGACTGCACCGATTGCGATGATCCCCTCGCTTGCGATCCACCTTGACGATAAAGCAAATAATGAAAGAACAATCAATAAACAAACAGATATTTCACCCGTTTTAACTACCAATAGCGATTTTGACTTTGATCTGTTTATAAAGAATGAATTAGTAAAACAGGGGGTAAAAGATGCAGAGGAGTTGTTTGCACACGAACTGAGTCTCTATGATACGCAAAAGGCTTCTTATGTAGGGCTTGAAGAGGATTTTATAGCAAGTGCAAGACTTGATAACCTATTGTCTTGTTATGTTGGGATGTTAAGTATATGCAGCATCCCGGACGAGAAGCCGATGATCTTTGTAGCTAACGATCATGAAGAGGTGGGAAGTGATTCGACAAGCGGTGCAGGGGGAAATTTCTTGGAAAACGTACTGAAAAAGATGTTCCCGTCATTTGATGATTATGTAGCTATGACTCGCTCATCACTGCTTATCAGTGCAGATAATGCACATGCGATCCATCCAAACTTTCCTCAAAAACATGATGATAAACATGCTCCGCATATAAATAAGGGGGTGGTGATCAAGATCAACGCCAACCAACGATACGCTTCAAACTCGAACACTATCTCAAAATTTATGGCAAATACAAAAGCTGTCAATCAAGAGGCTCAGAAGTTTGTTACCCGAAGCGATATGGGCTGCGGTTCAACGATAGGTCCGATAACTGCTACGAAAATTGGAATAGATACGATCGATATCGGATTGCCTACCTGGGGGATGCACTCTATACGTGAGATGGCAGGAAGTGATGATGCATACGGGCTTTATAAAGTGTTAGTAGGGTTTGAACTCTAATGGCTGATGCGATAACTGCCGAAGAGCTCAATGTATTAATAGAGCAGACCTATAAAGTAGAAAACGAGTTTAACGAACTTAAAGGCTCTTACGAACACCTCCAAAATACGATAGAGAAGGTTGTTGAGTTTCTTCCTAATGCTATCTGGATACTTAATGACGATAACACTATCTTTTTACAAAACTCCAAAGCACGAGAGCTTTGGAAACTTCTTAAGCTGATCGAGCATCACGAGGATGATTATGAGATATCGTTTGAAAAACGCTCTTATATAGTAAAAAGCTCAAATTACCAAGATAAGTTAATGCTCAGTGCTACCGATATAACCGAGCAAAAAAGAAAAGAGAATCTTGCTACGATGGGGCAGATGGCTGCACATCTCTCACATGAGATCAGAAATCCGATCGGGGCAATCTCACTGATGAGTTCAACGCTTAAAAAAAGGGTGATAGAGGAAAATATTCCAATCGTGGAAGAGATACAAAAATCTGTATACAGGATCGAACGTATCATCAAAGCGACACTGATGTTTTCAAAAGGGATCGATGTCAAAAAGAGGGCGTTTAAGTTTAGTGAACTGCGTCAGGCGATCGATATGGCGATCGATTATAACGGTTACTCAAAAGAGATCGCCTTTATATTTCCTCAGAAGGACTTTATCATAGACGGCGATCGTGATCTTTTGGAGATGCTCTTTACCAACTTTATCACAAATGCGATCGATGCTATAGAGGATGATGAAGAGGAGACAGGCAGTGTAGAGATCAAGTATATAGAGGAGCAAAAGTACCATAAGTTTCAGATAGCCGACAGCGGTGTACCTATAGCTGATGAAGAAAACCTTTTTGAAGCGTTTAAGAGTACCAAAGTGAAAGGGAACGGCTTAGGACTTGTACTTTCAAAACAGATAGCGCAAGCCCACGGTGGAGATGTTACTTATAAAAAAGGTGATAAAAAAATATTTGAGATCACACTGGCAAAATTTTAAATACTGGAATAGTTTTTGCTAGATGCCATTACAAATATAGCTAAATGGAGCCCGCTATGCCATTGATGCACGAAAAAATTACCCCGCTTGTTGAATACATCCATATCGATACCGTTTCTATTGTTTGTCACTTCAAATGTAGAGAATCAAATAAGGAAGTGATCTCCCAACTTGCCTTTGAACCCTACGACGGAAAGATAGAGATCTCATGGAAAGATATGCTTTTGCATCCTATCGATTCATATAACAAATATTACCATACACCGATAGTGATATATGCTCACGATACACACGATACGATCATAGAAAAAGCGTTTAAAAAAGTTGCTAATCATTTTTATTGGAGCTCTGAAAAACAGCAATATATATGTAACGACTCCATATCATAAGACTCTTTTTTTAGCTTCTCGTCGAGGTTGAAAACATCCCTGCCCCCGATATTTTATTAGCTTTATAAATAACTATTATAACATTAAATTAATGTCGTATCACATAAATATCACGTTAAAAATACACCAAAAGAAATAAATGTGATATATAAGAAATTCTTACTTCTTTAAAGTTCAATTAAATAATTAAATGTAATACTATCCACGAACTTTAAATAAAGGGGAGAAAAGAGAGAATGAATAATAAAAAATTATTAGTATCTCTAGCTGCGTCTGTTGCATTTATGTCAATGACTGCTACTACTGCTGCTGCTTATGATAAGAACCCACCGTTCAAACTCAATAAGCTAAAGAAGTACACAGAAGTTGATGCAAATGGCAACAAAACAGTTGGTTATGAACCAAAAAATGACTACAATGTATTCATTAACTACGAACTTGGTATGCACTGTGTTGGTTTTAGTATGGACTATTGTTGTGTAATTCCACCATACAACTCTATCCAAGCTCAAGCCGTTTCATCAGGAAAAGCTGGAAAGTTACCGAAACTTTTAAGTCCGGATGATGATGTTAAACTTTATTACTACACTAAAGATAACTCTTATAGTGAAGGTAATAAGATGAGATATTGGAATGTACCTAAAGATGCTGACGGTGACGGTCACCTGGATTCTGCGGGTGATAATGTTGCAAACTATGTTTGGACTCACCTTTTTATCTATAAAGATTTAGAGGGTACTATTCCAGCAGGTGCTACAGATAAAGATCGTTTACGCGTTGGTCAACAGATCCCTGTAAATATCGATGCTGGTCCTTCTGGTATGCCTATGTCTGGCGGATATCTTGAATACGCTGGAAAACACGGTGGTAATGTTGTAATGACAGATACACTTGTTCCACCTGTTAAAAATGTTAAGCTTGTTCTTACAGCTTCACATCTTTGGGATGCATTAGGTCTTCCATTAACTGCATTTAATGACTCTACAAGAAGAGGAACTATCCGTTCAGTTACTGAAAAAGATTTCCAACCGTTCCAATACTCTACTGTAGAGATGCATGATAGAACTGGTAAAGGGATTAAAAATACTGACGGTACAGATGTATCTTACTTCGGTACAAACCCGGTAGATATTCCAAACTGTTACGCATGTCACTCTAGAAACGGTAAAGCTGCTCAAATGGCACGTGACGAAGGTTTAACTCAGTCTGATAAAGAGTATAACTACTGGAAAACTTATCCGGATGAGAGTGAGTATATGGCGAGACTTTCTGAAGCAAGTATCAATATTCTTGCACTTCACGATGCTCACCACGGTACTGAATTCTTAAGCGACTACAACTCTAAAGCTTCTGGTAACAGACTTGGTAAAGTTGGTATGGTAAACTGTACAGACTGTCACGGTGATAACGTCTCTGGTAACTTACAAGAGCCGCGTCCAACTGCAACTGGTTACAAAACTGTTAAAGCGAAAACTTTAACTGAAGCTATTCACGGTTTCCACTTAGCTATGGTTCCAATGCCTGATGGTGCTGGTCGTTCACAAGCGTGTCAATCTTGTCACCCTACACACTTCCAAAACCCTAACATGAATGATGACTCTAATCCATTTAGAGTAACAGACAGATATGGTGAAGGACGTTTCTCTAAAGGTGATATCAGAAAATCTGGTGGTGGATGTTATGTACGTCGTGACGCTCACTCTAATCCAAACGCTAAACCTCCGTTCTTCTTAAATGCTTACGGTAAATGGCAGTATGAAAATGTTGCTAAGAAAGATGAGCACGGTAAAGATGCTGGTGAGTTAAGAGGGTTATACTGTACAAACTGTCACACTAAAGTTGCTCAAGGTTTCCAAAACTATGACAACCTTACAAATGACTCTAAACAAGAGGGTAAAACTTTAAGAAACAAATCTCTTAAAGAGATGATCGATGCAATTGCTGACGGCGATGCAGAGAAGTTTGCTTCACTTGCAGATCCTAAGTCAACTGGTGATAACGAAGTATTAAAATACTATACTGAGCATAAATCAGCTACTTTAGTGAAAAATGTAGGTAAAGACGGTAAGTTAGACCTTAAACCTTGGAATCATCCAGAAGGTGGAGCTGTTCCGTATGCAGCAGCATCTGGTGGTAATGACTGGTGGTTATCAGCAGCTGAGCCTCACTGTGCGGATTGTCACATGGCACCGTTTGTTGAGCAAGATACTGGTGGTAAATATTTCCCAATCGATTTACCGAACAAATATTCACTATACAGATACTCTAAAGCGCATGGAGATATCGCATGTCAAACTTGTCACGAGTCTACACACGGACTTTACTCAACTAGATATGACGGACCTGAGCGTTCTGTTGACGTAACTACACACGAACAAGCACTTCAATACTCACCAGATGGTGAATATGCTGGTCCTGTTACTTGTGCAGCATGTCACACGGTAAACGACAAAGGTGTTCCATTACAACTTCAAGGTACTGAGTACGAAAATGATTACTGGGCTTCAGTAACATTAGCTCACTACATGAGAGGTGGAGATCAAAAACTTTCTGTTAAACAGTTAGTGGAGAAATATCCATACAAAAACTCTGCAAAAGTTGTAAAAGACGGGTGGGAATAATTTTCTCTCCCTTTAAAACTATCCCTGTGAAGGGGTAGTTTTTATTTTAGTTAAAGCACATGTTTATGTTTTTTAACTAGAATAAAATCTACATTATCAGACTTTTAAAACTCTATAAATAATCAAGGAACTTTTCATGAATAAATATATAAGCTCACTATTGATAGCTTCAAGTTTAAGTGTATCTCTTTCTGCCGAATTGGTAAAAAGTTATTTTAAAACAGGTGAATTAAAAGCCGAAACACACTATAAAGACGGTACGAGAACCGATACAAGAGAGGGTGTTAAGGATGGAGTTGAGAAGATCTACTACCAGATGGGACAGCTTGCATATTTTGTAAACTATACAGACGGCAAGCGAAATGGAAAGCTTACATGGTATGACAAAAAAGGCAACTTACTTGCAGAGATGTTTTATGATCATGGAAAACTTCAAGGGATCGAGAAGTCTTACTATATAAACGGTCAAGTGAAACATGAAGTGGTTTATGAAAACGATCAAAAAGAGGGATTACAAAAAGAGTACTTCGATAACGGTCAGTTAGCACTCGAAGTCCCTTATAAACACAATAAAAAAGAGGGTGTACAAAAAGAGTATACTATAGATGGAAAACTTTATAGCGAAGTGACTTACAAAAACAACTATAAAGAGGGATACCAAAAATGGTATGATAAAGACGGCAATGTCGTGAAAAAAGAGTTTTTTAAACACGACAGACCGGTCAACCTTATGAAACAAGTTCAGAAAAAAGAAGTTGATCAAACCGAGATCATTATCAAAGGTTTAGACTTCTCTCCACAAAAAGCAAAATAGCTGATAAAAAAGCTATATTGCTACCATCTATTATCTTTACTTCATTAGAATAATCATTTTAAAAGGATACATATATGAAACAGGTATTATCTATACTGGGATCTATGAAAACAATGGCAGTGCTGATGTTGATCTTTGCATTTTCGATCGGCTATGCAACAATCATAGAAAACGACTTTGGAACTATGACGGCAAAAGCTGAAATTTACAACGCAAAATGGTTTGAAATACTTTTAGTTTTTTTAGCACTTAACCTTTTTCTCAACATCATCAACTACAGAATGTTCTCAAAGAAAAAACTTCCTATTTTTATTTTTCATACAGCATTTTTTGTGATCTTGATAGGTGCTGCAATTACACGTTTTGTAGGTTTTGAAGGGACTATGCATATTCGTGAAGGTCTTACTTCAAACACAATTTTGAGTTCAGATCTTTTCTTTGATGTTGAAGCAAAAGCAGATAAGAACTCTGTTTCATCTTCGCAAAAAGTGTATCTTTCAAAACGTTCAAGTAACGATCTTGGTGCTAACCTACAAGTTGAAGGTAAAAATGTTAATGTAGAGTTAGTTGAATATATCCCTGATGCTATAGAGTCTATTGTAGAAGATTCAAACGGAAAACCTATGTTAAACCTTATGATCACAGGAGGCGGACAAGGGAAAAAAGTGGCCCTTGCAGAGGGAAGTTACTATGATGCGGGGAACTTTATCCTTGACTTTGCAAGCGGCGGCAATTTTAACAAACCTGTTATAGATATCTTTGTTAAAGACGGCAAGTTGTATATGGATCATAAAATGAAACTCTCATACTTTAAGATGGCTGACCGTTCAAAAGGGGAACTCCCTGCAAACGATAATGAAGAGTTCCATACAAGAATGCTCTACAGTACTGATTTGGGAAGCTTTGTATTGCGTAAATTCTTACCAAAAGCAACGAAGAAGATCGTGAGTGATCCAAATGCTAAAGCAAAAATGGCGGGTCTGGACGTTCTTCGCTTTCAAGTAAATTCAGGAGAGGATTCAAAAGAGGTTTTACTTTACGGTAGAAGCGGTGTAGAGGGTGTAAAAGAGCATGTAGTTGTAAATGGTATAGAAGTAGGTTTACGCTACGGGGCAAAAGAGATTCCGGTACCGTTTAGCATTACGCTTAAAGATTTTCAACTTCAAAGATACCCGGGTTCAATGAGTCCTGCATCGTATGCAAGTGAAGTACAACTCGTAGATAAAGCAGATGGAGTAGATATGCCGTATAGAATTTATATGAATCATGTACTTGATTATAAAGGGTACAGATTTTTCCAAGCTTCTTACGATCGTGACGAAAAAGGTACGGTTCTTTCAGTCAACCACGATCCGGGAACACTTCCTACATATATAGGGTATTTTCTATTGGCACTTGGAATGTTTTGGTCACTATTTTCTAAACACAACAGATTTGCTAAACTTGCAGCTAAAGCAAAAAAAGCAGCAGAGTGTCAAGTGGCACCTGCAATCTTGGCTACATTTTTAGTTCTTGGGTTTGCTACAAGCGGTAAGGCCGACGTTGATCCTGCGATCAAAACGATCCTCTCTTTTGATAAAGAGCATGCTGATCAGTTTGGAAAGTTGATCGTTCAAGACTCTCAGGGGCGTATGAAACCTTTAGATACACTTGCAACTGAAGTGTTGGCAAAAGTACACAGATCTGCAAAGCTTCAAGTTGGTTCAGAGTCATTAACGGCAAATCAGGTGATAGTAGGGATGATGATCAGACCTGATATCTATCGTGATGTAAAACTTATCCGTACAGGCGATCCAAAGGTTAATGAGATCATCGGTGCTGCAAAAGATGCTAAGTATGCCTCTTTTTCTCAGTTCTTTCACGATCCGGAAAATATGCGCGGATACAAACTTGCACAGGTTGTTGATGAAGCATCAAGAAAAGCGCCGAAAAACAGAAACAAGCTAGACAAGAAAGCGTTGCAGGTTGATGAAAAAGTAAATGTTGTTTATATGGTATTTACAGGTTCACTTATTAAGATCTGGCCAAAACCGGATGATGCAAACAATAAATGGCTTGCTACAATCGATGCAATAGAGAGTCTTCCGCCACAATATACTTTTGTGATCAAAACTTTAGCCTTTGATTATTTTACGGCTTTGGATCGTTCGACTAAAACCGGTGAGTGGGAAGAGTCTACAAAAGCTTTAGAGCATATTGCAAAGTTTCAAAAAGAGTATGGTGCAGCAGTATATCCTAGTGAAAACTCTGTAAAGGCAGAGATCTTTTATAACCATGCAAATATTTTTGAAAGACTTTATCCGCTTTATCTGGTTATGGGTTTTATCTTGCTTATTTTAAGTTTTATTAAAATCATTAAACCAAGATTTAAAATGAATTTGGTTGCAAAAGGTTCACTCTATCTGCTGGTACTTTTCTTTATAGCCCATACGATTGGACTCGGTATTCGTTGGTATATCTCGGGGCATGCACCTTGGTCAAACGGGTATGAATCGATGATCTATATCGGTTGGGCAACGGTTCTTGCAGGGTTTATCTTCTCAAAACGCTCACCGATGACTTTGGCTTCAACTTCGATCCTAACAGGGCTTATTTTGTTTGTAGCGCACCTAAACTGGATGAATCCGCAGGTGACAAACCTTGTTCCGGTTCTTAACTCATACTGGTTAAGTATCCATGTATCGATGATTACCGGTTCGTACGGTTTCTTAGGTCTTGGTGCTCTGCTTGGATTTATTACACTGCTGCTGTTTGTTTTTAAAACAGAAGCGAATAAAGAGCAGATCTCCCTTTCGATCAAAGAACTCAATGCGATCAATGAGATGAGCTTGATGATCGGTCTTGTAACACTTACAGTAGGAAACTTCCTTGGCGGTGTATGGGCAAATGAGTCTTGGGGACGCTACTGGGGTTGGGATCCAAAAGAGACTTGGGCGTTAGTTACGATCTTGGTATATGCAGTGGTAGTACACCTTAGATTTATCAAACCGATCTATAACCAGTTTAATTACAGTGTAATTTCACTATTGGCGTTTACATCGGTACTAATGACATACTTTGGGGTAAACTATTACCTAGCCGGTATGCACTCGTACGCTAAAGGTGATCCGGTTCCGATACCGGATTTTGTACCGGTTACTTATGCGATTATATTTGTTGTAATCGCTTTAGCTTTTAGAAACAGAAAAATAGCATAAGGGGGACTCTTTGGAGTTTTCCGGTTTTAGCAAAAAAACTTTACCTTTTTTAGAATCTATCCGACAAAATAACAATAAAGAGTGGTTTGAAGCTCACAAAGAGGAGTACAAACAACTTATCCTCAACCCATCCCGTGCTTTTGCGCTTGAGATGGGTGAGCACCTTATGGCCTTAGAGCCCACGATCAACTTCGAACCAAAGATCAACAAATCCCTTTTTAGAATTTACCGTGATACCCGCAGAATGGGTGCAAACAAACTGCCGATCAAGCACCGAATAGGGGTGATATTTTGGCAGGGGAATGCAAAAAGGCTGCAAAGCTCGTCGTTTTATATGCACTTTTCACCCGATGAGCTGTTTGCAGCGGTGGGTGTGAGATGGTTTGAAAAGCCGATGTTGGATGCGTACCGCGCATATATCAAAGATGATGCTAACAGGGCACGCTTAAAAGAGATCCTCGACGTTATTGCCGCAAAGGGGTATAAGATTATCGATAAGGGGTACAAACGTTATCCCCGCGGTTTTGATAAAGAGATGGAGAACGTAGAACTTGCACTTTATAAAGGGATGGCTACTACACATACACTTGATCCTCATCTGATCGAAGATGGGGAAAAACTGATCGATACTTTGTATAATATCTATGAAGATATGCTACCATTACAACAATATATGTATGAAGTCTCTTTACGAGTCAAAGAGCAATAGTAAAAACTAGGAAAGAGATGAAAAAAGAAGCAGTAATACTATTAAACATGGGTGGACCCAACAACCTTGAAGAGGTTGAAGTGTTTTTGAGAAATATGTTTAATGATAAAAATATTTTAACGATGAAAAGTGATCTGCTGAGATCTTTTGTAGGGGGGATGATCACTTTTACAAGAACAGAGAGTTCCCAAGAGATCTACAGAGAGCTTGGCGGTAAATCACCTATCGTCGATCATACAAAAAAGCTTGTTGAGAAACTGCACAAGAGACTAGGTGAGAATGTAATCGTTGATTTTGTGATGCGCTATACTCCCCCTTTTGCCTCAGAAGTTATTGAGAAATTGAATAAAGAGGATGTCGATAAGATCTATCTTATCCCTATGTACCCGCAGTATTCTACAACAACAACTAAGTCTTCGTTGGAAGATTTTGAAGAGGTATATCATGACAAGGGCGGTGATGCGCTTTTAGTCGAGATCAAGCACTACTTTGAAAACGAAAAGTACAACCGGGCTGTTTTAGAGAAGATCAAAGAGAGTATAGGCTCTGATAAGTATGATGATTTTGATATCATCTTCTCGGCTCACGGCTTGCCGCAAAAGATTGTCGATGCGGGTGATGTGTATGAAAAGCATGTCAATCGTCATGTTGCAATTTTAAAAGAGATGATGGAAAAAGAGGGGATGAATTTTCACGAGGTGCATTTAGCGTATCAGTCAAAAGTGGGACCTATGAAGTGGCTTGAGCCCTCTTTAGAGGATAAACTCAAAACTGTACGCAACCGTGGGGTGATCATCTATCCGATTGCATTTACGATCGATAACTCGGAGACAGATTTTGAACTCGATATAGAATACAGAGAGATTGCTGAGGAGTTGGGCTTTAAAGAATATCGTGTAGCTAAGTGTTTAAACGACAGCGATCTTTTTGTAGACACACTTATAGAGATTTATGAGAAGATGAAGTAGGATACCTGATGCAGAAGATCGCTATTTTTGATATGGACGGAACACTGATTGACTCTAAAAAGGATATCACCATATCTGTAAATTATGTTCGTGAAATTAATCACTCTCTTGAACCTCTGAGCGAATCGTTTGTTGTCGAAGCTATCAATATGCATCAGAGAAACTTGGCAAAACTGTTTTACGGCACTGAGCTCTACGAGGAGCGTGATCGCGTTATCTTTGAAAAGCACTATAAAGAGCAGTGTATTCAAAACCCTTATCTTTATGAAGGGGTAGGGGAGCTTTTAGATACTCTCAAAGAGAATGAGATCAAACTTTCAGTCGCGACCAATGCCCCTACTGTTTTTGCAAAAACTATGTTGGAGTCGTTACAGGTAGTAGAACATTTTGATCTGGTTATCGGTGCAGACAAAGTGAAAAAATCAAAACCGCATCCCGATATGCTCCATTATATATTAGAACACTATAATTATCTTGATACAAGAGACAATGCCTGGATGATTGGAGACAATTCCAAAGATATGGAAGCGGCGAACAATGCAGGGATCAACTCGGTATTTGCCGCATGGGGTTTCTCATCATACGGTACCCATGATCTTATCGCAAATAGCCCGCACGAGGTTGCAGAACTGATTTTATAAAAAATTATGATAGAATAAACGAAAACAACTCAGATGGAGTTTTTATGTTGTCTACAGATTTTTTAATCAGCTTCGCTTTTTTGGCATTGCTTTTTCTGCGTCAGGTATATATACTTAAAAGACCAAATAAAATAAACTATGCCCCTTTAATGCTTGCTATCGGTTTTATATCTACGATTTTACATATCGTTATCTACCCTGAGGTACAAGAGCCAATGCAGCTCTTTCGTGAAGCACTTTTGCCACTTTTAGTCTCTTTAGTGCTTTTTGTCATCGTAAATATTATGCACCAGACACAACAATCGGAGCTGGCTAAAAATCAAGAGCAATTTACCAAAGTACTTGCAAGTGAACTTTCCCAACTAAAAACTTTTATCCTGGAACTGGAAAAAAGGATGCAGACCTCACAACAAGAGGATCGAAAAAGCCAGGAAGAGATCGTTGAAAAGTTCAAAAACGATCTGAAAGCTTTGGAAAATATTCAGGCAAATCAGATGAAGTTTGCAGAGACTTTTGAAGATATAGAAAACTCCTTGTCTGATGTAAAAAAAGAGTATAAATATTTTAGCGAGGTACAGCTTCCGGAACTTGATCGGGTTGTGCATAAACATATCGATATACTCCGTGTAGCAGAGCAGGACCACTACAACAACGTCAAATCTATACTCGAAAAAGAGAAGGATAATAAGGTAGACTTTACTAAAGATGTTGCAGTCGTAAAAGAGCAGCTTGATGGGCTCAAAGATATCTCTCACGATATAGCAAATTCCATTATCAAACATACCCTTTCGCAACTCTCCAACGTAACCAAATCGTACGAGGATCAGATAAACCTGCTTAAAGCACACAGTGAGGGGATAAAAACAACATTGAGTGAAGATGATACGCTTCTGACAAATATACGTTCGCAGAGTGAACTGCTGCTGCAGCAGATGAGTTTGATGTCTAAGAGGATGAGTGAGTTTCAAACAAAACAGCTTGAACTCGGTTCAGCGTATAAAGATGTAGAGTCTTTAGTGGAAGATATAGAGGCAATCAAGTCCGATTATGTCAAAGCACAGTCACAACTCTCGAAGATCTCTTTGGAGCTTTTGGAAAACAAAGATAAAAAAGTATATGAGATGAAGAAAAATCTCGATGAGCTCAGTGACAATCTCTCAGCAAAGATCGATGAGTCTTTGGAAAAACTCCACGAACATTACCATATAGCCAAAGAGGATATCACCCAGAGCGTGCAGGTGCTCTCAAAAAAAGCGCAACTGCAAAAAGGGTATGGGGAGAGTTAAAAAGATTTTAAACTTTTTTAAACGTTTAGACGTTTAGATGTTTATGATGTTCTTCTCTAAGCTCATCTAAAATATTAAACAGTTTTTCACTAGAGTTTTCTAACTTTATGAATTTTTCTATAATCACAGGGTTGTTCTTTTCATTATATCCCTGTCCTGAAATTTTAGTGGATTCAGAAGCCATATTATGGATAACTATGTGTGGAGCATTGATTTTAGCATATGCTTTAAGGTGTTCAAACTTCTCTTTTCCTTCCCCTCTGTACCATTCTCCTAAACGACACTCTTCATGTCCTATGATATCATTGGAGCCTTGGTGTGACATAATTTTCTCGAAAGTATTAGATTTAAAGAGAATATGATCAATTTTCAGTAGTATAAGCATAAGGTCAACTTCTAAGTTTTCTGCATCATCTTTCATCTCATTTGCATTTAGATTAAATCCGTCTAACACAGTTTTAAAACTTTCAATAATATGAGTAGCTTCATCGGAAATATTGCTCATCACTTCTGCAGAATCGGAGATAGAGTTTGTCTCTTGCTGGAGGCTTTGAATAGAGATATTGATCTCATTGGTTGCCTTTTGTGTACGTTCAGCAAGTTTTCTTACTTCATCAGCGACCACGGCAAATCCACGTCCATGTTCACCTGCACGGGCAGCTTCAATAGCAGCGTTAAGTGAAAGGAGATTTGTCTGTTCTGCAATATCTTTAATGAGGTTTATCACTTCACCGATCTCATTTGCTCTGGTCTGTAAGGAGTCTACCGCTTCGCTGTTGTTGTCAATAGATTCTGTAAGAATTGAAAGTTTACCTATTACTTCATTTGCTTCTGTGATGCTTTTATTTGATGCAACAGCAGTTTCATCAGCTACAGTGGCTGTTTTTTTGAGTTGTTCTACACCGTCTGTGAGTTGTGTTTGGATCATCTCAAAACTTTCATTTAACGGTCTTCCTGTTTTTCCCAGTTCTGTAGCAAAATTCTTTTCAAGTTGTACTTTATATTCATGCTCCATAGCATCAATAGCTTTATTGATTTTAGCAGCTGTATGTTTAAACGTGTAGTTTAAACCTTTTGCATCTACACGTCTGTAATATTCATGTTTGGAAGCATAGTCAATGGCAGTATTTACTTCTCTCATAAAAACTTCGAGTTGATCCATAAAGTAGTTGACATCCCAAGCAAGCTCTCCAAGAAAACCAACTTCATCAATTCTAATGACACGACGTTCAAAGTTACCGCCTAAAGCATCAGAAAGAACATTTTGCGATTCCTTGAGACTTTTTTCTGTTTTTTTCAGATAACGAAAAATATAGAGGGCCAAAAAGATATTGAGTATATTGAAAGTCATCGTTAATAGATGAAATTCATACATGAGTGGGGTGATTGCAGTTGTGGCAAAAACAGTAATAACAATAGCTATATTGGCATAATGGATTTTAGAGAGAGATGATAAATTCTTCATATGTCACTCCTTTTTCTTCTAGTAGGTTTGTTAAATACTGGAGTGATGCTGTCATACCACCTGTTCTTTCAAGCTTTAACATTTTTTTATATATATCAGATACTTTCTCTACAGCGTCTTTTTTCGGTTTACGTCTCACTGAAAAATATCCTATAATCTCATTGTTTTTGTCAAGTGATGTTGTCACATTAGCCAAAACCCAATAGTAAGAACCATCTTTTGCCAGGTTTTTAACATAGGCATTGATCTCTTTTTTTGATTGTACAGCATCCCATAAGAGTTTAAAAATAGCTTTAGGCATATCTGGATGTCTTAAAATACTATGTGGCTGATCTAAAAGTTCCTCTTCTGAATAGCCGCTTATTTCTATAAATGTTTTATTTCCATAAGTGATTTTTCCTTTTGTATCTGTTTTAGATACAATGATTTGGTTGTCAGCAAAAGTTATTTCGTTATTGTTTGGTACCGGTCTAATCATGCACTCTCCATAAAAAAGGGGAATTTTATCGTAAAATATATTATAGTC
>JBEWQA010000028.1:0-19588 GCA_047689515.1 Candidatus Sulfurimonas kebritensis
TTGATAAGCGTTGAGAGTTTATAACTAAAAGGTTTTGAGGAGTTAAGTGCTATCTCTTTTACACTCATGTTGAGATCATTTATACGGCTGACAACGGTTTTGTCTACAAAACGGTCTTCAAACTTCGCCGACAACCCTTTTATAGCAAGCAGATCAAGAGAAACAGCCCACCCTTGTGAATCTTTTTGGGTTGCATTTTCTTCAGATGAAGATTCAAAACCAAAATATTGTTGTAGGTCGATAGCCCCCTCTTTCGATCGGAGTACATTTATGTGGAAGCCATCCAAACCTACCTGAGATATATGTATATTTTGTTCCATAGGCAACAGTGTAGCGTTACTAAGATATAAATTTTTCAAACGAAAAATATCTTGTGAGTCTTTTTTCGGTTTTAGACGTAAGTTGTCCACCGTGAGGTTAATATTTTCAATTTTTGTTGCATTAAGATCATCCAAGTCGAAACGGAAGTCGGCATTTATCGAAGCTTTCCCGTCTGCTATCTCAAAGTTGACCATATCTTTGATATAGCGCCACTCCGTATAGAGCTGATTTGCTTTAAAGTCGATATGCCCGCTTACTCCAAAAGGCTGCATACTCTCTATAGCGGTATCGAGTCGTAAAAATGCCCCGTCACCTAAATTGGAATAAAATGAAAATCTTCCGTCGCTTTTATTAAAATCGTTAGTATCTATGTCTGTAAGTTCGAAATCGATCTGCTCAAAATCAAAATAAAAGGAGGGTTTTCTTGTAAAGTCTGCATAGTGTACCTGCGCATCATCTAAAGTGATCTCACCTATTTTTATGCGCGGCATCTCCCCTGTGCTGTTATCCTCTTGTGTTGGTGTATTGTTATCGGTTTTTACGATCTTAAGCAGATTAAGTGTTTTATCTGCATTATTGCGTATATAAAGTTGCGGCTTTGAAAGCTCAAGCTTATGAATATTTATCGCCCCGTAAACTAAAGAGTAAAGATCAACATCGAGGAAGAGGGAATCAAAAGAGAGAAGGGGTTGTTGTTTGTAGTCTTTAACGTTTAAATCGGAAAGTTTTATCTTAAATAAAAAAGGGTTGATATATACAGAACCTATCGAAGCTTTCGTATAGGTGTTTTGTTCGATCAGTTTTACGGCTTGTGATTTTACAATAAAGGGGAGGACAAAAAAGCCAAAAACAGCATACAATAGAATTAGGTAAATAAGGTATTTTTGATATTTTTTCACTTGTGTACTCCATATACCGTACGATATATGGAGTATAACTCATCTGAAGTTAAAAGTAAATTACTTCAGCTGATTTTTACCTGGGTAGATAAATGTCGAGTCTCTGTAAACTGCGATCTTTTTACTTGGTTTACCCTCTTTATCTAGAGCGTAAGCATGGATCTTAATCGGGATAATAGTATCTTGACGATCATTTTTTGCCATATTGTCAGTTGTTCTCAAAATTACAATTTTTTTCTTGATCTGATCAGGGACAACGTTAAACGGATTTTTCGGTCTAAGAATCTCGATCGTACCGTCATACCCTTTCGGCAACTCTATGTCAAAGTAGTATTTCATCTTCTCATTTTGTGTATTTTGCAATAGGAACGTATATGAGTTTTCAACAATATTTTGATTGTTTTTATGTGAAATACTATAAGCCTGCGTCTCTTTATTGATATTAAGCAGCATATGCTCTTTCGTACTTCCCATCATACCAAGAATGATTGCGATAATAATTAAAATAGCCCCGTATGCAAGTACTTTTGGACGGAAAAACTGAGTTTTCCCTTTACGGTCAACAATCTCGTAATCACTTGACCATGTAACAAGTGAAGGCTTACCAAGTTTACCCATTACGGTTGTACAGGCATCTACACACTCTAAACAGTTGATACACTCTAACTGCAGCCCTTTACGGATATCGATATGGGTAGGACAAACTGTCACACACTTCTCACATGTTGTACACTCTGCATTCTCTTCAACTGCTTTAAGATCTTTTTGTTTCGTATACATCTTTTCATCATCATTGTAGATAACACCACCGCGATGCTCATCATATAAAGCCATCACCGTATGTTCGTCATATAAAACAGACTGGACACGAGAATAAGGACAAACATATACACAAAAGTTTTCTTTCATAAATACGATATCGTAAATTAAAAACAGTGCTACACCGATTACAAACCCGATCATCACCATATGATCAGCCGGGTTATTCAGATAAGCAAAAAAGTCTTCAGGCGGAACAAAGTACCACATAAAGTCAGCTGCTGCCAATAATGCAAGGGCAGACCAAATCAATATTGCAAGAACTTTTTTCACCTTGTTTTCAGGTTTTGACATATCCGGTTCTTTTTGTTTGTTGGCGATACGTTTTCTCAAACCTAAAAGTTTTGTTTCAATCAGGTCACGATAGATAACCCTAAAGATGGTTTGCGGACACAACCATCCACAAAACACACGACCACCGACGACGGTCATACCAAAAATACTGATAAACAACAACATCAATATAAACGGCATTAGATACAACTCTTGCATATCAAACTGGATAAACGCAAGGTGAAGCTTCATCTTATCAAAGCTTAATAGGAAAAGGTGGTTTCCGTTTATCTGTATCCACGGGATTACGATAGAAATAATAGTCGCTAAAGCGAAAATATAATAGCGCTTATATCTCCATGGCGAAGGTATTTTAAAATCTTTCTTCTCTGCAGCCTCTTGACTCATACAATTCTCCTAATATTAATATAGTCGACCCGCTCTATTTGGGACAAACTATTGTATTTATAATTTTTTCTTCAGCATTTTCAGGAACTTTTGGCAACAACGATCCGACTGCTACCTGTTTAAGTTCCCGCGATTCAATATAGTCCTTTAAAGAACTTCTGCTTACTTTCAATAACCGTGCAATTTCACTCACACTTTTACCATCTTTTATATACTTTACAATCTCGTTTATGTGTACGTCGAACTTTGAACTAGACTTACTCCCTTTTGGTCTTCCTATTGAGCGTTTCGACTCCTCTTTGAGTTTCTGTCTGAGGTGGTCCATCAGACCTAAAACCAGCATTGCGCTACTCTCTTTGGACATTATAACATTTTGTTTTATAAAATGAACATTAAAGTCGTTACGCATCAAACATGAGAACATCTGGATAAGATCTTCCATGTTTGTTGTTAGTACCCAAACATCGCTTACAAGCAGAGTTGACCCCGATTGTGACTGGAAGTACTGTGTTACCTCCTGACGATCTTCTAAGCGTTTGCTTTGAGAGGTGTAGTCTATAAATTCATCATCGATAACTAACTCGTTAGTCAGTGCGTATGAATTTATCAACTGCAACTGTTCATGAACAGCATCAAAGTTCTTCTCCGGTCGAATGTAAGCAAGTATCATTAGCGAATAAACCCCACATAAATTTGATTTTCATCGTCATTATAGCGTTCTTTGATGTAAAAAGTCAATATTTTAAACATTTTTTTCGTCATTTTTTCTTAAGCCCTGGAATTTGCTTCAGCGTTACAGAAGTTTTTATGGACAAAAATGATATGATCATCTACCTAATTTTATGCAAGATTTCTGTAAGAAAGACTGATATTTATGACGACAAAACAATACATTTTAGAAACAATCAAAAAACGCCCGCTGATTATAGACGGTGCGATGGGTACACAGCTGCAGCAGCGTGAAGAGCAGATCCCTGCAGAGGCATGGGAAGGAAACGAAGGGTGTAATGAACTCCTAAACGTAACCGCACCTGATATTATGAACGATATCTTCAACGCTTACCTTACAGCAGGAGCCGATCTCATCACTACTAACACCTTCGGATCTTTTGCCTGGGTACTTGATGAGTACGGTATCTCTGATCGTGCTTACGAACTTACAAAGGCAGGTGCTGCACTTGTAAAAGAAAAATGTGAAGAGTTCTCAACACCTGAACAACCCCGTTTTTGTCTAGGCTCGATCGGACCCGGGACAAAACTTCCGTCACTCGGGCATATCACTTATGATGAGATGTATAAAGGCTACACCGAGTTTTGTTTGGCACTGATCGACGGCGGTGTCGACATATTTTTACTGGAAACTGCACAAGATCCGCTTCAGATCAAAGCCGCACTGCACGCTTGTAAAGAAGCATGTAGTCAAAGAGATGTCGAGATCCCGATCATGGTATCAGTTACGATCGAACTGAGCGGGACGATGCTTATAGGGACAGACGCAAGTACAATAGCGGCTATTTTAGAGCCTTTTGATATTATCTCTTTAGGGTTTAACTGTGGAACAGGGCCGGATCAGGTTGAAAAACATATTAAAACTCTCAGTGAGCTTTGGCACAAACCAATAAGTGTGCATGCCAATGCAGGACTGCCCCAAAACCGTGGAGGCTACACTTACTATCCTATGGGTCCTGATGAGTTTGCAGATAAGCAGGAGAAGTTCTTAAACTATGAGGGTGTGAGCTTCCTAGGCGGTTGTTGTGGAACAACTCCGCAACATATCCGCGGGCTTGCTGATCGGGTGAGTACTATAACACCAAAACCGCCTGTCGGCTCACAACCAACCTCTTTAGCATCACTCTTTAACTCAGTCGCTATCAAACAGGATCCAGCACCACTCTTAATCGGTGAACGTAGTAATGCTACGGGCTCAAAAGCGTTTCGTGAACTCCTTTTAGACGAGGACTATGAGGGGACTCTCAGTGTCGGTCAACAGCAGGTTCGTGCAGGTGCACACCTGCTTGATGTCTCTGTCGGTTTTGCAGGGCGTGACGAAACAAAAGATATGCAAGAAGTAATGAGCCGTTATGCACAAAAGATCTCTATCCCCCTTATGCCCGATTCAACACAGGTTCCGGCTTTAGAGATAGCACTGAAAAATATCGGCGGAAAACCTATCATAAACTCTGTTAACCTCGAAGACGGGATCGAGAAGTTTGACGCCGTGTGTTCTTTGGCGAAAAAATTCGGTGCAGCGCTCGTGTGTCTTGTGATCGATGAAGTGGGTATGGCAAAAAGCGTTGAGCGAAAACTTGAAGTAGCTGAACGTATCTATGAATTAGCTACCCAAAAACACGGGATCAACCCGAAAGATCTCGTCTTTGATCTCCTGACCTTTACACTCGGAAGCGGTGATGAGGAGTATGTAGATGCGGGAATCAATACGATCGAGGCTATCCGTGAGTTTCAAAAACGTCACCCTGAGGTGGGAACGACACTTGGGCTTTCAAACATCTCGTTCGGACTAGATAAAGATGCACGACCATACCTCAACTCAATGTTTTTACACCACTGTATCCAAGCGGGTCTGACATCGGTTATCATCAACGTAAAACATATCATCCCTATCAACAAAATCTCCAAAGAGGATCAAGAGATCTGCGATAACCTGATTTTTAACCGCGGGGAGGAACCTCTCTTTAAATTTATTGATCATTTCAGTTCTAAAGAGGCGATCGATTCTGATGTTGAAGATGCCGAATATCTCGCTATGAGTGATGAAGAGAAGATCAAAAAGCTTCTGATGGACGGAGACAAAGAGCGCATGATCCCACTCGTTGAAGAAGCTCGTCACAAGATCGCACCTGAGAAGATCGTAAATGAGATCCTGATCGATGCGATGAAAGTAGTCGGCGAACTCTTCGGTTCAGGTCAGATGCAGCTTCCGTTTGTTCTGCAATCTGCCGAAACGATGAAAAAAACGGTCGATCACCTCAACCCATACCTGCCAAAAGTTGAAAAAACGGTTGATACAACACTCGCCCTAGGAACTGTTAAAGGGGATGTGCATGATGTCGGGAAAAACCTGGTAGATATCATCCTCTCAAACAACGGCTATAAAGTAAACAACCTCGGTATCAAAGTGGAACTCGATCAGTTTATTGAGCAGATGGAGGCAGGACATATTTCTGCACTCGGAATGAGCGGACTGCTTGTAAAATCAACACAGGTGATGAAAGAGAATCTCGAAGAGCTGCAGCGCCGCGGGATCAAAATCCCTATCCTTTTAGGAGGTGCTGCACTTACTCGTAGTTTTATCGATGATTTCTGCCGTCCTATCTATGATGGTCCGATCTTCTACTGTAAAGATGCCTTTGATGGTGTAACGGCTATGAGCCGTATCGAGGCAGGCAACTTTGACACCAATCTTCACCCCGATGCACCGAAAGTGGAGCATAAAGAGAAAAAAGAGGTTGTGATTCCGCCATTTGCTGAGCTGAAAATGCCTGATCGCAATGTAAACGTACCTACACCGCCGTTTTGGGGAAGACGCGAGATCAAGCTGACACAGCAGCAGATAGAGATGGCTTTTGAGTGGATCAACCACAAGATCCTTTTTAAACAGAGATGGGGGTACAACTCTAAGGGGATGAGCAAAGAGGCGTATGAGAAACAGCTTGATGAAGTTGTCTGGCCTGCGTATGAAAAACTCAAACAGAAGTTTCTCGATGAAGGACTTTTTGAACCGACTGTACTCTATGGATACTGGCCGTGTAGGAGTGATGACAATTCACTGCTTATCTTTGACGAATCAGAGGGGTATAACAGCGAAGATCAGATTAACCGTGAACCACTTGAACATGTAATGGGGCGTGCAGAGGAGATACTTACATTTCCTCGTCAAAGCAAGCAGCCGCACCGGGCGCTCAGTGACTTTTTCCATTCCGATCGCCACGATGTAATCGCTATGACTTGTGTAAGTGCAGGGAGTAAACTCAGTACTTTAGAGAAGGAGATCTACGATCGCGGTGAGTATACCGAGTATTATCAAGTGCATGGTTTAGGAGTTGAGCTTGCCGAAGCATTGGCAGAGATCGCACATAAACAGATCAGACTTGATCTGGGAATTGCCGAAAACGAAGGGGCTACTCTGGCAGATGTTCAAATGAACAAATACCAGGGTTCACGTTACTCATTTGGTTATCCTGCCTGTCCGGACTTAGAACTTAACCGTCCACTCTTTAATCTTTTAAAACCTGAAGAGTTTGGGATAGAGCTGAGCGAGACGTTCCAGATCCATCCCGAGCAATCAACAAGTGCATTGGTTGTATATCACCCTAATGCTACTTATTACAATATATAGACTCTAGAAGTTCAGGTAAGTGAGTGAATTTTTTCACTCTATGGCTGGCTTCTGAAAGGTCGTGTGTTTTTGTAAACTCGTTATGCACCACTACACACTCAATACCGGCATTTACGGCTGAAGAGAGCCCGCGTTTTGAGTCTTCAACGATGATACATTCCTCTTTAGTTGCGCCAAATAGCTCTACCCCTTTTAGATAGGGATCGGGATGCGGTTTTGAGCGAGGATAATCCTCGACACATAAAACAAACTCCATAAAGTCAGTTATACCCCGACCACTATGAGCCAATTCAAAATCAACTCGTCTAGAAGTGGTAACTATCCCCATTTTATAGTTTTTGCTAAGCTCTTTTAGGGTATCCATAACACCTTTTATCGCTATATCTTTTGTTTTTATATGCTCCTGGTAGTACTGATCTCTTTTTTCTCTGGCAACGACAATCTCCTCTTCAGATATCCCTGCCTCCTCGGCTATAACCCAGGCACGCTGCCCTTTTGCCATGATCTCCATATAGCGCTCAAAAGTGAGCTCAAGATCAAAGAACTCCTTTAAAGCTCTCTTGCTGGCTTCAAAGTACCACATCTCAGTCTCTATCAAAACACCATCATTATCAAATAGTATATATTTTTTCATACAAAATTATACTCTATCTTCTTCTGTAACTCAAAGCCTCCAACATATGCTCTTTCTTGATTGTATCCGATTCTCCAAGGTCTGCTATAGTGCGTGCTACCCGTTGTGTTTTTTTGATACTTCTAAAACTGAGTGCGAATCTGTTGACGGCCATGTCAAGTACCCCTTTTGCATCCTCCTCCATAATGCAAAACTGCTCTATCTCCTCATCACTCATCTTCCCGTTAAAGCTCTTTTGTCCCCTTTGTCGAGCATAGATCTGTGCTTCTAGGACCATTTTATGCATCTCTTTAGAGCTGTATGAGGGTTGATCGTCTGATGAGACGCTTTGCATCACTACATTAAGATCTATTCGATCCAAAAAAGGATCACTCAAACGGTTCTTGTAGCGTTGAATTTCAAGTTCGTTACATCTACACTCTTTTTTCTCATCAAGTAGATTCCCGCATGGACAAGGGTTCATCGCCCCTACAAATAAAAACTCTGCAGGATAGTTCACTTTTGCATTCACTCTTGAGATCCTGATTTTTCCGTCTTGCATCGGTTCTCTTAACGATTCTAAAACATTTTTTGAAAAGTGGGGCAATTCATCGAAAAATAAAATACCGTTGTGAGCTAAACCCACCTCCCCTATTTTTGCCTTGTGACTTCCCCCTCCAAAGATACTGGCAGAAGTAGATGAGTGGTGAGGACTTTTAAAACCTCTATGGGGTTTAAACTGCGGTTCATCACCCTCTAGTACATCAAGTTTTGCGATATCCAATATCTCAGAGTTTTTGAGTGCCGGCAGGATATATCTCAATCGTGAAGCTATCATACTCTTGCCGCATCCTGGACTCCCCTCTAAGATAATATTATGAAATCCTGCCGCTGCAATTATTGCGGCGCGTTTTGCTAACTCCTGCCCCTTTACATCAATAAAATCCTCTTTATACTCTTTTGTATAGTAGAGCTTTTCTCCGTTAATCTCAAAACTGGGATATGCCAACTCTCTGCTAACGCTCTGTCTTTCTATGCCCTCTTGATTCTTTAAAAGCTCCACAGCTTCATTGAGTGTAGAAACTCCGTAAAAAATAACATTTGGAATCTTTTGGAGTTTTTCTAGTGCCTCTTTTGGAACAATCGCTTTTTGTATAAGGTTTTGGTTCGCCAGAGAGAGGATCAAAGGATAAAGCTGTATATTCTCTTTCACATTTCCGTCCAACCCCAGTTCACCAAACACAAACCACTCACTCAGGTCCTCTTCCAGATCGTTTAAAAGGATCAATAGTGCCATAGAGAGGTCAAAATGACTTCCAGATTTTGCCATCTCAGAGGGAGCCAGCAAAAACGTTATCCTTTTAGGGGGAAATTTATATTCATTACTAAGCAGTGCAGACTTCACACGCTCTTTTGATTCGGTTATAGCAGTGGAAGCCATACCTACTATAGAGAATGACGGGAGCCCTTTTGTAAGCGTTGACTCCACATCTACAACTTTTGCTTCTATCCCTTCGAGTGTTGCACAAGATATCCGTTTCATCCTAAAAACCTTTAAAAATTTTGAATATATTAGCAATTAATCTATGCTATTAGTCTATATTATTGCAAATTGAAATATTTTGCTATTGTGTAATTCTCAAAAAAGGGGTAAAATTTCCAACTTTATCACAAGCAGGTTATCTTGATTCAAATTAGTGAACATATCTTTTTAGATAAAAATATCTTTGAGCTGGATATCAAAACAGCTTTTCTGCCGAGTCCTTACAAGCCATTTCCGTTTTTAGTAATAAAGAACTTTCTTAAAACACATGAACTCCCCCTTTTTGTAGATGATATTTATAGAGACGATGATGCTGAGACTGCAAAAGTGAAGGCTGAAGTTATCCAGGGTGTAGTGGAACCAAAAATTATAAAACAATATCGTGATACAAATATTTATACTCTAAGCAGTTATCTTGATGAGCTTTACCAAAGCAGATTTCAAGAGTACCAGGCAGAGATCGAAGAGTACTTCAATATAGCTGTTACACTTTCAACGACTGTTCAGGCACTAGAGTATACAAAAGGCGGTTTTTATATACAACATGCCGATGACTCCAATGCTGTCGTCGATCAAGATAAAAAAATCATTGCCTTTACTCCCGTGGCACCTGAACGTAAAATGACAACTGTAGTTTTTGCAACATCTTATAGTGAAACTCCGGATAACAAATATTCATTTAAGGGTGGGGAACTGGTATTTAATTTTTTGAAAGATAAAAATGGAAATGAGGTGATATTTAAAGCAGAAGCGGGAGATATGATTATCTTTCCAAGCAACCCCTACTTTTCACATGAAGTAAAAGAAGTTCAAGAGGGGTACAGACTTACACTTGTGCAATGGCACAATATGATTGTAAACTAAGTTTTACTTTCTTTTGCGCTCTTTTTGGATCTTTTTATACTCTTTTTCAAATTTTTTACGTCTGGAGTAAGAGAGTTTATCAATAAACAAAATCCCCTCAAGATGGTCCATCTCATGCTGTATAGCTATTGCCAACAGCCCGTCAGCTTCAAGCGTTTTTGTATTCCCGTGTCTATCTTGATAGTTTATCTTTACCGTCTCATGGCGTGTTACGTCTTCGTAAAACTGTGGTACACTCAAACACCCCTCTTGGTAACTCGTTTCACCCTCAGTTTCAATAATCACCGGGTTGATAATCTCAAGCAGGTTCTCATCAGGCTGATTTCCATCTTCATCAGGGATATTTAGAATAAGTGCGCGCACAGGATGTGCTACCTGTATAGCCGCCAAACCTATCCCGTTTGTGTCGATCATCAGAGGGTTCATCGCATCTAAAAGCTGATGCAAATTTTCATCAAAAACCTCAACCTCTTTTGATTTTTCACGCAATCTTTTATCTGGATACTCAACAATTGTTAAATTCATTTTTCCCTATCTTAGTGACACTGCATAGTCAGTTTTTTTGTCTTCGTATGCTTTAGCTATACCGTCTAAAGCCGATACTATAATCTCCTCTACCGAAAACTTGTTATCAATGTTAGTTATACCGATAGAGATCTTTAACTGGATCTCTCGATCTGCTAAAAAGAAGTTGGAGTTAGAAACCAGTTCACTTAAGCGCATAGCTGCTCTTTTTGCATTTTCCAGATCAGTATGTTTAAGCAGCATAGAAAACACTCCGCCACCGTAATGTGATACAATATCGCTTCTTCTGGAAGTTTTAAGCAGTAGCCTAGCTATCGTTCTAGTCATTAGTACAACAGCTTTTTCATTTTTCACGCTTTTCTTTAGACCCTTGTCGAGTTCGATCATCATTAAAGAGCTTTTATGGTTAAACTCAGAAACTAAACTGATCTCTTGTTCGATCTTTGTTAGTAGATAACGTTTGTTATAAACTCCAAATTTGTTATCAAATATAGTTTCATTCTCAACCGTTTTAACGATCGATGCCGTTGCATCGTAGATATCTTTCATCTTAGAACTTTGAGTTTTGAGGATGTTGTTGAGCTTGCTCACATCCCCTTCTAACACACCAACAATCCCTAAAGCTTCTTCTGCATTCGGGCTATCTTTAAGTTCATTTTTTCTCTTCTCAAGTATCTTATTCATTAGTGCCATGTTTTTATACAAATTGGCAGTCACGTTCAATACACTTTTAATCGAAACAAAACCCTGTTTAAGATTTTGCTCTAAAGCAATTGTGTTTTCATCGTCATTGCTCTCTTCAAGTTCTAACATGGAACGTATCTGACGTCTGAGATTTTCACTTTTATCCTCAAGGAGTCTGTCAAAATAGAGTGAAAAGTTATTTGGCGTAGGTGGCAGATTATCTGCGATCAATGATGCCAAGACCTCTTTTGAGTAGATCTCAACATCACTTGATGGATTATCAATATCTAAAGAATCAACTGCAGGCATCTCTTCTTCAGAGCTTTGTTCTTTATTGTCGTCAATATCTCTTCTTGCCCGTTTTCTTAGTATGCCTGACATGCTTCTTCCTTATTCTATTTCGCTTTTAGCTAATACCTCATCGATCATACCATACTCTTTTGCCTCTTCGGCACTCATAAAGTTATCACGATCGGTATCTTTTTCAACAACTTCAAGTTTTTGCCCTGTATTTTTGGACAAAATCTCGTTAAGTTCTTGTTTCATACGTAAAATCTCTTTTGCCTGTATCTCTATATCGGTCGCTTGACCTTGAGCACCGCCTAATGGTTGGTGGATCATAATTCTAGCATGAGGAAGTGCATAACGTTTCCCCTTTTCACCGCTTGAGAGCAAAAATGCCCCCATAGATGCAGCTTGTCCGATACAGATAGTAACTACGTTCGGGCGGATATAGTTCATAGTGTCAAATATAGCCATCCCCGCAGTTACTACTCCACCTGGAGAATTGATATAAAAGTAGATATCTTTTTCAGGATCTTCCGCCTCTAAAAAAAGAAGTTGCGCTACGATCGTTGAAGAGACTGCATCGTTTACTTCACCGCTGAGCATAATAATTCTATCTTTTAGAAGACGTGAATAGATATCGTAAGATCTCTCTCCGCGTCCTGTCTTTTCGACTACGTATGGTATATAGCTCATATTACTCTTCTATTTTTTTATTTAGTAAGTTTGTTAAAACTCTATCTTCTACCATCGACATTTGAATTGCAGGTAAATATCCCGCATCTTTATAGTGCTCATACATTTTTTGTGGGTCTTGTCCAACTTGCATAGCTTCAAAGTAGATAGTCTGCATCAACTCTTGTTCGTTGATAGATACACCCATATCTTGCGCTAAAGCATCGATAATAAATGTAGCTTTTACACTTTTTACAGCTTCATCACGGAAAGTTTCACGAAGTGCTTCTACTTTTTCAGGATTTTCACGAAGATCTTTGATCTCATCTTCACTCATCTCTCCCGCTTTTTTGTTTACAGCCATATCGATCTCTTGCTCTACAACAAAATCAGGAAGATCAAACTCAGTAGCTTCAACAAGCTTCTCTAAAAGTTGCGGTTTTAGCTCTTCGTTGTAAAGTTTTGTACGAGCCTCTTGCTCCATAGCTTTTTTCACTTCTGCTTGAAGTTTTTCTACAGTAGCTTCTTCATCACCCGGTAAGAATTTTTTCGCAAGCTCATCATCGATAGTCACTTCATCTTTTACCTGAACCTGATTTACTTTTACTTTAAACATCGCTTCTTTACCGGCAAGTTTTTCAGAACCGTAATTCTCAGGGAAAGTTACAGTGATCTCAACCTCTTCGTCACGTTTTACACCGATAAGCTGCTCTTCAAATCCCGGGATAAAATGTCCGCTTCCAAGTTCGAGTGCATGATCTTTTGCAGCACCGCCCTCAAAAGGCTCTCCGTCGATGAAACCTTCAAAATCGATGATTGCAGTATCACCCTCTCTCATTTTACGGTTACGTTTAATGTTTACTAACGGAGCTTGTCCTTCAGCGATCTCTTTGATTCTTGCTTCAACATCTTTATCTTTGATTTCAGGCTTTTCAAAATCAGGTACTAAAGCATCAACATCACCAAGTTCAACATTTGGACGAGTTGCCACTTTGATCCCTACATCGATCTTCTCATCAGATTTATCAAATTGAGAGATAGTAGGCTCTCCGATTAACTCTTCGTTTTTAATACCAAGCTCATCTAAACCTTGATTTAAAACCTGGCGTAAAGATTCAGATTCTGCATCTTCTACAAGTTTTTGTCCATATTGTTTTTTTACAACTGCTACGGGCACTTTCCCTTTTCTAAAACCTTGAATATTAGCAGTTTTAGCTAGTTCTTTTGCTATTTTTTCAACATTTGCATTTACCTCATCCATAGAGATAACTGCAGTGATTTCAGCATTAGCACCGTTAATTTTGTTTGATTTGATATCCATCAATTTCCTTTGCACTATTGTTTTGGGCAATAATACCAAAAATGTACTTGTTTTTCGATTAATTTTTACATAAAGAGGGTTTTAGGTTCAGTACTAAGAGCCATACCACCCCTATGTCTATCACAACGTCGGCGAAGTTAAATACCGCAAAATCAAAGCCGCAGTGCCAATAGACCATATCAACTACACCGCCGTGGATAAAGCGATCGTAAATATTTGAGACGGCACCCCCTATAATAAGTCCGGCAGGAAATGCATAACAAAGTTTCTTCAAGTAGATGATATAACCAAATACACCTGCGACAAGAAATAGCTGCAGATATTTGAGGTATTCTCCGATCCAGTCAAACATCGAAAAAGCTACACCTTTATTATACACCAAGATCAGATCGATACACTCAGTATAATAACGGAACCCTTCAACAAAAAGCGTTTTTATGTTTTGATCAACTATAAATACACCGGCGATGCTAAAAAGAAGTATCGCCCACAATCTAAGACTTAAATTTTTATCCATTTAAAGCCGCTTGAAAAAATTCTACAAGTTGGTCCATTCTTTTCTCCATCAGTTTTGCATCACTCGCTTCAAGCAATAGACGAAGTTTATTTTCCGTACCGCTGTATCTTATCAGATGACGGATATGTTCATTTTCCAAGCCCTTAAGAAACTCTTCTAAACCTGTTATCTCTTCAAGCGGTTTTTTCACCTTGACATTTAGATTAACAAGTTTTTGCGGATGGAGTACAAAAGGACGAAGTACTTCAGAAGCTTTTTTATTTTTTGAGATCAGCAGTGCTAGTACCTGCAGGGCAGAGACAAGTCCGTCTCCCGTTTTGGCAAAATCATTCATGATCACGTGACCGCTCTGCTCGCCGCCGAAATTGATCCCCTCTTTTTTCATAATCTCTAAAACATGTTTATCGCCCACGTTTGAGCGTAAAAGCTTAAGAGCATGTTCCTGCAAAAAGCCGTCCAGCGCACCGTTACTCATCACAGTCGCTACGATACCGCCCCCTTTTAAACAGCCATGTTCATGCAGGTACAAACCTAAGGCACCAAGAAGCTGATCGCCGTCAACCTCTTCACCCTCTTCATCGACCACAACAAGTCTATCTGCATCACCGTCTAAAGCGATTCCAAGATCTGCTCTGTATTTGACAACATTCTCTTTAAGATCTTTTGTATGCAAAGCTCCGCAGTCTTCATTTATATTATAACCGCTTGGTTCATTATGCAGGACAATCACCTCGGCACCTAACTCCTCTAATACAGTAGGCCCGACTTTATAAGCAGCTCCGTTGGCAGTATCAAGTACTATTCGCATCCCCTGAAGCGTAAGTTCGACAGGGAACGAATTTTTAAGCTGCACAATATAACGCCCGATCACATCATCGATCCTTTTTGCTTTGCCGATCGCTTTACCCGTTACCTGTGCATCTGCAATCTTTTCATCATCAAAGTAGATATTTTCAATCTCTTTTTCCACATTAGAAGAGAATTTATCTCCGCGTGCGTCAAAAAACTTGATCCCGTTATCTTCAAAAGAGTTATGGGATGCCGAGATCATGATTCCCGCATCACAACGCATATTTTCAGTAATATACGCAATCGCCGGTGTCGGCATAGGTCCCACCTGAATCACATCGTATCCGACTGCAGTAAGTCCGCAAACGATTGCATTTTCGATCATATAACCGCTTCTTCTGGTATCTTTTCCAACCAAGATCTTATTTGTAACTGATTTCTCTTTTAGGTATATACCTGCTGCCATCGCAACTCGCATCGCCACTTCAGCTCTTAAAAAACTGCCGGCTTCCCCTCTTACACCGTCTGTTCCAAATAATTTCATCATCACTCACTTAATAAATTTGCAAAATTGACATATTCTACCACCACTTAACTTAATTTTAATTATTTTTAAGGTAAAATTTCACACTTTAATCTCCAAGAAGGATAAAATAATATGGCAAATCATAAGTCATCAGTTAAGCGAATTCGCCAAACTATCGTTCGTGCAGAGCGTAATCGTTTTTATAGAACTCGTCTTAAAAATATTGTTAAAGATGTTCGTACTGCCGTTGATGCAGGGAACAAAGAGGAAGCTGCTGCTGCATTAAAAGTAGCTAATCAACAAATTCACAAATTTGTAAGCAAAGGTGTTCTTAAAAAAGAAACTGCTGCTAGAAAAGTAAGCCGTCTACACAAAGCTGTAAACGCAATATAAGGCTAACACCAGTATGTTAGCAGATAAACTTACCCCGTTTATCAATCGCTATAACGAACTTAGCGAACTGCTAAGTTCGCCTGATATAACTTCTGACATCCAAAAGATGACAGAACTCTCCAAAGAACAATCTTCACTTTTACCAATCGTTGAAAAAGCAAAAGAGTACAAAGCACTTGTTCAAGAGATCGCTGATTCAAAAGAGATGCTTTCAGATCCGGAAATGGCAGATATGGCCAAAGAGGAACTCAAAGAGTTAGAGCCGCAAGTACCTGAACTTGAAGAAGAGATCAAAATGCTTATGCTGCCAAAAGATCCAAATGATGATAGAAATATCATTATGGAGCTTCGTGCGGGAGCCGGTGGAGATGAGGCTGCTATCTTTGTGGGTGATATGTTTGAAGCATATACACGTTACGCTGATCTCAGAGGATGGAAGATCGAACTTATGGACACTTCCCCTTCAGAAGCAGGCGGCTACAAAGAGGTGGTAGCACTCTTTAAAGGTGAGCAGGTTTATAGCAGATTGAAATATGAAGCAGGGACGCACCGTGTACAACGTGTCCCGGCAACAGAATCACAAGGGCGTGTACATACGTCGGCTATTACAATAGCTGTCATGCCTGAAGTTGATGATGTTGAGATCGAGATCAACGATAACGATCTCAAAATTGATGTGATGCGATCAAGCGGTTGTGGCGGTCAATCGGTAAACACAACCGATTCTGCCGTTCGTATAACTCACTTACCTACAGGTATAGTGGTAACCAACCAAGATCAAAAGTCACAACATAAAAATAGAGAAAAAGCGATGAAAGTTCTGAAGTCTCGTCTTTATGAGCTAGAGATGCAAGAGCAGCAATCGCAAAATGCAGCTGAGCGTGCTGCACAAGTAGGTACTGGAGATAGAAGCGGACGTATTCGTACCTACAACTATCCTCAGAACCGTATTAGTGATCATAGAATCAATTTAACGCTTTATAGATTAAACGAGATTATGAGTGGTGGTCTTTTTGATGAGATCATCGATCCACTGATCGCTGACACGCAAGCTAAAATCGTTGAGGCTGCGGGGCTTTAATTGTTACTATACGAGATTCCCAATCAAGTTGGGAATGACGGAAGTAGTCATCCTCGGGAATGATGTTTCGTCATCCTCGGGCTTGGCACTTCGTCATCCTCGGGCTTGGCACTTCGTCATCCTCGGGCTTGACCCGGGGATCTACACCTCCCAATCAGTTTCGAAAGTTTTTTTCACTCTTCCCTTAAATGTAATCGTTTCCCCATTGTAACCAAGATATAAAGTATCCTGACTCGTCGGATAAACTTCGATATTGTTTTGTACTTTCTTTTCCGTAAATGCTCTGTAAAAACACGCAGACATCCCTGTCCCGCATGCTAAAGTTTCATCTTCAACACCGCGCTCATACGTTCTCACATCCATGTTACCGTCTTCTCTAATAGCACAGATATTGACATTTGCATTATAGATATATCGCAATTCTCGGGCTTCTTCTATGTCAAACTCTTCAACATTTTCCTGCAAACATACAAGATGGTGCACACCTGTATCGATAAGCCACCAGGTCTTTTTGTTATGTTCAATATTTTGATCAAGTATCTCAGGAGGTGTCAGTTCACTTTGCACCATCCCCTCTTTTGGAGTATTTTCACTCACTTCGGCTCCGATGATCCCTGCTCCGGTTAAAAATCTCATTTTTGCAGGTGCCAGCTGATGATTGTATGCATAGTGTGCACAAGCTCGACTGCCGTTGCCGCACATATTTGCATCACTGCCGTCAGAGTTGTAAAACTCCCATTCAAAATCATACTCTTCGTGAGGGGTTACCACGATCAGTCCGTCTGCTCCGATCCCTTCTTGACGGTGACATAAAGTTTCTGCAAGGGCATTTCTTTTCATTTTTTTATCAGTGTGAAAGATCACAAAGTCATTGCCGTTTGCACTGTATTTTGCCATTTTCATAAATATATCTCCTTGATCTTCTCTACAAATGATTCAACTTCACTTTGTAGATGTTTTAAATCTTTTGAGTTGTCGATCACCCAGGTAGCCCGTTTCTTTTTCTCATCGATTGGAAGCTGTGAAGCGATTCTTCTGCGGGATTCCTCTTCGCTGTAGCCATTACGCTTCATAAAGCGCTCTAGTTGAATATCGCCTGGAGTATATACTACTACACTGTCTTTTATGTCGTAGTTGCTGTTTTCAAAAAAGAGGGGGATATCGATCAGATAGGGGAACTTAAAGCTGTCCTGTTTTTCACTTTCGCGCTCGATCTCAGCTTTGATCTTCGGATGTAAAAAACCTTCTAAAACTTTTTTTGCTTCCGGGGTCTTAAATATATACTCGCCGAGCTTTGCACGATCTACTTTGTTGTTGGGTTTTATATACTCGTCACCGAAAGTCTCTCTTACCCATTCATACGATGCATCCAAGATCTTATGGGAGATAGCATCAGCATCGATCACTCGCATACCGTTAAGAGCGAGCAACGATGCCACTGTACTTTTCCCGGTAGCAATTCCCCCTGTCAAAGCGATGGCATACTCAAACGCCATTAGTTTTTGATGATCCCTAAATAGGCTTTACGGATGTAGTTCCCCATAGCAAAAGCTGCAGGATGTACATCAGAATTGTAATAGTTTAAATTATCTAACATATCTGTACGATGCAAGATAATATCTGCAGTTGGATGGTACTCTTTTGAAGCGAGGAGTGCAGTCTCACCGTTTCCTAAATTATAAGGCATAATGATCTTTGCATATTTGCCTAAAATCTCCATCATCTGTTTGTTTGCATCTACATCATCAAGTGATGGGTGTTTCGTTACAAGTAAACCCTCTTCATTTAAAACACGGTTATAGTGTGCTAAAACTGCCGCATCGCTCTCAAGCTCAGAGATAACTACATCGTAAGTGTTATCGGCTGCATCTCTTAAAAGATTCACATTTGCAGAGATCACATCACAAGCAATTCCCTCATGCTTTTCGATCTCATCCGCCATACCGCTTGCATTATCACTTATGATAAGCACTCTCTTTGGATCTTTATGTGTGCATAGTGGTACATGAACCATCATTTCGTTGTAGATAAATTCTTTCATATTCATTTTTTCCTTTTCCATATAAACTTATAAAGTAAGGATAAATAAGGGGCTCGTGAGCCAAGGGAGGATTTGCCCCCTTTTTATTCTTACTTTATAAGTTCTTTAACCTGCCCGCGATTTTATCGACTTTTGGATTAATTTTACTTAATATTGATATAATTACAAAAATTTTAAGGGAACTTCTAAAAACTCTGGCAAAACTCAGAGGAAAGAAAAAAAGATGAGATTGTGAAAAACATTTTTTGAAGCGTAGCCATCGCTACGGTGATGAAAATTTTTTTGCAAGATTGCTTTTTTTATTCCTCCCTTTGGGCATAATATAGGAGCTTACACTCAGCGTTAAGACTTTTCATCTTAGCTATGGCTAGGATTTCAAAATCTTGCCTTGATTGTAAACTCCTATATTATGCTGAGTTAAGCTAGAGTTTTCAGATGTTCCCTTGAGCTAAAGGTATAAAATGGACTTAAACAAAGTTAGAAAATTTTGCAGAGTGTTTCGCATAGTTGTCGGACTTGCACTGATTATTACAGGTGTTATCTTAGATAATGCATGGTTTTATCTGGGCGTGATTCCTCTCCTTGCAGGACTAACGAATTTTTGTCCCCTTTGTATCATTTCAAAAAAATGTGATTTACCACAAGATAAGCAGG
>JBEWQA010000029.1:0-18894 GCA_047689515.1 Candidatus Sulfurimonas kebritensis
AGGAGTTTAAGATGAAAACTATAGTAAAAACAATCATAGGTTTAAGTTTATTAGGTGCAACTGCTTTAAGTGCAGATGCTAACTTTGCTAAATGTAGTGCATGTCATGGTGTAAACGGTGAAAAACCGGCACTTGGTAAATCAAAAGTGATTCAAGGTTGGAAAGCAGAAAAAACATTAGCTGCTTTAAAAGGGTATAAAGAGGGTACTTACGGTGGTGCTATGAAAGGTGTGATGAAAGGTCAGGTGGCTAACTTAAGTGAAGCTGATATGAAAGCACTTGCTAAACATATAGAAGGTTTAAAATAAGGGAGATGTTATGCAAAGAAGACAATTTTTAAACATGACTTTAGGTGCACTAGCTTTAGCTGTTGTACCTGCAAGCGTAAAAGCTGAGGATTTCAGAAAAGCTAAACCTGCTGTATGGAGTGCACACACTCCGGATGCAGCTATCAAAGCTATGTATGGAAACGCTAACCTTACTATGAGCAATGTAAAACTTACTGCTGCTAAGGTTCCTTCTGACAGCCCTAAAAAAGCTGTAGCAAGTAATGGTGGAGCTATTCCGGTAGATTTCTCTGTTTCAGTTCCTGCAAAAACTGTATCGGTATTCCAAGATGCGAATCCAGAGTCTGCTGTATGTGTTATTGATGTAACTAAATATGACACAATGAACTGCTCTATTAAGATCAAGATGGCTAAGTCTGGTACTATTACTGTTGTTGCACGAGGTACTGACGGTAAACTTTATGCTGCTAAACAAACTCTAGACGTTGCACTTGGCGGATGTGAAGGTTAAAAAAGGATAAATTATGGGTAAAATTAGAGCAAAAGCAAAATTAAAAGGCGGTGTAGTTTCTGTAAAAGCATTAGCGAAACACGAAATGTCAACTTACAACATGGCTGAGAAAAAAACAGGGGATAGAGAAAATGCTAACTTTATCACTCACATCTCTGCTACTCTTAACGGAGAGACTGTTTGGGATATGTCAACTTCTCAATTCTTATCTAAAAACCCTATCTTTAAATTTGAAGTTAAAGGTATCGGTGCTAAAGGTGATAAGTTGGAGATGATCGCAGTTGATCGTAAGGGCAACACCCTCAAAGGGAAAGCTAAGATCAGATGATCTTGGCTTTTAGTAAGCGATCCCTGTAACCTCTCTTACTTTTTCAATAACTTCAGAAGCGACTTCCCTCGCTTTTGAAGCTCCACTATTTAAAATATCTTTTACTTCATCTTGATGATTTTCAAAATATTCACGTCTTTCTCTATATGGTCTGAAATACTCCCAGATCACATCGTGAAGATAAAGCTTAAAGTGTCCATGACCCTCTCCGCCTTGTTTATAACGGTTTTGAAGTGCTTGACACTCCTGTTCATTTAAAAAGAGTTGTGCCATATTGTAAACATTACACTCCTCATACTCTTTTGGTGCCTCTAAAGGGACATTTTCAGTAACGATTTTTTTGATCGTTTTGAGCTGTTTTTTCTCCTCACCGAAGATATTTACCGTATTACCGTAACTTTTTGACATCTTCTGTCCGTCGATCCCCGGAACCGTTGCTACATTATCGGCTACCTGGTATTCTGGGAGTTTAAAAACATCACCATATTCGTTATTGAATTTGATTGCAATGTCGCGAGCTATCTCAACGTGTTGGATCTGATCTTTTCCGACAGGGATACGATCGGGTGAAAAGAGCAAGATATCAGCCGCCATAAGTACCGGATAGGAAAAAAGCGAATGGTTCGCTGCAATCCCTTTGGCGGTTTTATCTTTATAGCTGTGGGCACGCTCTAAAAGTCCCATAGGGGTAAATGATGAAAGCACCCAGTAAAGCTCAAGAACCTCTTTTACATCAGATTGGACCCAGAACGTTGAACGTTCAGGATCAATTCCCAGTGCTAAAAAGTCTGTTGCCGCCTGCATAGTCAGCTCACGGAGACGTTCCCCGTCACTTAAGCTTGTCATGGCGTGATAGTTTGCGATAAATGCAAATGTATCATTTTGTTCTTGTGCCTCAACCATCTGTTTGATCGACCCAAAATAGTTACCTAAATGGAGATCTCCCGATGGCTGAATTCCTGTAAATACTCTCATAATTACTACTTCCTGATTTTTTTCCGTATTATACTAATCTTAGCTTTATTTTGCTATTATTTTGTCAAATAAAAGGGGAGATACCCTTAACAATCAAAGGATATATGATGAGTTTACAAATTCGTGCAAAAGATATTACGCTAACCGATGCTACAAAAGAGCACATCCAAGGTGCTGTAGAGGCGTTTAAAAAATACTCTTTAGAGATGACTAGCATCGACTGTGTAGTAGCAGCTGAGAAAAAAGGGGTAATGGTTGAGTTCAATATCAAAATTGCTCACGCAAACCCTGTGATTATCACGCAACACGATGATGATTTAGATGCAGCGATCGATCTTGCAGTAGAGCGTGCGAGCAAAGCGCTTCGCCGTTTACACGATAGAGTTGTTTCTCATGGTGCTGAGTCTTTAAAAGACTTAGAAGTGGTTGATGCATAAGCTCTTTGCGCATCTATTAATACTCTCTAGTTTATTTACAGCCTCTTTTGCAGAGGATGTGGATAAGTACTCAATGAGAGTTGCGTGGGGTTATGCGAGTGAAAAAGATTTAGGTGATATACTTATTTACAGTAATTACAATTCGCACCCGCGTGACTTGACCACTATTGCGATAGACGGTGGTTATCTTCTTGACTCGAATATTTATGATCTCCCTCTTGACCTTTATATAAAAGGCGGTTTCTCTTATTTTGATGAAGACCAGTTTATAGATAAATATGAAGCTCTTGTATATCTAAAACTTTTTTACAATATAGATTTTTTAGATAATAGAGTTCGCTTTGGTTTTGGAGAGGGTGTATCGTATGTGAATAACAACCTTGAGTCTGAAGTGATAGAAGCAAGAGCAGAGGGTGACGAGTACGGAAAGTTCTTAAACTATTTAGATATCAGCCTTGATGTGGATGTTGGTAAGCTGATAAGATATAAACCTTTAGAGAAGTTGTATTTTGGATATTTACTTAAACATCGTTCGGGCGTTTTTGGAATTTTTAGAGGTGTTCACGGCGGATCAAACTATAATTCTCTATATCTAGAGAAAAACTTTTAAAGGAGAAAGTATGTACGATTGGATTGTATGGTTCCATATCATCTCTTTGGTATCTTGGTTCTCTGCATTGTTTTATATGCCCCGTTTGTTTGTGTACCATGCGGAAAATATTGAAAACAAAGGTTTTGTAGAGGTTGTAAAGGTACAGGAGTACAAGCTCTTTAAGTATATCGGCGTACCTGCTATGTGGGCTACACTCCTTAGCGGCGGTTATTTAGCTTATGCTATAGGTTTTAGCGGGAATGCGTGGCTTCATGCCAAGATACTTTTAGTGGTGTTTTTGGTGATCTACTTTCTTTCTTTAGAGAAATTCCGCAGAGACTTTGAAGCTGACAAATGTACAAAAAGCGGCAAATTTTTTAGAATCTATAACGAGATCCCGACAATTTTGATGTTGGTGATCGTAGCACTGGTAGTGATAAAACCATTTTGACTTTGTCTTGAGCGAATGGAATATTTTTCAATTACCTATCCCCTTTTTTCTTCGCTTTAAATAGAAGCGGAGTCCCCTCAAAATTAAACGCTTCACGAAATTTATTTGCCAAATATCTTCTGTAGGTAAAGTGTAACCCTTTTGGTTTATTCATCACAAGCGCTATTTTCGGCGGGCGTGTTTCATATTGCGTAGCGTAGTAGATACGGATCACTTGTCCGCTGACACTAGGGAGTGTATGGCGTCTTAGCGCTCGCTGGAGTACTTCGTTGAGTTGTGAAGTCGGGATACGCTGTGTATAGTTTTCGTTGATCCTTAATATCATATCGTGGAGTTTATCCACACGTTGACCCGATTTTGCAGAGAGTGTGATGATCGGAGCATACGCCAAGAACTTAAACCTGTCACGCACTTCCTGGATGATCTTGTCGTGCTCCTGTTTATCTGAGATATCCCATTTATTGAGAACTATGATCGCAGACAAGCGGTTAGAGTCAACAAGTCCTGCGATCTTCTCATCGAGGTCGCGAAACGGTTCGCTCGCATCGAGAACAATAAGTGCCATATTGGCATTTTCCAACATCTCTTTTGTACGAAGCAGGGCATATTTTTCGATCCCTACAATCTTCCCACGTTTGCGAAGACCAGCAGTGTCTACAAATGTGATCTGTTTGTCTTTATAAACGATAGTCTCATCGATCGGATCGATAGTTGTTCCCGATACAGAACTCACAACCGAGCGCTCTTCATGTAACAGGGCATTTAAAAGTGAGCTTTTCCCGACATTTGTACGACCGATGATTGCTACTTTGATATGGTTGTCATCTTCAGGATCGTACTCTTTGATATTGTCGTTGTTGGCAAAGATCGAATCATCATCTTCGATCCCCTCCTCATCTTCATCCCAGTAGTAGTATCCGTCTTCATCATCTTCATCGTGCTGAGTAAAGAACTCCTCATCATTGAGCTCTTCCTCTTCGGGTTCTTCGATCTCCTCTTCATCCTCTTTGATGATATCCTCATCGGGAAGTTTGTCGTAGATCCATTCTAAAAGTTCGACGGTGTTTCTATTGTGCGCAACCGAGATACCAAAGATCGAATCGGTTCCAAACTCATAAAACTCCCATAGTTTCTCTTTCATTTTATCGTTATCGATCTTGTTAACGATAAGGGCCATATCTTTCCCCATCGCCTGAAGTTCGTAAAAAAGTTTTTTATCTTCCTCTTCAGGAAGAGATTTTCCGTCAACCATATAGAGGATGATATCAGCAGCATAGGCAGCTTTTAAACTCATCTCTTTGATCTTGTCAAAAAGTTCACACCCTTTGTCGAGTCCTCCGGTATCGAGAAGTTCGGCTTGCTTATCGTTGATAATTGCGACTTTTCTTTTGATGTCTCTTGTTGTTCCTGCCAGATCGGAGGTGATCGCATCACGCTTTTTTACCAAACGGTTAAAAAGGGAGCTTTTGCCAACATTTGGACGACCGATAATCGCGATTTTTTTCATTTGATGAGCCTTCATAGAAGTAGGTTTTTTGGAATTATATCTAAATTTGAGCTTTGATTACATATAATGTCGTATTGCATTTTGACATATTTTTCTAAAAAATGAAGATTTAGATGGTAGTATGTCGTAAACAAAATAAAGGTGAAGAATGTGTAAGCCAATTATCAAATGGGTCGGGGGCAAACGTCAACTGATAAACGATCTCAAACGACTTATGCCCAAAGAGTACAATAGATACTTTGAACCTTTTATCGGCGGCGGGGCACTTTTTTTTGAGTTGAAACCCCACAATGCTTTTATAAACGATTATAACAGTGAGCTTACCAACCTTTATAAAACGATCAGAGACGAGCCGGGTGCTTTGATAGAGGATCTTGCAACACATAAAAACGAGTCCGATTATTATTATGAAACAAGAGCACTCGATCGGGACAAAAAAAAGTTTTCAAAACTCTCGGACGTGCAAAGAGCAAGCCGTTTTATCTACCTGAACAAAACCGGTTTTAACGGTCTTTACAGAGTAAACTCAAGAGGGGAATGCAACGTTCCTTTCGGGCGTTATAAAAACCCAAAATACTGCGATAGTGAAAATATAAAAGCGTGCAGCGAGTTATTGCAAAATACCGAGATCAGCAACGGGGATTTTGAAAATATCAAAGCCCATGTGAAAGAGGGGGACTTTGTCTATTTCGATCCCCCTTATGTACCGCTCAATGCCACTTCAAGTTTTACGGGTTATACCGATCAGGGGTTTGATGAGGATATGCAATTTAGACTCAAAGAGCTGTGTGAATATATAGATAGCATCGGTGCAAAATTTATGCTTTCAAACTCTTCGGCGGAGTATGTATATGAGCTTTACAAAGACTTCAATATTCATGAAGTAAAAGCGACCAGAAATATAAACTCCAATGCTGCCAAGAGGGGAAAAATCACCGAAGTGGTAGTGACAAACTATCAATAGAAGTAAAAAATATGCAAACACTCTCTAAAAATGAAGCGTGGGAATATCTGTTTGATGACCTGAGCATCTTAAGCCATATAGAGCAAAACGGTTATTTTGATATTTCCGCAGAGCAGATCAAAGGCATAGTCGCTAAAGAACCCCGCTTGATGACAAAGGTTGATCATAGAGAAAACCTGCCTGAGATAATGCAGAAAAACTCCCTTTCGATTCTGGCAATTAAAAACGGAATGTACAGAATCGCCCCTACCGATCCTTTTATCTCTATAGAGCAAGAACCGCAATGTGAAGTTAAAATTATAGAGCAGCCAAAAGATATATTGACGATCGATCCGCTCAACCTAAAGAGTGAGTCGGCAGCCCTTGACGTTGCGATGATCTCGGGGATGCTTGATGAGGTTTTTGGAGAAGCAACCAAATTGACTATTCGCGGCAGATTAAGAGGGGAACTCACATTCCGTTTAAACGGGATCAGTTATGAAGTTGATGGTGTGCAGATCGAGGTTGACGGCGGATATGAGGGGAGTGCTACCGTAAATCTGATTGAGGCAAAAATAGGGTATAGAAACAATATTAACATCAGACAGTTATTGTATCCGGAGCTTGTTTGGAAAGAGGAGCTAAAGGGGCAGAGAAAAGAGGTAAAGAGTTTTATATTTTATTATCAAGATGATATATTTCGTTTCATCCCTTTTTACGATGACGGCCGGGAGATGTTGGCACTCAACGAGCAAGAAAAAGCATTCCGCTTTGAGAGAACCAGCTCTTTTGCTCTTAATGATTTAGAGGAGAGTCAAACTATTTTGGTGGATCGGAGTATCCCTTTCCCTCAGGCAAACGACTTTGAAAAGATCCATGCGATCTTTTTAAATATCGCCAAAGAGCAACACCCTACAAAAGCGAGTGTTGGAGAGGATTTCGATATTGTTGAGAGACAGTACGATTATTATATCAATGTTTTAAAATGGATGCAGTTGTGCTTCGAGGAAGGGCATGAACTTGTTTTAAGCGATAGGGGACAACATCTATTGACGCTCAATATTGAAAAGAGGATGGAGGAGTTTGCACGGATTGTGTTTTCAGAACCTATCTGTTATGCACAGCTTAAAGGTTTAAAACAAAACGAAGTTGAGTTTAAAGCGTATAACTTAAGCGGAACTACTATAAAGAGAAGGATGCAGAGTATCCGATCGTGGATCAAATATTTTAACGGTTTTTTTACAAAAGGTGTCCCGAAGCAGGGGACACTTTTTTAAGTCCTACTCTGTAGGGAATTCTTTATCAAGCTGCTCTAAAGCCTGTTTTGCTTGAAATTGCTGCCAAAGAGCTTCATCGTTTTTAAAGCTTGTTTTTACAGCATCTTTAACCTCTTTGTTCACTTCACTTTGAGGTACGGTTACGAGCATATAGATAGCACCCGATGGAGCTTGCCACATATTTACCGCTTTTGAAGATTTTAGATCAACTTTTGCAACCTGTTTTGTTACAGCTGTTGTAACCTTGTCCACAGTCTCAGCAGAACCGTTTCCTGTAGCACGAGTAAAACCTTCTACTTTATCTTTTACCTGTGTTTGGATCTGTTGGGCAAGGTCGCTTCTACCGTTCATAGTAGCTACTCTTCTCATGTGTGCGATCCCTGCAGCAGATTTCTCAGCTACACCGACACCTGCGTAATATCCAGGCACATCAGGGATACAAGTCCAGTTTGGAGCAAGTACGTTTTCCTGTTTACAACGGAAGTCTTCCGAGAGTTGATCTTGAGGTTTTGCTTCCTCTTTAGAACTACATGCAGTTACAAAAGCTGCGAGAGTGAGAGATAATGCTATCTTGGTGAACTGTTTCATCATCTTTTAACCTTTTTTATTTATGTTATATTGTAGTATACTAGTATAATTCTTTAGCAATTATTATTTTAGAGAGCTAAATTTCAATTAGTAGGAATATTTTGAAACACTATTACACATATGAAGAATTCAGAGGGGATACAAAAGCGCTTCTCAAGCAGGTAAAAAGACAAAAGTACGACGGTATTGTAGCGATCTCAAGAGGAGGATTGACACTTGCGCACTGTATAGCGGAGGGGTTAGACCTGCGTGATGTTCAGAGTATCCGTACGGAACTGTATGACGATACCACCAAACGCGATACTATCAAGCTTTTCGGCGAATGTAAGTTTGAACACCATAAAAAAGTATTGGTCTTAGATGATATATCAGATAGCGGGGAGACACTGGCATTTGTGATGGAGTATCTCCAAAAAAATTATCCCTCGATCGAATTCGCTTCAGCTACGCTTTTTTATAAAAAGAGCTCAAAGTACAAGCCCGCTTTTTGGATCAAAGAAGCAAATATGTGGATAGATTTTTTCTGGGAGGCGGACTATAGAGAGGAGTAGGACTATTCCCCTCTTGCTTTTTTGATCAACTCATAAGCTTCGTTGATCTCCTGTGTTTTTTTCGTCGCTTCCTGCATATACTCTTCTGAATGTTGCTGCGATTTTATAATGTCGGGATGGTATTTTTTTACCAGTTTTCTGTACGCCTTTTTGATCGTAGCCATATCATCTGTCTCATGTACCCCTAAAACCTCATAAGCGTTTTTAACAATGTGTTCAGGCTCTTTATTGTTCAGCATCGCTTCAAACTGATCAAAGATCTTGTGGTAGATCCCCGGGTTAAAGCGCATCGCTTCAGCGATCGTTTTAAGTACCTCCTCCTCACTTGGAGAAACTTTCCCGTCGGCAAATGCTAGCTGGATCAAAAAGCCCATAAAACGCTCTTGTTGTGTAGAGTTTTTACGCGTTGCATCACCCAGTCGTTGTGCAATCTCTACGATATTGTCACTGCGATCTTTCTCCTGGGCAAATATATCTTTTAAGATCTCACGTGTCTTTTGAGGCTCGGGAAATACAGAAGAGACATCATCAAACATAAGTCCGACAAGCTCAGCTTCGAGATTATCAACTCTACCGTCCGCTTTTGCTACTTTTGCTACAAGGGAGACAAAAAGACCGAGATCGCTTGCGCGGATAGCCTCAGGGGTGACGGAGAGATTTTTCATCGTTTCTTGTGTATACGCTTCATATGTAGAGTAGCTTTTAAATACATAATAAAAAACGGCACCTGTAATAAGAAACATGAGAATATATGACATAAACTATCCTAATTTTAAAATCTATATAAATTATAATACAAAAAAGATACAATTCGCTTTATGAAAAGAGTTTTAGAGATAAATAAAGGTGTACTTTATATGTTGATCGCATCGTTTACCTTTGCGGTGATGGGTGCGTTTGCAAAACTAGCCTCAGAGCATATGAGTTCACTTGAAGTTGTGTTTTTTAGAAATATTGCAGGTGTTATTTTAGTTGGTTTTGCGATCTGGAAAACTCCTCTGAAAAATAAAGGGGGCAAACCGTTTTTGCTCCTTTTTCGCGGGACAATGGGGTTTGTGGCTTTGCTTGCGTTTTTTTACAATATCGCCCATATTCCGCTCGGTGATGCGATGACCTACTCAAAAACCTCTCCGATCTTTACGGCGATCTTTGCTTGGATGTTTTTACAAGAGAAGCTGAGTATAAAAGCGTGGGGTGCGATAGGACTCGGGTTTATCGGAATTGTTTTTATTACTCAACCCACGGGTGTCGGATTTAGCAAATATGATCTTTTGGGGATCTTCTCGGGAGTGGGAGCCGCACTCGCGTATACCTCGATCAGAGAGTTGAAAAACTATTACGATACAAGAAGCATAGTGCTCTCTTTTATGGGGGTAGGGACGGTTGGTCCGTTAGTGCTATTTTTGATCTCACCTTTTTTAAACCTGCCCGAACTTGACTTTATGCTTGGAGAGTTTGTTATGCCCGAAGGTGTAGTATGGTTTTATGTACTTGCCATGGGTGTGCTCGCTACGATCTCGCAACTGCTTATGACAAAAGCCTACGGCTATACAAAAGCGGGAATTGTTGGTACCGTAAGTTACAGCAATATAATCTTCTCAATAATTGTCGGGATGTTACTCGGAGATGCCTTTCCGAGTATGAGCACTACGATCGGAATTACGCTTATTGTTATTGCAGGGATAATGGTCGCCCGGGCCAAATAAGTATAGATTTACAACAAAAAGATATAATTATAAAAATTTATCTAAAGAAGTGAAAATGAAACTACTTGCAGGACCGTGTGTCATAGAGAGTGAAGAAAATATCCTTAAGATCGCTTCCGAGCTTCAAAGATACCACGAAGATGAAAATATAGACTTCTATTTTAAAGCGAGTTTTGACAAAGCAAACCGTACATCCCTGGAGTCTTTCCGAGGGCTTGGGATCGATGAGGGGCTTCGCATTTTGCAAAAAGTAAAAGAGGAGTTTGGTTATAAGATAGTAACCGATGTGCATGAGACCTATCAGGTGGAAAAAGTGGCAGAGGTTGTAGATATGCTGCAGATTCCCGCATTTTTATGTCGCCAAACCGATCTGCTTGTTGCATGTGCACAAACCGATAAAGAGATCAATATCAAAAAAGGGCAGTTTTTATCTGCAGATGCGATGCAGTACCCGCTTTTAAAAGTGCTGCAAACTCGCGGATGTGATGAAGCGACTTACGAAAACGCTCAAAAGCACGGGGTATATCTGTGTGAGCGCGGCAACTCTTTTGGGTATGGAAACCTTGTTGTCGATATGAGAAACCTGGTAATTATGAGAAACTACGCACCTGTTATTTTTGATGCAACGCACTCTGTACAGATGCCAACGGCTCAAGACGGTAAAACAGGCGGAGACAGTTCGATGGTTCCATATCTTGCAAATGCTGCGGCAGCCGTAGGCGTTGACGGTTTCTTTTTTGAGACCCATTTTGATCCGAGTATCGCTTTGAGCGACGGTCCAAATATGGTAAAATTAGACCAACTAAACAAGATACTTGAAAAAATAAAAAAGATACAAGCAATATAAAATAAAGGAAAAAAATGCAATTAATTGAGGGAAAACTCAGAGCAGTTGAGGGGAAAAAGATCGCTATTGTAAGTACAAGATGGAACCATTTTGTCGTAGACAGACTTGTAGAGGGTGCACAAGATGCTTTTTTAAGACATGGCGGTGAAGCAGAGAACTTAACTCACGTTTTAGCACCGGGTGCATTTGAGCTTCCTATGGTTGTTCAAAAACTTTTAGAGAGCGGAAAATATGACGGTGTATGTGCACTTGGTGCTGTTATCCGCGGTTCGACTCCACATTTTGACTATGTATCTGCGGAAGCGACAAAAGGGATCGCATCTATGAGTTTACAATACCAAAAACCGGTATCTTTCGGTCTTTTAACAACTGATACGATCGAGCAAGCGATCGAGCGTTCAGGGACAAAAGCGGGTAACAAAGGTTTCGAAGCGATGACTGTTGTGTTAGAAATGCTAGATCTTTACGAGGCACTATAATGGCGACAAGACATCACGCACGTATGGCCGTAGTGAGCCTTTTATATGCATATGACCTTGGTAACGGAAATATCGCCGAACACACAGATGAGATCTTGGAAGAGAAGAAGATCCGTAACAAACAAAAAGACTTTGCTCTAACACTTTACGAAGGTGTGATGAGTGAACTTCCAGCTTGTGACAAAGCGATCGAAGAGCATCTTAAAGAGTGGGATTTTGAACGCCTCGGTGCTATTGAAAGAGCTACGCTGAGACTTGCAGCATATGAGATCCTTTTTTCTGATTTGGATAATGCGGTTATCATCAACGAAGCGGTAGAGATCACAAAATCATTCGGAACAGAGCAGTCTCCTAAGTTTATTAACGGTGTACTAGACGCGATCTCTAAAGATAAAAAATAGTTTTAAAAGAAATATAGCTGGAAGATGTTGATCTTCCATTAAGAATTTTCTTGTATAAAGCTATAGATAAATTACAACGAAAGTTGAAAAATGCAAAAAAGACTAACTAAAGCAGAAGCTCTTGACCTGATCAAAAATGCTGATCTCAAAGAGCTTGGCAGAATGGCAACGCAGAGAAAAAAAGAGTTGCACCCCGATGGTGTCACCTCTTTCGTGATCGATAGAAACATCAACTATACAAATATCTGTTGGGTTGATTGTAAGTTTTGTGCATTTTACAGACACGAAAAAGATGTAGATGCTTATGTACTTACATTTGATGAGATCGATGCGAAGATCGATGAACTGTTAGAGATTGGCGGTACGCAGATCCTTTTTCAAGGGGGTGTGCACCCAAAACTCAAGATCGAATGGTATGAGGATCTCGTAGAGCATATCCATACAAAGTATCCGCAGATTACGATCCACGGATTTTCTTCGATCGAGATAGATTTTATTGCTAAGGTCTCCCGTATATCAGTTGAAGAGGTACTTGAGCGTCTCAAAGCAAAAGGTTTGGCTTCGATTCCGGGAGCAGGGGCTGAAATCCTCTCCGATGAGGTTCGTGACATCATTGCACCTAAAAAGATCGATGCGGATGTATGGGTAGATATCCATAGAAAAGCACACAAGCTTGGTATCAAATCAACCGCTACTATGATGTACGGAACAGTTGAGAGTGACGAGGATATCATCGATCACCTTGATATGGTGAGAAATCTGCAAGATGAAACGGGTGGTTTTAGAGCCTTTATCATGTGGAGCTTCCAAGGGAAAAATACAGAGCTTTTACGTCTGATTCCGGATATGCCAAAACCATCTTCAAACAGATACTTAAGACTCTTGGCAGTAGCAAGACTTTATCTGGACAATGTGCCCAATATCCAAAGTTCTTGGGTAACGCAAGGTCCTTATATCGGACAGATGGCCCTGCATTTTGGAGCAAATGACCTCGGTTCGACAATGATGGAGGAGAATGTTGTAAGTTCAGCAGGAGCTAGCTTCAGGATGGCAAAAGATGAGATGGTGCACTTGATCCACGATATAGGTGAGACCCCTGCGATCAGAAATACGGCATATGATATTTTAGAGACTTTTTAAGAGAGCTCAAGTGAGATTTTTTTTAGCATTTTTTTTATTAGGACAGGTTTTAATGGCAGCACAGATTGAGAGTATAAAGATAGACGGTATCGATGTACCGGTAGTATATGAGCAAGATAAACGCTTGCCGATCGCAACGACACAACTTGTATTTAGAAACGCTGGAAGTATACAAGATACGCAGATAGCCGGACTTGCAAAACTCTCTTCACGCATGCTCAATGAGGGGACTAAAAAATTAGGCTCTAACGGTTTTGCAGAAGCTTTAGAATCACGTGCGATCCATATCTCCTCAAACTGTGGCAAAGAGACTTTTGTGATCGAGGTGAGCTCACTTAAAGAGGAATTTGCAAATTCGATGGAGTATTTGGGAGATCTGTTAAACGATCCAAACTATACAAAAAGTGCTTTGGATAAGGTGAAAACGACTACGATCGGTTCACTTTCACGAAAAGTAAACGATTATGACTATGTCGCTTCGGTAGAACTCAATAAGCTTCTTTTTGAGGGGAGCGTACTGGCACAGCCAAGCAGCGGTGAGATCGAGAGTGTAAAAAAGATCACACTTAAAAATGTAAAAGATTTTATCGATGAGCATATCTGTTTATCGCGCGCTATTGTAGTTGTTGGTGGTGATCTGAGCCTCAAAGAGGTAAAAAAAGAGATCTCAAAAGTGCTTAAAACACTTCCAAAAGGAAAGTTTGAACCACTTGAAAACTTTAAAACAAGCGCAGACTCCAAAGAGACTGTTTTAGACAGAGAAACGCAACAGGCTTATATCTATTTCGGTGCACCATACAATATGGATGTAGATGATGAGGAGTACTACAAAGCCAGAGTAGCTACTTTTATCTTGGGTACAGGCGGTTTCGGCAGCCGTTTAATGGAGGAGATCCGTGTAAAACGGGGACTTGCATACAGTGCCTATGCCAGAGTGCATGTGAGTGCTTCGAGATCGTATATTAACGGTTATTTACAGACAAAAATCGAATCATCCGATGAGGCAAAAAAAGTGGTTCAAGAGGTTTTTGCCGAGTTTGTCAAAAAAGGTGTAACAAAAGAGGAGCTAAAACAAACGAAAAAGTTTTTACTCGGAAGTGAACCGCTTAGAGTTGAGACTCTAAGCCAGCGACTCCATCGTACATTTATGGAGTATTATAAAGGTTTTGCACTCGATCACTCGAAAGAGGAACTAAAAAAGATCGAAGCGCTGAAGTTAAAAGATCTCAATAACTTTATCAAAAAACATCCTGAGATTTTAGAACTCAGTTTTGCGATAGTTACTAAAAAATAACCATTCAATGACGCAAACACTTATCGGGCAAATAGATCGCATTCTGTTTGAGGATGACGGTTTTTTTATCGCCGTTTTAAAAAGCGGTGAGAAGATCAGCGGCACTTACTACGAGAGTAGCGTTGAGAGCATCAAAGGCTCTGCCGTAACACTGCAGGGTGTATGGGAACACCATAAAAAGTATGGGAAAACTTTCAAGTTTGAATTGCTCAAAGTCAATCAAAACGAACTCTTTTTCTTTCTCAATAAGATCATCAAAGGCTTTACGAAAAAGCTTGCCGCCGATCTGATAGAACACTTTGGACGGGAGAAGTTAGTCGATATTCTCGATAACGATATAGAGAAACTTTTAGAGTTTAAAGGGATCAAGGAAAAACGCCTTAAAAAGATCCAAAGCTCTTGGAAACAGTTTCGGTCAATGAGAAACTTAGGGGAGTTTCTAAGCCCTTTTGATGTCTCAGGTGCATTGCTGACTACTATTGCAAACGGGATGAAAGATGTTCAAGAACCCTGTACGAAGATCAAAGAAAACCCTTATGTACTTACAAATATCTCAGGTATAGGTTTTAAGCGTGCCGATGAGTTGGCACTTAAGATGGGGATTGATCCTGAGGATGAAAACCGTTTGGGTGCGGCGATGGACTATCTGCTGCTGGAGTATTGTGAAGCTAACGGTAACAGCTGTATAGCTAAAGGGGTACTTTTTAGCGAGCTTGATGAACTGCTTGGATTTTACGAAAAAGAAAACCTTTACGAGTCTATTTTGATCGAACGTGTAGCTGAACACAGTATTGTACTTATGAAAAATGAGAGACTCTCTCCTGCAAGACTTTATGATGCAGAGAAGTTTCTATATGAGACTTTTAAGCATAGAAGCAAGATAGACAACGGCGGTTTTGTTAAAGACCTTGAAGGGTTTTTAGCAGAGCAAGAGCTGAAGTTAGGAGAGCAGCAAAAAAAAGCTGTAGAGATGATCAATCAGGGAGCAAGCATCCTGTTCCTCGTTGGTTATGCAGGAACGGGAAAATCAACTACCTCAAAAACGATCCTCAATCTTCTCAATACCCGCTATACAAAAAAAGAGATCATCACTTGTGCCCTAAGCGGTATAGCTTCACAGCGTATCAGCGATACAACAGGATACGAGAGTGCTACTATTCAGTCACTTTTGGTCAAATATGAGGAATCAGACAAGTTCCCCCACTCGGTAATTCTCATCGATGAGGCGAGTATGATCAACTCCTCTTTGTTTGCAAGACTGATGAAAAAAGTCTCAAACTCAGCGATCGTGATTGTAGTAGGTGATGATGCACAGCTCCCTCCGATCGGTGCGGGAAATGTTCTAAGCGATATGTTGGAACTGGCTTTTACCCCTACGGTAAAACTGACACAAATCTACCGTCAAAGTGAAGATCAGGCGATCACCCTTATTGCCAACGATATCCGTCAGGCAAAAGTACCCCAGTACAGAGAAAAATATGATGACTTTGAGTTTATAGATCTCAATATTGCAAACTATTATGCACTTAAAAACCAGCTCTCCCAAGAGGAGCTTAGAAATCTGCGAGAGCAAAACTCCCAAAATATTATCTCGGAGATGCTCCACAAAGTAGTAGAGTCGATCGAAAAAGCACGATACAGACTCAGCAATAAGCAGATCAAAGAGTATCTTAACTATTTTCAGGTGATCACCCCTATGAAAGGCGGTACACTCGGGACTACGAATCTCAACAAGATCCTCCAGGAGTATTTTAACCCCAATCCGAAAAAATGTTTTAAAAAAGGGGAGGTTGAGTTTCGTTTGATGGACAAGGTGGTTCACACCAAAAACGAAAACATGACCTCTTGGAACTCTGACGGGTTTAAAATGGGGGAGGATTCAGCACAACGCCGCGTCTTTAACGGGATGAGCGGACTACTGTTTAAGATCGAAGAGGATGATGAGCAGTTATTTGTTTTTTATCCAAATGAGGATATAGTTGTGCAGTACGAATATGATGAAGCGAAAAATTACCTGATGCTCTCTTATGCTCTTACGATCCACAAGGTACAGGGTATGGAGTACGATATAGTGGTGATACCGATGAGTTTTTCCCACTATATCATGCACAATACGAAACTTATTTATACAGCGATAACAAGAGCGAAACACCGTTGTTATATCATCGGTGAAAGCGGTGCATTTGAAAATGCTTGTAAAAGAGTTGAGAGTACGAGGCGAGATACGGTACTCCTTGAACTCAACGAAGAAAGGGTGAATGTAGTATAATGTTAAAAAGGTGTCCAGATATGAGAAGTGATAAAAGGGAAAAACTTCCATGGGAAGATCCAAAATCATCCAGTGAAGATCCAGATGCGTTAAAATTGATAGAGAGACTGCAACAGAGTCCTACATATAGACTTGCATTTGAAGATCAAGGCTTTTTAGAATCCTCCGAAGCAAGAGGACCTCGTCTTGAACTCGACTATCTCAAAGCTGAACTTCAGATCCAGAAGATGGGGATCGAGCACACTATAGTTGTGTTTGGTAGTGCCAGAATCGTTGAACAACAAACGGCGATCGAGCGTTTTAATGAGATAGAGAAAAAGCTTGAAGCGTCTCCCGGAGACAGAGAATTGTTGCGTGAACTTTATGTTGCGGAGCGTATGATTGGAAAGAGTATCTACTATGAAGATGCAAGAAGATTTGGTCAGCTGGTAGGCTCTAGCGGTAAAAATCCTGATGATTGTCGTGTAACTGTTATGACAGGGGGTGGTCCTGGGATCATGGAAGCGGCAAACCGAGGCTGTTATGATGTTGGGGCAAAAACTATCGGCTTAAATATAGTTCTCCCGCATGAACAGTTTCCAAATCCGTATATCACTCCGGAACTCTGCTTTAAGTTTCACTACTTTGCAGTGAGAAAGATGCACTTTCTCAGTCGTGCAAAAGCGCTGGTAGTTTATCCGGGAGGTTTTGGAACATTTGATGAGCTTTTTGAGACCCTTACTCTGATCCAGACGGAAAAAACAAGTTCTATCCCAGTTGTACTAGTTGGAAAAAGGTTTTGGGATCGTGCACTTAATATCCCTTTCTTGCAAGAGGAGGGTGTGATCGCTTCCGAGGATCTTGAGATCTTTACTTTTGCAGACAATGCCCAAGAAGCATGGGACTATATAGTAGAGTGGTACAAAGAGCGCGGTCAGCCTTTATTTGTTGAGACGGAGTAGAAGAGATGACAAAAGTTGCAGCGATTCAGATGCAGCTCTGCGCAGACAAAAATAGCAATGTAGAAAAAGCAAAAGAGTATGTAAAAAAGGCTGCAAAAAACGGTGCAAATGTGATCCTTTTGCCTGAGCTGTTTGAGGGGTACTACTTTTGTAAAGATATAGATGAAAAATACTTTTCATGGGCAAAACCTCTAAAAGACAATCCTTTGATCGCTGCATTTATCCCCTTGGCTCGTGAGTATGGCGTAGTGGTGCTTGTGAGTTATTTTGAAAAAGCAGAAGATAGGTACTATAACTCTTTGGTTGCGATCGATACTGATGGCAGTGTCTTGGACAACTACCGTAAAACACATATTCCCGATGGTCCCGGATATGAGGAGAAGTTTTACTTTACCCCCGGCGATACCGGTTTTCAAGTGTATAAAACCAAATTTGGCAACATCGGTGTCGGGATCTGCTGGGATCAGTGGTTTAGTGAAACAGCTCGTGCCTTGACACTTAAAGGTGCGGATATTATCTTTTACCCAACGGCGATCGGAAGTGAGCCTGAGATCGAGGTTGACTCAAAAGATCATTGGCAGAGGGTGCAGATGGGACACGCTGCGGCAAATACTATCCCCGTTGTAGCTGCAAATAGAATAGGTGTAGAGAAAGGGGAGAGTTGTGAGCTGACCTTTTACGGCTCTTCGTTTATCACAGACAATACAGGGGAGAAGATAGTTGAAGCTTCAAGGGATAATGAAGAGATCATCTACGCCTCGTTTGATTTTGAAGAATATGCAAAACAGAGGGAGTACTGGGGGCTTTTAAGAGATCGACGTCCTGCTACGTATGCAGAACTTTGTAAATAAAAGACGGAGCTTTCCGTAAAAAATATGTTCCAAAAATTACTATATTTTGAACACTAGTCTTTATCATGTTATAAAAGCTATTTTTTTCAAATAAGTATAAAACAGACATAATATTGTCGTTTAAATATTCTATATTTTTACTATAGGAGTTTAAATGAAAAAAATAAGTAAAACTGAATTTGATAACTTTTATAGTAAAGTTAAGAAAAAATATATTACTGAAATAGCATTAGAAGATGAAGAATATCAATGGCTTATAAGTGCTGATGAAATATTTCAATCTGTTTCTGATTTAAACAATCAACACCATCTTTTAAAACAAGAAATTGAATTAGCAAAAAAATGCTCAGAAATTATTTTCCACTTTTTAGTGCCTCAAAATCTTGGATACTCATATATACAAAAATCTTTGGAAAGTTTATACTGCTATATGGATGATGATGTAAACTACTGTATGTTTGTTTCGGTAGTGTTCAATAATCTGTGTCAGCATCGGATAATTCCTAAAATTGTATCATA
>JBEWQA010000030.1:0-18860 GCA_047689515.1 Candidatus Sulfurimonas kebritensis
AAGTTTATCAAGAAGCATCCTGAACTGCTTTCTCAGTATGAAAAAACAATTAGGTTGCTAGAAGCAAATCCCCACCATCCATCGTTAAGGTTGCACAGACTTTCAGAAAAACTTTCAGATCTTCATTCAGTCTCTATTAACATAAGTTACCGCATAACCCTTGAATTGATCTTCACAGAAAAAGAGATTATTCCAGTAGAGATAGGTTCACATGATGAAGTGTATTAGTTTGAGCACACATTAACCTTAATTTTCTGAAATAACCTTTGTTCCAGAAAGAACAGGTTTAGCAACTATGAGTTTTTTAGTAGTGGTAACGACACCCAGCAATCAATATCTCGTCATTCTCAACAGCATACACTAATCTATGTTCTCTATTTATTCTACGAGACCAAAAGCCACTCCAATTATATTTTAATGGTTCAGGATCACCTTTGCCTTTAAATGGATCTCTCCCAATTTCTTTTATAAGTTCGTTAATACGTTTGAGAATCTTTTTGTCTTGTTTTTGCCAATAAAGATAGTCTTCCCAAGCATTGTCTGAAAATTTAAGAATCATTTTCTATCAATGTTTGAGGTTTTCCTTCGCCACTTCTAAGTTGCTCAATAGATTCATTCAAGCGTGATGCATTTGTAATACTTTGCATCAAATATGCAGTTTCTTCAAAAGAGCGATAATCTTCTTCTGAAATTAGAACAGCATTCCCACCTTTTTGACGTGTTACCAACATTGGAATGTGATCATTAATAATACTATCTATCGTTTTTGCTAAATTAGCACGTAATGAAGTATATGTAATAGCATTCAAAATACTCTCCTTAATTTATATGTACATATTATAGTACATATTTGTAAATTTAACAAGATATTAATTCCAAAAAGAACAGGTTTTTGAACTCCTGTTGAAATCCAAAAAATCTATTTTTTTGTGTCCTAATTAGTGTAGACAGATTAATTACTATAAATTAGTGTTTTTAAGATAAAAAAAGAAAAACTTAATTGCTAAATATTATAATGTCAGTACTAAAAGGTTAAAGGACTGTAGTGTGACTAATTTTAAAGAACAATTTAAAGAATTTATACTAAATGATATATTTTGGTTTAACAAAAGTGAGCTCAATTTTGGTATTTACAAGATATTTAGACAAAAAGAGAAGTTTATTAAAGAAAAGCTAGATTTAATTGTAGCAAATATTGAAGCAAGCTTAAGTAGTTCAAAAGAGAGTGAGCTTGATGAGCTCAAAAAAGAACTACGAGATAACTTTGTCCCACCAAAACTTGAACTTGAAACATTTGGACAAGTAAAAGCTGCTATAGAAAAATACTGCAATGGTGAAGCGGAAAAATATTTACAAAAACTTCAAGTGTCTAAAAGTGAAGATAGGTATGATAGTACAAAAGTTTATGAATATCTTTATCAGTTTTTTAATCTCTACTACGAAAAAGGGGATTTTGGCTATACCCCTAGAAGCTTTAGAACATACTCTATACCCTACGCTCATGAAGAGTATTTAAGTGATGGACAAAATAAAACTAGTTGCGAATCTTCACATGAAATCGATTATCGTGGAGAAGAGACACTTTTTACATGGAAAACAAAAGATAGCTACTATATCAAATCAAATAAGTTTTTAAACAGTGTAACGCTTAATCTAACTTATGAAGATACAGACTATAAAGTACACACAAACATCATCGAAAAAGATGAAGATATCAAAGACGACAAAAAGGTCAAGCAATACCGTTTGGTCAGCATCAAAAAAGACGGTAAAAGTATAACTCTAAACTTCAATATCTCAGATCATGCTACACCTAAGCATACGATCTATCTTTTGATGCTCAGTGTGATAAAAGAGGATATTAAAGAGTTTAACTACGATGATATTTTTAGCGATAAAAAGCTCAAAGAGTACTTTGAACAACTCCCGTTTAAAGATACAAAAACGCAAACTTCACTCCTAGATGCAAATCAAAGTAAAGTTCAAAGCGTATTTAAAGAACTCATAGAAGATGAAATGTTCAAAAAATATCTTTTTGACAAAGATAAAAATATCTTCAAGAGCGAACTAAGCGGAGAAGAGGACAAAACACAACTACGCTCAAAAACTTCTAAACTCAAAGTATCTAAAAAAGAGTATCTTGGTAAAGTCTATACAAAAACAAGGGCAAGAGAATTTTTAGGACTTAATAAAAAAGAGAAGTTTGAATTAGAAGATAAAAATGACTATGAAAAACTTTATGAAAAAGATGATCTGCTTAACTTCTTTTACAGACTTGACCGTGGTATCAATCTTTTTTATGCAGGAGTGGATAGTGACTACTTTATCCATAAAAATCTCAAAAGGTTTTTAAGTGTAGAACTTGATAAGTTTATCAAAAACTATATATTTGCAGACACCGATGCCATACTGCTTATGGATGATAACGCTCAAAAGATAGCTAATTTTGCAAGGGTATTTAAGATCCAAGCCAATATTTTCATAGAACTATTATCTAGTATCGAAGAGTTTCAAAAGTATCTTTGGGAGAAACGCAAGATGGTCAAATCCTCCAACTATGTGATCAGCTCCAACAAAATAGAAAATACCGCAATCCTTGAAACTGTACTTCAAAATAGAGATCAGATAGATGAGTGGGAAAATCTAGGCATCATCAAGCCAAATGCAAAACCAAACATCATAGAACTACAAAGCTATAGCTACCCAATAGATACTAAACACTTTAGCAGTACTTTTAAGTACCAAGTGCTTAGTCAGTTTGAAAATATAGAAGAGGAAACTTCAGGCTTACTGATAAAGAGTGAAAACTATCAAGCACTAAAATTTTTAGAACCAAAATATACAGACAAAAAAGGTGATGGAAAAATCAAGTGTGTTTACATAGACCCGCCATACAACACGGGCAACGATGGGTTTGTATATAAAGACAGTTTTAAAAGTGCTAGTTGGCTATCTATGATGAATGATAGGTTGGAGGTGGCTAGGAAGTTGATGAGGGAAGATTCTACATTCTTTATTAGTATTGATGCAAATGAAATATCAAATACATATAAAATTTGTGATGATAATTTTGGTAGAGATAATAGAAAAAACACCATTTCTATAAAAAGAAGCTCTGTGTCAGGTGCAAAAGTTATTAATCCTGGAGTTGTCAATGTAGCAGAACAGTTAGTTTTATATGCAAAAAGCCTTGATAATTGGGATATTTATAAAACATATCGAGAAAAAGATAGAGATACAAGATACAACAATTTCATTAAAAATATTGAAGATGATCCATCTAAATGGGAATTTATAACAGTGCTTGAAGCATTTGCCATAAAAAGTAAAGTTGCTAAAAATCAGTTAAAAAAACATTATGGTGAAAACTATGAGAATAAGCTTTTGGAGTTTATTTTAAATCATTCTGATTCAATTATACAATTTGCTTCGTTAGACGATAAAAATGTTGGACAAGATGCAGTAACAGCAAAGCATGAGTCAATAAAGCATAAAGATACGGTTATTCATTATGAAAGAGGCAGTTATGAAGATTATTATTTTTATAATGGAAAAGTAATTCTTTTTGTAAAAAATAAGATAGTGGATATAGATGGTGAAAAAGTATTTGGTGAATTGATTACAGATATGTGGGATGATGTATTGCCGAATGATTTACATAATGAAGGTGGAGTTACATTAAAAAAAGGTAAAAAACCTGAAAAAATGATATCAAGAGTATTAAATTTTGCCACAAACGAATCTGATATTGTATTAGATTATTTTGTTGGTAGTGGAACAACGGCAGCTGTTTCTCATAAGCTAGGTAGAAAATACTTAGCAATTGAAATGAATGACTACTTTGACAATATTACGTTAAAACGAATAAAAAATGTAATATATGGTGAACAAAGTGGAATTAGTAAGTCATTAAATTTTAAAGGTGGTGGTATCGTCCAATACATCGAACTTGAACAATATGATGATATCATCGATAACTTAACGGTAGAAGATGTAGCTATTCCTGATGCTTTAGATCTAAGCTATATCTACGAACCTGATAAAAACCAAATCAACTTTAGAATGGACAAAGAGCTAGCTAATCCGCTAGATGAAGATAATAAGTTTGATATCTTCTCTTCACTATTGTTTCACGAGGGCTTAGAGCTGTTAAGCCTCTCTTTGGATGATGAAGTTTTAGTAGCTACTACAAAAGACATATACGCTAAAGAGTGCGGTGTTATTTTAGGAGCGGACAAAAAAAGTGTACAAGAGCAGATAAAACAGATGCAAGAGAAGTACACAAAGATCTACACCAACATAAATGTTGCTAACACTGAGCAAATACTAGCTGAAACATTTAAAGGCAAGTAGATGAGAAGTGCTGATTTAGTCCTTTTTAGAGATATTTGCGATGAGTTGGATACAAACCTTTACTACTCACTGCAAAATCCAGATGAAGAGTTTAAAGAAGACGTACAAAGCGGAGTAAAGTTTAGTGAGTACGCATCAAGTAGTGTAGAGTATGACTTTGATGATATGGAAGATAAACTAAATGTGAAGCTAAGATACTATCAAAGAATTGCACTTTACTTTACCAAATACTACTTCGATAAAAAGTATCTCATAGGTGAAAACAAAAACAATAAGCTTACTTACTGGATGGCTACGGGTAGCGGTAAGACTGTTATTATGAAAGCCAATATCATCGACTATTTTGAATATCTACGAGATAAAAACCCTGATGAGATAGAAGTGATCATCACCTCACCGCTCAAAGAGCTTATAGGACAGTTGCAAAAAGAGATGAGTGAGTTTTTTACCCATCCGTTTTTTAGAGACTTTAAATTTAGCTACAAGATAGAAACCACGCAAGGGCTTATAGAAAATTACAAAAGTGAATCCCATGAGATAGTAGGAGATAATCAGTTTCGCCTTTTGCTTGTGGATGAAGCACATATTGGGCTGGGAAATGACAAAAGCGGAATGGGTGCATTTGTAAAGATACGAAATGAACTTACACAAAATATCTCAAATAGCTTTATGTTTGAGTACAGTGCAACTTTTTATGATGTAAATAAAAAAGATCAGATAAAAGAGTATGCAAATAGAATTATCTATGAGTATGATTATGGTAAATTTTACAATGACAAGTACGGCAAAGACTTTAAATTTGATGTGATCAAAAAAGATGATATAGCAGAAGATGAAGACAAAGATATTAAAAGAAACCTAGATGTAAACCTTGTAGCGTTTAAAGAAAAGATAAATGCTTTTAATGAGTTCAATAGTAAGTTCAAAGCAAAACCATTTCCAAATAGACCACTTCTTATAATGGCAGGAAATACAGTCAGTAAAATTGCTGCTAAAGATCAAAATGGAAATACAATAAAACTAAAGAATGGGAAAGATAAAACTGTATCTGTTGAAGAAAGTAGCGATATAGCTAAGATTATTGGCTACTTAGCACAATTAAGCAGTGAAGAGATTAATGGCTATCTAGATATTTTCAATGAAAACAAAGGGGTGCTTCATCTTCTTCAAAACAGCTCAAATAATGGTGAGCTTTTGATGGCTTATGGTGAAGATGCGGTACCGTTTGGACTTATCACCGTTGGAGATGTAAAGAAGTTTTTAGATAATTCAAATATCCAAACACTCATAGAAAATAAAAAAATTATCTCTAAAGCTGTCAAGTTTACAGATGAGAACTACCTTTTTAAAAATATAGACTTTGAGAGCAGTCCTATTAATATTCTCATAGGGAGTAGAAAATTTAGTGCAGGGTGGAATAGTTTTAGAGCAAGTCAAATCTGTCTTATCAACTTTGGAACAGGAAGCGGACCTACTATCATACAGATGTTTGGTAGAGGGGTAAGGCTTAGAGGGCTAAATGATGATGGAAAAAGACAAGAGAGACTCTATGTAAAAGAGGATGATAGTGGAAAATTTGAATTTGCCAATTGGGATAAAAGCAAAATAGCTCAAGAAAAGTACGAGCATCTAAAGTATTTAGAAACGCTTTTTATTTATAGTCTAAAAAGTACTTATTTGAGCAAGTTTGTGGAAGAAGATACAGATATATACAAAAAATCTATCAACTTTACAAAAGAGGTAAAAGTTTCAAGCGATGTATCAAAAAAATCTTTGCCGGTATTTAAAATCGACAAAAGTTTTAGCTTAGATGGGAAAGATATAGTCGTTGTAGTATCTCAAGAGGAAGATAAAAATAATACAAAATTTTTACACATATCATACGCTTACGATACAAAGTCAGATAACACAACAATAGAACTACCGCTTAATTTAAACTTGATGGTGCAAAAGGAAAAAACGCTTGAGTTTAAAGAGTATGAGCCATACATTGCATTTATAGATCGTAGTTATTTGCAACAACTTTTAAATAAAAAATTATCAAAAAATAGTATGAATGTAGAGGGTTTAAACGTTGATATCTTAATAGAGTGGTTAAGAGCTAAATTTATAACTATTAAGTATGACGGAGAGGTGCAATCACCTAAGCAGATACAAAAGCTTTTTGTTAAGATCGTTGATACGCTTGTTTCAAAGATAAAAAACAAAATCATCTATAATGAATCCAAGAACAGTTATATCTATGATGAAAGCATTGCAGATGAAGACTTAGTGCAGAGTTATAATGTAAAGTTTATTCTTCAAAAAGATGCAAAAGAAAATGAGGTAAGAGCAGAGCTTGAAAAAGATGATAGTTATAAAATTTTTATAGATAAAGTAGTTAGTCATTATTACCAGCCTCTTGCACTTGATCCTGAGACAAAAACGAAAGAGAACTATAAAAGCTATCAAGAGTGTTTAAGTCCTGAATTTACAGAAAATTATGAAAGTATTAAAGATTTTGGAGAACATAAAAACTACTATAAAGATATAGAGTCTATAAAGGTGTCACCTGACAAACTTGATAGTTTTGAGTTTAAGTTTGTGTGTGACTTACAAAAGTACATAAACGAACATCAACTTGATGCAACGATTTTGCGTAATAAATCAAAGGGAAATATCGGTTTTAGTTCAAATGATGGGATCTATTATCCTGATTTTATTATATGGTACACTGACACTCAAAAACAGCAACATCTTATTTTTTGTGATCCAAAAGGGATTCGTAACTCTGAAACAGAATGGAAAGTATGTGAAGCACCCTATGCTATAAAAGAGCTAGAAAAACAATGGGGTAGTGGTATTAAGCTACACTCTTTTATTGTTTCAAATACACCTAAAAAAGATATAAAATGGTCTCCTATTAAGAATATAAGTCCTCAAGAGTGTGATGTGTTTTTCAACTTGCTTTTCTTTACAGATGAAGATTATATAAATAAAATATTTAGTGGATTAGATACAGATATACTGCTTCACAAGGTTTTTAAAAAAAATCTTGAGCATTTTGATGAAGAAGTAACTCAAGAATGGTTGGATGATGAAAAAAGAGATAAACATCTGAAAATTATAGAAAAAATTCAAAAAGATGAAAAAATAGATATGGAAAAAGCGATTTTACTTTATTTTGTGATCTGGAATAAGCAAGATAGGATTAAAGAACAAGAAGCTAAAGACTTGAAGGGTGAAGTAGTGGAGCAGGTGTTTGAAGCAGTAATTAAAGATGTTATACCTGAATTTGCTTTAGACACAATTCCTTATAGTCGAACATGTTTAAAAATTTATAAGTACTTACGGACTTAAAATGCAAAAAAAAACTATCACTATGTATTTAACAATCTCTTATATTTGGGGCAGTTTTAACTAACAGAAAAATTGCTCCAAATAGAGTTGAGTTTTTGAACACTAGGAAGTAGCCAAATGACTACTTCTTTTTAGCTACATCTTTGATAGCTCTATAAATTGTATTGCGAGCAACATGAAAGAATTTAGACAGTCAGGCAACAGACTTTCCTTTCTCATGCTGTTTAAAAATATGACCTTTTTTCTTTGCAACTGGAATGTTCAAATAAAGTAATCTGTAAAATTTATTATAAATGTTTAGATAAATATGATAAAATGACAGAAACCTGTCATAAAAGGATTTAATATGCAAGCTGTAAACTACACAAATGCCCGTAACAATCTTAAGACTCTGATTGATGATGCATGTGATAATGCTGAAGAAATTATCATAACTACTAAAAATGATAAAAGTGTTGTATTAATTTCACTTGATGAATACAATAGAACTCATGCTGCTTTAAAACGTGAAGTACAAGAGTCAATAGAAGAAATCCAAAGAGGTGACATTATTGGTATAGAAGAAGCTTTTGATAAGGTTTTAGCTAAATATGAAAATTAATTTTTCTCAAAAAGCGTATCAAAGGCTTGAGGCATTAGCAGAATATATCTATCAACAAAGTGGATCAAAAAAAACGACAGTATCTTATGTAAAAAAGTTGCGTCAATATATTATTGAGACTCTTAATCATTTTCCCCAAGCAGGTAGACCCAGTGAGGAATTAGCACCAAATACTAGGAAACTAGTATATCAAGGTTTTAGCATTATATATCGTATCTCAGATGAGAGTATAGAAATCCTCACAATTTACCGTGAAAATATTTATTAACACTCACTATTTATTTTATGATTTGTTCCAAAAATAACAACATTTAGGACATTCATAACATCAATTTATTTGTATTTTTATAGGTTACATGGTATAGTTCATATTTATAATGTAAGGTGAAAATATGTTAGTAAAAATAATTTTAAGTATGTTTATTGTTTTATTATTTTTTGGATGTGGTGCTAGAACAGGAGCCGGAGTTAAAGAATATAATTTAATTAAAGATTTTGATTCTCCTATGAATTATCAAAAAGCAACTAACACTATATATGATATGTCAAAGTATTGTGCTTCTGGACTATATAAATACAATCGAGAAGACTTTGAACATGTAAATAAATCTGTTGTTTATAACGAACTAGATCATATGGGTGTTAAATCTTATTACATGTCTATTGAAATTGAAGCAAATGATAATAATACGTCACACATAAAAGTCTATCACTATTATAATCGTGATGTAGAAAGGAATATGGCTAATTTAATAAAACAATGGGTTACTAACAATTCAACAGAATGTTTACAGGGTGTAAATTTATTTTAAGAACTGTAATCCTCTTTATATGATAAATGCTTTTCAAATCAACAATTCCTTAGATTTGGAGCAAGATTAGTTGTTAAAAAACTTGCTTTTTAAAGACCTGGATTTTTGAACATGCTCCAAAAAGAACAGCTTTAGTTGCAGTCTAGTTTTTGGGGAGGGGTACACTGGGATATTTATCGCTCAAAAAAAATTGAGGCCGAAGAGCTGGAACGCATCAAGCCTTTGGCTTCTTGATCTAAAGAAAATATGATTAAATTTAATAAAAAAGCTATGCAAAAATTTAATCAGATTCCTGATGATATAAAATCAAAAATACTCTCAAATGTATATTGTTCTAGTTGCAAAGATACTGTAACAATAGTTGACTTTGTAGCAATCGCAGACAGGAACGATTTAGTTCTTATAGGTAAATGTAATAAGTGTTCTGGTGAAGTAGTCAGATTAATTGAAGGATAGTATCATGTTCCAAAAAGTATTCAAAAAGTTAAAATTGCAAAACTCCATAAAGCCTTAAGAGTTATGTAACAGCTAAATAATCTTTATGGAAGCTTATCATTTTATATACATAAACTTCTTTAGCATCATCACCAGATTTTGGAGTGCCGTATGCTTTACAGATATATACAGCAGTTGCCATATGAAACCTAGGATCGCGGGATGGATCTGATTAGATACCAAGCAGAGGAACCGTTCAACACACTCGTATTTCCATGATTATTTTATTTTTTAAAATTTATATACCAAACTCGTAGTTTGTGTAAAATCATCTTTTTTAACTTCTCTAGCAGGTTTTGAATCATAATCATAATTCACTTGTAAAGAGATAAAAAGCTTTTTATAGACATGTACCTCCAGTTCTACAGTATTTGTGATTATATAGTCGCTAAAACTGCTAAATTTTGGTTGATAATACCCTATATAACTCAATTTGGCATCATCTCCAAACTGGTTTGTATAAGATAGGTAGAGATTTGCTCTGAGGTTATTCTCCTGCTCATCGATCTGCGTCGTATAGTTTATATGCTCATAAAATGCCCCCGCTCCGAGATACACTTTTCCCATTAACTCATCTAAAAGATGGTAACGGTACCCTCCACCTAACAAAAACCGGTTTTCCACTTTTGTAAACTCATTTGTTTGCGACTGTCCAAACAGTTCATAAATCAGATCTTTTTGTTTATAAAAAGTGTGTATATAACGGAGATGCATATAGGTTTTGTTTGTATTTTTCTTCCCATCCACTTCAGCATAGTTAGCACTTGCCTGTGCCCAGGTCACATAGGAGCTATTATTGTCATACTGAACTTTCACGCCCCCTTTATACTCATCTTTATCGGTATTTCCACGAGCATTGGCTATAGACAGCTCCACTGAACCGCTTACTCCGGGATCATTGCCTATCTCAACGGGGGCAATCGTTACTACGGCGAACATAGATGTAACAAAACTCAACAGAACAAAAATAAAACGCATTTATCACCTTTAATAAAATTAGCGAATTGTATTCAATCATCTCTAAACATTTTCTTTAAGCGATAATACAGAATAACATTATATAATTCACTTATATTTTTAATAAGGATAATATATAATATAAACAAGTTAATTACACTTTTAACCGTCACTTCACTCTCTGTAAGTGCTATGGCATACGATACAGCTTTAGCGAAAAAATTTGATAACTTTCACTCACACTTAACACAAAAAAATTTGGCTAATTCAAAACTGGCAGTAAGTGCTGAAGATGTTATGAAGATGTTACGCGAGAAAAAAGATTTTTTACTGCTTGATATCCGTACACCAGGTGAGATGGCTGTAGTAAGTACTGTAACACCAAATACGCTTCAAATTCCTATAGAGAATCTGTTTGAAGAAAAGAACCTGAACAAGCTTCCGACTGATAAACCGATAATTATCATTTGTCATTCAGGTGCTCGTGAACTCCTTGCAGCGGTGAACTTAAAACAACTCGGTTTTAAAAATATTCAGATCGTTAAAGGCGGCATTGCAGCTCTTGCAGTCGCAAACAGCGTAAAAAATGCACCTTTAAAATAAGTTCTATCGGAGATTGATGAGTAAAAAAACTTTTTTTAAACTAGCTACACACTTACTGTTAGTTTTCTTTTTTGCATCATCATATCTCAGTGCTTCACATATCCACCTTGACAATACTTGTGATGATACAGATTGTGAGCTCTGCATCGTCGTTAAAAACATTCAAAATATCGCTTTAGATACGGCAAGTATCTCTATCGATTTTCTCCCTTTTGAGACTGTCAGTTTTGCCCATATCCCTTTCACGCAAACAACACCGATACAAAAAGGGTTTTTCTCCACCGCCCCACCCTCTATCTTATAATCTATAAACTTTTACAAACTATACACATTACAACTATTATTTAGAGGAATATACTATTATGAAAAAAATATACACACTTTTAGTGTTGTTTTTTGGCATCGCTTTAAGTGCCGAAAAAACAACAGTGACACTGAGCTATGACAACTTTACGTTTGATAATTCAAAACAAAAATACGAAGGGCAGAGATTTAGCACATACGGCGCCTTTGAAGCATCCGGAAAAAAGATAGAAGCGCTTTATGAAAGAGCGGTTACACAAACATACCAGCCCCCTTTGGATGCTGATCTTAAAGTGAATAAATACTATCTAAAATACAAACACTCTCTAAATAAGAACAACGCGTTATTATTTGAGTATATCTATGTTGACGACAGCATCATGCAAGGCGGAGTAAACAAATATGGAAAACTTTTGCCGAAACTTGACAATACAAATATCTACGCACTTGGGTACAAATACAAAGATCTGCAGCTGATCGAATACTTTAGCGACTATGCAAATTTTAACGTCTACCAGAGTGATCTAAAATACAAAATAGAGAAGAAGTTTGAAGGTTTTAGCGCAAATATGATTCTTCTAGGAAAGCATATCTACATCGACAATAAAGAGAATGAACCGGCACTAAAAAATGCAGATAAGAACTACTACACTGCAGGTGTTAAGGTGCATGCAGAATTCGGTTCTTACCATTTTGGAGCGGCGACACTTTTGGGAAAAAGGTTATTTGGAATTATGTTTGACGGTTTTCGCGTACAACACCATCCGATGGAGATCGATAGAACATACATGGCCGGAGTTACAAAACATTTTGAAAATTTTGCACTCCAGGCAAAATATGTCTACCAACGAGCCAAAGAGGTACCTTTAAACAATGAGAATGTAATCATTAAAAATATTATCTTCAATGTTTCGTACCATTTTTAAACTCTCTCTTAGTAGAGATGTTCTCTTTTAAAGTACTCCTGTGGTACTTTACAAAGCGGGCACGCTTTTGGCGGTTTTTTCCCTCTGTGGACATGGCCGCACACTTCACATACCCAATATTCATCTTCGTCACTTTCAAAAAAGCCCTCAGCTTCAAGTGCCTTTTTCAGCTCGGCATATTCTCGTTCATGCTCCACTTCCACTTTTGCGATCGCTTTTAAAAGGCGGGCTATATCTTTATGCCCCTCTTCTGCAGCGATCTCGGCAAAGTTCGGATACATTTCGGTGTGCTCATAATGTTCACCTTCTATGGCGATATCGAGATTTTTTAATGTTTCGTGCATCTCTATGCCGTACATCAGTTTATTGTAGGCCTCATACTCGGCTCTAGCATGATATTTTTCATTCATCGCTGCTTCGGCGAAATGATCAGCAATCGCATGCCACCCCGCTTCACGAGCGAGTTCTCCGAAAAACTCATACTTGTTTCTCGCTTGAGATTCCCCTGCAAACGCTTTCATCAAGTTTACTGCAGTGAGGTTTTCTGTGATACAGTCCATATCTTTTCCACAGCACACAAGTGTCCCGCCACCCACATGCTGTACCTCTACTTCGTTTCCGCAAACACTACACTTGTAAGTTTCATATTGTTTCATAGAACTCACTCCTTTTAGTTACATACGTTCAAGTATAGGAGATTTTTTCTTAAAGAGTTCTAATCTCTACTCCAACCGCCTCCAAGTGCTTTATAAAATGCAGCTTCTTCGATCAATAGCTCAGACTTTGTGGTGACATACTCCAAACGTGCATTCAGCAGTAAACTTCGGGCTACTAAAAGATCGAGGTAGTTTGTCGTCCCTACAGTAAATTTTTTGTCTGCAAGTTTATACGCCTCTTTATATGCTGCGATCTGCTCTAACATAGCTGCTTGTTTTGAGCGAATTGCCTTGATAGACTGCAGGGCATCAAACACCTCTTTATATCCGTTTTTTACCGCTTTATCGTAAGCGATTAATGCCGCTTTTTGCTCAGCTGTACTTACATCTACGGCTGCACTGATTCTTCCAAAATCAAACAGTGGCATATAAAGACTCGGTCCTATCCCCCATACTTGGGAGTTACTCTCTGCTATATTACTTAGTTTTTGACTCTGAAGACCGTAGCTCCCAGTGATCGAGATATTTGGAAAATACGCCGCTTTTGCGACACCTATAAGTGCCGTTTGTGCTTTGAGGTTCTCTTCGGCTATTTTGATATCGGGTCTGTTTTGCAACAGATTTGTCGGCAGAGTTGTCGGGATCTCTACAAACTCAGGCAAGCTGTTTTGTGTCTCTATAGTGTTTTCAAAGATCTCTTTTGCAGAGCGTCCCAGTAAGACAGCCAAAGCACTTTGCAGTTTCACCTTAGAGACTTTAATCGACTCTATCGTTGTCTTTACAGAAGCGACCTGTGCTCTTGCCTGTGCCACTACGAGTGAATCGATCACACCGTATTTGTACTGCTTTTCTCTATACTCCAAAGTCTCTTCGTAGGTTTTGAGATTCTCTTGTGCTATATGAAGCTGCTCCTGAGCTGCTACGAGGTTGAAGTAATAACTTGCCACATCAGCAACAAGTGAGATTCGCAGCGCCTCTTTATTTGCATCTACCGCCAAATAATTTGCCAAATTAGCATCACGCAAGTTTCTGTTTTTGCCCCATAGATCAAACTCATACGACATACTCGCACTCATACTGTAATCGTTATAAAGACCTCCAAAAAACCCCGGAAAGGCATTAGTACTTCTTTTTTGTCTTGTTGCCGCACCGTTAAGGTCAAGCTGAGGATAAAGATCGGCTTGCGAGATACCGTACTCAGCCCGGGCTTTTTGTACATTAACCAGAGCAAGTTTTAGATCATCATTGTTTTTCAAAGCCTCTGCGATCAAAAGATCTAGTTTTGGATCGCCGAACGCTTTAAACCACTCAGTATTGATCTTTACCTCTTTTTGCGCTTTTGGAAGATCAAGCTCAGGTTTTTTATACTCGGGTGCTAAAGAACATGCCGAGAGGAACAATACACAACTGCTAAGAGTTATTATAGCTTTAGTTTTCATCTTTAACCCCTTGTTTGAAAAACTTCTGTTTGAGTTTCATAATCAGATAGTAAAACAGCGGTACAAAAAAGATACCGATCATCGTAAGGGCTATCATACCCCCTACAACCGTCGTCCCTATAATATGACGGGAATTTGCACCTGCACCGATACTAAGTGCGAGCGGCAATGTCCCCATGATAAACGCTAATGATGTCATCACGATCGGACGGAAACGAACTTTTGCCCCTTCGATCGTAGCATCGAGCAGAGTATAGCCGCTTTTTAAACGCTGCATAGCAAACTCAACCATAAGGATCGCATTTTTGGCTGCAAGCCCTACAAGTGTGATAAGCCCCACTTGGAAGTAGATATCACTCTCGAGCCCTCGCAGCCACAGCCCAAGAACCGCTCCAAAAAATGCAAACGGTACCGCCAAGATAACCGCAAACGGGATACTCCAGCTCTCATAAAGAGCTGCCAAGATTAAAAAGACAAAGATGATTGCATAAACAAATGCCAAGTTTGTAGTACCGGCTAACTTTTTCTCCTGGTACGAAGTCCCTGCCCAGCTTAACGTATACCCCTCAGGGAGTATTTTTTCAGATACTTCTTCGATCGCTTTAAGAGCATCCCCAGAGCTATAACCGGGTTTTGCCATCCCTGAGATCTTCGCCGCATTAAACATATTAAAGCGTTGAATAATGCTCGGTCCCACTATACGTTTGATCTTCACCATCTCACTAACGGGGATGAGTGCACCGCCAACCGCTCTTACATATACATTTTTATAGTTATCGATCCCCTCTCTAAACTTACCTTGAGACTGGATATTTACATGATACGTACGACCAAACAGATTAAAGTCATTGACATACTTATGACCAAATGTCGCCTGCAGCGTTGTATAGATCTCAGTGACGCTGACACCGAGTGCTTTTGCTTTGTCTTTATCGACTGTGACCATATATTGCGGTACGTTTGTATTGAGTGTCGTTCTTACACCCATCAGTTCGGGACGCCCGTTGGCTTGCTTTATGATCTCCTGGACATAACCGTTGAGTGTTGTAAGCTCGCCGCCAGTTCTGTCTTGAACATACATCTCAAAACCGCCTGTAGTACTCATACCGCGGATCGGAGGTGGGGTCACCGCAAATAAAAATGCCTCTTTGTTTTGTGAGAAGATCCCCATATATTTCCCGGCAATCGCCTGAGCTGAAGAGGCAGGATCTGTTCTCTCGCCCCAATCACTCAGGTGAACAAACGAGATAGCAGAATCTGTTTTATACGCAAAAGTGGTAATATCAAGCCCCGAGAGCCCCGCTGCTTTTGTTATTTGCGGATCTGCCAAAAGTGTATTGCTCACCTCATCGGTTACCGCCTTTGTACGTTGTAGTGAGGTCCCCGGCATCATATTTTGTATAACCATGATAGTCCCCTGATCCTCATTTGGCACAAGACCTGTAGGGAGGCGCAGCATGATCATATACGCTCCGGCGATCATAACCCCAAACAGCAGGATATTAAACACACCATAGCGGATCACACGCTGTACACCTGCTGTGAAACTTTCCGTTGCTTTTTCAAAAAACTCATTGAACTTGCGGATCGGCCAAAACGGTGCTGATTCCTCATGTTTTAAAAAGAGTGCACAAAGTGACGGTGTCAGCGTTAAAGCGATAAGACCCGATATACCTACCGAGATAACGATCGTGATCGCAAACTGCTGATAGAGCTTCCCGCTAAAGCCGCCCATAAATGCAGCTGGGATAAATACAGCCGAGAGCACTAAAACGATCGCAATTACAGGGCCGGTAATCTCCTGCATCGCTTTTGTGGTCGCCTCTTTTACGCTGAGATGTTTGTTTTGGCGTAAAATTCTTTCAACATTTTCAATAACAACAATAGCATCATCAACCACCAACCCGATTGCAAGGGTAAGCCCAAAAAGAGTCAAAAGGTTGATCGAAAAATCAAGCGCATAGAAACCTGCAAATGTCCCGATGATCGAAACAGGAATAGCAAGTACCGGGATGATGGTAGCTCTAAAATTTCCTAAAAAGAGATAGATAATAGCAATAACCAGAATGATCGCCAGTGCAAGGGTAAAGATCACCTCTTCGATCGACTGCTCTACAAACTCCGTAGGATCATACGGTACGCTTATCTTGACATCTTCGGGAAATTTCTGTGAGAGCTCCTCCAATGTTTTATCAAGTGCTGCTGAAACTTCAAGTGCATTTGCTCCCGGTGCCAGGAAAACACCTACAGGCATCATCGGCTCTTTATTGAAAGTCGCTTTAAAATAGTACGACTCCGATCCAAGCTCCACATTTGCCACATCTTTTAGTCTAAGTGATGAGCCGTCGGGATTTGAACGTAAAATGATGTTTGAAAATTCACTCGGACTAGCCAGTCTCCCTTGAGCTCTTACGGTATATGTATATACAGGGTGTGAATCGATCGGTTCTTGTCCGATCTGTCCCGCTGCATATTGGTTATTTTGGCTGCGGATCGCATCTGCTACATCTGTGATAGTAAGATTGTAGTTTGCGAGTTTATCAGGATCGATCCATACACGAATAGCATAATCTTTACTACCGAAAATATACGCATCTCCAACTCCCGGGATACGCTTGATATCATCTAAAACATTTACCAATACATAGTTTGATAAGTAGATCGTATCGTGTTTTTGCCCTTGGGATGTAAATGCTAAAACTTTTAACATATCGGGGGAGCGTTTTCTGACACTTACCCCTTGATCGCGTACAACTTGAGGCAGTTTTGACGTTGCCAGCTGGACACGGTTGTTGACATCCACATTTGCCTGATCGGGGTCTGTCCCGATCTTAAAGAGCACACTTACAGTTACGATCCCGCTGGGTGAAGCGGTTGATGTCATATAGATCATATTGTCTACACCGTTGATCGCTTCTTCAAGAGGTGCCGCCACCGTTTTTGAAAGTGTCTGTGCATCAGCTCCGGGATATGTTGCCTGGACATTGATCTGTACAGGTGTAACACTCGGGTACGCTTGTACCGGCAAGGACTTGATCGAGATAAAACCGGCAATGATTATCACGATCGACAGTACTGCCGAAAATATTGGTCTATTTATAAAAAACTTTGAAAACATTATTTTGCCTGTGCGTTAATTGTTTTATCTATAGTAACAGGTGAGTTTGGTCGAACTCTAAAGAAGTTGTTTACTACAACTACATCTTTTGGCTTCACACCAGAGACGATGAACTTATCCCCTGAGCTCTCAATGATACGAACCGGTCTCACTTCTGCTTTACCCTCAACTACTACAAAAACGATAGTCCCTAGCGGATTTTGCAGTACTGCTTTTTGCGGCACTGTTATGATATTTTTTGCAACTGCACCGATCAGTTTGATCTCTGCAAACTCGCCTGAGAGCAATTTAGCATCTGGATTTTTAAACACTGCACGCGCTTTTGTCGTTGAAGTGCTCTTATCTATACTGCTGTCGATAAAATCAACATACCCAGTCTCTGGATATTCTACTCCGTTTACAAGCAGTTTTGCCTGCAGTTTTACACCTTGAAACTTCTTTTTGATTTTGGAGATATTCGGGATAGAAAACTCTGCATAGATAGGATCACGTTGCAACATCTTAACCAGCGGTGTCCCTGCCGTTACATAATCTCCTGCATCAACAAGTCTCATCCCTGTCACACCACTAATCGTCGCTTTTACTTTTGTATAGTCAAGGTTTACCTGCGCTTTTTGAAGTTCCGCTTTTGCCACACCTGCATTCGCTTTGGCACTTAGGTAAGAAAAATGTGCATTGTCATACTCTTGTTCACTGATCGCTTGCTCTTTATAAAGACCTTCAGCACGTTCAAAATCTTTTTTCGCTTTTTGCATTTTTGCATCTTCTACTGCCAAAGTCGCTTTTTTACTTGCATAATCTGCTGCAAAGATATCGGGCTCTATTTGATACATAAGACTCCCCTCTTTGAGCGGCTCCCCCTCTTTATAGAACTGTTTTTGCAATACGCCCGATACTCTAGCCGTTATCGTCACCTCTTTTGCCGAATCAATTCGAGCGGGATACTTTAAAGACAGAGGCACCTCTTTTTGCTCTTTTACGATATATACATCCACTTTCGGTGCCATCTGCTGCGGTTTACTCTGCTCTTTTGCTACAAGTGCAGTACTTAATGCTAAACAACTTGTCAACACTATCTTTGCTAATCTATTTTGCATTTTTTTCTCCTATACTTAGTTCTATATTTTTGCTCTCTTGTAAAATAGTATTGAGTACTTTGAAGTATATCTCTATCTCTTTTTCGCTTAGCTTGCTTTTGAGTGCTTCATCCCAAATTATGCAATAGCAAAAACTTAAGCTAATAAAAAGTACCATACAG
>JBEWQA010000031.1:0-18749 GCA_047689515.1 Candidatus Sulfurimonas kebritensis
GAATCGAACCAAGGACACAGTGATTTTCAGTCACTTGCTCTACCGACTGAGCTAACAGGCCTCTCATTAAGAGGTCGAAATTTTACCTATAAAGTACTGAAAGTTAGCTTATACTAACGCAGAGGGATTGCCCACTTCTTATAGTAAGCAACCAGCCTAAGGGTAAGGAAAAGGAAAAACAGAATTGTACTTGTGATGATATTGAGCTGATGAAAATACTCTAAAATGTACACACTTAGGGCGATAAGTATAGCTACTGTGCCGTAAAAGCCCGTTTTGAGTACAAAAGGGATCTCGTTTATGATCACGTCTCTTGCTATTCCTCCTCCCACTGCCGTGATAAAGGTAGTGGCGATTACACCCGTGAGATTAAACTCCGCTTCAAGACCTATGATCGCCCCCGAGATACTAAAAGAGACCAAACCGATCGAGTCACTCACTATAAAAAGGGGCTTGTTCTCGATCGAGTCGCGTCTGTGGTACTTCATGGCTATCATAGCAAGCATCACGATAAGTATAGTTAAAGCCGGATAGACATGGGTAAATGTAAAAGGTACACGATCAACCATTACATCGCGGATCACACCTCCGCCAAGTGCTGTCAAAAATGTAGATATGAGTACCCCGAGCAGATCGAGTCTGTTTTTTGTTCCGACAAAAAAACCACTCATCGCAAAAGCGACGATCCCTATATATTCACTTATTTCAAACATATCTCTAACGCTTCCACTATCGCTTTTTTTTCTAAAGATTTGACTTTAGTTTCCAAAGATTCGACCGTCTCATCTTTATCGAGGGACAGCTCTTTTTGCAAGATGATCTTCCCCTCGTCGTACTCTTCGTTTACATAGTGGATAGTAACTCCGCTTTTGCACTCTTGGTTGGCAATTACCGCTTCGTGTACAAACCTTCCGTACATACCGGCACCGCCGTAGTTTGGAAGCAGAGCCGGGTGTGAGTTGATTACCGAAAAATTGTTTGTGATCGCAGGGGAGAGCTTTTTCATATATCCGGCGAGTACGACATAGTCACATCCATACTCCTCAAGCAGCTTGATTATAGCTTCATCTGGATTTTCTTCTGTTTTTTTGTTGATAAGGTGATTGTCAATTCCGAAACGCTGTGCTTTTTTAAGGACATTGGCGTCTGTATTGTTTGAGATCACCAAGGAGAGTTCAGCCTCTAAAGCACCTTGTTTGATCGCCTCATAGATCGCATCTAGGTTGGAGCCGTTATGTGAAGCTAATAGTGCAAGTTTTGTCATCTTATTTTTAGGGTGATAAGTGCCAAAATATTTGAAAGTATAGCGATGATCCAAAAACGTACAATGATTTTGGTCTCAGACCAGTCTTTCATCTCAAAGTGGTGATGGATCGGAGCCATCAAAAACACACGCTTGTTTCTGAGCTTGAAACTACCCACTTGGAGTATCACCGAGAGTGTCTCGATCACAAAGATCGAACCGATCAGCAGAAGTAAAAACTCACTTTTTGAGATCACGGCAAGATAGCCTAAAAATGCACCGATAGTAAGAGAACCGCTATCTCCCATGAACACCTCTGCAGGGTAACAGTTGTACCATAAGAAACCGGCAAGTGCACCGATTAGAGCACTTGCTACGATACTCACTTCACCAACCGGAAAATTTGGGATCAAAAGGTATTCACTAATTGTGGCGTGTCCCGTAGCATAGATGATGATACTAAATGATGTAAGTGCCGCGATCGATGGAACGGTAGCCAGACCGTCGAGTCCGTCTGTTAGATTTACCGCATTTGAGGTCGCAACGATGACGAGTATCCAAAGAGCTACGGCAAATATACCCATATCAAATATGGGGTTTTTAATAAACGGGACATACAGCTCTGTATTGAAATCTGCCATAAAACATAAAAATCCTGATATTGCAAGTGCTGAAAGGATCTGAAGTGCCAACTTTGTTCTTGCTTTGAGCCCCGCTAAGTTCTCACTTTTTTTTATTTTTGCAAAATCATCCTGAAAACCGATCAGTGAGAACAGCACAAGTGTGAGGATCGCTCCAATAGCGTAAAAATTGTTAAAGTTGATCGTTAAAAGCGATGCAAGAAGAGTAGAACCGATAAAGACCACACCTCCCATAGTAGGTGTTTTTGCTTTGCCTTGGTGGCGCTCAGGTGCCCAGTTGTTGATAGGTTGTACACTAGAAGTTTTTTGTGCCCATCTTATAAATTTCGGCATCAAAAAGAGTGTAAAAAGTAGAGCGAGAAAAAACGCTATCCCAGCGCGTATAGTGATGTATCCCAAAATATTTATATCTAAAAATTGGTGTAAGTAGTAGATCAAAACTTGCCTTAATTAAAAATTCATTTGTAAAAGTGAAAGCGTATTATAGTATAATATCGTCAATAAATTTTTAGAGCTAGGAATAAAATTGAGTAAAAAAGCAATTTTAGTAATCACAGACGGAATAGGATATTGTCAAAAGACGGAGTACAATGCATTTCACAATGCAAATAAACCAACATATGACAAACTATTTGAAAAAACTCCACACTCTTTAATCGATACATATGGTTTGAGTGTAGGTTTGCCTGAAGGACAGATGGGGAACTCGGAAGTAGGGCACATGACTATAGGAAGTGGAAGGGTCCTTTATCAAGACCTTGTCAAGATCTCTTTGGCTTTGGAGGAAAATACTCTAGAGAAAAATGAGGAGTTGGTCAAACTTCTTGGAACTTCCGAGAGACTTCACCTGATCGGACTACTTAGTGACGGCGGTGTTCACTCGCACATCGATCATTTTATGGGGCTTGCAAAGATAGCTGAGAAAAACGGAAAAAAAGTTTTCCTTCATCTGATCACTGACGGGCGTGATGTCTCTCCAACTTCTGCAAACAAATACATAGAAATGGTTGAGAAGAACCTTAGTGAAAATATCTCGATCGCTACTATCTCGGGACGTTTTTACTCTATGGACAGAGACAACAGATGGGAGAGAGTCAAACGCGGTTACGATGCGATCGTAAATGCCGAACCAAAAACATCTATGACTCCTGAAGCGTATATAGGGCACTCTTATTCACTCGGTGAGACCGATGAGTTTGTAGAGCCTACTGCTTTTGAGGGTTATGAAGGTATGGAAGATGGTGATGCAGTGCTTACTGTCAACTTTAGAAGTGATCGTATGCGTGAGATGGTTACAGCTATCGGAGCAGATGAGTTTAACGAATTTGAGAGAAAAGGGATCAAGGTAAATCTTGCTACGATTACGGAGTATGACAAAAGTTTTACATATCCGGTACTTTTTAGAAAAGAGGCGCCGAAAAATACTTTGGCAGAAGTAATTAGCAACAATAACCTGCGTCAGCTTCACACTGCTGAAACGGAAAAATATGCACACGTTACATTTTTCCTAAACGGTGGGATCGATGAGCCTTATGTAAACGAGACAAGGGTACTGATCCCGTCACCTGATGTAAAAACTTACGATATGAAACCTGAGATGAGTGCACCCGAGGTCGGTGACGCAGTTTTAAAAGCGATGGATGATGAGTACGACTTTATCGTAGTAAACTTTGCAAACGGTGATATGGTAGGACATACAGGTGATTTTGATGCGGCGGTAAAAGCGGTTGAGACTGTAGATGCACAGCTTGGCAAGATCATCGAAAAAGCACACGAGAAAGAGTATGCGTTTGTACTGACATCTGATCATGGAAACTGTGAAGAGATGAAAGATGAAGAGGGCAATGTTCTTACAAACCACACTGTTGGAAAAGTATGGTGTTTTGTAGATGCACCGGGTGTAGAAAAAGTTGAAACAGGCGGGCTCAACAATATTGCACCGACGGTTTTAAAGCTTATGGAGATCGAAAAACCATCTGAGATGGATCACAGTTTAGTATAAAAAGGGGAAAAAGAATAAATGAAATTTAGTGGAAAAAATGTATTAGTTACAGGTTCAAGCAGAGGTATCGGTGCAGAGGTTGCAAAAACTTTGGCAGATTTAGGTTTAAAAGTATGGATCAACTACAGAAGCGGAGCTGAAGCTGCCGATAAAGTAAAAGATGCGATCGAAGCAGAGGGTGGTACCGCTGCAGTTATCGGATTTGACGTAAGCGATGAAGCGGCATTTACAGATGCGATCAAAACGATCATCGACAGTGATGGAGAACTCTCTTATCTGGTAAACAATGCAGGGATCACAAGCGATAAACTTGCACTTCGTATGAAAACAGACGACTTTATGTCTGTGATCAATGCAAACTTGACATCTTGTTTTATCGGTTGCCGTGAATTTTTCAAAGGGGCGAGAAAGAAAAAATTCGGTTCGGTTGTAAATATCGCGTCGATTGTCGGTGAAACCGGAAATGCAGGACAAACAAACTACTCTGCAAGTAAAGGTGGCGTGATCGCTATGACAAAATCATTTGCATTAGAAGCTGCAACAAGCGGTATCAGATACAATACCGTAACTCCTGGGTTTATCGCTACTGAGATGACGGAAATCCTAAGTGATGATGTAAAAGCTGAACTTAACAGAAAAATCCCAATGCAAAGAATGGGTGAGGCTAAAGAGATTGCGGAGTCTGTAGCGTTCTTACTTTCTGATCATTCATCGTACATAACGGGTGAAACACTGAAAGTAAATGGCGGAATGAATATGGCATAATTATAAATATTTATCTAAGATATTTATGATATAATTACGAGATTTTAAACTTAAAGATAGGAGCTATAATGGCACTTTTAGACGATATTAAAGAAGTAGTAGTTGAACAACTTAGCGTTAGCGCTGATGAGGTTAAAGAGGATGCAAAATTTGTTGAAGATTTAGGTGCTGACAGCCTTGACGTTGTTGAACTAGTAATGGCTCTTGAAGAGAAATTCGATATCGAAATTCCAGATGATGAAGCTGAGAAAATTCAAACTGTTGCTGATGTAGTTGCTTACATTGAAAGCAAAAACTAAGAACAACTAGTTCACAGATATAAAAAAGGGGGCACTTCCCCTTTTATGCGGGTATTTTTATTAGTTGACTTTGTGGAAAGTTAATTTATAAAAATATTTTAATTTATTTTACGGAGATATTGAATGAGAAGAGTAGTAGTAACTGGGTTAGGGATGATTAACTCTGTTGGACATGATAAAGAGAGTGCATTTAAAGCTATTTGTGATGGTGAGTGTGGAATTGACACTATTACTATTTTTGATCCGGAAAACTATTCTGTAAAAATCGCAGGTGAAGTAAAAGATTTTGACCCATCGACTGTAATGCCTCCAAAAGAGGTGAAAAAAGCTGATAGATTTATCCATTTTGGATTAAAAGCTGCTCAAGAAGCTATGGCTGATGCAGGTTTTGACGAGAACGTTGACAAAACAAGATTTGGTATCTCTGCAGGGAGTGGTATCGGTGGTCTTCCATCGATCGAGAAAAACTCAATCATCTTAGAAAACCGTGGTCCAAGAAGAATCTCTCCATTTTTTATCCCTGGAGCGTTAGTAAACATGCTTGGCGGATTTGTATCAATTGAGCACGGTATCCAAGGTCCTAACTTGTCTTCTGTGACAGCTTGTGCAGCCGGAACTCACGCAGTGAGTGAAGCTTGTAAGACTATCATGTGTAACGGAGCGGACAGAATGTTGGTAGTATCTGCTGAATCTGCTATTACTGGTGTAGGTGTTGGCGGTTTCGCTGCTATGAAGGCACTTTCAACTAGAAATGATGATCCAAAACATGCTTCTCGTCCGTTTGATGCGGGACGTGACGGTTTTGTAATGGGTGAAGGTGCAGCAGCACTAGTACTTGAAGAGTACGAGAGTGCAGTAGCTCGCGGTGCTACTATCTATGGTGAGATCGTAGGTTTTGGTGAGAGCGGTGATGCAAACCATATCACTACTCCAAGTCTTGACGGTCCGGCTCGTGCTATGAAAGCAGCATACGAGATGGCTGGTCGTCCTAAGTTAGACTATGTAAATGCACACGGTACATCAACACCGATCAATGATAAAAATGAAACAGCAGCACTAAAAGATCTTCTCGGCGGAAAAGAGAATTGTCCTCCGATGAGTTCTATCAAAGGCCAGATCGGGCACTGTCTTGGTGCAGCCGGAGGGATCGAAGCTGTAACTTGTCTTATGGCTATGAAAGAGGGTGTTATCCCTCCAACGATTAACTATGAAACTGCAGATGAGAACTGTGACCTTGATTATGTGACAGAAGGTGCTAGAAAATCTGAACTAAACTATGTTATGTCAAACTCTTTTGGTTTCGGTGGAACTAACGGCGTTCTTATCTTTAAAAAGATATAAGTGATTAAGGAAATAATGTGGCTACATACTTAGACTTTGAACACAAAATAAAGTTCATTCAAGAAGATATTATCTCTGCACAAGTTCGTCACGACGGTGTTGAAGTTGAAAAATTGCAGCAAAAACTTCAAAAAGAGGTAGAGAAGATCTACGGAAACTTGAGTGACTTTCAAAAGCTGCAGTTGGCACGTCACCTAGATCGTCCTTATGCACTTGACTATATCAACCTTATCATGAGAGATAAGTATGAGATCCACGGTGACAGACATTTCCGTGACGATGCTGCTATCATCTGTTATATGGGTTATATCGGTGATGAGAAAGTTATGGTTATCGGTGAGCAAAAAGGTCGCGGTACAAAAAACAAGTTAAAACGTAACTTCGGTATGCCACACCCTGAAGGGTATCGTAAGGCACTCCGTGCTGCAAAACTTGCTGAAAAATTCGGTATCCCTATTATGATGCTCGTAGACACTCCGGGTGCATATCCGGGTATCGGTGCTGAAGAGCGTAACCAGTCTGAAGCGATTGCTCGTAACCTTTTAGAGTTTGCGGAATTAAAAGTTCCTACTATCTCAGTCGTGATCGGTGAAGGCGGCTCGGGTGGAGCACTTGCTATCGGTGTAGCTGACAAGTTTGCTATGATGCGTTACTCTGTATTTAGCGTTATTTCACCGGAAGGTTGTTCTGCAATTTTATGGAAAGATCCTGCAAAAGTTGAATCGGCTACAAATGCTATGAAAATTATCGCAGAAGATCTTAAAGATCTTGATCTTATCGATGATATTATTGATGAGCCGCTTATCGGAGCTCACCGTGAAAAAGAGAAAGCTGCTACAGCGATAGCTGATTATTTCTTAGCCTCTGTCAAAGAGCTCAAAGCGATGAGCGAAGAGGAGCGAATGGATGCAAGATATGCAAAACTGGTAAAGCCGGGAGCATTCGCAGAGTAGAGCTTTTCTACTCTTTCACCTCTTTTTTCTCTGCTAGAGGGTCAAACTTCGGACGTTTAAGTCTTTTGGCCTCTTTTGAAAAATTTATAAGATCTTCTACACTTTTTACATCTTCATCCAAATTTTCTAATGACAGTAAAAACAATCCGTATGTAGTGAGTACATCACTCATTGCTCTATGGTGTTGTGCATTTGGGTTTAAGTTGAGCGAGTCGTTCAGGTATGAGAGTGCATACCTGTAAGAGACAATAGTTCGCTCTGCAAGTGCGAGTGAACAAAGGGATCGGTTGAGCAGCGGCGGTAGACCGATCTTCTCCATACTTTTAGAGATAAACATATAGTCAAATTTCACATCGTGTGCTATAAAAATAGCATCTCCTAAAAATGTATGAAATTTTTTAAGTACCTCTGCAAGAGGGGGAGCGTCTTTTGTATCCTCTGCTTTGATCCCCGTGATATCGGTGATAGCGGGATTGATCTCTTTGGTATATACTAAAGATTCAAAACGATCTATGATTTTACCGTTGAGTACTTTTACAGCTGCGATCTCGATGATCTGGTGTTTGTCGATCTTGGAGCCGTTTGTCTCTATATCTACGATACAAAATTCAGCTTCCTCTATAGGGATAAAGCGGGTGTCAAAGTAGAAGTATCCCTGGTGTTTAATGATGTTTAAACCTTGCAGTTTAAAAAGCTCTAATGATGCATCCAGCTCATCATTTAACTGATCTTTGAGGGTTTTTAGTGAGAGCCCTTTCTTTGAAAGTCTGGAGATTGATTTGTCGTCTAAAGAGATATTATGACGTAGCATTTTTTATAAACTCTTGTACTTTTTGGGGATCTTTTTTCCCGTAATCGAGCTCTACACCGCTACTTACATCGACACCGTAAAAATTGTACGCTTTTACCGAGGAGACATTTGTTCTGTTAAGCCCGCCGGCTAAAATAATTTTAGAACAATCAACTCCGTCAAACCATTCGATGTTGATCCTCTTGCCCGCACCGCCATAGCTTTCACAATAAGCATCAACTAGTCTGTACTCATCACTGTACTTTAGGATATCCTCTTTTGTTTGGGCACGGATAACTTTAATATGGGGTACTTCTAGAACATTGCAGAAATCTTCATCAACTTCAAAGTGCAGCTGAGCGAGTGTAGCACCCGTATCTCTACAAACTTTATTAATATGTTCCGGTGTTTCGTTGACAAAAAGAGCTACTTTTTCAACAAAAGGGGGCAGCTTCTCTATAATTGCTTTTGCCTGTTCGGATGTAAGGTAGCGAGGAGATTTTTCGTAAAATACAAAACCGAGTGCATCTGCCCCTGCATGGATAGCCGTCATCGCATCTTCGTATGATGTTATGCCGCATATTTTTGTTCGTAGTTTCATGGTATTTAAACTTGTAAACTTTTTATAGCTGCTGCTCTGTCGTCTTGCTTAAAGACATAACTTCCGGCGACCACTACATCAACACCGGCATCTTTTAAATCGTGTACATTTTTATCGTTCACTCCGCCGTCAACTTCGATCAAGCATTCAGGATTGATGCGATCACGCATCTCTTTTAAACGTTTAGCTTTAGGGATAACACTATCGATAAAACTTTGCCCGCCAAAACCTGGGTTGACACTCATCAGCAGTACCATATCAAGATCTTGAAGTAAAAATTCTATTGATTCAGGCGGAGTGTGCGGGTTAAGTACGATTGCAGGTTTTATGCCGTAGCTTCTGATCTTCTGTATCAGTCTGTGGGGATGTTTCTCCTCCTCTATATGAAAAGAGATATACTCAGGTTTAAGAGGGGCAAAAAGCTCTACAAAAAATGTGTTGTTCTCAACCATCAGGTGGATATCGAGCGGTTTTGTTGCAGCTTTTGCAACAGAGCTGACCACTACCGGTCCGATAGTGAGGTTTGGCACGAAGTGCCCGTCCATTACGTCAACGTGGACAAGGTCACAGCCCCCGTCACAGATCTCTTTGACATCACGGGCTAAATTTCCAAAATCGGCAGATAAGATACTAGGAGCAACTTTCATCATAAATACAATCCATTAAGTTAAGTTGCGAAATTATAAAACAAAGTTGCTTTTATCTTGTTAAGAAAAACAAAAACTTCTCGTTACTAAATTCAAGTTCAACTTCTACGCCGTTTTTCCCTTCGGTAATCTCTAAAAGTGAATCGATATCGGGATAGGTTCTTGGAAGGGTGATATCTACACTGATGTTTTCATCTGAAAGGAGGGTTTTGATTTTCCCTCCTACTATATTGACAAGTTCGGCTAAGGTGTCAAGGATCATCTCTTTATCATCTGTTTGTTCTCCGATAAGTAGTTCACACGCTTTTTTCGCAATACTTATAGGAAATACCAAGATAACCATTCCGTCGATATCGCCGTAAAAACCGATAGAGCTTGCAACCTTGTTATCTGGTTGATTGATAGCGATCTTATCTACTTTTGCCCCTTGTTTTACCGCCTGTGCATTGGTCATCATCTCGATGGTGGCAACTGAAGCTTCAATAAAGTTCGGAAGCTCTGTTACAACTTTTTTTGTGAGTGCTCGTCTGTTTTTAGCGGCGACTGCACTGCTTGCACCAAGCTCTTCTAGCAACTCCTTGTCCTGAAGTATGTCATCCATCTGCTCAAAAAACATAATTCCGGCATCTTCCAGAGTCTCTTTGAATTTTGTGGGTGTTTTGTCAAAAGTCATCCCGACAAAACAGAGCGTAGCATTAAACTCTGCCGCTGCTGATGAGAGTTTTGAGAAGAAGTTGAGGGCGTGGATATTCATACTTACTACTTTATAAGCATCAAAGATAAAAAGACGGAAACCAACCTGTAGAGAGTTGTTGTGGTAAGCGATATTAAACGTATGAGAGATCTCTGTATCTAAAAAAGCATTAAGGGTATAGATGATCGCATTCCCCGTAACTCTTGTAGCTACCTTTTGCCCCATCTGTCCTAGATAGGTGTTTTCGATGATGATATCGTAAGCACCCTCGGCGGAAGACTTTTCTTCAAACTCCTCTTCTGTCTGTGCGATAACAGGATTGTGTCCGTTATCATGGAGCTCTATTGCAATAGCTGCACGTTGAGACTTGTCATCGCTGTAGAGGAGGATGTTCTTTTGCTGGTTTTTAAAGCTTGAAGTGAAAAGTTCTGCAATCTCCAAGGATTTAAAAAGTGAAAAATTGAGATCGTCTTTGTAAAAATTGACTATTGCCTGATATTTTTTTTCATCGTAGTCGCAAAATCCCACCGTTATATGATTGGTGTTTCTCACCTTTTTAAACATCTTTCCAAAAGCATCAAGTCCGTTTCGATTAAAAAAGATCACCCTCTTAAGCGAAACAAGGATCATATCGACATTGAGATTGAGAGTCGCTTCTATATCTTCGACACTAAGCAATGCACCAACAGAATTGCCGTCTAAAAAACCTTGCGGATGGAAAACACCGATACCATTTTTTGTAGTTGCTCTCATTATTCCTCTTCCACGATATTCATAAAGTCAGGATAAATTTCCTGTACGAAATCTATCTGAAACTCTATAAAGTCATTAAGTTTGGCATCTATATATGATGGTTTGGAAAGGATATAAAAAAGTAAAAGGTGCATCCATTTACCAAGCTCCATCACCTGTTCATCTTTATAAGTTTTTGTCCCCGATGCTGCATGGACGATCTTGTGTATTTTTGGATCCATCTCCCATTTTACGGCTATCTGTTCACATATATCAAACAGATCAACACCTGCTAGTCTTTTGAGAATAGTGTTGTAGTCTATATCTTTTTGGGAGCGTAAAAGATTGACATTTTCGATCTTTGTTCCAAAGAGGGCATCAGCTACGATGATACTGGCAGGAAGTAGTGTAACAGCACTCTCTATCTCTTTATCATCGATCCCTAAATGTTGCAGAATCTTTTTCCATAAAACAGTGAGTTGTGCTTGAAGATCATGAAAACTGTGTTTGTTGAGTTCAAACAGTGACCATGAGTCAGGCGTCAATAAAGAGATCATATAGTTGTAAACTGCTTGTTGAGAACCTGAAAGACCTAAGATACCAAAGATTTGAGAGGTGTCGCTCACCTCATTTCTAAATCCGTATATAGGTTTATTGACGATGTTTTTCAGATAGGTGTTGATCGCAGGATCGCCTACGGCCACCTTTGCTGCATGACTGAGTTCCCCTTCGTTTAAAAGTTTCATGGTCTCTTTTAGTACTTTGGGAGATGGTGGTATCTTCTCTATAAAATTATCTATCTCAGATGTTGTAATCAAGTTGTTTACTCTTTCTCTTTAAGTCTATTTTGTAATCTGTTTAATTCTAGCTATAATTACATAAAAGAATTCTAAATCATCATTAAAGTAATTCAACTCATATCTTTAAGTTGACGTTTTGCTTTATTTTGGTATAATTCGCCACTTTAAAAATATCATTCAAGGATACTACAATGGCTAGAAGATGTGCTATTAGCGGCAAAGGGCCGATGAGTGGGAACAATGTTTCTCATGCTAAAAACAGAACTAAGCGTCGTTTTTTATTAAACCTAAGAACAGTGCGTGTCACCTTAGAGGATGGTACAACGAAGAAAATGAAAATTTCTGCGAGAGAATTGCGCACACTTAAGAAAAATTCGTAAGTTTTAGGAATTAAGTTTGAATCTCTCAAAGAAGATTCGAAATTTTCTAAATTGGGAGGTATCTCCCAAACCCGACTCAAAACTTCTTCCTGAAGTTTACCCCCACTTTAAAAAATTCCGTTTACCCCTAATTTTAACAGTTGTCGTAATGCTTATAGGTACTATAGGTTATGTACTTATAGATGATTTTCCTATCACCGATGCAATTTACCAAACAGCAGTTACCTTTACCACAGTAGGTTTTGGAGAGATCCGTCCTATCTCAGAAGCGGGCAGAATCTTTACTATCAACCTTATTATCGCAGGTTTTGCGGTGTTTACAAGTGCGATCGGTATCTTGGTATCGGAACTTAATAAGGGGCATATAGTAGCAGCATTAAAGGAGCGAAGAATGTTGTATAAGATCGCAAGACTCAAAAAACATTTTATTGTGTGTTACCACAACGACTATACGATCGAAGTGACAAAACAATTGCGTAAGAACCATATTCCGTTTGTAGTTATCGATCCAAGAGATGAGATACAGGAATGGGCACAGGAATATAAATACCCTCACTTCCTGCAGGCTGAACCGCATGCAGAGCTTTCGATGCTTAAAGCACATTTATCGTCTGCAAAAGGTTTGATCACGCTTTCTGACTCGATCGCTGACAATATCGCCCTTATCGCTTCAGTGAGGCTGTTTGAGAAAGAGCATTTTCTGCCGCGTCCCTATTATGTGATCTCTGCTGCGGAGTCTATCAGTGATGTTGAGAAGTTGAAAAAACTCGGCTCAGATACGGTGGTAAGCCCCACAAAATTAACAGCTCAAAGGGTTTCGGCTATGGCAGCTCGACCCGATATGGAAGATCTTTTGGAAGAGTTTTTGTATAAAACGGATAACCCGATCAATATGCAGGAGATCGAAGTACCGAAGTACTCTTGGGCAGTGCTTAAAAAACTCAAAGAGACACATATCAGAGAGATCGCCAATACCTCTGTAGTGGGTATAAGAAAAAAAGACGGAAAGTTTGTAGCGATGCCAAAAGGGGATATGCTTGTAACAAGCGAGTGTCAACTTTTGGTGATTGGAACACAGGCCGGAATTAAAATCACAAGAGATCTTATGAGAAAAAGATTGAAACCTAAGGAGCTGAAGTTTGTATAAATTAGAAGAGATAAAGGGCGGTGTGTGTGCCGCTGAGGGTTTCTACGCTGACGGTGTGAGTGCAGGTTTAAAAGCCGAAGGTGCCAAAGATATGGCATTTATCTACTCCGAAAAGTTGTGTAATATAGCATCCACTTTTACGACAAACAAGATGGCAGCAGCTCCTGTTAAACACTTTAAAGAAAAAGGGGAGTTTGAGACAAATTTTGTACTGATCAACTCTAAAAATGCCAATGCTATGACTGGTCAAGATGGGATAGATGATATCGAAGAGATACTCGGAGAACTCCCTGATACTGTTATGAATCCGGTAATGAGCTCAACGGGTGTGATCGGAGTAAGACTCCCAAAAGATAAAATAATCGAAGGGACGAAGCTTTTCAATCTTTCCCATAAGTACCCGAGTGCTGCGGCAGAAGCGATCATGACGACAGACAGTTTCAAAAAAGAGATCGCCTACAAAGTAGAACTTGATGACGGCAGCTCTTTTACGATCGGAGCTATGGCAAAAGGTGCAGGTATGATAAACCCTGCGATGGCTACAATGCTCTGTTTTATCACAACTGATGCCGATGTGTCACCGGAGAAGATGCAAGAGACTTTAGAGAAGGTGGTAGTAACTACTTTTAATGCCGCTTCGGTTGACGGCGATACATCGACAAACGATACTGTAATGCTTCTTTCAAACGGTAAGAGCGGGGCATATGATGCTATCGCTTTTGCTGATGCTCTTCATAAGATCATGGAACATCTGGCAAAACAGATGGTAAAAGACGGCGAGGGTGCTACAAAACTTGTAACTTACAAAGTAACGGGCGCAAAAGATGATAAAGAAGCGGAGATCGTTGCAAAAGCACTCTCTAACTCACTGCTTATGAAAACGGCACTTTACGGTGAAGATCCAAACTGGGGGCGTATAGCCTCTACGGTTGGAGCAAGTGGTGTTGAAGCAAATGAAGAGAGTTTAACGATCTCATTTGATGATCTTTGTGTCTATGAAAAAGGGACACTTCACTTCGATGCTGCGATGGAGAACAAAGCTGCTGCAGTGATGAGAAAAGATGAGTTTACTATCTCTTGTGACCTCGGCATAGGCTCAGGCTCATTCAAAGCTTTTGGATGTGATCTTGGCTATGAATACGTAAAGATAAACGCAGACTATAGAACTTAGTCCGTTTATCTCTTCAACTTTCTCCTCTCATTCACCTTGAATATTTCTTTTTTTTATCTTATTATACTCCCAGATAGCATTTTTATTTTGTGTGCTAGAAAAGGTTTGGAGTATGAAAAGATATGATCTGATTGTTATTGGAGGCGGAAGAGCTTCCACATTAGCTGCAAAAGCCGGAAAGCTGGGTAAAAAAGTTGCTCTTATTGAAAAGTCCAGCCTTGGCGGGACATGTGCAAACAGAGGCTGTGTCCCGTCAAAACTTTTAATAGGGTATGCCGAAGTCATAAGAGCTATACAAGAATCAAAAAGACACTATATAAAAAGCACTATAGACAATATCGATATAGAAAAAATTTTCACTCAAAACAATCAATTTATTGATGGTGTGGATGATAGATATAAATCTACGTTAAATGAGAATGTTGAGCTGTTTAGAGGTTTGGGCTCTTTTGTATCAGACAATGTAGTTGAAGTAAATAATATAAAATTAACGGCACCGAAAATAATCATTGCAACCGGATCAAGGTCTAGAAAACCACCTTTTAAGGATGCCTGGACAAGTGATGATATCTTCCCTTTAAAGAAAATTCCCAAATCTATAACAGTAGTCGGCTCCGGTTTTATCGCATGTGAATTGGTAAATGTATTTGACGCTTTAGGGATAAAAACAAAACTGTTGGTAAGGGGTGAAACACTGCTGTCAAACGAAGACGCAGAGATCTCAAAAGCATTTAAAAAAGAGTTTTCAAAAAAAATAGATATTGAGTTTAATACAACCGTAAAAGATGCAAAATATAATGACTCTTTGTTTGATATCACCTTGGAAAATAAAAACGGTGAAATGAGTAAGCACACCTCAGAAGCTTTGCTTTATGCTATAGGAAGAGAATCAAACGCAAATGATCTGAACTTGGAAAATACAACAATAGAGTTAGATGAAAAAGGTTTTATAAAAAGAGACAAGTTCTTTGAAACAGATGCCAAAGGTGTATATGTCGTAGGGGATGCAGCAGGGGAGTATATGTTGCAACATGCCGCTGCATACGAGATGAATCATCTTTATAAGCTCTTATTTGAAGATGAAAATGAACCTTTGGTATTTAACTATATGCCCCATGCAGTCTTTAGTGATCCCGAGATCGCAAGTGTCGGTATAACAGAGCAAGAGGCTAAAGAGAAAGAGTTGGATGTAGTAGTATCAAAAACAGACTGGCTTGCCAGTGCAAAAGCTGAATCAACAAAACTAAAATACCCTTTTACAAAATTTATAGTGGATAAAAACAGTTATGAGATACTGGGTTGCCATATGATAGGACCGCAAAGTTCAACTATGATCCACCAAGTACTAACTGTAATGCATATAGATAACGATATACGACATTTAAAAGAGATATTGTATATACATCCTGCTCTTAGTGAAGCACTTTTGCCTGCTGCAATTAATGTTGTTAAAAAAATAAGAGATTGACAATGTCGGCAAAACCGTTGATAGGTGTCTGTTTACCGGATCATGGTAACTTTTTTGCATATATGTTTATAAAGTTGCATCTAAAACTTCAGGGTGCTTCCTCGGTATCATTGAGACCCTCAAAAGATAATATAGCGTTTGAAAAACTTGATGGACTTATCTTAAGCGGTGGTGACGATATAGATCCAACTCTCTACGGAGAAGATAAGGATGCTCATAATACACCGTTAGATAAAAAAAGAGATAGTTTTGAACTTGAAATGATAGATAAAGCGTATAAAAAAAAGATACCAATCTTGGGTATTTGCAGGGGAGCGCAGATTATAAACATATATTTTGACGGGACGCTTTATCCTTCAATTTTAGACCTTGATAAATATATAGATCATAAAAATTCCATCTTTGTGATCAAAGATGCAATTATTAAAAAAGTATCTAAACTTTTCTCTATAACTAAAAGAAAAAAGCTACCGATAAACAGCATACATAACCAAGCGATTGATGAGGTGGGTGATGCCCTCAAAGTAACGGCATGCCATGACAAAATAGTTGAAGCGATAGAGAAAGAGGATTACCCGTTTCTTTTAGGTGTCCAATGGCATCCGGAATATTTAATATATTTAAAAGATCATAGACTTATATTTAAAGAGTTTGTTTCTTTTTGTATGAAAGTTGAAAATTTTAAATTTTGATATCTCCATAAAAACTGTTACTATTAAAAGTTTAGAACTATACATACCTTTCATGATAAAGGATAGAAAATGGATAGAAGATACTTTTTGCATTACTCTGTTATCACGGCAGGGTACCTTTTGACAGGGTGTGAAGACCGAGACTCTGTAGATAAAAAAAATCCGCAAAGCTTAACAGAAGATCTACAGGTAGTCAAAGATGTTAAGCCTTTCACACAAAAACTAAAACTCCCCTCCGAAATCAATTTTTCCGATGTTGACAAAACCGTGTTTACAGCACAAAATAGTAAAGTCAATATTTTTCCGGAGGCGAAGACAGATGTACTGACTTTTCAGGGAGAGCTGCCTAACCCTACTATTCGAATCAACAGAGGCGATGCTTTTGCGCTTGAGTTTAACAACCAGCTTGCTGATCCGACAATTATCCACTGGCATGGACTTATAGTGCCCCAGGAGATGGATGGACACCCCAAAGATGCCATCTCAACAGACAAGAGTAAACAGTACCACTATAAGGTTGACCAAAATGCAGGCACTTACTGGTACCATACCCATCCACACGCTAGAACAGGAGAAGAGATTTATCACGGATTGTCCGGATTGTATATCATAGAAGATAAAGATGAGGAGCATCTAAATCTTCCAAAAGGGGAGTTTGAGATCCCTTTGGTTATACAGGATAGAAGGTTTGATGATAAACGCAGGCTGCTATATAAAGATCCGAAGTATCCACAGGATAACAACGGTGTTATGGGTGATGTGATGCTTGTAAACGCTACACCGCTTCCGTTTCATAATGTCAAAACAGGAAAGTACCGTTTAAGAATTCTCAATGCATCAAGTGTCAGAACATATAGGTTGGCATTTGATACGATTGAGAGTTTTATGCTGATAGGGACAGATGCAGGGTTGCTAGAGGAGCTTCAGAGTGTCGAAAATGTTGTTGTAAGTGTTGCAGAAAGAGTTGATATTATTGTAGATTTCAAAGACAAAAAGGTCGGTGACAAGGTTACACTTAAGACACTCGGTTTTCAAGAGGGAAGTAACCTGAAGTTAAACCCTAACTATCCCGGTTTTGATGCTGCTATGGATATCATGCAGTTTCATGTAAAGGAAAGTTTTAAAGAGACTTATACACTTCCTAAAAAATTATCGAGTATCACTCGGATAAAAGAATCTCAAGCGGTTAAAACAAGAACGATAACGATGGAGATTATCTCAGGAGGTATCTGGACACTTAATAAAAAGCCGTATGATATAGATCGTATCGATCAAGAGGTGAAGTTGGGTACAACGGAGATATGGGAGCTTAAAAATACTGTGCATATGGCACACCCTTTTCATATGCACGGTGTCCGTTTTCAGGTACTTGATAGAAGTTCAAAGCTTGATTTCCCGACAGACAAAGGGTGGAAAGATACCGTGTTGGTGATGCCGTATGAAACGGTCCGAATTATTGTACATTTTACTATGCCGGGACTTTTTTTATACCATTGTCATATACTGGAACATGAAGATCAAGCTATGATGGCAAATTTCTTAGTTATTGAATAGTTCTCAAATTAAGTTCTTTTATTAATTTTTATTATAGATAGAAGTGTTACCATTGTAAATGGTTTGAAGTGTTTTAAGATTATGTAAATGACATAAAGGAGAAGTTATGAAACACGAATTAATGAAACTGCCTTATGCATATGAGGCGTTAGAACCGATGATGTCGGCTGAGACATTAAAGTATCACCACGATAAACACCACAACGGATATGTTTCTAAGTTAAATGGACTGATTCCGGGTACAAAGTATGAATCTATGAGTTTGGTTGAAATTATCAAGCATGCCGATGGAGGTATCTTCAATAATGGGGCACAGGTTTATAATCACGATTTTTTTTGGACTACATTGTCTCCGGAGGAAACAACCCCTTCATTGGCGCTTGATTCAGCTATCGGTGCTCAGTTTGGTTCTATGGAAAAGTTTAAAAAAGCTTTTATTGAAAAAGGACTTGGACTCTTTGGCTCCGGCTGGGTATGGTTATGTATTGATGACAAGGGTGAGCTTAGTATCGTCACCACTTCAAATGCAGACAATCCAATTCGAACAGGATTAGTCCCTCTAATGGTTTGTGATGTTTGGGAACATGCGTATTATATAGATTATAGAAATGTGCGTGCAGATTATCTTGAAAATTTTTGGAAGCTTTTAAACTGGAATTTTGTCTCTTATAACTACGCCAACCATGAAAAACACAGAGGTGATTATTTTTCAAATTTTTGTAAAGAGAATACACCTTATTGTGATTATATAGATGAGCTTGAGAAAATGGATGAGGTAAGAAGTTAGTCAGTTTAGATGGGAAGTGATAGGCAATGAGCCACTAAAAAG
>JBEWQA010000085.1:0-3304 GCA_047689515.1 Candidatus Sulfurimonas kebritensis
TTTTTTTCCATCGGGTTTTCCTCATTTTTTGTGTTATTATTGCACATTATTCTTTGAGAGTTTTCTAGTCTGATTTTTATCTTAAAAAATTAAGCATTTTACAACGAAACAGGAGCCCCATGCCCACGATCGACAACGAAAAGTTTTATCTCGCTGCTATTAAAAAACACGGGGTCTCTGCAAAAGGTGTCAACTGGAGTTCCCAGATACATCAGGTGTTGCGCTTTGAACAGATATCCAAACTCCTTCCAAACGATCTGGGAAACTATACACTTACCGATGCCGGATGCGGTTTTGGCGATCTCTACCACTATCTTGATCCAAAACCGAAAAAATATACAGGTGTAGATATCTTAAAGCAGATGCTCAAAATTGCCAAAAACCGTTTTGATGGGCAGTTTATCCAAGCCGATTTGACACAAGAAGCTGTAGGTGCAAGTGATTTTGTAGTGTGCAGCGGGGCGTTAAATATACTCAATGTTTATGAAACAAACTCTTTTATACAAAACTGCTATAAAAGCTCAAAAAGAGGGTTTATATTTAACTGTCTTACCGGTCGGGGATCTGATACTTTTAACTATATCGATCGGGAGTTTGTCGAAGATATTGCTCACTTTTTAGGGGTAAATGAGGTAAAATACATCCAAGATTATATCCCCAACGATTTGACAATAGGATTTTTTAGGTAATGTGTGCAATTTTTGGAATTTTTGGTGAATACTACACAAAACAAGCGAGATCAGCTCTACAGCTACTCTCTCACCGCGGTCCCGATCACCGCGGAATAATAGAGGAGAAAGATCTCTTTTTCGCTCACCAACGCCTGAGCATCAACGATACACACCATAGAAGTAACCAGCCTATACGATACAAAGATATCCTCCTTTCGTTTAACGGAGAGATCTATAACTACAAAGAGCTGCGAAAAGAGCTTGATTTTGACTTTCAAACTGAGGGAGATTCGGAAGTGATCATTGCAGCATATTTGAAATGGGGTGTTGATTTTGTCAAACATCTGCGCGGTATGTTTGCGATCGCTCTCAAAGAGGGAGAGAAACTCTACCTCTTTCGTGATCGTCTCGGGAAAAAACCCCTTTTTTATATGCAGGATAATAAAGGCTTTTATTTTTCCTCAGAACTTCGGGCGCTCAAACCGTTTTTAAAACATAAAGAGCTCAACAGCGATGCGATGCTCTCCTATCTTACCTATCTGGCAGCCACCTCGCCACACACTTTTTTTGGCGGTATAAAAAAACTCTCTCCCGGGGAGTATCTTCTGTTTCAAAACGGTAAGTCAGAGGTACACACCTACTTCGATCTTGTTGACACCCCTGCAAATATCATCACAGATGAATCTGAAGCGGTCAAAGCGATTGAGCATCTTCTGCAAGAGTCAATTGAGTTACGCCTTAGCGGAAGTGAAGTGCCGATGGCTACACTGCTAAGCGGTGGGATCGATAGTGCTACAATCAACTACTATGCAAAAAACAGTGGTAGAGATCTACTGAGCTACTCCCTTGGATTTGAGGAGTATAGAAAGTATGACGAGCTTGATGAGGCACAAGAGAGTGCAAAGCTGTTAGGGGTGCGAAACAAAGCGGTAATCGCTACAAAAGATAAGTTTATCGGCAGCTTTGAAGCGGTGCTTGATGCTTTGGATGAGCCCATCAACGATCCCGCGGCTATTCCTCTTTATATACTGCTTGAAGAGGTAAAAAATGATGGATATAAAGTGGTGCTCAGCGGTGAAGGGAGCGATGAACTCTTTTTAGGATACAGGCAGTACTTTGAGTATATCGAGCTTGAGCGTGCCAAAGGTTTGTATCATGCTAACTGGCTTAAGAAATATTTTCGCTCCAACTTCTCTATGAACCGCGAGTGGGAATGGTATAAGCGCGCTTTTGAGAATGAGGTTACCTTTCGCTGCAGCAGCGAGAAGTTTACCGATATGCAAAAAAACCAGCTGCTTCGCCGTAACATCCGTGACGGTGAGAGTATGGCTTATATTCAGAACTACCGTGACAAATTTGAAGCCTCCAACCACACGGATGAGTCGATCTGGTTTAGTTATATCGATCTCAACCATTTCCAAAGCGAGCACTTTCTGGCAAAACTGGATCGGATCTCTATGCACCACTCTTTAGAGTCACGTACACCCTTTTTGGACCATAAGTTTACCTCCCTTATCTTCTCGATCGCACCGGAGCTCCGATACCGTGACGGCATAACAAAATCGCTGCTGAAAAAAGTGATGCAGGACAAGCTTCCAGAGGCGATCATCAAGCGTAAGAAAAAAGGATTTTCAAACCCCTATATGGAGTACCTCCTCGCAAGTGGTAAAATCTCTGTGATCGAAGAGGTAAATGATGAGATGGGGATGTTTAAAAAGGATATTTTACAGCGTTATATCTCAACTGCGAAAAAAGGGACTTTCAAACAGCATATTTGGGGTCTTTATGTACTCTCCGACTTTCTCAAAAGGGAGTTCCTGTGACCAACCTAATGGTATTGGCAATGTTTTTCTGGGGAAGTGCATGGAGTGCTTTAAAGATTCTCACTTACGAGCTTCCTATGGATATAGTAGTGTTTTGGCGTTTTTTCTTTATGACACTCGCTTTTATACCTGTACTTTTTTACTTTAAAAAACCTTTGGTACTCAGCAAGGGTTCTCTCAAATATATCTTATCAAGCTCCGCTTTTAGTGTCGCTTTTATGTTCTCCTCTTTTTATGGGATCAAGTATGGCTTAGCCGGTGCCGGGAGTGTTGTTATCACGACATTCAGTCCCATAATGACCTTTTTACTTGTCGCAATTCTCTTTAAAAACAAGATAGCTAAACGGCAGTATTTTGGTCTGTTGCTTGGACTTGTAGGCGGCTATATCCTTCTAAGACTTGATGATATGACTCTCTTTTTAAATTCAGCCAACCTTTACTTTTTGCTTTGTGCCACAATCTGGGCGGGGGTAACGATCCTCTCGCAACACTCACAAAAATATATCCACCCCGTACACTACAGTTTTTTGATCTCGGTAGTCTCTACAATATTTATGTTTTTTTACTCCTACGACTCTAATATTATGGTTGTTTTCGATCAAAACTGGAAATTTTGGAGTGCGATGATCTATCTTGCGGTTTTTGGACAGACAATAGCTACCACTATCTTTTTTATCGCCAGCGGTAAACTTGGAAGTGAAAAAACAAGCTCATATATGTTTTTAGTTCCTGTTTTTGCACTTCTCAGTGCTTCAGTTTTACTAGATGAACCTATGCAAATTCATGTTATAATAGGTGGAATTATAAGTA
>JBEWQA010000086.1:0-3303 GCA_047689515.1 Candidatus Sulfurimonas kebritensis
TTTTTTTCCATCGGGTTTTCCTCATTTTTTGTGTTATTATTGCACATTATTCTTTTAAAGTTTTCTAGTGTGATTTTTATCTTAAAAAATTAAGCCGCATACAACAAACAGGAGTCTTATGCCCACTATAGATAATGAAAAATTTTATCTCGGTGCTATCAAAAAACACGGAGTCTCGGCACGCGGAGTAAACTGGAATTCCCAAATCCATCAACGTCTCCGTTTCGATCAGTTCAAAAAACTACTCCCTGATGATCTGCATAACTTTACACTTACAGATGCCGGCTGCGGATTTGGAGATCTATACCACTACCTCGATCCCAAACCGAAAAAATATATAGGGGTAGATATACTAGAACAAATGATCGACATTGCAAACGAGCGATGCAAAGGGGAGTTTGTTCAGATCGATCTCACAACAGAATCCCCAAATATAAGCGACTATATCGTTTGCAGCGGAGCCTTAAATATCCTCAAACCGTATGAGACAAGCAGTTTTATTCAAAACTGCTACAAAGCTTCCAAAAAAGCTTTTATTTTTAACTGTCTTATCGGTCGGGAATCAGACACTTTTAATTATCTCGATCGTCCTTTTATTGAAGATCTTGCTGAGTTTTTAGGGGTAAATGAGGTAAAATACATCCAAGATTATATCCCCAACGATTTAACGATAGGATTTTTTAGGTAATGTGTGCAATTTTTGGAATTTTAGGCGAATATGATGAGAAGCAGGCAAGAGCGGCACTCAACCTGCTTGCTCACCGCGGGCCTGACTTTTGCGGTATTGTTCAAGAAAAGGGACTCTTCTTTGCACACCAGCGCCTCAGCATCAACGACACACACCACAGAAGCAATCAGCCGATACGATACAAAAATATACTCCTCTCTTTTAACGGAGAGATTTACAACTTCAAAGAGTTACGTCAAGAGCTTGATTTTGATTTTCAAACCCAGGGCGATACCGAGGTTATCATCGCAGCATACTTGAAGTGGGGTGTTGACTTTGTACAACATCTGCGCGGTATGTTTGCGATCGCTCTTAAAGACGGTGAGAAACTTTACTTATTTCGCGACCGCTTGGGGAAAAAGCCCCTCTTTTATAGGCAAAACAAGCAAGCGTTTTATTTTGCTTCGGAGTTGCGGGCACTCAAACCTTTTTTAACGCACAAAGAACTTAACACCGATGCAATGCTCTCCTATCTTACCTATCTCGCACCCACCTCACCCCATACTTTTTTTGAAGGTATCAAAAAACTCGCTCCCGGAGAGTATCTCCTCTACCAAAATAATAAAGTAGAGCTCCATACCTATTTCGATCTTGTCGATACCCCTGCAAATATTATCACAGACGAAACGCAAGCGATCAAAGCGATCGAGGAGTTGTTACAAGAGTCGATCGAACTACGTCTCAGTGGGAGCGAGGTCCCGATGGCTACACTGCTAAGTGGCGGAATCGACTCTGCTACGATCAACTACTATGCCAAAAACAGCGGCAGAGACTTGCTCAGCTACTCCCTTGGTTTTGAGGAGTATAGAAAATATGATGAGCTTGATGAAGCAAGAGAGAGTGCAAACCTCTTAGGTGTAAGAAATAAAGCTGTAACTGCCACAAAAGATAAGTTTATAGAGAGTTTTGAACCCGTACTTGGTGCTCTTGATGAACCGATCAACGATCCCGCTGCAATACCGCTCTATATACTGCTGGAGGAAGTAAAAAAAGACGGATACAAGGTCGTACTCAGTGGAGAGGGGAGTGATGAGCTCTTTTTAGGCTATAGACAATATTTTGAGTATATCGAACTTGAACGTGCAAAAGGGCTCTACCATGCGAACTGGCTCAAAAAATACTTTCGCTCAAACTTTTCTATGAATCGTGAATGGGAGTGGTACAAGCGTGCTTTTGAAAATGAGGTGATCTTTCGGTGCAGCAGTGAAAAATTTACAGATATGCAAAAAAACGGTCTGCTTCGCCGAAATATACGTGACGGTGAGAGTATGGGATATATCCAAAACTATCGGGACAGATTTGAAAGCTCAGCTCATACCGATGAGTCGATCTGGTTTAGCTATATCGATCTTAACCATTTTCAGGCTGAACACTTTTTGGCAAAACTCGATCGAATCTCTATGTACCACTCACTCGAATCCCGTACACCATTTCTGGATCATAAGTTTACCGAGCTTATCTTCTCTATTTCTCCAGAGATCCGCTACCGTGACGGCGTTACAAAATCTCTGCTGAAAAAAGTGATGCAGGACAAACTCCCTGAGCCTATTATAAAGCGAAAGAAAAAAGGGTTCTCAAATCCTTATATGGAGTACCTTCTAGATAGTGGCAAAATCTCTGTGATCGAAAAGGTGAATGATGAGCTTGGGATGTTTAAAAAAGATATCCTGCAGCGCTATATTGCAACTGCAAAAAAAGGGACTTTCAAACAACATATTTGGGGTCTATATGTACTGAGTGATTTTCTAAAAAGGGAGTTTTTATGACCAATTTAATGGTCCTTGCGATGTTTTTTTGGGGAAGTGCCTGGAGTGCTTTAAAGATCCTCACTTACGAACTCCCTATGGATGTCGTGGTATTTTGGCGTTTTTTCTTTATGACACTCGCTTTTATCCCCGTGCTTATCTACTTCAAAAAACCGTTGATACTCAATAAAGATTCACTAAAATATATCCTCTCAAGCTCCGCTTTTAGTGTCGCTTTTATGTTCTCCTCATTTTATGGAATAAAGTACGGTTTAGCAGGGGCCGGGAGTGTCGTGATCACGACATTCAGCCCTATTATGACCTTTTTGCTGGTAGCCGTTTTATTTAAAAACAAGATAGGAAAAAGACAATACTTCGGTTTGCTTTTAGGACTGGTTGGCGGTTATATCCTTCTGCGACTCGATAATATGTCTCTGTTTTTAGACTCGGCTAATTTATACTTTTTACTCTGTGCTACACTTTGGGCAGGGGTTACCATCCTCTCGCAACACTCACAAAAGTATATCCACCCCATACACTATAGCTTTTTTATCTCAGTGGTATCGACTATTTTTATGTTTTTCTACTCCTTTGACTCCGATATTATGGTGGTTTTTGATCAAGGTGTGAAATTTTGGAGTGCTATGATCTATCTTGCAGTATTTGGACAAACGATAGCTACAACGATTTTTTTCGTCGCCAGCGGCAAACTCGGAAGCGAAAAGACAAGCTCATATATGTTCTTAGTCCCTGTATTCGCACTTTTTAGTGCTTCGGTTTTACTAGATGAACCTATGCAAATTCATGTTATAATAGGTGGAATTATAAGTA
>JBEWQA010000032.1:0-18374 GCA_047689515.1 Candidatus Sulfurimonas kebritensis
CCGAGATGGAAGCCGCTTATAGCTATAAGGTGGGAAACTCCAAGGTTTGAGAGCTCTTTTCGCAACTCATAAGGGAGATCGGAGGCTAGGTACAGTGCCTGATAAAGCGCTGAGATATTTGTATCGCTGTGTTGTTGTGCTATCTTTTGTTGGAGAGCTTGTTTGAGGTTTTGTTTGTGTTTGTAGACCTTCTCGATCTTAGAAAATGCAAAAAACCGATTCATATACTCATAAAAATTTAAACTTTTTAAAAATATCTCGAGTTGTACACTCCTATCTTTGACATTTGGAAAATCTTTTTTTGCGATAGTATAAAACTTAAACCCCTGATCGGCTTCAAGCAGGAGCACTTGATAGGTTTTTGTTTTGCCGTTTGTTTTGAGTTTTGTTTTTGTGTATTGTTTGAGTACTTTTGCTTCAACAAGGGCTGAGTCAAACTTTGTGAGTTGTTTGTAGTTGTAGTACTCGTAAGCCAAGGAGAGGCTGCAGAGAAGAATAAATAAAGAAAAAAGGGTAAGGAGATCTTTTTTATTTCGGAAAAGCTCTACCCTTTCGATCATGATTAAAGTGTGGGCATCTCCACTTTTTCAGCATTACCAACATCGATATTTGCCGATTTTGTATCGACATTTTCATAAACGATCTCGGTAGCTTGAGCAAAAGTAGGTGCATCGACAAAGCGGGTGAGTTTTTTCTGAAAAACAAGTTTTACGTGACCCGTTGGGCCGTTACGTTGTTTTCCGATAATGATCTCGGCATCCTCCTCCTCTTTTTCAACATAGGTAGGGGTAAACTCTTTTCCTTCAGCTTTAGCCGCTTTCTCACGCTCTTTCTCCTCTTTGTAGAGGTAAACATCGTCACGGTAAACAAAGAGGATAATATCGGCATCCTGCTCGATCGAACCTGATTCACGAATATCGCTGAGCATCGGGCGTTTATCGTTTCTCGATTCAAGACCACGGTTAAGCTGTGAAAGTGCTACGATAGGGATTCCAAGCTCACGGGCAAGCATCTTCAGTCCCCTTGAGATATCTGAGACCTGTAGGTGTCTGTCTTGGTTCCCAAGACCTTGCATAATCTGCAAGTAGTCGATTACTGCCATCTCGATCTCTGGATGTTGTGTCTTTAGTTTTCGTAGTTTTGAACGGAGTTGATTGATATTTACACTTCCTGTATCATCAACAAAAAGCTTTTTGTTGTTCATCTGATCGATTGCTCCGTTTAGTTGGCTCCATTGCTCATCACTCATATCACCGACACGAAGTTTTTGTAGAGGGATCGAAGTCTGAATAGAGAGCATTCTTAACATCAACTGTTCAGCTGGCATCTCTAAAGAGAAAAATGCTACACCTTTGTCTTGCATGATGAGGTTGTGAACGGTATTTAAAATGAAACTAGTTTTCCCCATTGCTGGCCTTGCCGCAACGATAACAAGGTCCCCTTTACCAAAGCCTGTTGTCATCTTGTTTAGTTCTTTAAAACCGGTGTCAACGCCTACAAGTACGGAGTTTCCGCGAGCTTTCATCTCTTTGATATACTCCATAGTCTGAAACGTCATAGTAGGGGAGTCTAAAAAGTCGCTTGTTTGGTTCTCTTGAGTGATCTCGTAGAGCTTCTTTTCCACTATGTCAACAACGTCTGCAGATGGAAGTTCCTCCTCAACCGTAACCCTTTTGATCTCGGTAGTGAGGGTTAAGAGGTGACGTTTGAGCGATTTGTCTTTGATCTCATTGACGTAAGCCTGTGTGTTTGAGATAGGGTTGGCGGCAAGTATCTCTAAAAGTACCTGCTCGTCAAATTTTTTCATCTTTGTGAGCTCTTTTTTGATAAACTCTTCATCTATCGGAAGATCATTTTGAAAGAGTGTCATGATAGCTTTAAAGATATCTTGGTGTGCCGGAAGGTAAAAATCATCGACTTGCAGCATCACACTAAGATCATCAAACTGAGACGGCTCGAAAATGATCGAACTTAGGATGCTTCGCTCAAAAGCGAGATTGTATAGAGAGTCCTGCATTATTCACCTGCCATTTTTTCAACTTCATCGACAAATTTGTCAACGAGCTCTTTTTCATCAAGGTTTGCTACAACCTCACCTTTGACCATTACAAGTCCTTTTCCTTTGCCGTATGCGATTGCCACATCAGCATGAGCCGCTTCACCGATAGCGTTGACTACACATCCCATAACACTTACGTTTAAAGGTGTTTTGATATGTGCGGTTCTTTTTTCTATCTCACCCACTGCACTTACAAGATCAGCTTCGATCCGTCCGCATGTTGGGCATGAGATGATATTGAGCCCATCAGGCATAGCGCCGCTGTCTTTGAGGATCGCACGTCCAACGTTGATCTCCTCTTCGAGTTCACCGGTGATCGAGACACGCATGGTGTCTCCGATACCGTCAAGTAGTAATGCTCCGAGTCCGATTGAGCTTTTTACCGTAGCGTGAAAGAGTGTCCCCGCTTCGGTAACCCCCAAATGGAAAGGGTAGTTGTTTTTAGGGCGCAGCATTCTGTATGCATCTACGGTACGCTCCACATCACTCGCTTTGAGAGAGATTTTAATGTCCGTAAATCCTAAGTCTTCGAGGTATTTGATATTGTACTCGGCACTTGCAACCATCGCTTCGGCGGTTTGTCCGTACTTGTTATCAAACTCTTTTTCCAAACTTCCGGCATTGACACCTATACGGATGGGAAGGTTACGCTCTTGACACGCTTTTACAACTTCGGCAACCTTTTGTTTGCTACCGATATTGCCGGGATTGATACGGATACAATCAACCGATTCGGCTGCGATGAGTGCGAGTTTATGGTTAAAGTGGATATCTGCAACGAGCGGAAGAGAAATCTGCTCTTTGATGCTTTTGAGTGCGAGTGCATCTTCCATATCAGGTACTGCTACGCGGACGATATCACACCCTGCAAAATGGAGACGATTGATCTGCTCAACAGTAGCAGCTACATTGTGTGTATCTGAGTATGTCATTGATTGTACTGAGATAGGTGCATCACCACCTACAGCAACATCTCCGACATATATTTTTTTCGTTGGGTATCTTTGAATCATAAAGAGATTTTATCCAGATTGTAATAAAAAAGGGGTTAATTTTTTGAGGCAGATTTTTAGCCCATAAAACATGGGCTAAAAGAGGGTTTAGAATTTGAAATCTAAGTTTGTGTAGAAGTAGCGACCAGGTTCGTTAAGAAGCATAACCTCTGTTCCACCAGTTAATAATGTTAAATCTGCATTTGTATTACTTACTGCATAAGTTGTATCAAAGATGTTGTTTAGACCGATTGTAAGGTCGAATTTTTTGTTTACTGCATGTTTTACTTTTGCATTTACAACTGCCCAACCAGCAATTTCTTGCTCACCATTGATCTCATCAAATTTTGTCCATCTGTCACTTGCTTGCATTTCAAGTGTAGCCATTGAGTTGTTCATGTACTCATAATTTACACCTATGTTTCCACGAAGTGGTGCAATATCAGCAAGATATTTACTTTCAGTTGCAGCTGGAGAATCTTTTTCACCTACTTTATATGAAGCACTCATATCGATAGTGATAGTATCCGTTGCATATACTGAAGCACTTAATTCCGCACCGTAAAGTGTTGCATCAAGATTAGTAAATGTTTTAGTTGTTTTTACATAATAAATGTAGTCTTCTAACATTGAGTAGAATGCTTTAGCTTTGAATCTAAAGTATTGATTGTCAGTTTCATATCCTAAATCTATCTCTTGGTTTGTAACTTTTTTCAGATTTTGAGTACCAATAACTACAGAAGAATTTTTATCTACTAGATATAACTCTCTAGCATCTGGAACACGAGAAGATTGACCTAGACCTAAGAAAATTCTATTTTCTTTATTGATGTTATATGTTGTCATAAGGTTTGCACTTCCATATGAAAAGTGTCTTGAATCGAAACGTTGATTATCAATCGTTACTTCATCATATCTTCCACCAAGTGTTACATCTATGTCACCCATTGACTTTTTTAGTTGAATAAAAAGAGCAGTATCTTTTGTATCTGTAGAGTCTATACTGTTGGTATGTGGCATCATCCCTATCTCATAATGTCCCTCCCAATTTCTTTTACTAGTATCTAAACCAAGAAGTAGCTCATGCCCTCTAATATCAAAAGTATTTTTGATTTTGAAACCATCCATAGATGTTGTTAACCAGTTTGTCATAGGCATCATCATATTATATGAATTTCTGTAATCATTCCCCATAGGATGGTCAACATCTGAATGGTAGTATTTAATATTCATGTTTTTGAAGTTTTCATCGATAGAGTCTATATTGTATTCTACATTATAAATATTAGAGTCGTCATAGATAGCATCCATTGGCGTATTGGCATAAAGAACATTGTCACTTCTATTTGTTGTAACACTTAAACGAAGCTCTTGCTTATCTGCTGTAGAGATAAATGCTTTAACCATTGCACTTTTCTTTTTATACGCGGGCATATCATGATATGCAGATGAATATTTAGCACCATTATTGTTATAGTTATCAACTTGCTGTGCAAGTGTATCACCATTTCCATCTTCATACTGATCACTTGATTCATCTGAAACAGTAGCTATCATACGGATAAAGTCGTTTCCGCCGCTTACAGTCGCACCGAATTTACGATAGTTCCATGCTCCAAAACCTAAGTTGATAGAACCTTTTAGCTCTTTAGACGGTTTTTTTGTAGTTACTTTTACTTCACCGCTGAGTGCACCGAATGTTGTTACATCGTAAGGCCCTTCGATAACTTCGATCGAATCAATCTGGTGTGTTACAATGTGAGATGTTGGCGGGTCCATTCTATTTGGACAAGCACCGTAAACTTTTGTACCGTCAACTTCAACAACAATGTTATCTCTTTTTTGTCCTCGGATATAAATATCGTTCGCGATACCGCTTCTTCTGTTCATGTCGATACTTGGAACCGTATCGCTAAGTGCTTTTGCAACGTCGGCAGAAGTTTGTGCATTTTCGGCAACTTCTGAAATAACGGTTGACTCAACCTTGAGTGTGTCTATTTGAATGTTATTTGCAGCAAGATATGATACTGCAAGTAACGATAATGGTATGATTTTTTTCATAAATAATTCCCCTATTAAACGTAAAAATGCCGTATAATATAAAAAAAAGTGTTACAGAAGTGTTAAGAGCTTGCGAGTATAGAGAGAATCAAGTGGTGGATTTGTTATAATTGCGCTATGACAAAACTAGAAAAATTAAAACGTACAGTGTTGATAGCCTTAGGTTTCGCTCTCGCTACATACTTGATTATGAGCGGTATGGCGATATTGGAACAAGAGGAGTTAAAGGAGAGTAATTCCACTAGCGAAATTCATAGTGACGCAGTGGAGTGAGCCGTGTTGTCGGATCAAGGTGCTGCAGTCGATCCCTACAACTTTGCGATCGGGCATCGCCCATTTAAAGATCTCCAAGGCCTCTTCATCCTCTTTTAGATTATAAGTGGGTACCAACACTCCGCCGTTGACAAATAAAAAGTTGGCATAGGTAGCAGGGAGTCTTTCTCCATCATCATAAATAGCTGAAGCCATAGGAAGTTTTATCAGTTTGAGTTTATGTTTTATCACAAACTCTTTGAGTTGCTCCTCCATTTTTTTTAAAGCTTCATAGTGCTCATCATTAATGTCATCACAGCTGACATACATAATAGTATCTTTTGAGATAAAACGTGCAAGTGTATCGATGTGGGAGTCTGTATCATCTCCTGCTAGATAGCCGTGATCCAGATAGAGAATCTCTTTTGCCCCAAAATATTTTTTTAACTTTGTCGTGATTTGCTCTTTTGTCAGGTTTTTATTTCTGTTTGGATTGCACATGCACTCAGAAGTTGTCAGAAGCAGTCCCTCCCCGTTGCTCTCGACTGCACCGCCTTCTAAGACAAAGTTGCTATCTTCCATCTCCGCAGAGTAGTGTTGTGAAAGTTTTTTTGAGATTAGATTATCGAGATCCGCTTCAAATTTGCCGCCCCAGGCATTAAAAGTAAAATTAAGCAGTTTGATTTTGTCAGCTTCTTTGATCGAGAGCACTGAGGTATCGCGTGCCCAGGTATCGTTTGTAGCACATTGGAGAAATCTGAGGTTATTTTGATCGTTAAAATGTTGCTGTACACTCTCTATATCATGACATACAACTAAGCATGGTTGAAACTTTCTAATCGCATTGATAATCTCGACAAAATTTCTTTGTGCATCTTTCAAACAACAGGACCAATCTGTATTTTTATGCGGAAAAATGATTTGAGTGAAGCTTTGTTTTTCAAATTCGGCAATTAACATAGTATAATTTCTCCATGGCTTTCATAACTTTAGATAAAAACAACTTTTTTTATAACCTTGACATTATCGCGCAGAAAACTAAAAGTAAAGATAAAATAGCACTTGTTTTAAAAGATAACGCTTACGGGCACGGGCTTTGTGAGATGGCAGCTTTGGCAAAAGAGTACGGGATCACAAAAGCGGTTGTTCGAACTAGCCAAGACGCTAAAGATATTTATGAATATTTTGATTATATTTTAGTGCTTGCCGAGATCCCAAAAGACGCAGATCAAAAGGTGCACTATACGATCAACGATCTTGATACGATTAAGTTTTTCCCAAAACATACAAAAGTGGAACTAAAAGTCAACAGCGGAATGAATAGAAACGGGATCGAGCCTGAGCAACTAGAAGAAGCGTTTGCTTTAATAGCTCAAGGGGATCTAGAACTCAAAGCTGTGTTTACACACCACTCTTCAGCAGATGAGGAGGGTGAGTATTTTGAATTTCAAGAGAGAAACTTCTCTAACGTTAAAGAAAAAGCGAGAGCGTTGTCTAAACAATACAACTGGGAGCTCTCATTTCACTCTGCAAACTCAGCTGCACTCTTTCGAACAAAAAACTTTGATGAAGATATGGTGCGGGTAGGGATAGCGGCATACGGATGTTTACAGATGCCACGGCACATTTGTGATGTAAAACAAAAACCTGTACTGAGTCTCTATGCACACAAAAACTCCTCAAGAGTTATAAATGCAGGGGATTCTATAGGGTACGGTGCAAGTTATACAAGTGAAAAGGAGCAAGTGGTCTCCAACTATGACTTTGGTTACGGGGATGGTTTTTTAAGAAGCTGTTCCAATATATATATAACTCCCGAAAATATAGATATAGCTGGCAGAATCTCTATGGACAATAGCTCATTTTTATCGGAGAAAGAGGAGTTATTGATCTTTAATGATGCACGCAATGCTGCAAAATTTGCGGGGACCATCTCTTATGAAGTTCTTACCTCTTTAAAGTCCCACATTCAGCGAAAAGTTATTTAGTAGTGTAATACCCGTCTAGCCTGCCAGTATTTTTCTTTCCAGTAAGGGTTGTTGAGGTTGGAGATCGTTACGCCGTGTTTGGTAGAGGTGTGCAAAAAGTTTCCATATTCTATATAGACGGCTGAGTGTCTTGAGGAGTACCCTGTTTTAAAGAGCAGCAGGTCACCTTCTCTTAAAGATGACTTTTTGATAAAGTGACCTGTTTTTGCCTGGTGAAGAGTATCTCTTGGTACTTTGAGCCCGAAAGCATCTTGATAAACATTTTGTACTAAAGCGGAACAATCAACACCCTCACAGGTTGTCCCTCCATATTTATAAGGGGTGTTATACCATTTTTTATACTGTTCATAGAGACTTGTTGTGATGGCGTTGTGCTTTTGTAGTTTATACGGCAACTCTTTTTGCAGAGTTTTTGTATAGGGTGTGAGTGTTGCATAATGGGGTGAGGGGCTACTTTTAGTCGTACACCCGCTAAAGAGTAGTAAAGAGAGTATTATAAGGCGAACAAAGCGCATTAAGTTATCTTTATAACAGCCTCTGCAAAGATCACGCCGTCTACACCTAAAAGTGCCAACTCTTCGATCTCCTCTTCATCTTCGACATGAACCAAGATCTTTGCATCAAAGAGATAGTTTTCAGCAAGACCTTGTGCTGTTTTGGCAAGTGTTTTATCGATCGTGATATAAGAGGCCCCCAGAGCTGATCCATAGAGCAGTTCGGTGATGTTAGCTACATTAAGCGCAAATGTGAGATCGTTTTTTTGAAGATGCTCTATGATGTCTAAGTTCTTCTCGCTAAATTCTAAGTATAGTGCAGAAGAGGGTGGGGTATGGGAGATTCCGTCTATGTCAAAAATATGGTAAAAGTTTTGACTCGGAATAAATCTGTGACCGAAAAACACCATTATTTCTCCTTTTTAAGACACTCTTTAGAGCAGTAGTACTTTCCATTGCTTAAGATCGCGTCGTGTACTTCTACGTAAACACCGCAACTGGCACACTCAACCATATCGTTTGCCTGCGGCTTTTGATCTTTTTTCGTGCTGTTTGAAGCTATGGGCTTCTTTTTTATCAGTAAAAAATAGACTATTGCTATAACGGCAATAACCAGTCCGATCTTTAATATCATAAATTTTCTCCTAGTAGTAGGTAGTGTCTGTTTTGTGTCTCTATTACTTTGTATTGCATATCTTGTGCAACATCTTCCATCTCATCAAAAACTTTTTCCCCTTTATAAAAGAGGAGTTTTGTATGGGCGTCTCTCAGGTCCTGACTTAAGTTTAAAAGCATATGGGTATCTGTAACGGCACGGGATGTGATAAGGTCAAAGATCTGACTCTTCATCTCTTCAACTCTTTTTTTTACAACCGTGACATTCTCAAGTCCAAGGTCTGCTTTGATAAACTGTAAAAAACTTGCTCTTTTGGCAAGCGGTTCTACAAGTGTTACCTCTACATCGGGCAGGGCAAAAGCGAGTATCATACCTGGAAACCCCGCTCCTGTACCTATATCAAGGAGGGAATTGATCTTAGGTAAAAACTTCACGGGATATACCGCATCGTAAATAAAGTGATCAAGGGTATTTTGGTCTGTTGCACCTGTCAGGTTATGTACCTTGTTCCATTTGAGAAGATGCTCTTTGTATCTGTTGACATTGTCAAAAAAATTATCCGGTAAATTTAGTTCGTGCAGTTGTGATTGTAGATCCAACAAAACATCCTTTCAAAAAGGATATTTTATCGAAAAAAGTGTTGTTATGAGAAGAGTTTTTTCATGGCAGCAAAAAATATTTTGAAAACCCCTTTGTTTCCGACAAGTTGATCGATAAACTCATCGTATGTTTGGTTTCGCTCTTCTAAAAAGCCGCGGAGGTACTTTTCACTCGCTTCCACCCCGCCGTCTTTTTCTATCTCTATAAGTTTTTGGTAGATTGGCTCCATCACTTCAACTGCCTTTTTCGGAGCCGCTTTTCTAAATGCGGTGTGGGAGATTATCTCGTTTGTAATCGGATCTACTTTTGGTTCAAACTCTGTAACAACCCAGTAGTAGCTTCCATCTTTGGCTAAGTTTTTCACTACAGCCATAATATTTTGAGCTCGGTTTATACGATCCCACATCATTTTAAAGACAATTTTGGGCATATCCGGATGACGGATGATGTTGTGAGGCTGCCCTATCAGTTCCGGTTCTGTATAGCCTGAGATCTCAACAAAATAGTCGTTTCCATACTCAATAATCCCTTTTGGGTCTGTTTTGGAGACGATATATTTTTTTGGATTTAACTCTTTTTCTTTTTCTATTGGAGTTGGACATGCCATTTTTCAATCCTTTCAAAAAAATTAATTTCATTATATAATTTTATTTGTTAATTCTTTGTAATTATTATATAATTTTGATAAATATGTGAAAAAGAGTGGAAAAATGACAAAACAAGAGATGTTAGAAGCTATTGAATCTGCTAAAGATATACATAAAAAACAGATGGATAAAATAAAAGATATTATGAGAGGGCATGAAGTTGACAAGCCCACGGCATTGGGGAAAATGGAGTGTGAATGTGGACAGTGGTTTTATGCAAATCAAGATATTATGATCAAGATTTTAGGGCATCAACTTTATGAGAGACTCGATAGTATCCATGAAAGATGGCACCAAGATTATAGTCGGGTCTATGAGATCTACCAAAAACAGCAGGAGAAGAAAAAGGGTTTTTTCTCAAAAGTTTTAGGAAACGGTATGGATCCTTTAGAGTACGACAAGTTAAAACTTTACTACAAAGAGCTTTCTCAGATAACAGAGGAGATGTTTCGTGAAGCTGATACCGCCGTTAGAAGAGTGGCAGCTCTGCCTGAAAGCAAATTTAAATAGCAGTCAGATAGTTTTGCATATCAGTTGATCCAATGGGTTTTGAATAGTAATACCCTTGGATTACACTGCAACCGTTTGCCAACATAAACTCCTGCTGCTCTTTTGTTTCCACACCCTCGGCAACAAGTTTTAGGTTGAGGATTTTTGCTAAAGCTATGATTGCCCTTGAGATCGCAATATCTTCATCATCATGCGGGAGACCGTCTACAAATGCTTTATCAATTTTCAGTTTATTTACCGGAAGACGTTTGAGGTAAGCAAGGGAGGAGTAGCCCGTTCCAAAGTCGTCAATAGCGATCTCAACTCCTAACGAACTTATCTCCTGTAGTTTTTTGATCGAGTCCTCCGGATTTTTCATAATCTGCCCCTCGGTTATCTCTAAGGTTAGCCACTCGGGATCAAAATTTAAAGACTCCATAGTCTCTGAAAGAATCCCTATAAAGTTTGGATTCTCTATCTGTTTTGCAGAGAGATTAAGTGAGAGTTTTCCCGGCTTAAACCCTTGATTATACCACTGTGCAAACTGTTTCATGGAGTGGCGTAAAACGATGAGATCGATCTGAATGATGATACCCGTTTCTTCTGCAAGGGGGATGAACTTCTCAGGGGATATAAGACCCATATCTCTATGCTCCCACCTTACGAGTGCTTCCATCCCCATGAGTTGACGGCTGTCAGAGTCGATCTGAGGCTGATAATGCACGATAAAGTTTTCCTCTTTGACCGCGACGCGCAAACTCTGCTCCAAGATTACACGCTCAAATGCCGATTCGGTCATCTCGGATGAGTAAAACTGATAGTTGTCCCGCCCTTCATCTTTGGCTTTGTACATAGCGGCATCGGCATATTTGAGAAGGTTTGCCCCCTCTTGAGTATCATTAGGATAGATCGAAATCCCTATACTCGAAGAGACGTAAAGCTCAAGCTCTTTAATGATGATTGGATCTTTTAAAGCATCGATAATTTTCTCTGCCACGATTGCCGCGTCTTGTGCCGTTTTAATATCCTTGAGGATAATTGTAAACTCATCGCCTCCGAGTCGTGCAAAGGTATCCTCCTCTCTGATTAAGGAGTTTAGGCGTTTTGAGGTCTCGATCAAGACTTCATCCCCGATATGGTGTCCGAGTGAATCGTTGATATTTTTAAACTGATCGAGATCTATAAACAGAAGAGCAAACTTTTTATCGTGTCTTTTTGCCGTTGCGATACTTTGATCGAGTCTGTCTCGAAAAAGCACCCTGTTTGGAAGATTGGTAAGCATATCGTGGTGTGCCTGATGCCTTAGCTTTTCGGTTTGGATATCAAGCATCTGCTGAGTCTCTTTTTGTTTCGTTATATCTTGTATATATCCGATGTAGCCGATAGTATTGTCTGACTCATCTTTTGAAGAACTTAGTGAGACGTCACAGATGATCTCCGAACCGTCACTTTTGAGCAACCGAAACTCTTTGTTGAGATTTTTTTTGTGATTGACATTTTCAAAACACTCGATAAGGCTTAACTCATTGTTTGTGCTATATATCATGTGAATATTTTGCCCTATAGCTTCGTTAGCGGTATAACCAAAAAGGTTCTCACTCCCTTTGTTCCAAGTGGTGATCGTACCGATAATGTCGGTGCTGATAACAGAGTCGTGAATATTCTCTAAAATCTTTGCCTGTTTTTTATATTTTGATTCGAGTTCAACGATTTGGGAGATGTCGGTATCGAAGATGACGTAGGCTTTTTGGTTTTTATATGTAATTGTATGAAGATATGATTGTACATCATACAAACTGCCGTCTTTTCTTTTATGTACTGTTTTGTTGAGGATATTGCCCTTATCGACAAGAAGCGTTTTGAGTCTTTGTATCTCCTGTTCTGTAAGATAAGGGTTGACATCCCGTATATTCATAGACAAAAGTTCATCTTCGCTGTATTGAAGCGAATTTGTAGCTCCCCGGTTTACATAAAGATAGTTTAAAGTGTCAAAATCGACGATATAGATCTCGTTTGAGGATTGTTTGACAAGTTCAGAGAGCTCCTCTGCTTCTTGCTTTAAAGCAGTAAAGGCTGTAATGTCCTGTGTAGAACCGAGCAGCTTTAGCGCTTTGCCGTTTTCATCAAAGAGTGTTTTGCCATTGATAAGTATATCGATGATCTTGCCGTCACCCCGCTTTGCTTTTGCCTGTAATGAAAAGAGCTCTCTTGTTTTTTTAGAACGCTCGATTGTCTTTCGCGCTTCTTCTGTATATTCCGGCAGGATAAGAGTGAAAAAAGTTGTTAAGTTTATGGGTGTATTTTTGGGAACTTTATAGATATCGTAAAGGTTTTCAGACCAGATAGTGGTGTTGTCTTTGAGGTCTATCTCCCAACTCCCAAGTCCTGAAAGTACGCTAAACTCTTTTAATACATCCTCTTGTGCTTTGAGTTTGTGAAGCGCCGTACTTAAATTGTCTTGTTCAATATCTATTCCCATTCTTCCTCCTCTTAGAGCAGGTGACCCATCTCGTCACGTTTGACGTTGAGATACCCCTCGTTATGTTTATTTGCTTCCATTATGATCGGTATACGCTCTACGATCTCAACGCCGCTGATCGAGTTGATCTTTTTAGGGTTGTTTGTCAGCAAACGTATCTTTTTGATCTTAAAATGGTTGAGTATAAAAGTAACAACCTCGTAACTTCTTTCGTCGGCTGCAAACCCGAGTTGGTGGTTGGCTTCTATAGTGTTGTAACCCTGATCCTGCAAAGCGTAAGCGTTGATCTTGTTAAGCAAACCGATATCCCGTCCCTCTTGACGAAGATAGATCACCATACCGCCTGTTTCATCTGCCATCTTTAAGGCGTACTCGAGCTGATCCCTGCAGTCACATTTTAAACTGCCGATCGCATCTCCCGTTAAGCACTCTGAATGAACTCTTACTATAGGTATCTCATCTAAATCTTTTGCGTAGATCACTAAGTGCTCTTTATGACCTTCTTTAAAAGCTTTGACGTGAAAGTCTCCGAAACGGGAGGGTAAATTTGCTACTTCTGAAATTGTTATATCCATAAATTAATCTTTATAATGGTAAAATGATTGTAATTTAATAATTATAGCAAAGAAAGGTTAAAAAGAATGTTTCAAAGATTTCGTAGAACTCGTCTAAATAAGCACCTTCGCGCATTAGTACGTGAAACAAGTGTGAGTACGGATGATTTTATCTATCCGCTTTTTGTTCGCAGCGGTGAGGGGATCAAAACAGAGGTTGCATCGATGCCCGGTGTATTTCAGATGAGTATCGATGTAGCAGTACAAGAGTGTGAAGAGTTAAAAGAGTTGGGATTAAACTCTATCATACTTTTTGGTATTCCCGATACGAAAGATTCGATCGGAAGTGATGCTTTGTGTGAACACGGAATCATCGCAACTGCAGTAAAAGAGATAAAAAAAGCACATCCCGATATGTTTGTAGTTACCGATCTCTGTTTTTGTGAATACACCGATCACGGACATTGCGGGATCATCGATGAAGAGAAAGAGACTGTTATCAATGATGCTACTTTGGAGATTTCAGGTAAACAGGCTGTGGTTCATGCAAAAGCGGGTGTCGATATGATAGCACCGTCGGGGATGATGGACGGTATTATCGGGACACTCAGAACTTCACTCGATGAAGCGGGGTATGAAGATCTTCCGATTATGAGCTATTCGACAAAATTTGCTTCGGCTTATTACGGGCCGTTTCGTGACGTAGCGGAATCAACACCGAGTTTTGGAGACAGAAGTTCCTACCAGATGGACCCTGCAAACCGCCGAGAGGCAGTCGCAGAGTCTATAGAGGATGAGGCTCAAGGAGCAGACATTCTTATGGTAAAACCGGTTCTTGCTTATCTTGATGTGGTTCGTGAGATTAAAAACAATACGACAAAACCGTTAGCTGTGTATAATGTAAGCGGTGAATATGCAATGCTAAAACACTCTGCGGCAGCAGGACTGATCGACTATGATCGAACTCTAATGGAAACGATGCTCTCTTTTAAGCGTGCGGGTGCTGATATAATTATCTCTTATCACGCCAAAGAGGTAGCAAAACTTTTAAAAAAATAGTATAATTAGCGCTTATTTAAAAATTCAGGACAAAAAATGAGACATTTTTTAACACTAAAAGACTTTACCAAAGAAGAGATATTAGAGATACTTGATCTGGGTCTTAGTATTAAAAAAGATTTGAAAAACGGAATCTATAAAAAAGAGTTAGAACATAAAACTTTAGCGATGATTTTTGAAAAAAGCTCTACAAGGACACGTGTGAGTTTTGAAACAGGGATGTTTCAACTCGGCGGGCATGCACTCTTTTTATCTAATCGTGATATCCATTTGGGTCGCGGTGAACCTGTAAAGGATACGGCACGGGTAATCAGCAGAATGTGTGATATGGTTATGATTAGAACTTACGAGCACTCCATGATCGAAGAGTTCTCGAGATACTCTAAGGTTCCGGTTATCAACGGCTTGACTGATTCTTATCACCCTGTCCAGATGTTAGCGGACTATATGACCATCTTAGAACACGGGATGGACAAAGATCTTAAAGTTGCTTATGTGGGCGACGGTAACAACATCACGCACTCGTGGTTGATGTTAGCGGCTAAACTCGGATTTGAACTTCGTATAGCTACACCGAAAGGGTATGAGGTTGACAATGATGTGTTAAAAGATGCGTATGACCTTGCTAAAGAGAGCGGTGCACTTATCAAGGTAAGCAACGATCCTAAAGAGGCGATTACGGGTGCGAGTGTGGTTACGACAGATACTTGGGCGTCTATGGGGCAAGAGGATGAAAAAGAGCAGCGCATTAAAGACTTTGAAGGGTATATCGTTGACGGTTTGATGATGTGTTTAGCACAAAAAGATGCGATGTTTCTACACTGCCTTCCTGCATACCGCGGACAAGAAGTAAGCGAAGAGGTTTTAGAAGCACATAGCGAGACTGTGTTTTCAGAAGCGGAGAATAGACTTCATGCACAAAAAGGACTCATGGTCTGGTTAGATAAACAAAGAGGGTAAGATATGAAATTTTTTCTAGTTTTTTTACTAACGGTAAGTTTTAGTTTCGGTGCCGAGGTGGTTGATGTAGATGAGAGATATCAGGACTCTACAAAATGTAAAGTGTGCCACCAAAGGATTGTAAATGAATGGAGTGATTCTTGGCATGCCAAGAGCCACTTTAAAAACGATGAATACTTTCAAAAAAGTATAGAGTATGTTAGTAGAAAAAAAAGAAGAAGTATCAACGGTGTAAAAGTTGAATGTGCAACCTGTCATAACCCGCGTATATCTGTGACCGAAACAGGTGTAGATTATGAGATAGCTGCAGTGATGGGGCTAAACAAGGGAAGTAAGGTAGATAAAGCGGTTAACGATGATGCTATCAGTGAGGGGATCAACTGTGTAGTGTGTCACAATGTAGATAAGATACATGACGAATACGACAAAACAAAACGGGGTATGGACAGAGTTGAGTGGACCAAGTCAGGGACAATGACCGGGCCGTATAGGGATGCAAGATCACCATACCATAAAACAAAACACCACGACTTTATGGATAAGACACCAAACAAACTCTGTTTTGTATGTCATGCAAACGATCGCAGCGTAGAGGGACTCACTTTTACAAATATGGAAGAGCAATATGTGGGTGATCAAAAATGTGTCGAGTGCCATATGGGACCAAGACGCAAAGATGTAGCTGCTACATATGAATTTAACGGAAAGAAAAAAATAAGAGATGTAAGAAACCATAGTTTCATGGGGGGACACTATGATGAAATGCTTGACGGTGCACTCAAACTGGAACTTGCAACAAAAAACAATAACCTTTTAATCACTATCAAAAACCCGCAACCTCACAATGTCCCTAGCGGTTTTGGAGGAAGAGAATTGCTTCTAGAAGTTGTTTTTAAAAACAGAAAAGGCAATATACTAGATACCAAGATGATCTCTCTTACTACAAAATATGAAAGAAAAAGAGGGAGAAAAGGTATACCTCACCTGGCAGTGAAGCAAACAAAAGATATGAGTATCCCCGCAAAAGGTTCAAAAACGCTGAAAGTAACAAAAGTACGCGGTGCCAAAGAGGCGGATGTACGTTTAAGCTACAGACTTGTAAATGATGAGATCCGTGAGATGTTGGAGCTACAAGAGCCGATCTGGAGCAAAAAATTTCCTGTAGATCGGGAGCGTAAAAAACTCTAAGATAGTTTTTGAGTATGAAAAAGATACTACTTCTCGAAGATGATATGGCTCTGCATGAAACCGTCAAAGAGTTTTTGGAGTCTCAGGGTTATGAGGTAGTCAGCAGTTTTGACGGCGTAGATGCCAGTGAGAAAGCGTATGAAAATAACTTTGATCTGCTTTTGCTTGATGTAAATGTCCCTAAGCTTAGCGGCTTTGAACTCTTAAGCGAGATAAGGGACAGACAAAACCAAACCCCTGCTATTTTTATAACATCTTTGGGTGGTATAGCGGATCTAGAGAGTGGATACGACAGCGGCTGCGATGATTATATAAAAAAACCGTTTGCACTTAAAGAGCTGCAGCTAAGAGTCGAGACACTTTTAAAACGGGAATTTTATCATAGACCAAATGAGACCATAAACCTGCCAAACAGATGCAGTTTCGATACAAAACATGACACCTTAAAGCAAAACGGTGTTGTCCTTTCCCTTGCAAATAAAGAACTCAAACTTTTAAAACTTTTTTTACAACATGCAAATGAACTTATAGATCACGAAGTGATTGAAGAGGCATTATGGGAGTATGATGAAAAAAGCAGTCAGAGTGCCGTAAGAACGTACATAAAGCATCTACGTCAAATTTTTGGGAAGGATAGTATTGTCAGTATTAAAAAATCTGGATATAAATTTATCCGCAAGTAGCAAAAAAACACTGCGTAACTTTTTAGTTCTTTATAGTTTTTTTACTCTTGTTATTACCACTTTGGGTGTTTATCTTTACTACTCTTCACAAAAAGAGCTGCACAACCAAGAACAGTTGGTAGCACTTAATGATTATGCCAATGAGCTGACTTTTAAGCTCAAAGATCTTAAAAACGATACGACAAATGAGCTGATCTACCCTTGGGATAAAAAGTTTAAAACAACTCTTTACGATACCAACTACAAGCTGCTCTACTCGACGAAACAAAACCCTACACTTGATCTTAGTGATCTGAAAATGACACAAAATATGATTGCCCGCTATTTGAAAAATAGTGATGAGTATTATCTCGGAGCACAGTATATTATAGTGGAGATGGTAGAGGATGAGAGCTTTGAAACACGGCTGATAACTACTATTGTATTGTATGGGAGTCTGTTTTTAGTATTTATGTTGATCACAGGGTATTTTCTACTTGTCCTTTTGCTCAAACCTATGAAAGACACCCTTTTTTTGCTTGACCGTTTTATCAAAGACACTACACATGAACTCAATACGCCGGTAAGTACTATACTTACAAATATTGAACTGCTTCAGACTCAGGAGCAAGACAAGTTTGCTCAAAAGGTAACAGCAAGAATTGAGATTGGAGCAAAAACACTCTCCAATATTTATGAGGATCTTACTTTTTTAATCCTTAAACATAAACTCGTTTCACAAGATGAAAAGATCGCTGTTAGTGAACTTTTAGATGAAAGGGTAGAGTACTTTAAAGCACAGGCTCAGATGAAAAATATCGAGATAACAAAAGATTATCAAGAGGAACTTACTCTATGCATGGATAGAAAAAAATTGACAAAAGTTATCGACAACCTTCTCTCTAATGCTATTAAATACAATAGTCTTAACGGCTCTATAGAGGTGAGCCTCAATCAAAACAGTTTAACGATCAAAGACAGCGGTATAGGGTTAGCAAAAGAGGATATCAAAAATCTCTTCACCCGTTATGCAAGATTTACAAATACCAGTGGCGGATTTGGTATAGGATTGCACATCGTTAAATCTATTTTGGATGAGTATGGATTTACGATCAATGTAGATTCGATAAAAGAGCAATATACTGCTTTTACAATAAACTTTTAAATACACTTCACAATCACTTCACGATTATTTTCTATACTACTCTTATCAAAACAAAGGAGTTTAAGATGAAAACTATAGTAAAAACAATCATAGGTTTAAGTTTATTAGG
>JBEWQA010000087.1:0-3238 GCA_047689515.1 Candidatus Sulfurimonas kebritensis
CAAAGCTGATCGCCTCAAAGACTTCAGACGGTTACGGTTTACGTTTACGTTTTACTCAGCAAAGCGCTGCAAAACAAAGCACTACAACCTCCTCATCTGAAAACAGCTCTCCCCTTTCGGGACTGCCTACAAAACAAGGGGGAGACCTCTCAACCAGTTACTATATAGTAGTTGCTATTTTAATTATCGGGATAATCATCCTTTTTTATCTTAAAAATAAAATACAGGCTAAACAACCTAAACAGCCAAAACAGACAAAAAACTCATGGCTTTTTAAAGAGGGGGAAAATGCACAGGGGGCTCCTGCTACAGATACTAACAGCAATGAGATCGCTATCCGTTTTCAAAAAAGTCTTGATCAAAACAACAGTGTTGTGATGCTTGATTTTTTAAACCAGAGCTATCTCGTTTTGATAGGAAACGGAAATATTTTACTCGATAAGTTTATAGATAATAAACCCTCAACACAACAAGAGTTTGAGTCTATTTTACAAGAGAGACATTCAGAGCTGGAACAGTTTTTAGAAAATCCGGGCTCTGCCCAGACAACAACGCAGCACACTACAAACGAACCGCTTCAATCCTACAAAGAAAGAGCAGCAAGTTTAGCCTACTCCGAGTAGAGGCTCTCTTGCTATTTTGTCTCTTTTAACCACATAATTCCATACGGTTCTATTTTAAAACACTCTGTTTCATAAATTTTATGGGTAATGATCTCTAAAAGCTTCTCATCTGAATATTTGGATAGATCCACTTTTATCTCTTTGCCGCTGAAATTATAGAGAGTAATAACATACTCATCCCCCTCTAAAGCGAGGTGTTTCATCGCAAAAATCCGCTCATCGACATCTAAAACCTCAAAAGGGGAATAAGGGTTAAATGCTTTTTCGTTGATACGGATGGAGATCAGCTGTTTATAACGCTTAAAGATACTGTTTCTTATACTGTTTTGGTCTTCAAGCTCTTCACGAACATTGTCAAAATTAAGTTTTTCTCTATTGATCGCTCTATTTCTCCGTGTTTTATTCGCACCTTCATAATAACTTTGCGAACCTACCAGAGAGTGAAAATAGATCCCGGGGACTCCCGGCATAGTTAAAGTAACTGCCTGGGAGAGCATCATCCTCTTTACACGCAGAGCATCATCCGCTCTTGGATCTGTCAGTATATCTATATAGCTGGCATTAAGCTCATAAGGAGACTGTTTCTCTTCATTGACATCAACCATACTTCTATAAGAGACAAGTCCTCCATGGTCCAGACACGACTGAACCAGGAAGTCTATCTCTTTTTGTTCAAGTATATTACTTACCGCACGCAGCCCTACACCGTCATGACTTGCGGTAAAGTTAAAAAAGCATACTCTGTCACTTGGGAGTTTCAGGTTTTTTACCCACTCAGCCAACTTCGTACTTTTCCCTTTCAAAATTGAGTATGCAAGCAGTGGTGGCAGTGCAAAGTTGTACACCATCTGGGCCTCATCATCCCCCTCACCGAAATAGGAGATGTTTTCCTTGTGAGGGACATTTGTCTCGGTAATAATTAAGACCTCGGGGGCTACTTCGTGGATCACCTGTCTCATCAGTTGGATCAAGGCATGTGTTTGAGGCAGATGGACACATTTTGTCCCCACCTCTTTCCATATAAACGCTATCGCATCCAGGCGCAGCAGTGAAGCACCCTTCTCTACATAAAATAGCAATACATCCAGGACACGGAGCAGCACCTTGTAGTTCGCATAGTTTAGGTCCACCTGATCACGGCTGAAAGTGGTCCAGATACTTCTTTTTTTCCCTTCATCATCTGAGTACTCATTTAAAAGCGGGGTAGTTCTTGGTCTGACAACTTTTGAGAGATCGGTAGATGGATCGATCTCTATAAAAAACTCCAAATACTCGGGATCGTCTGCAAGAAATTTATTAAACCATTCACTCAAATGACTGATATGGTTGATAACACCGTCAAACATCAGCCTGTGCTCTTTGTGCATCGCTTTAATATCCCGCCATGAACCCATTGTGGGACAGACCCCTTTATAGTTTACGATCGAAAACCCATCATCACTTGAATAGGGATAAAAGGGCAAAATATGTACAGTATTGATATAATCCTCCACATATTCGTTTAAAAACCTGTTTAAAGTAGCAAGTGCCGTCTCCCCCTCGTGAAATATCTGGTTTCCATAGGTGATAAGGATCACATCTTTTTCCGTTAAAATATAGGGCTCTGATTCGATCCTCTCTTTATAGTTGTCGATTAGTTCTAAAATATCCTCATACGCTCGTATAGCATCGTTAGCGTTGTAGATATGCGAGAGTGCATCTTTAATGATTTTGAGTCGATCTTTTTTCTCATCATGCCTTTCATCATGTTTCTCTGCCATGTGCAACTCCTTGCTATACTCTCTCTGCGGCTTCTGTAAATGCTTCGGTAATCTCATATAAAACGGAACGTACACTTGTCCATCCCGATAAAGAAGGGACACCCAGAGGATCTTTTAAGAACTCAATGCATGCCTTCTCCAGTGCCTGATCGAAACACTCCAGTACCTCGATCTCTTTTTTTCGATCATACTCTACCCCATTTATCTTTGCAAGTGCATCATAGTGGGAGAGCGCTTTTCTGCTCTCCTGAAAAAATGTAGCACGCAGGGTCTGCAACGACTCCTGTGAAAATACAATCCCCTGTTGCGACATAAACCTGAAAATAGTTTGTGCTATATCGATCGACATCTTGACAATACCGCCATCGAGTTCATTGTTTTTATCTTTCCCCTTTAGCTCCTGGTGTTTATGCTCATAACTGTGCATGATCTCCGTTTGACATATGCGTCTTGTAGATGTGTTCTCAAACACCTCACTGAGTGTTGAGACCTCTAGTCCCCATGTAGGGGAGATTCTGATACTTCTTGCAAGTGTTCTTATAAACGAAAATTCTCCCGAAAGCGCATAGCGAAAGCTATCCATATAATCCAGATACTTACATCTTCCGTACGTGAGTTGCAGCGCTTTGATAAACGGTGAATAAAAAAGTCTTGTCACTCTGCCGTGCAGCTTATTGGTAACTCTTGAGTAGTACCCTTTGTTAAACTCAAAATTAAGAGCCGGGTGTACTATCGGATAAAAGAGTCTTGCGGGGATCTCACGGGAATAGTTCACAATGTCACAGTCGTGCAGCGCAAAAGCGTGTGCATTTGGATCGGCAAGGGCATGACCTACCATGGTCCAAACATTTCTCC
>JBEWQA010000088.1:0-3232 GCA_047689515.1 Candidatus Sulfurimonas kebritensis
ATAGATATAGACTGTTTTTTTGTCAGTGCCATCCGTATCCTCGATCCAAGTCTGGAACACAAAGCCGTAGCGATCGGTGGGCGGAGCGATACCAAGATCTTTGATGCAGCAGCAAAAAATCAAACCGTCAATTTTGAAAACTCGGGGAGTTTTGTCCCCACTTTTTATAAAGCCTATGAGACAAAAGATGACGATCTTGACAGCTTTCGAGACAGTGATGGCAAGATAAGAGGGATCCTTACCACTTCAAGTTACGAAGCACGGGCATACGGAGTCAAAACCGCTATGTGGATCGAAGAAGCGCTACAGCTTTGTCCAGATCTAATCATCAAAGCGCCAAATATGTCGTGGTACCAAGAGCTCTCCCACAAACTCCACGAGTACCTGATGCTCAAAATCCCTCTGATCGAACAAGCAAGCATCGATGAGTTTTACGGTGATCTCAGCGGATGGATCGAAGATGAGGAGGTCCCACAGTTTATAGACAACCTGCGCCATGAGATCAAAAAAGATATACAGCTTCCCGTCTCGATCGGAGCTGCAAAGACTCGTTACATCGCCAAACTTGCGACAAACTATGCAAAACCTTTCGGCTCACAACTGATCGATACTTGGAACTTTGATAAACTCGTCAATCCTACCAAGGTGGAAGATTTTGCAGGAATCGGAAGAAGGATGAAAGAAAAACTGTACGATGCACAGGTCCACACACTCGGTGAACTTCGTCAAAGACGAGGACTCTTGGAGTCTTGGGGCCCTTATGCAAAAGAGCTCTATAAACGGGTCAACGGGGAGAGTGACTCAGAGATCCAGACAAAAAGGGAGAGAAAATCGATCGGGATCTCACGTACTATTGAGCCTTTATTTGATAGAGAAGAACTCAGACGACGTATCCATATCCTCTCACGACACCTCAGTTTTGCGATCATGAAACTTGATGTCATCCCGACAGTGTACCACCTCTCGATCGCTTATGAACTGCAGCAAAAATCGGGCGCAAATATCTCGATCAACGAGCTCTTTAACGATCAGCGTTTCGATCAGCTCTGCATAAAACTATTCGATCGGGCAGATACACAAAAACGTCTGCGGGTTATTCGTTTAAGTATCACTGCCGGCAGTTTTACAAAACATTCTAAAAAAGAACTCTCCCTTATAGATTTTGACGAGCAGCAAAAGCAGCATCGTCTTACCAAATCTTCGCAGGAGTTACGACAAAAATATGGGATCGATGCTATCAAATGGGGTAGCGAGTTGTAATAAAACTATGCTAAAATACTTTCCATGACAAATTTACGGCTTCTTGAGCAGTTTCGCTCGTTTTATTTTAAAAACTATCCCGACGATATGGAGACACAGATCGCTTATTTCTCTGTATTTGGCGGACTAGACTGGGAAATAGACACTACAAAAGATCTCAAAGAGTTGATACTCACTCTTGTTTTAGAAAATTTTGATGAGCTTTATGAAAAGGTTCAAGAGCTCACACTCGGTGATAAATATAACAAACGACTTCTTCGTGCTCTGGCAGTAGGGGATCGCAGAATCTTTTCGGCATTTAAAAAAGCAGGTCTCAATAACGGAAATGGCGGAGCAGCTCTAAACTATCTTCAGGAAAAAGGGCTTATCGAGATGGAGTACTCAAGGGAGAAACACCCAAGAGAAGACTCTCCTAACGCAAAACTCAAACGTGCCGATGCCAAACACCGGATCTCCCACAAGGTATTTTTCACATACCCATTTATCCGTTTTTGGTTCTACTTTATCTCCCCAAACATCAAAAACATAAAAGAGAAGAACTTTGGCAAGGTTTTAGAGGACTTTGAACAACGCCATAACTCTTATACGAGTTTAGTCTATGAAGAGCTCTCGGAACTGCTGCTAAATTACAATCTGCGTGATGCCCATATTGTAAGTTCGGGAAGTTATTGGGATGCAAATGTAGAGATCGATATACTCACCGTAACAAAAAAAGGACATATCTATGTAGGCGAGTGTAAATGGACAAACCATAAAATGAATAAAAAAGAGCTGCACAAACTTGCTGAGAAATGTAATACACTAAATATTCAGCCGACGCAGGTAGTTCTCTTTTCAAAACGGGGGTTTTCCAAAGAGCTGCAGGCTATGCAAGGTCCGGATCTTGCCCTTTACAGCAGTGATGATTTTGCTGCATTGGTAAAGAGCAATCCTACAAAAACAGAAACAAACTTTCTCTTTAGCTCACAATCCTAAGCGCTTCATACGCCTCTTGAACAAGTTGAAACTTGCTTGTGTAGTACGGTACCATATGAGGCGCTTCATGATACACTTTATCGGGATGGTAGACTTTAGTAAGCTTTTTATAACTGCGCTTAAGTGCATCCTGACTCGCTCCGATCGGACACTCTAAAATAGTATAAAAATGTTTGTTTGCATCAGCGCTGTCCTCTTTTACAAGATCACCGAAACTCATACTTGCAAAGTCACTGTAGAGTTTTGAGAGAAACCTATTGTCATAAGTGTACTGGATCTGATAGTGGAGGATATGGCGTTTGTCCAGAGTTCTCTCAAGTCTTGCTTTGGCCTTGTAGTCACTCACGTCAACAACCAAGGAGACATCAGTTCCACGCTCTACATACACTTCAAGTTGTGAGCGCATATAGTTCATCACCCATTCGTTAGGATTATCAAGAGAGATTAGTACTGTATTTTTATCATAAGCATAAAGATTTACCGGAACTATTTCAGGCTCTTCCATTTTGTTGAGTTCTACCTTGATAGGCTGCGAGCCAAACTTGAGCATCGAACGGAGAAAAAACTGTTGATTGAAATCATGCACTTTTGCATGGTGCGCACTAAGCTCATGCAAAAACGCTTCACGCACCTCTTTTAGCGCTTCATTACGAAATACCAATACCGCCTTAGGCAAAAAAAGCATACCTCTAGTATGATGGTTTAAAAACTCCCGCATCCAAGGGGTGTTTAGAGTATCAAAGTTTGTAGTAATAAGAATAAGATTGTTGCGCAATACTATATCCATATCCCTTACCTTTAATGTTTTGATAGCCAACTTTAAGCAAAAATAGTTCCACTATTATATCTTAAACTTCTCTTGTCTTCATGATCTATCAAATAGAACTTTCATCTTCTTTATATCTTTTTTGAGTATAATTACGCAATAAATTTATGTAGATATATATAAGGACTCTATCTTGCTCGAAAATATGAATGAAAAATGTGCAGTTGTAGG
>JBEWQA010000005.1:0-58196 GCA_047689515.1 Candidatus Sulfurimonas kebritensis
TATAAAAGTTTAGTGCGTAACGATCACTCATACTTGCTATATAGTCAGCTATAACACGATGTTTGTTTCTTGTCTCTAACTGTTTTTTATAAAACTCCGGAAGCATTTTATCCTCCTCCATCAGACCTTTGTAAAGTCCTTTAATCGCTTGAGAACCTGCATACATCTTGCGAACAATGTTTTTGTGTTGATACATCTTTTGAAAAAGGAGTTTTTTGAGTTTTTTCACTTTTGTTTCCAACTCTTTTTCTAAACCGATTGGAAACTCCTCTTTATCAGCAATTCGAGGTGCCGAGTACTCAAGTAAAGAGTATACAAGATGGTTGATCATATGGGAGCTGAAACGGTAGCGAAACATCTCGTCGTTTTCACTGCCAACCCCTTCAGCCGCAACTTTTTCAAGCACCTCTTGAGCAAGTTCACTCTCTTTAAGATCCTCAAACGTTATGAGTCCCGAGTGTACACCGTCATCGATATCGTGACTTATATAAGCGATCTCATCGGCACGATCAACGATCATCGCCTCATAGGTCGGGTGTTTTTCAAGATCAAAATGTTCATCTACAATTTTTGGGATAAACGACTTTCTGTAAGGATAGGAGTGTTTTAAGATCCCCTCTAAGGTTGCAAAGGTAAGGTTGAGCCCATCAAAAGATTTGTAACGCTTTTCCAGCTTTGTTACCACACGAAAACTCTGAAAGTTATGCTCAAACCCGTTTGTAAAACCGTCAGCTTTCAAACACTCATCTAATGTGTCGCCACCGATATGTCCAAATGGTGTATGTCCAAGATCGTGAGCCAGAGCTATCGCCTCTGCTAAAGATTCGTTTAGACCGAGTTCAGAGGTGATCGATCTCGCAATTTGAGAGACCTCGATCGAGTGGGTAAGGCGGGTTCTAAAAAAGTCACCCTCATGGTTTAAAAAAACTTGTGTCTTATACTCAAGTTTTCTAAAAGAGCCAGAGTGGATAATTCTATCACGGTCTCTGGCATATGGATTTCTAAAATCTTTGTCGATCTTATAAAATCTGTCGCTTAACTGCATTACGCTTTTTTAATGAACTCTGTTTTTAGGAAGATTTTCGTACCGTTCACACGACCTTCAACATGGGTCTCATCATTTGGAGCCAATGCGATTCTCGTAACCGTAGTACCGCGTTTTGCAGTAAACCCTGCACCTTTTACATCTAGATCTTTCATAATCACGACACTGTCACCCGCTTGCAGCTCAACACCGTTGCAGTCTTTATATACAAGTTTGTTTGCTTCAGCATTGATAGCCTGATCAGCAAGCTTTTGCTCCGCCTCCTCAAGATACATCATATCTATCATATCCTGACGTCCCAACTTGTTTAGTAAAATATAACTAAGTACTTTTACAGCCGGTACTTCACTCCACATAGAGTCATTTAGACAGTTAAAATGTGTCTCATCAAGCTCACCGCTTTCGATCTGCACTCTACAGTCTGCACAAAGATAAACACTTTGATCTTCACTCCCGTCACTTACAGGTAACTCTACCAGCTCAACACCTTCACTGCTTCCACATAATTCACATATTTCACTTCTTGCCATCTATTCTCCTTGATTGTCAAACTCTATATCTTTATTAGATACTTTTTTATCCTCTGTCACTTTGTTAAACGCTTTGTCCGCTTTTGCTTCGTCATACTCCCTGCACTCTTGAGGCATCTCACCACCTTCAGTACGGATCTTGTCACACATCGATCCTGTTACTTTAAAATGGGAGCATCCGCTAAAGAGCAGCAGAGATAAAATCAGTAGTTTTGTCATAGTTTTTTCCTATTTATTTTTCACGATAAGATCGAGATATTTTTGCGGCGTAGCCTCTTTCATCGCTTCAGCTAACCATTTGATCTGGAAATAAGCCGCCCCGCTGTCTCGAAGTGTAAAGTAGTTTTTTAAACTTCTAAGATTAAAGGTTACAACCATATCAACTTTTACATTATCGGAGATGATATGTTTAAATGCATCCCCTACATTACGCTTCTTTTTTCCTGCTTCAAGTGCTTCATAAAGCTTCTGCGGCTCGTTTGCACACTCTTTTAAAAATCCCAAAGAGCTTTTTGCCACAGAAATAGCGTAAAAATCTTCAACTTTTTTCGACTGAAAAAGAAGCTTGTCATACATAGCACCTATCTCTAAGCGGTTATACTCCTCGTCTGCCGTTACAAACATATCGTAAGAGAGTACTTTTTTTATGAAAAATTCTTTATCTCCACCGTGCAGAGATGCGACAAAAGCGTTGATCACGGAACTCATCGTATAACGGGTACTGCGCACGCTGATCGCTTGGATTCTGTGTCTTGCGTGTTCTTGCAAGACACCGCGACTAGTACCCCTCACTAAGTAAGAGAGATTGGCATGTTCTAAGATAGAGTGATGGAAATAGGTCCAAGCAAGATCATCAAGCAGAGCCGAGTCTTCAATAGAGTTAAGCTCCTCTTTCATACCCTGATCGGGTAAAATGTTTCGGATAGATTTGATAACCTCGTTTTCACTGTTCTCAAAGCTATCGTAACATGTCCTTGCAGCCGCTTCAGCTACACCTATACCCGTATCTTGAAGCAGTACTACCTCAGGTTTTTTGTACTTTATGCCGTAAATCTCTTCCATCTTTCATATCCTAAACATGACAATAAAATATTTTACTATAAAAAAGCTTATCATTGTGTAAGTTCAAGGACAGAATTTAAAGCATTTTGCAGTGTTTCGACTTTTAGGTTCCGATCTTCTAACAGCCGTTGCATCTTTTTCGGTATCGCTGTTGCGATCTCTCCGTTTAACGGAACAAGGTGATAGACAACATAGTTCGCCAGTGCCAGGTCAAACACCTCGGTCGGTGCATTTTGAGGGTTGTCGCTAAAACGCACCGAGTCGATCACGTCACGGTCAAAGTTCCAAAAACTAAAAATATCACTGCTCACTCTCGCGGTAGTGGTATGTACCACTTTATGCTCGGCATGCTCTATAGAGTGCTGCTTCATCAGTCTTGTAAACTCCTCCTCTTTCTCACCGTTTGCTACCTCTTTGGCGATGAGCAATTGACCCAAGTTGCCAAGCATTGCAGTTGTTGAGAGGATCTCTAAAGCAGCTATGGAAACCTTAGAATACCACTTTAACATCAAAAAATATCGTTTTGTCGCGACATCGGAAAATTGGTTGAACGAGAGTTTATAAAGACTGAGATCTGTAAAATCAAAGTGATTATGTACCTGCTTCATTACAACGGCCCTGACATATTTTTTACCAAGCAGGGAGACCGCTTTATCTATAGTTTTGATATCAGGGAGATTGTATAAAGGGTTTTTCACCTCTTGCAATACTATCCCCGCAATCACAGGATCTTGTTTTACCTCTTTTATAAGCTCTTTAATTGAGGCTTCACTGTCATTACAGATATCCTGGATACGGTTAATAGCCTCGGGGAATCCTTTGAGCTTAAATATAAACTCCTCGATCTCTTTATTGTCGATCACAAATTTTTTAGTACCGAAATGTGATTCGGCTACGGTGATCATTTCACGTTTGAGTTCATTTGCTTTGATCGGATATTTGACTATATTGTGTACCCTTTGGATCATCAGCTTTTTACGGGTTATTATATCACTTGTATCCAGAAAGACAATCATAGCAGCAGTCGGTGCATATTTGCTAAGTGCTTTGACTGCCTCGGGAGAGCTTTCCTTGGCATCTATGATACAAAGCTCTATCTTCTCACTAGCCGTAAGCGTTTTAAGCTCTGTTAGATCTTGGACAAGGACTACCTCTTTTGTAAATTTTTCTAAAAAAGAGAGCAGTTTCCACGAAATCTGCTTTTTCCCGTGGAAATAATGAAGCTTCGATCTTTTTAAAAGAGACAGAGGGTCATCCCTTTGGGTATCAACTCGTTCCACTTTCTCTAAAAGTTGTTTATCTGCCTCACTGAGTTCTAAAACACCGTCATCCAGCTCATCAACCCAAATTTGATACTGTTCTAAAACAGCCTCTAGCCAGGATTGCATAGCTCGAGAAAGCGGAGGAGGAGTATCTCTGAGTGCACTCAAAACACTCTCTACCTTTATCGCCAGTTTTTCGATCTCCGTATATTGAAAATAACGACTGTTTGCTTTGAGGCTGTGAAAGATTCTAAAAAGAGTGTTGACAGACTTCTCATACCCTTGTGCACTTTTGAGTGACTCTATACAGTTACGGATCTCTATCGCTTCATTGCCAAACTGATCTAAAAATATTTCATGTACTTTATGATCGAAATCGTTCTCTGCTTGCAAAACTGATCCTAACTTTTTAATATTAGTTATATTATTACTACTTGGGTATAAAAGTTAGCTTATAGGTCTATTTTACAACACCGTCAAGGACAGGGACAAAGTCACAATCCTCAAGCTCCTCTTCAACAATGCGACCGTTTCTTTTCATAAAACGTGTAATCACCTGCTTTGAGCCCTTTTGGATCGGAGCGACCAATATCCCGTCATCTGCTAACTGATCAAAAAGTTTTGCAGGGATCTCTTTTGCAGTAGCGGAGAAAAGAATGCGATCATAAGGGGCATACTGAATCCAGCCGTTTTGCCCGTCATCGGTACGGGTATGGATATTATTTATCCCGAGTGTACGAAAACGTTTTTTTGCTTCAAGTATCAGACTCTCGATCCTCTCGATCGTAAAAACACCGCGAAAAATGTGTGAAAGTACTGCTGCCTGATAACCGCTGCCGCAACCGATCTCTAGAACTCTGTCAACTCCCCGTGGAATCAGATACTCCGTCATCTTTGCAACCGTGAGCGGTGAGCTGATATATTGATTTGAACCGATCGGTAATGCATCTAACTTATAAGCATTGTGTCGAAACCCCATCGGTACAAACGCCTCTCTGTCGGTTAAAGCTATCGCTTTTTGAACATCTTCGTCCAAACCACCCATACGCTGGGCACAATCCTGTGCCAGTTTTGCCGTTTTTGTCGCTTTTATTCTATCCATCTATCCCTACATCCAAATATCTTCTCATCACTGCTATATCTTTTTGTTTATACTCTTGGCTCAAGCAAGCCATATTCCCGTTTCTTGTTTCATACCCCTGCGGTGTGATGATCCCGCTTAAAGCACTGCAGGCGTCATCTGCAGAGTCGCTTGCACAAACATAACACTGGTTGATAATAGCAAGTGTTTGTGTTAGTGCCCTAAAATGCTCAGCGCGTGATTTTCCCCACCATGCTGGAATCGCTACGATATCTGCCCCTTCACATTTTTGCCAAAACTCTTTAAAACGGAGTTCAAAACATATCAGCAGTGCTATCTTCACTCCCGCTACCTCGATGATCTCAAAGTCTTTATCACTGCCCTCTTGCATATACTTATGCTCATCACCCAGTTTAAAAAGCCTCGCTTTTGCTCTTTGGTGCACTAACTCTCCGTTAGCAAAAACTTTGGCCATGTTCAAGATCTGTCCATCAATTTTTTCCAACATTGTAAGTATAACAATCTTGTTTTGTGAGTGTTTTTTTATGCACGAAGTGAACTCTTCTGAGTATCCAAGCACTTGGTCTAAATTTTTATAATCAAACCCGCTTAAACATACTTCAGGGGCAACGATCAAGGAGTTTTCTTCAATGCTATCGAGTGTATCTAAAAACTCTTCGAGATTTTTTTGATAATCCGGAGAAGTTTTTAGTGAAAGGGTAAAGAGTCTGTTTACTTGCAAATCTTAAAAGTCATCATCGAATGTTAAACTACCTTTTGAGTAGTTAGTAACATTCCCTTCAAAAAAGTTTGTTTTTTGATCGTTAAATTTTGCAAAGTCGTCAACCCATTTGATCGGATTTTCAACGTTATAAAGCTTATCAAACCCTACAGAGGTAAGTCTATCGTCTGCAAGATATTTGATATACTGCTCAACTATAGCGTCCGTAAGTCCGAGGATCTGCCCCTGAGTGATATATTTTCCCCACTCAATTTCAAGGTTTACCGCCTCTTTAAACATCTCTACAACTTCCGCTTTTAACTTATCGGTAAAAAGATCTGCTCTCTCTTTTCTCAGTGTATTGATCAAGTTTTTAAAGAGTGCCAAGTGTGTCACTTCATCACGCTGAATAAAACGGATCATCTGTGCAGATCCGAGCATCTTTCCTGAACGTGCAAGTGTATAGATGTAAGTAAAACCGCTGTAAAAGTAGATCCCTTCAAGTATCTGGTTTGCAAAACACGCTTTTACAAAGTTTGTATCGGTCGGATGCTCTGCAAGCTCTTGATAAACTGCTGCAATTGAGTCGTTTTTATGTTTGAGCATCATATCTTTACGCCAAAGCTCGTAGATCTCGTCGGAGTTTGTAGAGATCGAGTCAACCATCACAGCATAACTCTGAGAGTGAAGAGCCTCTTCAAACGACTGGCGTACTAAGATAAGATTGATCTCCGGAGATGTGATATATGGATTGATATTGTCGATCAGATTGTTTGTTTGGAGTGAATCCATAAAAATCAGTTGTGAAAGTGCTTTATCATAAGCTGTTTTTTCTGCTACAGTCAAACTTTTATAGTCATTCACATCTTTAGTCATATCGACCTCTTTAGGGAACCATGTGTTGTTTAACATCACCTCCCACAGGTTATATGCCCACTGGTACTTGATATCGTTTAGCTCAAAGATCCCTGTAGGATCTCCTCCAAAAACTTTTCTTTCGTTAGCACCCTCTTTTGATTCCGGGTTGTATATCTTTTTTCTATCCATTATGACAAACTCCAAGATTTTTAATTAGTGCAAGATTATATCCTTACACTAATTAAAATATAATTATTTGTGCAAAATTAGATCTCTATTTTGTAACCGACGCCAAAAATATTTTTTATGCTTCCTTTGGGAAGTTTTTTTCTTAAACCCTTAATCAGTGTTTTTAAAGCATTATCACCGGTAACTTCACTGTCGATCCAAAGTTCATAAATAATCTCCTCAACGCTGAAAACTCTATTAATATCCGAAAATAGGAGTATCAAAAGATCCCGCTCTTTTTTTGTAAGACGCAACTGCTTATCCCCTTGGAAAAGCATCTGGGTCTCTTTGTTCCAATAAAATGAATCTTTCATCTTTACTATCTTGTTTGGCACAACCGTATAGTTTGACAACTCCTCTTTTGCTAAAGTGATAGCATCTTGGAGCTCATCTCTCGATATAGGTTTTACCAGATACTTTGTAAGCTTAAGTTCCGTAGCATCTAAAAGAGTTTGTACATCTGAATTGGCCGTCAGCATGATCGCTTTTGTTTCCTGATCATTTTTTCTGATCTCTTGCAGCAGCTCTATACCGTTCTTGCCGGGAAGATTAATATCTATTATTAAGATAGCGGGCTTTTTGCTCTTGTATATTTTCAGGGCCTCCTCTGCATCGCTTGCTTCGTAAACAGTACAAAAAAAACGCTGCAGATAAGCAACGTAGTGACGTCTTACCTCGATTTCGTCTTCAACATATAAAAGATCGTATCCGTTCTCGCTCATTTTTATCCCTCAATTGGCAAAACTATCGTAAAACAGCTGCCTTCACCCAAGTTTTTTACACTCAAACTACCTTTGTAGTTTTCCTCGATGATCTTTTTTGCCATATACAATCCTATCCCTGTCCCCTCGGAACTGTGTTTCGTAGTATAATGAGGCTCAAAAATTTTTGCCATGACACTTTTTGTGATACCGCCGGCATTGTCTTGAACAGTTATTATATATTTGTTATCGATTTGCTCTAAACCAATCACCACTTTTGCACCAAAAGTATTTCTTATAAGGAGTGCATCTTTTGCATTATTTAATAATACGACGATAATCTGTTTTAGTTTATTTTCACAACACTCATATTTACAATCAACATCAAAGTTTTGAATAAGTTCTACACTGTTGTCTTCAAAAGATTGGTAAACTACCTCTATCGCTTCTTGAAGTAAAAGATCTAACTTCAAAGAGTTTTTTTTCTCTTTATTTGCAAAACCTTCCCTAAAATCCTCTATGGTGTTTGACATATATTTTGTCAATTTTTCTATCTCTGAAAGTTTCTTCTCAAGACGATGGTCCTCTATATTTTTCTCATAAAGGATATTGTCGATTGTGGTTACGGTTGCGTTAATTTGCGCTAACGGCTGTCTCCATTGGTGCGCTATATTTTTCATCGTCTCACGAATCAACAAATCAACTCGCTCTTCGATAATAGTTTCATCTGTTTTCATATAACTGAAATTACCTTTAGCTCACAATATTTCGTGTTGTAATTATATCAAAATCAAAATACTCACTAATTCCTCACGATTTCGATCTATCATCTGATCAGTATAAAGTATTTGAACCAAAGGAATATTTGATGAAAAAAGAGGACAAACAAGGTAATTTATCGGAACTAGGCAACGTTGATCAAATAAGAGAGATACTTTTCGGCTCTCAATCACGTGAGTTGCAAGAGAGATTTGATAAGCTTGAAAACTCTATAAATTCTATCCATGAAGAGATGCGCAAAAAAATACAACAAACCCAAATAGACTTCAATTCAAAAATCGAAGATGAGATCGAAGCAATCAATAGAAAACTAAAAAATATGACTTCACAGCAACAAGATGAATTTGCAGATGTCAGAGACGCTTCACTCAAACAGGAGAAACGTCTTCAAAATGCCCTTGATATTGTAGAAGAGGAGCTCAATGCAAAACGTGAACAACTCCAAAAACAACAGAATGAAAACAATATCACTCTGCGTTCACAAATAGACACCCTGCAAGATGAACTCCTGCGCGCTATAGATGAAAAAGTGGCGCAACTTTCACTCTCAAAGCTTTCCCGTGACGATGCAGCCGATATAATGATGGAAGCTGCGATGGCTATGAAAGGCAAACAGATCAATGAGCAACTCTCCATTGAAAGTGTAGAGAAAAAATAAATTTTGACATGAGCAGTAACAAAACAACGAAAGAGGAGGCATCTTTAGAGGAGGCCCTCTCCCCGCTAGTCAACAGACTGATAGATAAAAACTATAAGTCCTCTAAAGATAAAATAGCACTTCAGATGGCACCCCTTATGGGAAGTGCTATTCGCAAACAGATAAAATCCCAAAAAGATGATATCGTCGATGCACTCTACCCTGTTGTCGGCAATATGATAAGTCGTTATGTTACAAAGATGTTTGAAGATATGCTCAAAAATATCAACAATCAGATTCAAAGCGGACTCTCTTTTAAAACACTCAAACGCAAACTAACGGCAAAACTTAGAGGCATTAGTGAGAGTGAGCTGCTCTTTAGTGAGAATGCCACCGCTCAAATAGAAGCCCTTTTTCTTATCCATAAAGAGACCGGTACAGTCCTCGTACATGTAGAAAATCCCAATTATCCGGTAAGTGAACCGGAGATGCTCGCTTCAATGATGACTGCCATTAGAAGTTTTGTCAATGACTGGGTTGAAAAAAACAGTGAACATCAGGAGTTAGCAGAGATCGAGTACGGTGACAAAAAGATCATAATCGAATCAAGCGGTTATAGTTATCTCGCTGCGATAGTACGGGGCAACACAAACAAATCTATATACGATAAAATTCGGGAGACACTTGAAAATATCGTTTTCAATCACGGTGAAGATATACAAAAGTTTAACGGTGATGTAGAAAACTTCCCCAATATACCTATATATAAAGAGGTATCTCAACTTCTCAGTTCCCATGACAAACAAGAACAGGAGACGAAAAAAGCCCACCCTTTACTATTTATACTCCCTTTGATTATCTTCATCTTTACAGGCTTTTATTTATACAAGGGTTATCTTGATGATAATCTGATGCAAAAAGTAAATACGACACTCTATAAAACGCCGACACTTACAACCTTTAGACTCCACTGCGATGCAGACAACGGTATCGTTACTTTAAGAGGGGAAGTTCCCTTTGCCTACCATAAAAAGCTGGCACAAACCCTTCTTGAAAATATAGAAGATATAAAAGAGATCAAAAATGAAATAATTGTTGCTGATACACTACAGGACCCTATGCAGGTAAGTGCAAACATCGCTTATCTTTTAAAAGGGTTTAATGCACAAGAAGGGATCAATGTAACATATAGCTTCAACTATAACAGCGTAACACTTCACGGAACTGTTTGGGATAAAACACTTAAACAAAAAATCTTTGCAGAGCTCAATAGCCTGGAGTCTATCGAAAAGATCGTCGACGAGATAAAAATAAGCCCTCCAAAAATAGATACTGCTATCTACTTTGAAAAAGACTCTACGCAACTAGATGTTGCTTCACAGGCAAAACTTATAACACTGCTAACACTTCTAAAAAACTCCAATATTTCATACGATCTTTTACTCAGTTCGTTCAGTGATCAGATAGGGACGATAAAAAGAAACAGAGTCCTTTCACACCAAAGACTCAAGAAGGTAAGCGGTTTTCTGAAAAATCAAGGGCAGATCAAAAACAGACTCATTTTAAATGCACATGACACCCCGCCTCAAGGGATAGATGCAACTACAGAGCCTAAAAAAGCCCGCTGTGTAATCATCTCTTATGCTAAAAAGGATAACAATGTTAGCATATAAAGTAGTTATGATCGGTGACTTCGGGGTTGGAAAAACATCTTTGGTAAAACGTTTTGTTGAAAACAGCTTTAGTGAAGAGTATCTCAGTACCATAGGTGTCTCTATATCTAAAAAAACTCTTGATAACTCTACGATAATGCTCTGGGATATAGAGGGGCAAACGGAGTTTAAACCGATATCAATACAATATCTGCTTGGTGCTAAAGCTTTTATAATAGTTGCAGATATCCAAAGACAAAATACGATAGAGTCTATAAAAAAACATATTGAGCTATGCCGTTCTGTCATAAAAGACGCTCCCATATGCATCGCTCTGAACAAAAGTGACTTAACACACAATATAGATGATAATCTATTTGATACACTTACACAGTTCTCCGATAATATCATCAATGTATCCAAAACGTCGGCAAAAGAGGATCTCGGCGTTGATATACTATTTGACTCTTTAAACAATTATGTACGTGAACATATAGGATAACACTATGCAAAACATTACTCAACTCCTCTGTAAAAAAAACAAGATCTCCTATATTGTTTTCGATAAAGATTTTAAAATAGTAGATTTTAACGACACACTCAAAAATCTCACTGATTTTAATGAAGAATTAACTGCTGGCTTAGATATAAGAAAGGTTTTATGGGAAACAATAGGGCTTGAATCCGATCTCGATGATCTTTATAACAATAACTTAAAAGAGAAAACTTTACACTTCCCTATGATACAAAAAGCTGACAAATACTACGATCTAGATATCGAAACATTTATGCCCGAACCGAATAAAAAATTTTTTATAGCCTATGCTATGCAAAAACCGAAAGAATCGCTTGCATATCTGGAGATGATAAAAGAGGTAAATAAAAAAACCTTAATATATGAAACTCAAAATAAAAAAACCAAAGAGCAGCATTTTGACTTGATAAATCAGAAGCTATTGAGCTTTAATGTCGATTTAGACGGTCTTATCACTTCGGTAAACAATGCATTTGTACTCTTTTTTGACAAAGATGAAAGCGAAATTATAGGGGAACATTTTTCCCGATTTTTCAAGGCAAGGGATTTTAATATCGATGCAAAAGCCACAATCGTTTTTAATGCGAAAAACAGAAAAAACGAAATTATCTCTTTTCACGCAAATATTATCCCTCTTACAAAAGATGAAGTTGTTTATGAAAATATCATAGTGTGTCAAGATATAACATATCTCAAACAGATCGAAAATGAGCTGAAATTTGCAGCTTCCCATGATTCTCTTACAGGTCTGCCAAACCGTTCATACCTGCTAGAAAAGATAGATAAAGCGATAGAGCATTATAATGAGAGCAAAGAGGGATTTAGCATCTGTTTTATCGATCTAAACAAGTTTAAACCCGTAAACGACAACTATGGGCATCATGCAGGTGATATGCTTCTAAAACATATCGCTAAAATTCTCTCAAACTTTGTTCGCGGAGATGATCTAGTTGCACGAGTAGGGGGTGATGAGTTTGTTATTCTCTTCAACAGTGTGAATAGTAAAAAAGATATACAAAATATGAAAAAAAGATTGTTGGAGTTAAACTCCAAATATCCTCTTCACTATTCCGAAGATGACACGATAGAGTTCTCTTTTAGCTTAGGAGTGGCTAGCTGTCCAAATGATGCAACACAAACCCTTTCACTTATGAAGATTGCCGATAAAGAGATGTATCATCATAAATATAAAAGATAAAATTTATTCCATCGGTTTATTTAGTTTTTCCCCGTCAAACCTGTAGTTTTTCGCAATATCATCGGCATCTTCCTCAACGGACTTCATAACCTTATCGCTAAATTCACCTGCCGTATGGCCTGTTTCATGAGAATACACAACATATATGCCTATTAAAACGACTACAATTGCTAATTTAGAATGATTGTTTTGATAAAAAACGAATGCAAGCAGGGCTAATATAAGGAGTGAGCCCAAATAGAGTAATGTATCCATACATCTCCCCCTTTCAGTTATGGGATAAAGTATAGATAGATCGGTATCTTCTCCTCTTTTTTTAGAGGAGAGATACATTAAGAGGTTTATTTTGTTTTTCTAGACTCTCTACGACGCTCCGCTTCTGTTAAGAACTTTTTACGCAGACGGATATTTTCAGGAGTAACTTCAAGAAGTTCATCATCTTCGATCCACTCTAGTGCACGCTCTAGTGACATATCACGTGGTGGAACAAGTTTGATAGCCTCATCGGCACCTGATGAACGAACATTTGACTGTGCTTTTCCTTTGATCGCATTTACAACAAGATCGTTGCTTCTTGCGTGCTCACCGACGATCATACCTTCATATACTTTTGTCTGAGGGTTGATGAAAAGAACACCGCGATCTTGTAAGTTAAAGAGTGAGTATGCTAACGCTTCACCGTTTTCCATAGAGATAAGTGCACCGTAAGAGCGAGACTCAACACCACCGCTGTATGGACGGAACTCTAAGAAAGAGTGGTTCATTACACCTTCACCTTTTGTATCTGTTAAGAACTGTCCACGGAAACCGATAAGTGCACGAGCCGGGATCTCAAACTCGATACGTTGGAAACCTGAACCCATTGGAACCATTGATTTCATCTCAGCTTTACGTTTCCCAAGACGCTCAATTACAGTACCGCTTAAGTCTTCTGGAACGTCGATAACTAAGTGCTCGAAAGGCTCACATTTAACACCTTCGATCTCTTTAACGATAACCTCAGGACGAGAGATACTAAACTCATACCCTTCACGTCTCATATTTTCAGCTAGAACCGTAATTTGAAGCTCACCACGTCCGCTAACTTTGAATTTACCCTCACCGATAACTTCAAGTTTCATCGCAACGTTTGTACGCATCTCAGCTTCAAGTCTGTCTTTGAGTTTGTTTGAAGTAACGTGTTTCCCCTCTTGACCTGCAAGTGGAGAGTCATTTACAGCATATACAACTGTAAGAGTCGGCTCTTCAATGTGCATAGGATCAAGTGCAACAGGATTAACCGGATCACAAACCGTATCACCAACGTCAACAGTTTCCATCCCGGCAAATGCAACAATATCACCAGCTTCAGCTTGCTCGATCTCCATACGGTTTAGCCCAAGGAAACCGATAAGTTTCGTGATACGCCCTTTTACGATCTCACCGTCAGCTTTTGCAAGCGCTACTTGATCACCTTTGTTCACGGTACCGTTAAAGATACGGCTAATACCGATCTTTCCAACATAGTTATCGTAATCAAGTGTAAATACTTGCGCTTGGAAATCGTTCTCTGCAGATCCGTCCGGTTCAGGAATCTCGTTTATGATAGTTTCAAAGATACACTCAAAATTACCGTCTTCATCATCCATATCTAGTTTTGCGATACCATCACGAGCTGCTGCATAGATGATTGGGAAATCCAACTGATCATCAGTCGCGTCCATATCAGAGAAGAGATCAAACATCTCATCAACAACACGATCAGGCTCAGCTGAAGGCTTATCGATCTTATTGATCACAACGATAGGCTTTTTACCAAGTGCTAACATCTTCTTAACAACGAATTTTGTTTGTGGCATAACACCTTCATAGGCATCAACAAGTACTAAAACACCGTCAACCATCTTAAGTACACGTTCAACTTCTCCACCAAAGTCGGCGTGTCCCGGAGTATCGATAATGTTGATCTTGTGATCTTTATAAGAGATAGCTGTATTTTTAGATAAAATGGTAATACCACGCTCTTTTTCTAAAGCGTTGTTGTCCATTATTCTGTCATCATGTTGTTCATGTTCGGCAAATGTACCAGACTGGTCCAGTAGTCCATCAACCAAAGTAGTTTTACCGTGGTCAACGTGTGCAATAACTGCAATATTTCTAATTTTTTGCATTAGGGGTTTCCTCGTTTTGGAAAGATTTTTCGCAATTATACCCAAGTTTACTTTATAGCGTTGTAAAATATGGTATAATCATTACTAAAACAACTCTTAACCCTTATTGACAAAATTAACTGAACAAATAAAAAAACAACTACTCTTTTAAAAACCAAACATAACCGCTTCGAGAGGGGGAGAGAATGAAAAAAATAAAATATCCAACCATTTTAGACAAAATATTTGAAAAACTAAATAGTTTTAATATAAAACCCGTAATAGTCGGTGGTTTTATACGAGATACCCTGCTGGAGATAGAGTCAAAAGATATAGATATTGAACTCTATAATGTAGAGGATATCGATCTGCTAGAATCGATCTTGGTCAAATTTGGTTCACTCAATACAGTAGGAAAATCATTTAGTGTACTTAAACTAAATGTTGAGGATCTCGAACTTGATTTTTCACTCCCAAGAATAGACAGTAAGGTAGCAGAGGGACATCGTGGTTTTGAGATCAAAAATGATGCATCACTCGACTTTAAAACCGCAACAAGCAGACGCGACTTTACAATCAACGCAATCGGCTACGATGTTATTGAGAAAAAGTTTCTCGATCCTTTTAACGGTATAACAGATCTAAAAACAAAAAAACTTAAAGCTGTCGATCTTGAGAAGTTCGGCGAAGATCCATTGAGAGTTTTACGCGCTGTCCAGTTTGCGGCAAGGTTTGATCTTGACGTTGACCCGCAACTACTTGAGATATGTCAGACAACGGTCAAAAGCGATCAACTGCTGCACCTCTCAAGAGAGAGAATTTTTTCCGAGATCGAAAAATTGCTAACAAAATCACAAACACCCTCTCAAGGTTTTCTTTTAATCAAAGAGATGGGCCTTTTCAAAATCTTTCAGGAGTTTTTTCTGCTAAGTCCTCAGGAGTTTGAAGATATACTCACACTCCTTGATCGTTATAAAAAACTCAAAAATAAACTTTCAGAAAAAGAGTCTCTTATAGTTATGTTTACGATTGTTATTTCAAAATTTTCCACAGAAGATGCAAAACAGTTCTTACACCGTCTCAGTGCCAACAAAGAGATCATAAACAAGGTGGCAAACCTGCACAATTATCTGCAAGAGCCAAGCTATACACTCGCAATGCGTATAGACAAAGCGCTCTTAGAGGCTTATCTAAAAACTATTAAGATGAAAAATTATAAAGATTTTATGAAGCTTGTTGAACCGAAAATAAAAGGGAAAGATTTGATAGAACAGGGCTTAAAACCCTCAAAAGAATTCTCTGTAATCTTAGAAGAGAAATACAAAGAGCAACTCAAACCTTTTTTAACGTAAGGTATCTATATCTCTATGTACTCTCGAGATAGTTTGTATATTGATCATAGCTGTCTCATACCCCTTTTTTAAACGATCAAGATAGATATCCTTATTGCTATTGTCATACTCTTTGATCATATCCGAATGAAGATCGATAAACTCTTTGATCTTGTCTAAAGTTGCTATAGAAAGTTTTTTTGAACCGCTGACCAGTAAAACTAATTCAAATGCTTTTTTCTTTTTAGCATCCATATCATCTTGTTTGATGTAGTACTCACCTTTATCGTTAATAGGGGATGTCAGTTTTTTCATCACCTCGTTCAAACCGTCAAGACAGAGTTCAAAATCTTTATTTCCCCCCTTTGACGTATGATCTCATATCATTTAAATTCATTTTGGCGATCTTCTCAACTACTTTGGGGTCTACACTTTCCCCTTCAGTATTTTTGGATCTTCTTCCCAAAATTTTACGTAACATTTTTATCCCTTGACGATTTTTGAACTATCTATCTCAATAACGGTATGAACATTTCCCCTCGGTTTAAAGTCTGCTGTCAATTTGAGATACTTTGGTTTTATTTTATTATAAATTGTATCATAAATTTCATTAGCGGAGTTTTCATGGGATATATAACGCCCCATAAATGAATTGATATAAAGCTTTAACGCTTTTAATTCCACTACATACTCATCCGGTGTATACTCTATATAGATCGTTGCAAAGTCAGGATAGCCGCTTCTCGGACATAGCGCCATAAACTCCGGCAGAGTTACTTTTATAAGGTAATCTTTTTTATTTTCATTGGGCCAGATCTCCATATCTTTTTCTACATCAAATTCACGTATCTCTTTTTCACCGTATTTCATTATAATCTCCTCGTTATTTTTTTTCATAAAATTTTTCAACATCTGACAGATATCTACCCTGAATATAATCTATATCTACCTTTTTAGCTAGATCATATCCCTCTTTATCTTCAATGTTTTTTATCCATGTTTTCACGTTTTTATTGTGCGCCATGATATTAAATCCCTCGATCACACTTCGATTTTTTTTCATCTTATCAAAATGTGAATAGTACGTATCGAAGCGAATATAAGATATATCCAATTCCCTTAGATATAAAAAGCTCGTATGGATCGAAGCGATCCTGTCGATCCCTATAAAAATATTGTATTTTTTCAGCGAATTGATAATTGCGTTATATCTCCCTATATAAGGGTAATACTCCATCTCATAAAGTACAAATATAAGTGTAATGTTGCTATGTTCCCCCATCAACTCTTTTATTTTCGATAAAAACTTCTCATTTCTCAAAGATGTGGGAAAGATATTTACCGCTATTTTCTGTTTCCCTTCACATCTATTAAGAAGATTTTTTATCACCATAAGATCAAACTCTACACTAAGACCCAGTTTGTTGATAATTTTTATAAATTTTTTTGGGAATATATACCTCTGATCTTTACCTCTGAGTTTTACAAAACACTCTTTAAAGCTCTCATCTTTGCCGATAACATCTTGCGAGCTGATAAGCAGATCGTTATTTTTAATCGCTGCTATAACCATAGATTCTAACTCGTTCGGATCGATATTTTCCTCTTTAGAGCGCTCTTTTGACATCCTGTTAGCTTCTTGGATCTCAAAAAGACTCTCTATAAGGTAATCTAAATTTCTAGAGTAGTTTGTATCGTTTATGGCTCCCGAGATCTTCACCTCTATATCACCGACTTTAAACTCATTTGATTTAAGACACATCAACTCCAGTATGGTCGAGTAATGCTCCTTATCCCCCTCTAAAGAGATCAAAAAATCTCCACCTTTGAGATGGCCGATAGGATACCCCTCAATCGATTCGTTTCTGAGATATGTGACGATCCACTTACCTACTTCATTTAAAACCTTATCCCCGTTTTTGATCCCGTAAAGATTGTTTATATCGTTTAAGTTATCGACACTAAAGAGGATCAACGTATAATCTTTTTTCGCTTTTAATTGCGACTGTATATATTTATAGAGATATTCACGTGTAAAAGTTTTTGTAACATCATCGGTAATTTTAACCGTAAAACCGTTGTAGATCAGATAAAAAATAAAATAGATACTAAAAACTAGAAGTAAAATCGCTTCAAGATAAAATGACGGCTCTAAAGTAGCATAATTAGTAACAAGTGTATGTGAGATAAGTGCAACGATCAGCGCAAAGATAGGAAGCCCCATCCTCAGCGCTAACTTAAAATGGTACTCCCTCTCTTTTGTTCTGGGTAACAGCATTAGACATCTAGATGTTGAACATCTTTTGCGTGTGTTTCGATGTAGTTTCTGCGAGGTTCAACTTCATCACCCATAAAGAGTGTAAATGCATCTGATGCAGCTTCTGCATCTTCGATCGTAACACGAAGCAGTGCACGATTCTCAGGAGTCATAGTTGTTTCCCATAACTGCTCGGGATTCATCTCACCAAGACCTTTATATCTTTGAATATATGCACCCTTGCGTCCATACTCTTTGATATCCTCTAAAACTTCTAAGATATCTTTATCAAATGAGATATCCCACTCCTTGATTTTTCTATATACATAATCAGCTTCGGCAAAATGTGGTGCAGCAAAAAGCTCATCATTGACAAGTAACTCTTCCATACCACCCTCTGTTTGTACAAACAGGTGGATCTCGTTTGTCTCCTCATTAATTGTATGTGTCAGGATGTTATTCCCAATAGATTCTAAATAGGTCTTGATATCTTCAAACATCTCTTTTGCAGGTTTTGCAATAAGATCGGGATTTTCAACAAAGTGACGAATCAGTTTAACTAACGCATAACGTCGATCTAAAGCTTCCAACGATCCTGCATAGTGGTCAACCATCTTAAAAAATGCTACAAGATCGTTATGCCCGATCCCTTCTATCTCTAAAGATTCTATCCCGTTGTCGATCAAAAAGTTATTCATCATACGATCATCTTTAAAATAGATCTCTTTTTTCCCTTTTTTGTAACGGTAAAGAGGCGGCTGAGCTAGATAGAGGTAACCTTTTTCAACGATATCTCTAAAATAGCGAAAGAAAAATGTAAGCAGCAGCGTTTGGATATGGCTACCGTCAACGTCGGCATCGGTCATGATAATAATCTTGTGATAACGGAGTTTCTCTTCGTTATACTCTTCACCGATTCCGCAGCCCATAGCCGTGATCATATTAGTGATCTCATCAGATTTTAGGATCTTGTCTAAACGTGCTTTTTCAACATTTAAGATCTTACCTTTTAGCGGTAAAATAGCCTGAAAAACTCTATCACGCCCCATTTTTGCCGAACCACCTGCAGAGTCACCCTCGACGAGGTAAAGTTCACAGATAGAAGCATCTTTACTTTGACAATCTGCCAATTTTCCCGGAAGTGTACCGACACTCATAACATCTTTACGGCGTGTCAGCTCTCTTGCTTTTTTGGCAGCTTCACGACCGCGAGCAGCCATAAGTGCTTTTTGCACAATCGCTTTTGCTTCGATTGGATTCTCTTCAAAGTACTTGTTCAGTGCTTCACCTGTTGCTTTTTGGATCAACGGACGTACATAAGTGTTTCCTAGTTTCCCTTTGGTTTGCCCCTCAAACTGCGGTTCAGGTACACGTACTGAGACGATAGCGATAAGCCCCTCTTTTACATCATCACCCGAGATCTTTACATCTTTCTCTTTTGCCGCACCGTTTTTAGCGTTATAGTTTGAAACTACACGAGTAAGACCCGCACGAAAACCAGCTTCGTGAGTACCACCGTTTGGTGTACGGATATTATTAACAAAAGAGGCTAGTTTCTCTTCGTATGAGTCGTTGTACATAAAAGCAACATCATACTCGATATCATCAGCTTTTCCAGAGTAAAAGTATGGGTTTGCAACTGTCTCTTTTTTGTTCATGTCTGAGACGTATTGAGAGATACCCCCTTCAAAGTGATACACCTCTTTCTGTCCGCTTCTCTCATCGTTAAATTTGATAGTGATAAATGGATTTAAATATGCCAGCTCTTTAAATCTTTTTGCCAAATATTCATATTCGAAAGTAACAGTTTCTGTAAAGATGGACGGATCGGCACTAAATTCAATAGTCGTACCTGTTTTTCTGGTATTTCCCGTAACATCCAAATCTGTTTGGGGAATACCCTGCTTGAACGTTTGTTCATGAACTTTACCGCCACGGTGGATTGTCATCGAGAGATCGGAGGAGAGTGCATTTACAACCGAGACACCAACCCCGTGCAGACCACCTGAGACTTTATAGGTATCTTTATCAAATTTACCTCCGGCATGCAATACGGTTAAAACAACGGTAGCCGCACTCATCCCCTCTGTCGGGTGCATATCGGTCGGGATACCGCGCCCGTTATCTTTGACTTTACATGTACCCTCTTTAGTAAGTGTAACCTCAATAGTATCACAATGGCCAGCCATCGCCTCATCTATAGAGTTATCAATAACTTCATAAACTAAATGGTGTAGACCGCGATGTCCGGTATCACCGATATACATACCGGGACGTTTACGAACAGCCTCTAAACCTTTAAGGACTTTAATATTACCGGCGCCGTAATTTTTTGCAGAAACTTCGTTTTGTTCCATTTATACACTCCAAATTCGCTAATCTAGCATAATTGTAGCTATTTTATCTAAAAAAATATAAAAATTAGATTTATAGCTATCTATAAGCCAAATAAACATATACTGACAGGATGTTAAATAAAATATTTTTATTAATATTGCTCGTAATCTCTGTAAACGGTGAGAGTTTAGAGTTAAAAAATATCACCTTTGTTACTGAGAATGATTCAGATATTAGACAAGATCAAGATTATAGCTACGGTTCCGAACTGGGAGTGCTTTTTTATAGAAAAGATCTTAAGGATTCAATTTTTCACATCCCCTTTACCGATTATAAAAATCAAGATAGCTATTTTTCGATCTCATATGCTCAAAAGATATATACTCCCGAAGATATTGAAAACAGTTCCCTTATAAAAACGGACAGACCTTATGCCGGTTATATGTACTTAAAGCCGGCTCTTCACCAGGCATATAATAACAATCTAAAATCACTCTCGCTGCAGCTCGGACTTATCGGACACACTACCCAAATGGATAAAATCCAAAGACTAATTCACACAGCTATAGGTTCAGATGAACCAAAGGGTTGGGAGCACCAGCTCAAAAATGAACTTATTTTACAACTCAACTATACACATAAGCGCTATATAAAATTAGGCACTCAGAGTGTTTTTATCCCTGAACTGGGCGTTGAACTAGGAAATGCTTCTACAAAAGCTTATGTAGCAGGTTTATACAGATATGGAAATATCCTGCCGAAAGATTATGGAACGACACAGATAGAAAACTCAAACTACAACAAAATCCCGCTCGATCCCGATACAAAATATCATAACGGTTGGAGCTATTCACTCAACCTGCTTTTTAGAACAAGTTTCGTAGCTCGTGACATTTTTCTCGACGGCAACACTTTTGCAGACTCCCATAGTGTTGAAAAAAAAATTTTTGTAGCTGAACTGGGTTACGGTATCTCGGTAAACTATAAAAACTTCAGCATAGACTATCTAAGAAGACACACAACGCATCAATTTAACCAACAAAACAGATATCCCTCTTACGGCTCATTTATTTTTAGCTATAACTTTTAAAAATTTATATTTAAAACTACTCCGAACTCTTGGTTCCTGCTTATTATAGGTCTCTCTTGAGAGATATAGTAACGTTGTTGCTGCAGTGAATATTGAGGTTGATACACCTCATATCTTAAAGTGGCTTTGATATCAAAAAACTCACTTAAACCGTTTGCTATATTTCCCATCGGGTTTAAAAGAAAATAACTGATACTCCCTAAAGTTTTTGAGTTAAAAACTTTTCCTCCGTTTTTATCTATCTCTTTTTCAAGGTAATAAAAACCCTCACCCATAATAGAACCGACAATAGGAGTTGAAAAAAGATCTTGCCATGACGGGACCTCTGCAAAGGCTTCATAACCGTATTCCCAAATAAAAGTTGAAACAAATGCAGAGTATAAAAAAGAACCTTCAGGAGAGATTCCGTAATCTCTCGCCATCATATAGTACCAGGCACCTGAAACGGGATGTCCTATGTAATTGATAGCAAAATCATCTTTATCCCAAACGGGCCCTGTTTGAACGTTATCTACCCATTTTTTTTCTAATGGTTCTTCAGATAAAGCATCTTTGTCCCATTTAGAAACCGATTCTGGCATTAGATAGAGCACTCCTACTGTCCCCACCATAACGATCTGGGTATAGAGTGTCCCTTCTATAAGATTTTTTTGCGATTGTGAAAGTTGCTTATTGACATTGATATTTTGAGGATCATAGTCTGTACAAAAACATAAAAGGGTAAAATCTGGTTTTAAATAGGATGTTTGCTTATAAAGATTGTGTTGTTCTAAGATATTGATATTGTTTATATCTATCCCCTTACTCCCATATAAAAAAGTCTGGAGTAAGAGAAAAAGAAAGGGTAGTTGTTTTGACATATATTATATAACGATTGGCATCACTACTGTTATAAAATTTTCATCACTTAAAATAAACGGAAGATTTCCTTCGTTTAGTTTCATAGTAAACTCTGAAGAGTTGATAGAGTTTAAAAAGTCTAAAAGATATCTGGAGTTGATAGCTACAGAGAAAGGTTCATTAAACCCCGTAGAGATTGCCATCTCTGTTTTTGCTTCAATATTATCATCACTTAAAGATTCAAAAGTGATGACATCGTTAGTAAAAGTAATTTTCACATCTGTTGAGATAGTTGTGATCTGTTTGATCGAGTCGATCATATTTGCTTTTGGAAGTACAAGTGTGTGTTTTGTCTCTTTAGGGATAATTCTTGAATACTCAGGGAATTTACCGTTTATAAGTTTTGTAAAAAAAGTATATTGATTTGAATGGATAATAAGATTTGTCTCATCGTAATAGAGTTCAATATCATCAAAAAAGAGTTTTTGGATCTCTACGATAGCTTTTTTAGGGATAATGATCGAGAGTTGATTATCATTGTTGTTTGCTATATTTACAACTGCTAATCTTCTTGTATCGGTAGAAGCAAAGTTGATAGCATCATTTTGTATATCTATAAGAGCACCGTTTAGTTCAAATTTAGGATTGTTGGTATCAATTGCAGGGGTGATTTTTTTTAGAGACTCTATAAGAGTATGTGATTCGATAGAGATACGAGATTTGTTTTCATAAGATGGAAACTCGGGAAAGTCTTCATGTGAAAAAGTTGGAAGTTTGAATTTTGAACTTCCCTGTTCAATATGGAGCATACCGTTTCTTAGTTCAAGATCGATATTTCCGTCTTTTAAGATTCTAACGATATCTAAAAACTTTTTACCGTTTGAAGTAACACTACCCTCTTGTTCTATATTGATATCTTCTACCGTTACGACAAATCCTATCTCATAGTCTGTAGCTTTTAGAGTTAATTTACCAACTCTAGCATCGAGGTAAACATGAGAAGTGATCTGTGAAGTATCTTTTTTTTCTAAAAAAGGACCGGCATGAATAAGTATGTTTTCAAGTATAGATTTTGATACAGTAATTTTCATCTTGAATTTCCCTATTTATTTATAATTTTTAGTAGCTAGTAGTAGGTGAGAGTGAATATGTGAAAACAGATTCAAAACCACGGGATACTAGAACTTTTATGATGTGACGAGATTTTTTTCATTGTTCACATCTATTCACTTTTCTAATTATATCTTTTTTTTTGCAAAACTGTTATGAAGATGAAAGTTTATTTATCAGTTCATCGATTTTTACTTTAAAATCTTCATCTTTTTCTATCAATTCATTGATCTTTTTGATCGTATGTGAGATAGCAGTATGATCTTTCATACCAAAGTATTGTGCAAGCTGAGGCATCGTACTTTGTGTCAGTTCACGACATATATAGATACTGATACGTCTTGCATACACGATATTTTTGCTACGCCCTTTGCTTCTGATCTCGCTTGGTTTGATATTGAGATCTTTTGCTACAACGTTTGTGATTGCATCCATCGTAAGGTTTTGGCGATTTTCTTTGATCTGATCTTTGAGAACGTTTTTTGTAAACTCCAGATCGATATCGACATGCATCAGTTGTGAATAGGCGTGAAGTTTTGAAAGTATCCCTTCGATCTCACGTACATTGCTCTCGATCACCGTTGCGATATAGTTAACGATCTCATCCGAGAGTTTTACTTTGTTTATTTCACATTTTTTCTTTATGATCGCTATTTTAGTCTCAAGTTCAGGGGGCTGGATATCTGCTACAAGTCCCCATTCAAAACGACTTTGCAGCCTTGCTTCGAGCCCGCCTATTTTTTTAGGGTGTTTATCGGCTGTAAGGATGATCTGTTTCCCTGCACCTTTGATCGCTTCAAATGTATGGAAAAATTCCTCTTGGATCCCGTCTTTGTTTGAAAGAAATTGAATATCGTCGATCAGCAGTACGTCACATTGGCGATATTTTTCTTGAAATCTGTCCATAGTTTTGTTTTTCACATGTCTGATAAAATCATTCAAGAACTGTTCTACCGTAGCATAGATAACCACTTTGCCACTGTTTTGAAAAACATTCCCGGCTGCTTGCATGAGGTGGGTTTTTCCAAGCCCTACACCCCCGTAGATAAAGACGGGGTTGTATACTTTGCCCGGATTTTCACTTACACTTTTTATCGCAGCAAAAGCAAACTGGTTTGAGCCGCCAACCATAAAGTTGTCAAACGAATAAGAGGGGTTAAGCAGTGAGCTTGTTTTTTGTACCTCTTTTGGTGTTTTTGGAGCTTTTGAAGTTTTTTTTGCGGATTTGAGTGTGACACTGACAGTTACTTTATTGCCCGTTTTGATCTCAAAAAGATGGGCTAGTTTATCAGTGTATTTATTTTTAATCCAGTTTACCACAAGAGCATTTTGAGCATAAAAAACGGCAAAGTCACTGGAAGACTTTTTCACATCATAGTCTAGATGTTTGATATATCTGTTGTATTCCAGCTCTGTAATCTCATTTTTTAGCTCTTCTAAGACCTCTTGACCAATATTCACATTTCACTCGCTTATCTCTATTTATATGTGAATAGTATCTTTTTGATCCATAAAATAGGGTTAAACTGATGTGAATAGGAAAAAAATATTTATGTGAATATAGGGTATAATTCTTTTATGAATAAGATAAATATACTCGGAATCGATCCGGGAACCAGAAACATGGGATATGCGATAATAACCCTGCAAAACAATAAAGTATCTTTACTGGAAGCGGGACTTATCAAGATGAAAGCAGAAGATTTGCAGTATCAGATCCCACAGATGGTTGAGGGGATTGAACGGCTCTTTGCAAACCATACTATCGATCAGGTAGCTATGGAGGATATATTTTATGCACACAACCCCTCTACAACCATCAAATTAGCTCAATTTCGCGGTGCTATTATGCTCAAGCTGTTACAAGAGTTTGGACAGTTTCACGAATACACTGCACTTCAGGTGAAAAAAGCACTTACAGGGAAGGGAAAAGCCTCTAAAGAACAGGTAGCATTTATGGTTAAGCGTCTGCTGGGGATTAAAAAAGAGATCAAGCCGCTTGATATATCTGATGCGATGGCAGTTGCAATTACTCATTCACAAAGAATAAAACATAAATAATTTTGTTATTATGTTGTTAAACATATAAGGAGAACAGATGTCAAAATTTGAAAATGTGACTATTACAAAAGAAGCAAATATCTACGATAACGGACAGGTAACAAGCAGAACGTTAGAGTTTAATGACGGGACTAGAAAGTCTTTAGGGATTATGTTACCGGGTGAATATACTTTTAACACAGATGAAGCTGAGATCATGGAGATGATGAGCGGTGAACTTGAAGTAAAACTTCCGGGAGAAGATTGGAAAAGATTAAGTACGCCGGAGAGTTTTAATGTCCCTGCAAACTCATCGTTTGATCTTAGAATCGATACGGTAACAGACTACTGCTGTTCATACATCAAAGAGTAGTTAGTCTGTATATTTGGAGATCAGCTGCACTAAACTCTCTTTAGGGAGTGCACCTGATACTCTCTCTTTCTCTACTCCGTCTTTAAAGACGATAAGTGTCGGGATACTTCTGATTCCAAACTTCGCACCTAAATTTTGCTGATCTTCGGTATTTACTTTTGCAAACATGGCTTTGAGTGGAAAATTCTCAGCTGCTGCGGAGAAATTAGGTGCCATCATTTTACACGGCCCGCACCATGGTGCCCAAAAGTCTACAAGAACAGGCAGTTCGCTATTTACAATCACTTCATCAAAGTTTGCGTTTGTTAGTTCTACAGGTTGTGTATCTAAAAGGGAGTTTTTACAGCTCCCGCAGTTTGCTTTTTTGTATGAGTCTTTTTTTGGAACATTGTTAACACTGAAACAGTGAGGGCATACCACTTTCATATATACTCCTTATTTTACAAATGAATCTATACTTTCTGCTATATCGTAATCTGGATATTTTTTCGGATCAAGTATCGCTTGTGCGAGAAAACTGTTATCATTGTTAATAATGATCGGAGCTAAAAAGTTTATAGTTGATTTTTCAAGAGGTTTTTGGATCATCAAAATGTTATAAACACTAACAGTAGAATTTTCATTTATCTCTAAAAGTGCTTTTACATCAAGAGGTAAATCAAATGCGTATTCTCTTAATAGATTTGGTTTTACAAGTGTAAATGATATATTTTCATTTTCTGTATCAATCATAGTGGAGAAGAGCTCATCTATCTTTTTTATTTCAACATTGCGAGTTGTATCGAAACCGTATAAACTACCTTTTATTTCATAAGCCATTATTACCCTTTAAAATTCTCCCTCTTGATATTTAAGAGTTTCAGAGATCACATACAAAGATGAACTTTTTATGTTTGAAATATTATAGCACTCTCCGATCCCAAATGCAAACTGATTTTCATTAAAGATGATGTTTGCACCTGTATCCATATCTATGTAGGAGAGCTGATTCTCTTCAACCAGATTTGCAGCAGTTACACCGCTAAATAATAACTCTATTGTTATCCAGTCAAATGCTCTGGCTTTGTCCTGTACAGCTATAACCACTTTGATCTCAAAAGGATCGATAACCTCTACCGATCGAAGTTCAGCATCCTTGAAATACTCAAATCTTTCTAAAAACTCGGCAAGTGCCGTTTGTGTTAGTGGTTTCATCCTATTGGCAGCCTACACATTCCATAGAGCGGTCTTCAACATCGTTAGCAACCTCAGGTGATTGGCTTCTTAGATAGTAAGTTGATTTTAGACCTAATTTCCAAGCTAACATATAGATCTCGTTAAGATATCTTCCGCTTGCTTTATCAAGTGTGATAAAGATATTTAGAGACTGTCCCTGATCGATCCATTTTTGTCTGATCGAAGCTGCTTTGATCAGTACCGTTTGGTTAAGATCATATGCAGGTGTATAGTAGCTCCATGTATCGGGTGAGAGTTTTGGAACAACGACAGGGATAAGTCCACTTAAATTCTCTTCAAACCATTTTCTTTTAAATACAGGTTCAATTGCTTGAGTCGTACCTGTTAGAATAGAGATCGAACTTGTAGGTGCTACAGCCATCAGGTAACCATTTCTCATCCCCTGTGATTTTACTTTGGTACGGAGTTCATCCCACTCATAAGCCGAAGCAAATAAACCACCGCGATCGACGAGATTAAGCACCTCTGCATTGGCATGATCTTGAGGGAAGATCCCTTTAGACCATTTACTCCCTTCAAATTCCGGGTATGCACCTTTTTCAACCGCTAAGTCAGATGAAGCTGAGATAGCGTTATAAGAAACAGCCTCCATAACTTCATCTATTTTATCGAAGTGAAGCTGGCTTCCCCATTCGATACCGGCTTCGGCTAACATCTGAGCCTCACCCATAACACCCAGACCTATCGATCTGCTTCTCATGTTAGTACGTTTTACTTTTTCAACTGGGTAGAAGTTGAGATCTATAACGTTATCGAGTGCACGGATCGCAATCGGTACGATACGGTCGATATCCTCTTTTGTATTTACACGAGAGAGATTAACCGATGCAAGGTTACAAACGGCAGTTGCACCGTCTACTTTTTCTTTTTCAACTACAAAGATCTCTTTGCCGTTTAGAGTATCAAGTGCTGTGACTTTTTTCGCTGGTTTTTCTATGCCGCTGTCAACTTTGATGATCTCTTCCTCTTCGTAACTCTCATAAGATCCGTCTTCAAAGATAAACTTTGTTTTGTAGTGGTTAGGTTGTGTATTTTGAAAGATCTCCGTACAAAGGTTTGAGCTTCTAATAACACCGTAGTGATCATTAGGGTTTGCACGGTTGGCATTATCTTTAAAACAGAGAAACGGTGATCCTGTTTCAAAGTAAGATGTGAGGATCTTTTTCCATAGATTTTTCGCTTTTATTTTCTCTTTTACAATAGATTCATCACGCTCCAACTCCATATATCTTTTCTCAAATGCTTCACCGTGAAGTTCACTTAATTCTCTTGTATCGAATGGATCAAAAAGTGTCCAGATCCCATCCTCTTGTACACGTTTCATAAAGAGATCGTTGATCCAAAGTGAAGGGAAAAGATCGTGTGCACGGCGACGCTCCTCTCCGGAGTTCTTTTTAAGATCCAAAAAGTCGTTGATATCTATATGCCAAGGCTCAAGATAAACGGCAATAGCCCCTTTTCTTGTCCCCAACTGATCAACTGCGATAGCAATATCGTTTGTTATCTTTAAAAATGGAACCGTACCGCCCGCTGCATTTTTGTGACCATCTATAAATGAACCCATTGAACGAACTTGTGTCCAGTCCCAACCGATTCCGCCGCCAAACTTAGAAAGCATAGCCATCTCTTGGTATGCATCAAAGATACCTTCGATATTGTCAGGAGTTGAGCCTATATAACAAGAACTGAGCTGGTGTCTTGTTGTTCTTGCATTTGAGAGTGTAGGTGTAGCCATCATCACTTCAAATTTTGAGATCATGTCGTAAAATTTGATTGCCCACTCTTCACGATTCTCTTCACGCTGTGCCAAGAACATTGCGATCGCCATAAACATATGCTGCGGCAGCTCAATCGGATTTGAGTTTCTGTCTTTGATCAGGTATCTGTCATAGAGTGTTTTTACGCCAAGATAATTAAACTGTAGATCACGTTCAGGTTTTATGTGTTTCTCTAGAACATCTAGATCATACATATCTCGAAGACCAAGAAGGATACGACCCTCTTTTTCCCCACGTTCAAAATATTTTTCAAGTGAGCAGTACCCCGTAAAACCGTTCACTTCATGATAAAGGTTATAAAGAAAAAGTCTAGCTGCTACAAAAGTCCAGTTTGGAGCATCAATATCGATCTTGTCAACTGCTGTTTTGATCAGTGTTTGTTGGATCTCTTTTGAAGTAATACCGTCACGGAAGTGAAGCTGTGCATCAACCTCCAGTTCACTTTGACTCACACCCGGTAAATCTTTTACAGCTGCTGTTGTATATTTTTGGATCTTTGTTACATCTAATGGTTCTGTTCTACCGTTTCTTTTTATAACTGTTATCATGTTTTGTCCTAACTTTGATTATAAATTCTTTAAAAAATTATCGGAAATAATTTTCTGAAAAACTATCTAAAATAAGTTAGATTTTAACCATACTAAACTTTAAAAATGATGAAATTATTTGTAAATTTATATATATAATTTGATGTAATATTTTGAATAATAGTGGAGTTAAAAAATGGTTTTAAAGTTAACCTTGAAGTGTTTTAAAGAGCAGATATTCTTTCTGCTCTTTGGAGGTTTTATTTGTTAAATACTCTGTTAAATATAGCATCCACATTTTTAGTATAGTAGTCGTAGTTAAAACACTCACGAATTTGCTCTTCGCTTAGTTTGCTTCTAAGTTCCTCGTCAGCTAACAAGTGGTTAAGATAAAGTGACTCACCTTTTTCATTTAGAGTAGGTTTTCCTTGGCTGATCTCTTCCCAAACTTTCATAGCATTTCTTTGAACTATTTTATATGCGTCTTCACGGCTTACACCTTGAAGTGGAAGTTCAAGTAATACACGTTGAGAGAAAACAAGTCCACCAGTTAGGTTTAGGTTTTTCATCATATTTTCAGGCATAACAGTTAGGTTAGCTATAACGTTATTCATACGGTGAAGCATAAAGTCAGTTGTTATGAATGCATCAGGTAACCAGAAACGCTCAGTAGAAGAATGGCTAATATCTCTTTCATGCCATAATGCTACATTTTCCATTGCAGGGTTTGCATATGCACGGATCATACGAGCAAGACCTGTAATGTTTTCTGTAAGGATTGGGTTACGTTTATGAGGCATTGCAGATGAACCCTTTTGCCCTTTTGCAAAATACTCTTCTGCTTCATATACTTCTGTACGTTGAAGGTGTCTAACTTGTACTGCAAACTTTTCAACTGAAGATGCAAGGAGTGCTAAGGCAGTTGCTAGTCTTGCATATCTGTCACGATGAACAACTTGGTTTGAACACGGCTCTGGTTTTAAACCAAGCTCTTCCATAGCTAACTCTTCAAGCTCTAACGGTGCGTGAGCAAAGTTACCCATAGCTCCAGAGATTTGGCCTACAGATATAACTTCCATAGTCTCTTCAAGGTTTTTAAGGTGACGTGCAACTTCATCATACCAAACGGCTAAAGTAAGACCAAATGTAATAGGCTCACCGTGAATACCGTGAGAACGTCCAACCATTAAAGTGAACTTGTGTTCCTCAGCACGCTTCTTGATAGACTCCATTAACATCTTTACATCTTCGATGATTATTGTGAGTGAATCTCTCATTTGAAGTGCTACACCGGTATCAACTGCATCTGAAGATGTCATACCGTAGTGAAACCATCTTGATTCATCTCCAAGTGATTCTGCAACAGATGTATTAAAAGCGATCAAGTCATGTTTTGTAACCGCTTCAATCTCTTCAATTCTCTCAACACTGAATGTTGCATTTTTTACAATTTTATCAGCATCCTCTTGAGGAATCTTACCAAGTTTTGCCCAAGCTTTTACAGCCGCTTTTTCAACTTCCAGCCATGCAGCATATCTTGCATGTTGAGTCCAATGCTGACTCATCTCTTCACGAGCATATCTTTCTACCATTATATAACCCTTGTATTTATGTTATTATTCGCATAATTTAAGTACGAAATTGTACATTATATATAATGAAAGAGGAATTAAATTGCCGTTTGTGATTGAAAAGTTTTTTATTGAAAAAAAGCAGAGATTGTTTCTCTACCTTATTAAAGAGTTGGGCTATACACAAAAAGAGGCACAAAGGCTTATTGCAAAAGGGAGAGTCCTTCAAAATTCTGAAACAATCACGAAGGCTGGAGAAGAAGTTGAAGGTGAAATAGAATTTATTCACTTCAAACCAACTACAAAAGGTTTAGAACCTACATATATAGAAAAAGAGTTTGTCGTATTCGATAAACCAAGCGGTGTACTTATCCACCCACAAAACAGACATACACCCTACTCACTTATAGATGAACTGAAATACCAGTACGGTAAAGATGCAAACATCACCCATAGAATAGATCAAGAAACAAGCGGGCTTGTTCTTTGTGCTCGAAATAAAAAGAGTGAAAGAGATATCAAGATGATGTTTCAGGAGCGGGATATGCAAAAAACATATCTGGCTATGGTTCACGGTGAATTTAAAGAGGAGATGGTAGTAGATGCTCCACTTCTTCGAAAAGAGGACGAATCGGCAATCGTTAGAATGGTTGTAAAAGTTGATGAGAAAGGAAAGCCTTCAAAAACATCTTTTAAACCGTTAAAGTATTTTAGTGATTTACATATGACATTGGTAGAGTGTAAACCGCATACAGGAAGACAACATCAGATCAGGGTGCATTTGTTTCACGTGAAACATCCGATCGTCGGTGATCCGATCTACGGACAAAAAGAGGAAGATATAATTCGTTTTTTAGATAAAGAGATCAGTGATCAAAAAAGAGAAGAATTGAGTGGTGCATCGAGACTTTTACTACATGCAAGTGAATTGGAATTTAAACTCTATAATGAAACTTATATCGTAAAAAGTAAGGTGGATTTTGAAAAGCTTTCACTAGAACTATTGTCAATGTGAATAACTTTTTGGTTAAATAGAAAGTTTTTCACTTGTGAAGATGTGAAAAAAATAAAAATCTATAAAAACCCCTGTTTTTAGGGCTTTAAGCTATCTTTTATTTGAATAATTAAGCTATTATTTATATAAAAAAAATCTTAATAAATAAAGAAATTTACAAATTTATCTATTTTGAGATAATATTTAATTCACATATTAGAACAATGTGTGAATAGTACACACTCATTAGAAATTTTTATATTTTTTTTGTCTTCTAAAGTTGAGTTAATTTAATGAAAAAGGTTAAAAGGGAAAAATAGATTTATTTAAGATTAGTAAGGTATTATTACACTCATAGACGACCTCCCTGGTGTGTTGGTCGTCTTTTTCTTTTTTTATACTTCGTTATATCTTTTTATGATTTTTTTTACACGTGATCGAAGCTGTTTTATAGCATCTGTACTTGTTTTTCCATCTGCCGTTAAATTTTCAAAATCATCACCTAGTTGTGCTTTAGCGATCCAACCAATTTTTGCATGGTACTTAATCCCTACAAAACGAACATCACCAAAATGCCCTTTGCAAAGTTTATATACCTCTCTTATTCTGTCTGCATCTGTTTTATGTGCCATTGTTTCTCCTTTTTAGTTTAATCATCTTTCGTTGCTGCATATAAAAAGCCACCTACACCGACAGCAAATACAATTACAACAACTATAACTTCAAATATATCTACACCTGTAAAATCACCCATAATAAACCTTGATTTTTATTTTAAAGGTAAATTATAACTCTTTTTCTGTTTTCTCTTTTAACTGCCCGCACGCTGCACTGATATCTATCCCTTTAGAGTCTCTGATAGTAGATAATAAGCCGTGTTGGATCAGATACTCCTGAAACTTGTGCATATCTTCATAACTTGGACGCTCATATGGAGTTCCCGGATAAGGATTAAAGTAGATGAGATTTACCTTTGCTTTGATACCAGAGAGCAGTTTTACTAGCTTTTTAGCACTTGCTATATCATCGTTTTTATTTTTAATAACAAGATACTCAAACATAACGCGTTTACGCGTATCGATAGGAAAACGTTTTACAGCCTCTATAATAGAGTTGATGTTATGTGCCTTGTTCATAGGGATCAGTTCCGTACGAAGCTTATCATCAACTGCATGGAGTGATATAGCTATATGGACACCGAGATCCATTTTCCCTAACGCGTCGATCTTGTTACTGAGGCCGCTTGTGCTAACAGTTTGTCGTTTTCCTGATATTGCCAAGCCCTCTTCCTCTTTAAATATCTCTATAGCTTTTGCCAAGTTATCTAAGTTATCAAGAGGTTCACCCATACCCATATAAACGATATTGATTTTTCTGTTATGTTTGTGGTCGTTATCACGCTTGAGGTTGACTACCTGGGCTATTATCTCACCCGCAGAGAGATCTCTTGTAAAACCGCCTTTTGCCGTTAGACAAAAAGCACATCCTACTTTACACCCTACTTGTGTAGATACACAGATAGTGTATTTTGCCTCTTGGATTAGTTTTCCGTCTTCATAGATATCATCTTTCATCTTGAGCCATACAGCTTCTACTGTTTTACCGTCTTGAAGTTCAAAGAGATACTTGATTGTTCCGTCAGTTGCGATCTCTTTTTTTACTATCTTCATAGGGTTGATGATATATTTCTTGGAGAGTTCCTCTTTAAGGTTTTTTGGGATATTTTTCATATCTTCAAAATTTTGGGCATATTGATGATAGAGCCATCCGTAGATCTGTTTTGCTCGAAATGAGGGTTTTACAAGTTGACTTAACTCCCCAAGTGTAAAGTCGTATAAAGAGGGTTTGAGTTCACTCATTGTTTTGTTAGTTCCTTGATCCGTTTTTTTGTGTACTCCTGTAGAAGTTCTTTTGCTTTTGCATGGTTTTTTACAAAGTCTTTATGGGCATTTTCATCAGTATAGTTTGTTATACAAAAAACACCCCCTGCAGGGATATCAAACTCTTTTGCAACCTGAAGCACTGCAAAAAACTCCATATTTTCGATCCCTATGCCGTACTTGAGAAACTGTGCAGACTTCTCTTTGCAGGTACTTATGTAGTTGGAGCTGTTTACTATAACATCCTTTACATCTTGCGTGTTAGTTGATACTACATTATCTAGTGGTGTATAGGCACATTTTTCTAAAAAACTGAGCTCTATGTTAGCAGCTGTTTTACTCTCTACTATATCAAATATATTTGCATCGCCGTAGCTGCCTGCCGTACCGACAAAAAGTAAAAACTCAGGCTTGTCAAACAAACAAAGACGGGTGATATTCATAGTTGTCTCGATCAGCCCTACTCCCATAGGTATTGCAAAATCAAAAGTTTCGTTATTTCCCGCACAGATGATCATCGAATAAACTCACACATCTCATCAAGATCGAGTCTGAATTTTTTAGGCTGTTCATTGACTCTGTAACCAAAGGTACATACTAAAGAGACCTCCTCTTCATTTGTATCTATATCTAAAACTTTTTCAATGTTCTCTTTTTCAAAGCCTTCGATTGGGCAAGAGTCTATCTTTAAGAGTGCTGCACTTGTGATCATCGAGCTAAACATAATATAGGCCTGACGAGTTCCCCACTCATAGATATCATCACTTTTAAGGCTTTTGTGAAAATTCTCATACACTTCCATATACTTCTCTTGGGCTTCTTTTGGAAGTCCACGTTGGGCAAACTTCTCCTCTACCCATTTGCTGTATGGTTTGAGATCTTTTGTTTTTGTTTTAAAGATCACTAAATGGGAACATGAATCGATCTGATCTTGGTTCCAGCAAAACGGTTTGAGCTGCTTTTTTAACTCCTGGTTGGTGATGACCGTAATTTTTACACCCTCCATGCCAAACGAGGTTGGAGAGAGTCTTGCAGTCTCAAGTATAAAGCTAAAGTCCTCCTCTTTGATCTTTTTTGTTGCATCAAAGAGTTTACAAGCATGACGAAAATTGTATGCTTGCAAAAGAGTTTGTTTAATATCGTCCATATTACAACCTTACGGGAATGTTATTCTCATGTAGATAGTGTTTGAGATCCATTATATCGATCTCTTTATAGTGAAAAATACTCGCAGCGAGTGCCGCATCTGCTCCGGCATTAAATGCATCTTTTATATGCTCCATAGTCCCTGCTCCGCCGCTTGCGATCACCGGTACATTTACAGATTTTGAGATCTCTCTCGTTATATCGAGTTCAAATCCTGCTTTTGTTCCGTCAGCATCCATGGATGTCAGAAGTATCTCTCCACTGCCTCTCTCCACTGCCTCTTTTGCCCATGTAACAGCATCGATACCGGTATCTACCCTGCCCCCGTTAAGGTAAACATTGTATCTATCTCCCGTTTTTTTTACGTCAATTGCAGTAACGATACATTGGCTACCAAATCTTTTTGCGCCCTCGTCTATAAGTTCAGGTCGTTTAATTGCTGCGGAGTTAACACTTACTTTGTCACAACCTACATTTAAAAGTTTATAGATATCATCAAGTTTGCGGATGCCGCCGCCGACAGTTAACGGGATAAAGATCTCACGTGCTACTTCGGCTACGATATCTACGATCGTATCACGATTGTCAGACGAAGCGGTAATATCGAGAAAAGTGATCTCGTCAGCACCCTCTTCATTGTAACGGCGTGCAACTTCAACAGGATCGCCCGCATCTTTTAAACCGACAAAATTAACACCTTTAACAACTCTACCATCTTTGACATCCAGACAAGGGATGATTCTTTTCGCAAAATAATTCATAAGATGTATTATATCTTTTTTAGCTGTAAAGATGTTTATGCTTTGTAAGTCCTCGACGCTTATTATAGTTTTTCGATACACTCGTGTTTCACGTGAAACAATGTGATAATAATTTAACAATCTTCAACGAAATTAGCAAAATTGTGATAAATACCATAGTTTTTAGATAACTTTAATTATAATACCATTATAATAATTTTTAATGATAATCGATCTTTACAAGTAGGATAAAAACATGAAGAAAGAAGAGGTATTGGAGCATTTAAGAGCTGCTAAATCAGCGCATATTAAATGGGTACAAAAAGCGAAACTTCTTATAAACGGTGTTGAAGTGAAAGAGGATTCGATTCCCGTTGATTCAACGGAGTGTAAATTCGGACAGTGGTTTTATAGTGACGGACAGATACTCAACTCCTTATCAAACAACCCTTTGGAGTGTATGCAAAGTATTGAAAAGCTCCATTTTGATCTCCATGATCAATACTTGAAAATTTTTAATATATATTTTTCAGAGGAGAAAAAAGGAGGATTTTTCGCAAAACTTTTTGGATTCAAGCGAAAAACTATAAGCTCTACGGAACATGAACTTGCCGAGACATACTATCATGAGATGGCAGAAATTTCAAAAAAACTTCTTGATGAGATCAACAGGCTCGAGCGCCGTCTGATCGCTATACCTGAAGAAAAGATCGAACAACTTGTGTAAAGAGGGGGTTTTTATAAAGTTATTACCTAATTGTAAGGTATAATGTTATAAACTCTTGTCATGAATAACCATAATGTTGTGGCGAAGAAGAAGTTTGGACAAAATTTCTTGCAAGACCAAGAAGTTTTAAGAAAAATCGTCGAAGCGATGCCCAAAAATGATAATAAAATTGTTGAGATTGGGCCTGGCTTAGGTGATTTAACTAAATTTTTAGTTGATGTCAAAAGTGTAGAAGCTTTTGAGGTAGATACCGATTTATGTGAACTGTTACAAAGTAAATTTGAAGAGGCGATCAACACCAAGCGACTCCATATAAACTGTGGAGATGTATTAGAAGCTTGGCAGAGTGAGCTTATAGATGAGCCGTATGATTTAGTGGCAAATTTGCCCTACTATATAGCGACAAATATCATCTTAAAAGCCCTTGCAGATCCGATGTGTAAAAATATACTTGTAATGGTACAGCTTGAAGTTGCAGAGAAATTTTGCGCGCAGGAGGGGGAAAAAGTTTTTGGTTCTTTGGGGGTCATTACCCAAAGTGTAGGGGATGCCGGCATTATAGTCAGAGTCCCCCCGACAGCTTTTGATCCGCAACCAAAAGTTGACTCTGCCGTTTTTCTTATACAAAAGCATAGCGATAGATCTGATAAAAAGTTTGAAGAGCTGCTTAGAGTTGCATTTACGCAGCCTCGCAAAACTTTGATGAAAAATCTCTCGGCAAAGTATGAAAAAGCAAAACTTCAAAAGGTCTTTGAAGACCTAGAGCTATCACAGACAATCAGGCCTCATCAAGTTTCAACTAAGGACTATCACCAACTCTATAAAAAAATTATATAAATATACAAGGAGTTTGGATGGCAGAGAACAATCAAGAGGCAAAACAAAAACCTCAATCAGATCGTAAACCTAACCAAAACAGAAGAAACCCGAACCGTTCGAGATCGAACAACAAAGATGATAAAGGCAATAACAGATCTTCATCAAACAATAGAAACAAAGGCAGAGGCGGCTCTAGAGGCAGAGGGCGCAGACAATCGGCACCTGTTGATGAAAACCTGAAATCTTTTGTGGCAAAGAATCAAGAGGGTCAAAAACAAAGACTTAACCCACACTATAAATTAGACTTAAACTCTAAAGCCAAAGTGCGTATCACTCCGCTTGGAGGACTTGGTGAGATTGGTGGAAACATTGCAGTTTTTGAAACAGAAAACGAAGCGATTTTGATCGATGTAGGGATGAGTTTCCCGGATGAGGAGATGCACGGTGTCGATATCCTTATCCCTGACTTTTCTTACCTTAAAGAGATCAAACACAAGATCGTAGCGGTTATCATTACCCATGCTCACGAAGATCATATCGGGGCTATGCCGTATCTTTATAAAGAGATGCAGTTCCCTATCTACGGGACACCGCTTCCACTTGCAATGATCGGGAACAAGTTTGATGAGCACCATTTAAAAGATTGTAGAAAACATTTTAACCCGATCGAAAAACGTAAAGTGTATAAAATAGGAAACGATTTTGAGATTGAGTGGATGCATATGACACACTCAATCATTGACTCTTCATCATTAGCGATTACGACTGAAGCGGGGACTATTATCCATACGGGTGACTTTAAGATAGATCACACTCCGGTTGACGGATACCCTGCAGACTTGCACCGTTTAGCTCATTATGGTGATAAAGGAGTATTGTGTCTACTTAGTGACTCTACAAATTCACACAATCCAAACCCTACACCGTCAGAATTGAGTGTAGGACCTGCGTTAGACCGTATCTTTTACAAAGCTGAGGGGAGGGTGATACTCTCAACTTTCAGCTCAAATATCCACCGTGTGTATCAGGCTATCCAGTACGGTATAAAATATGGACGTAAAGTGTGTGTGATCGGACGTAGTATGGAGAGAAATATCGAGATTGCTATGCAGTATGACTATATCCGTTTTCCTAAAAACATCTTCGTTGACGCGGAAGAGGTTTCCCGTTTGAATGACAAAGAGGTGCTTATCGTAACCACAGGTTCTCAAGGGGAAGCAAACTCGGCACTCTTTCGAATGAGTATCGGCGAGCATAGACATATCAAGATCAAACCGACAGACTTAATTGTACTCTCTTCTCGTGCTATTCCTGGTAATGAGGGAAGTATCTCAAATATGATGAACTTTATCCAAAAGTGTGGTGCGAGTGTAGCGATGGATAGAGATATTCACGTTTCCGGACACGCTTCTATGGAAGAGCAGAAATTGATGCTTCGTTTAGTAAATCCGAAGTTCTTCCTACCTGTTCACGGGGAATACAACCATGTTATGAAGCATAAAGCAACAGGTGTCTTATGTGGCGTGCCTGAAAGAAACATCCTTCTTATGACAGATGGTGAGCAGATCGAAGTTGCACCGAAATATATGAGAAAAGTAAAAACTGTTAAAACAGGAAAAACATATATCGATAACCAAAACAACCATGAGATCGAAGATGATATCGTAGTCGATCGTCAAAAGCTTGCTAACGACGGTGTAGTTATGCTTGTGGTTGAAGTAAGTGAACAAGACGGTAAGATGCTAAACAAACCGAGAGTGACATCTTTTGGACTTGTAGCAAATAAAAAGAACAAAGCGTTTGCTAAAGAGATGGAGGATGTTGTTGAGCACTTCCTGATCAACATGAAACCGGGACTTATAAACAACCACAAAGCGTTTGAAGCTGACCTACGTCAAGCAGTTCGTAAACATATCTATCGTAGAATGAAAAAGTACCCACTTATCGTTCCACACACTTTTATCCACTAAAACTATATAAGTGCATTTTTATGCACTTATTCAAGTCCCATGAAAACACTTTTACTTTTTTTACTCATATTTTCTAGCTTAAAAGCTACAAGCCTTACAAGAGAAAAGATCTTAATGGGCACGTTTATCGGGATGGAGTTAAGTACAGAGGATATCCACCTTTCACAAGAAGCTTTTAAAACAGCCGAAGATGTAGACAAAAGTATATCTACATACAAACCAAACTCTACAATTTCAAAACTGAACCGTTATAAATATGTTCTTTTAGACAGTTATAGCTATGAGGTTTTAGATATCAGCAAAAAAGTGTATTATCAAACGGACGGCTATTTTGATCCTACTGTAGGTTCGATCACAAAAGATCTCTATAGATTCGGAGAAGGGGAGTTGATTCCCTATCCAACACTGTTAAAAAAGAAGTTGATCTCCTTTACCAAGGTAAAGTTTAACAAAGAGCACGCTGCCCTTGAGCAAAATATAAAAGTTGATTTTGGCGGTATAGGCAAAGGGTACGCTGTTGATAAAATGGCACAAAGCCTGAAAAAAAATGGGGTTAAAAAATTTGTAGTATGGGCAAGCGGCGATATACGTTGTCTGCAAATGTGTAAGATCAAAGTGAATAATCCCTTTGGGGAGATCTCTCTTGCAGAGTTTACTACAAAACAGGGTGAAATGGCGATCAGCACAAGCGGTAATTACAACAGATATGTCGCTACGGTTAAAAACAATCATCTCATTGATCCAAAATCAAAAAAACCGCAAAAACTATTTAGCTCTATTACCCTTATCGCCCCGATATCAAATGCTCTTCTTGATGCTTATGCGACAGCTGTCAGTGTAATGCCCAAAGAAAAAGCGTATAATTTTTTAAAAGAGCAACAGATCGCGTATATAATTTTAGAGAGTGACGGTTCTCTTCACATTAGTAAAAACATTTTGGACTATGTGAAGAATTTACCTCTTAATAATACTTTTAAACAGCCAGAAAAAGATTAGCGGAATAAGTGTCATATAGAGGATAAAAGAGCCTAACTTCAAATAGCTGAAGTACTCTGAGATATGTATGATCATATAGGGTGAAAAGATCTCTATGGTTTGTGTAAGAAGTAAAATATAGATCAAAACAACCGGATATTTTTTCTCTTTATAGGATGTAAAGATCAAAAAATGGATCAAAACAAAGCTCAAAATAGCAAAAGCAAAGATATGGGGCAGAACAAGTTTAAGTAAACCGGTATTGGTTTTCTGGATAAGCAGTTCCCCGTCCCCCAGATAATAGTGGCTGATACTTTGATGATCAAAACCTATTTTATGCGCAAAGAGCATAAGTGCACTGCATAAAAGAAGAGAAACAAAAAAACCAAAGTAGATGATTGCATATCTGTATGCACTATGCAAAATAAAGCCTTTTAAGAGATACCAAAGAGATCCAGATAGCTATAATATGCCAACACCAAAAACCAAATAAAAACCCGTAAATAAAAAACTCAATATGGAAAAAATAGCTCAAAGCTAAGAAAATTAAAGAAAAAAGGGCACTGAGCATAAAACCATTGAGTATCCATAAAAAGGTTTTTTGTGAGTGAAACAAACGGATAAAGACTGTACTCAAAAGAAAAACAACGAACATCGTAAAAAAGATCTCTGTATGCCAAAACTCTAAAAATACTGAGTAATCAATCGGATCGAGAAACTCTTGAGCATTGCCGTAGAAGGTATTTTTAACAGTATCAACAAAGATCCCCAACGTAGAGTTTTTAACAAAAAAATCCGCTATAAGATAGAGAAGGGAAAAAGACAATAGTGAGCCTAAGATAGGCTTCATAATAGGATCTTCTTTGAGATCTTTTACAAGTGTGAATTTCACTTTTTAGCCTTTAGAACTACATTATATATTTGCATAGCTATATTTGCACTTTCAGTGATGCTTCTTGCACTCAGGGTTGCACCCGTAATAGTGGAGACATTTTTTGGAATGTTTAAATGTTGATTGGTTGGAACATCTGAAAATTGTTGTTTCCATGTATTATTGGGCATATATTCCAAAGGTTCGTTAAAAGCAACAATTTCAATCGATTCTAAAACATCTTGGGCATTAATCGTATAGAGATAAACACCGTTCTTTGATCGGATTTTATTTGAAAGTAAAATGGCATATGCAAGGTGTTGTTTATTTTTTTCTATCTTATAGGTACGCACAATAGAGGAGTTAAGCTTTGTTCGAGCAGCCTTTTGAATACGCTGTTTTTGAGCTTTTTTGAGAAGCATATTTTTTTCGGTAATAGTAATATCATCTCCAAAAGTGCTGTGAAGCACTTCATACGGAGAGAGTAGTACACCTGCACTAAGTTGCAGTGCAGTGAGTAATAAAAGAAGAAGTTTCATAAGACCCCTTAGAAGATGAATCCTAACGATACACTTGTTGTATCACTTTTTCCAAAGCCACCTTTTTGCATAGCGTGGTCAAGTTTGACTACAACTTGTTCATGTGGGAAGTAGTTGAGACCTACAGTTGTAATCTCTGTTGCTTCTACACTTGTGCCACCTACGATCTCATTTTGTGGTGCGAGTTTCTCATACTGAACAAAGATCGGAAGCATATCGCTAGATTTTGTAAGTGTGAGTATATCAAAACTTGCATTTATATAGCCACCGTAGCCATTTTGTACCGCAGCTGTTGCATTAATGTCTTCAGCGTTTGTACGGTTTGCATAAGCATATACACCATAAGCTCTAAATCCAGAGTTTTTATAGTCAAAGTGGATATCGGCAATTGTTGTATCTGAACTTGTGTTATCTGTTGAGGGGGCTGTATATACTGAACCACCTACTAACAAACCATTAGCATTATAGTCAACTCTTGCAACAACACCGAGGTTTGGATCAGTTTGTTTAAACGAGCTTCCGCGACCGTTACGAAGCCATTTATCTCCGTTAACATCGGTTTTTAAAGCACTGATTGCTGCGAATTTATACGAAATTTCGTCTGTCAATTGTCCATACACCATTACCCCGCTATCATGCCAGGTTGAAGGTATAATGTACTTTTCACTCGCAGGTCTTTGTACAGTAGTAAAGAGATTAGGCTCATGTCTTTCATTGATAAGTCCTATCGGTACTAACATATGCCCTGCACGAATGTTTGCATACTTGTTGATCAAAAAGTCTAAATACATAAACTCAACGATTGCATACCCATCTTCTCCATCTTTTGCACCACCGTGTTCAAATTCGATCTCTGCATTTAAGATAATGTTATCTGAAAATTTGTACCCAATATATGGAACAAATCTATAAACATCTAGTTTTGAGGCACCCTCTTCTTTATTGTAAGCATAGTACATCTCTCCATATCCACCAATGCTAAGAGGGGATTTTGAGTAGTAAACTTTCGATGCTGCACTTGCAAGACCGCTATACGATTTTGATGTGTCAATTACATTAAAACCAACACCTGTTTTTAGACTACTTGTTTCGTCAACAAGTGTTTGTGTAACCTCTCGTAGTTCAGCGATTTCCGCTTTGAGTGCTTCTATCTCACTATTTGATTCTTTTGCATATGTTTGTGTTGCAAAAAGAGCTGTTGCAGCTATCGCTGCTGTTGTTTTTAGAAAACCCATTTTTTATTCCTTTAATGACTATGATATTTGTTATCATAATTGATTTTGAAATAGTGCCATTCTTTTCCTTATATGAAGATAAATATGATAATTGTTATCAGTATTAATGAAAATTTAATATTCACTAGGTGTAAATGTTGTATAATTGCAAACAAATACAAAAGGGAAAGCTTTGTCAGATCAAAAAAATGAACAGTTTGAAAATGCAGTAAAAATTATAATGGAGCATGTAGGTGAAGACCCAAGCAGAGAGGGGCTTGCCGACACACCAAAACGTGTAAGAAAAGCTTTTGAATTTATGTACGGCGGTTACAACGAAGATCCGCAGGAGATCCTCTCAAAAGCACTTTTTACAAGTAGTAACGATGAGATGGTACTCGTGAAAGATATAGAGTTTTATTCCAATTGCGAACATCACCTCTTGCCGATCATCGGACATGTACATGTAGCTTATATCCCAAACGGCAAAGTGGTAGGGCTTTCAAAAATTCCTCGGGTTGTAAACGTTTTTGCACGCCGTATGCAGATTCAAGAGCAGTTAACGGAGCAGATTGCAGATGCGATTATGGATGCGATCGAGCCTAAAGGTGTAGCGGTAGTTGTCCAAGCAAGACATATGTGTATGGAGATGCGTGGAGTTGAAAAGATCAATTCGACTACTACATCATCAGCACTTCGCGGCCTGTTTAAGTCTGATAACAAAACAAGAGCAGAGTTTTTCTCACTTATAAATTCTCCAGCGGGAAACAAATTTTAAAAAATGCCACTAGGATCACTTAAAGAGAAACTTGCCTCTAGAAACTATTCCGTAGCCTTCGGAGAGGTAGAGAAGATCAACTCAAGCGTGATCATAGCAAAAGGTTTACCTGTTAGTATCAGCGATATGGTAAAGATCGTCTCAAACGAAACAGCCCAAGAGACGATCGGTATGGTTACGGAGATCGACGGGGGTTATTTTTATATCACTCCATTTAGTTTTGTCGAAGGGTTCCGTTCAGGCGATAGAGTTTTTCTTGATATAACAGGTCTAAATATCCCCGTAGGGGATGCCCTGTTAGGCCGGGTAGTTGATCCTTTTATGCACCCTATTGACTCAAAAGGTACAATAGCGACTACGCAAACTGCACCAATTATAAAAGAGCCGATTGATGCGATGAAACGTGGCATGATCGATGAAGTATTTGGAGTAGGAGTGAAAAGCATCGACGGGCTTCTTACTTGCGGTAAAGGGCAAAAGCTTGGGATCTTTGCAGGAAGCGGTGTCGGAAAATCAACACTTATGGGGATGATCGTCCGAGGTTCCGAAGCACCTATCAAAGTGGTAGCGCTTATCGGTGAGCGCGGGCGTGAGGTGCCTGAGTTTATCGAAAAGAATCTCGGCGGCGATCTGACAAATACCGTGATCATAGTAGCTACAAGTGATGACAGCCCGCTTATGAGAAAATATGGAGCATTTGCCGCTATGAGTGTTGCCGAGTATTTTAAAGAGCAAAATAAAGATGTGCTTTTTATTATGGACTCTGTGACCCGTTTTGCGATGGCACAGCGTGAGATCGGACTCGCCTTGGGTGAACCGCCAACCTCGAAAGGGTATCCGCCTTCATCGCTGACACTTTTGCCGCAGCTTATGGAGCGTGCTGGAAAAGAGGAGGGGAAAGGGAGTATTACCGCCTTTTTTACGGTTCTTATCGAGGGGGACGATATGGGGGATCCGATTGCTGATCAGTCCCGTTCAATTCTTGACGGACATATAGTACTTTCAAGGGAGATGACCGATTTTGGGATCTATCCCCCTGTCCATATCCTCAACTCCGCTTCGCGTGTTATGAACGATATCATCTCACAAGAGCATTTTCAGGCTGCTATGAAATTTCGCAGACTCTATACTTTGTTAAAAGAGAACGAGACATTGATACGTATCGGTGCTTACAACAAAGGGACTGATCCCGAACTCGATGAAGCGTTAGAGAAAAAAGAGCAGATGCAGCGTTTTATCGCCCAGGGTGCCACTTTTAAGGTGACATTTGAAGAAGCGGTGAATGAACTGGTGGAGATTATGAGTTAGTCTTTTTTATATTTCCCCACTATCAGTTCCGATTCGAGCCATGCATTACGATCCTTGACAAGCTCTTGGTTGGCAGTGATAGCTAATTTTTTCCCCGAGAGTTTTTCATATGTTTTCATCAGTGTTCTAAGTTCTGTATCTATCCCGAATATATCTATATAGGAATAGATGACTGATTCAGCTGTGGGATAGGCTTTTTTTGCCAAGAGCTGTTTTATCTTTGTATGGAAACTCAGACGGATAATATCACCTATTTTTGCACTCCTGCTCTTGAGTACTATCAGTTCTGCAAGGGCCGCTTTTATCCCTTTGAGGTCCCCTTTAAGCGCCAAGTTTTCACACCGGTCCATAAGTTTATGCCAATGTTGCTCGAGCATATTGCTAAGTTCCATCTGATCTAGCAGTTTTGACTTGTCTAGAGTTTCATAACATGTGAAAAAGTCGTTTTGTTCATAATTTTCTAAAAATACTTTTGTGTAGGAAGCAAGTTCATAAAGATCTTTGAGCTGCTCTTTTATATGGGGGAGGTGTTGGAGATGTTTTATTTTCTCGATAGCTTCGTCTACCTCTGAGCGGAAGATAGACTTTTTAATCTCCTGAAGTTGTTGTTCTATATCTTTTAAAAGATCTTGATAGTGAGGCAGTTGTGTGAAACTCTCATCTTTTTTGATTAGCAGACCGATATTTTTATAATTTTTTGTCTGCAGCGAACGAAGAAAGATTAAAAAGTCTTTGTTTTGTTTCAACAATAGTTTTACGATCGCTTTTTTTGAGGCAACGCCGGAGTAGGGTGCAAGAGCATCTTCTGCGAGATCGTTTCTTCCGATCTTGATCTGTTTTTGTGCAAACGTAAATGCCTGTTCAAAAGCTTTTTCCATTTTTGTATATGGGTATGTCTGCTTTAAAACAGGGTATCTTTGTGCGATTGCGTAAGCTACATGGTATTTTTTCTCTAAAACAAGCGTATGAAACTTCTGGTATTGATCAAATGAGCCTAAAATAAGATCAAGTTCCTCTTTTTTGCTTTTTACCGTTTTAAAAGGCTCAAGAAGGGTCTGTGCCTCTTTTTTGTTAGAGTTGATAAACGAATCGAGCGCTTTTTTGTAGAGCTGTTTATAATAACTCTCCAGTTCATCATATTCGGGAGTATTTTGCAAGAGGGGATTACGCTCCGCTAAAGCATAAGCCTCCGCTATTTTATTCTGTTCAAGAAGTTCTCTGAGATCTTGGGCTTGCGGCAGTGTCGTTTTGACAACGCTGTTATCCTCCAGTACTACCATCAAGATATCGTCATCCGTAAAACGGGCAAATTTTACATCAGCGTCAAATTTGAAAAACTCAGTTGAGAGCACTTTTCTTTTTGTTATATCAAGAAGTGCCAGTTTATTGGATTCACCGCAAAGCAAGGCATATTTGTCGTTATAGATAGGGATGATATCTGTTATATTCCCTATAGGGCTGGAGATTGTTTTAGTGTTTTTATACTTATTGAGATCGTGAAAGTAGATATTTGCATCGATACTTGCAGAGAGCAAAAGCTCATTAGATATAAGTTTGAGTGTATTTACCCGTACACGAGCTGACTGTATTGTTTGTTTGTGTGTTAGTGAATGAAGTTTTATAATAGTGATAGCACCGCCGTAACCGCTGCATGCTACATACTTTTCATTTGAATCGATCGCACCTACATAGTTTTTATCTATCACTTTTTTACCGATCGGATTGTTGAAAGGGAAAGAACAAAGGCGTGAAAGACTCGCTTTGCCGTCATATCTGTACTGTACGACTCGCCCGTTTTTCGTACCTGTGATCAGGTATGGGGAGTTTTGTACGAAATGGAGGTTTGTAATATCTCCCGAATAACTTATGATCGTCTGCATCACCATTTTGTTGTTCGTATTGATTATATAGATAGTTTTCCCGTTTGCGATTGCGGCAAGCTCCAGGTTTTTGTGAAAAGCGATAGCGGTTGTTTGGCTTGAGAGGTACTCAAGGGAGAGTTTACTGAGTGTTTTACAGGTGAGTACAGAGAAACTATTGATAGTTTTATGCTGCAAGGCATAGATCATGGTGTCATTATTGAGTGCTTCAAAAGCGATAATGTTACCCCGTACGCGAAAACACTCCTGAATTTTATTCATCGTATATCTTTTTAACTAAAAGTTGGGGAGTGATTCGGTTGTTAAACTCATTTTTTGCAACGCTGTAGCTGCATGTAATTTTTCTGTTTTGGGGCATCTCGTAAACTCTCCTAAAAGCGATCAGTTCCAGAGTTTTTCTTTGGTGGGGATATTGTCTAACCTCTATTTTAGAGTGACTTTTGTCGGCACCTAAAAGTTTGATACTTACCACTTCTGCCTCTTTAAGTAAAAATGAGGGGCGAGGGTTGGCTTCACCGTAAGGTTCAAAACGATCGAAAAGCTCAAGGAGCTCATGATCGATCTCATCGGTTTCCAAGATACCGCTGAGTTGCTCTTGGGGGATAAAATCTTCCGCTTTTAGTTTTTGGGCGCTTTGGTTTATCGCATCTCTAAAAAGTTCGATATTTGCTGTTTTTAGACCAAGACCGGCAGCCATTTTATGCCCGCCAAACTTAGTTAACAAGTGTTCATTTTCTTTAATAAGCTTGTAAATATCGACGTTTCCGACACTTCGTGCGCTTCCTTTTGCATCTTCCCCGTTAATGCTTAAAACTATAGCAGGTTTTGAGTAGCGATCAACCAGCCGTGAGGCTACGATCCCAACAACACCTTCATGCCAATCTTTACCCGCCACTACTATCACTTTAGCTTCAGGATCGACTTGCGTTAAAGCAGTCTGTGTTGTTTGTGCTTCGGTCTCTTTTCTAAGCTCATTGAGTTTGCCGAGGAGTTCAAACTGATTGTAGGCGGTGTTTAGATCGGTTGCCGTGTAAAACTCAAGAGCAATTGAAGCATCCTCAAGTCTTCCCGCGGAGTTGAGACGGGGAGCTATCATAAACCCTATATCTTCAGAATTGATATGTGATTTGTTTAAAAAGTCCCGGATGATGATCGATGCAGGTCGCTCTGAGCAAAGCATATAGCGCAAGCCCTCTTTTACAAGTGTCCTGTTGATATCGATCAGGGGCATCACGTCCGCAATGATAGCAATCGCCAAGATATCTAAAAACTGCGCCATATCGATCGGGAGTGAGAGCTCTTTTTTTACAAGTGCAAGTACCAACCAGATCACTTGGGCGCCGCAGATCTCTTTAAAAGGGTACCCACATTCACTCAGCTTCGGATCAACTATAGCATAAGCATCGGGGAGGTTCTCAGAAGGGGTGTGGTGATCGGTGATGATCAGATCGATTCCGCGCTCTTTACAAATATTTGCAGCTTCAACGGCAGTGATCCCGTTATCTGCCGTGATCACTAGATCGGCCTCTACACGCTCTAAAATTTTCGGACTTACTCCGTAGCCGTCTTTAAACCTGTTTGGAATGATCGCTTCAAGGGGGTAGGGGATTTGACGGAAAAAGTCTACCGTTATAGCTGTAGAACTGACACCGTCAACGTCATAGTCACCTACTAACACAATCTTTTGTTTTGTTAGTATCGCTTGGGCGATCCTTTTTGCAGCTTTTTCGCCGTTAAAAAGTAAAGCAGGGTTGGGAATTTGTGAAAGTTTTTTCTCTTGACCGTCAAATCTGCTCGAGAGCAGATCGTAAAGGTCTCGCTTATTTAGGGGAGTTTTATTATTCAGATTTAAGAGCTGCATCTACAAACGATAAAATAGAAGGGTTTGGAGTTTGAAGACGAGATGTAAATTCAGGATGGAATTGTACACCTAAAAACCATGGATGTCCCTCGATCTCAACAGCTTCGATCAATCCGTTTGATTCACCCGTTACGATCATTCCTTTAGCTTCAAGCTGTTCTCTATAAGCAGGATTTGCTTCGTATCTGTGGCGGTGTCTCTCATAGATTGTTGTTTTGCCGTGATACGCTTCACGCAACAATGATCCCTCTTTTGTATCACAAGGGTACTCTCCAAGGCGAAGTGTCCCGCCCATCGGTGATTTGTGTGTACGAAGTTGTACATCACCGCTTTGATCGAGAAAGTTGTCGATAAGATAGATCATCGGATATGGAGTATTTTCATCAAACTCTACAGAGTTTGCCCCTTCAAGTCCAAGTACATTTCTTGCATACTCTACAAGTGTAAGCTGCATACCGAGACAGATTCCTAGGTATGGGATCTCATTCTCGCGGGCATATCTAATCGCTTCAATTTTCCCTTCAACACCGCGGCTACCAAAACCTCCGGCAACAAGCACACCGTCACAGTCTGCCAGAAGTTCTTCAGCGCTTTTTTCTTCGATCTCTTCAGAGTCAACCCAGCAGATCTCAACACGGCTGTCAAGGTGAGAACCTGCATGGATAAGTGCTTCTGTTAAAGATTTGTAAGACTCTTTGAGTGCTAAATATTTCCCTACAAAACCGATAACAACTTTCCCTTTTGGTTGTACGATTTTTTTAACAAGGCCATCCCACTCTTCCATATCCGGTTCAAGCTCGCCGAGTTCTAACTCTTTTGCGATCGGTTTTAGGATATTTTGTCTTAAGAAACTCATAGGGACATCGTAGATGGTTGCAGCATCGAGTGCTTCAACTACACTGTCGCTGCTAACATCACAACTCATAGCAAGTTTTTTCTTGAAACTTTTCGGCAACGCGTTTTCACATCTTGCGATCACCATCTGAGGTGTGATCCCGATACGGCGCAGCTCTTGAACAGAGTGTTGTGTCGGTTTTGATTTTAACTCACCCGCAGCTTTGATAAATGGGATAAGCGTTACATGGATAAAAAATGTCCCAGCCACTTCGTCGTCGTGTTTCATTTGACGGATAGCTTCCATAAACGGTAAACCTTCGATATCTCCGACAGTCCCGCCTAATTCAACAACCAGGATATCGTGCCCTTCACCCGCTGCCTTGATACGGCTGACAATCTCACCTACAATGTGCGGAATAACCTGGATAGTCTGACCAAGGTATCCACCTGCACGTTCACGCTCAATTACACTGGAGTAAACCTGTCCCGTTGTAAAGTTTGAGGTCTTGAGGTATGATGTATCTAAAAATCTTTCGTAGTTTCCGATATCAAGATCGGTTTCAGCCCCGTCTTTTGTAACAAATACTTCACCGTGTTCAAGCGGTGACATTGTTCCAGGGTCAACGTTGATATATGGATCTATCTTTAACATACCCACTTTTTTACCGGAATGTTTTAAAAGAGTACCAATACTTGCCGCTGTAATCCCCTTACCAAGAGAACTTAAAACCCCACCGGTAACAAAAATGTATTTCGTCATACAAAAATCTCCATATATTTATTATTATAAATGCGATTATATACTATAATCACTTATTAATTTATGAAATTAAAGACCTCTTTAAATTATTGGAGGCTAGAAAAAAGGTTTAAATGGATAATACACTTCTTTATATTATTATGGCTCTTGGTATCTCGATTGTGCTCAATATCTTTTTAAAAAAGTTGGGTATTTCGCAAATAATAGGGTACATTTTAACCGGTACGGTGATTGTTTATGCTTTTGATCTTAGAGATGCCGGACACTCACATGAATTAGAGCTTGCGGGTGAATTCGGGATCGTATTTTTGATGTTTACAATCGGATTGGAGATCTCTTTAAGAAAGATGAATAAACTCCGAAAAGAGATCTTCGGCAACGGTATATTGCAAGTTGGTGTCACATCAGCAATTTTTTATGCGGTTGTGCATTATCTTTTTGAATTAGACTCTATATCGTCACTGATGATAGCACTTGCATTCTCCCTCTCCTCTACGGCAGTTGTTTTAAGTTATCTGAAGAGTTCGAAAGAGATATATAGACCTTATGGGCAAAAAGCGACAGGGATTTTGATTTTTCAAGATATTGCGGTTATCCCGATTTTAATCTTGATCGGATTTTTGACAACAGAAGGGGATGAGAGTATAGGCACAATTCTTTGGCATACTTTTTCAAGTGCAGTAATAGTAGTTGGACTCTTATTTATCGTAGGGAAAAGACTGGTATCTTGGTTGTTACATTTCTCTGCGTCTTCAGAACTTGACGAGCTTTTTATGGGGAGTGTTTTATTTATCGTTATCGGTGCCTCTCTATTTGCTGCTTGGATGGGCTTTACTTATTCACTCGGTGCATTTGTAGTGGGAATGATTATAGCAGAAACAAAGTACCACCATAAAGTTGAAGCCGATATCGCCCCTTTTAAAGATATACTGCTCGGAACGTTTTTTATCACGGTGGGGATGAAGATCGATCTTGGCTTTTTCTTTGATAACGTAGGCACGATAGTATCATTATTCGCACTTGTATTTGTTTTAAAAACTATTATCACTTTTATAGTGGTCAAACTTTCCTCTACTACGTCAAAGTCTTTAAAAACGGCACTCTCACTCTCCCAAGTGGGTGAGTTCTCTTTTGTGATCTTTGCCCTTGCCACAAGCGGCGGGCTTTTAGATGAGCAATTGTCGATGTTTTTGGTGCTGATTGTTATATTCTCGATGATCATTACACCATTTTTTATCTCAAGGATTAGTCCATTTGTCAACAGTTTTGTAAAAGACAAAGTGGTGCAAACAGATTTCTCTACAGTCTCTGGCAAAAAGGATCATGTGATTGTTTGTGGTTACGGTGTAGTCGGTAAGTTTGTAGCACAAGAACTCGAAGAGCTGGGTGCCGACTTTATCGTAATCGACAACTCAAACAAAAATGTCATTAAAGCCTTAAAACATGGAAGAGAAGCTTATTTAGGCGATGCTTCAAAGAAAAGTATATTAGATGCCATAAATGTCGAAAGTGCTGCAGCAATTATCATTACACTTGATAATGCGGAGAAAAAGTATAATATTTGTGAAGCTGTGCTTGAACATTCCAAAGATGCAAATGTGATTGTAAAAGCGAACTCTTTGGCAGAGCAGGCAAAACTTTCTTTCTTGCCGATTACAGCTTTAGTAGATGCAAAAGTTGAAGTAGCTAAAGTCTTGGTTGATAAGACAATGTCTTGTCAGATAGGAAAAATGGAAGCGTGAAACTGATTAGTTTCCGCGGCTTCCTGGCTTGATAGCTTCACTGCCATCTTTACAAAGCGGGCATTCCTCAGGCTTATACATCTCAAAAGTGAAGTCTTCGAGCGCAAAGAACGGAATATCTTGAGGAAGTTTACAGTTTGCTTTTGTTTCAATGTCACTGTTTTCTCTATGGCAAAAACCGCGGTTCGCTAAAGCGGCAACCCCTACGATCTCCCCACCGAGTTTTTTCACAACAGCTGCAGCTTCCATAGCCGATCCGCCTGTTGTAATGATATCTTCACACATAAGAACTTTTTCACCTTTGCTTACTTCAAAACCGCGACGGATGGACATCTCGCCATTTACACGTTCAGCGAAGATATAACGTACATCTAAAGCTTGTGCTAAAGCATATCCAGCGATCAGTCCTCCAAGAGCCGGTGCACACACAGTGTCGATCTCAAGTCCGCTTGCTTTAATTTGCGCAGCTAACTCCGTAGCTAACATGTTAGCAGTTTTAGGATCCTCTAAAACTTTTGCAGACTGAAGATAAAACTGTGAATGGTTTCCAGAACTTAGTTTAAAGTGCCCCTCTAAAAGAGCATCGGCATCCATATAAATCTTTTTGATATCCATCGGGAGTTCCTAGTTGTAAATTTTATTGTGAAGAGCACCAAAGGTGCGTAGGCAAAGGGAATAATCCCTTTGGCGCAGTTGTTAAACTGTAAGTATCTCTTCCTCTTTGTCTTTGAGGATATTATCGATCTCAGCTACATATTTGTCTGTGATTTTTTGGATATTGTCTTGTGCAGATTTAGATTCATCTTGCGTGATCTCTTTATCTTTTTCAAGTTTTTTCACCTTATCGTTAGCATCACGTCTATCGTTTCTAACAGATACTTTTGCTTGTTCACCCATCCCTTTCATCTGTTTAACAGTTTCTTGTCTTTGTTCAACTGTCATCGGAGGGAAGAAAAGCTTGATCTGGTCACCGTCGTTATTTGGATTTACACCGATATTTGCAGCAGCAATAGCACTCTCAATATCTCCTAGAAGGTTTTTTTCCCATGGGTTTACTACGATCGTTGTAGCATCTGTAGCCATTACCGAACCCACTTGATCGAGTGGTGTAGGTGTCCCGTAATAGTCAATTTTGATATGGTCTAAAACACTTGTACTAACCTTACCGGTTCTAAGTGTTTTAAACTCTTTTAACATATGCTCTATACTTGATTTCATCTTCTCTTCACAAGTGTTAAAGATCTCGTTTACCATGATGCTCTCCTCAATTATTTTGTAGTGTTTGTTTCAACTTTAACTGCAGGTGCAGCAACCGCCGTGTTTTCAACTATCTCGTCAACTACTGAAGTTTCCGCTGCTTTTGAGTACATATACCCTAAAGCGATAGTGTTTACAACAAATAAAAAACCGATAAAGAATGTTGTTTTTGCCAAAAAGCTGTTTGGTCCTTTAGCACCGAAAACAGAGTCATTTGAACCGCTGTATGCGCCAAGACCGATGCTTGAGCTTTTTTGCAGTAGTACAGCAATTACTAAAATAACTACTAAAACTATTTGTACAATAAGTAAAAGGCCAGTTGTCATGTTATATTTTCCTATATAAAAAGTGGCGAATTATAGCGAAAAAAAGCTGTATTATCAAATAAATAAAAAGAGGGTATAATTGCATTAAATATTTATGAAGAAGGATAAGCAATGAGAAAGTTGAAGATAATTTTAGCATTACTTTCCCTAGTAGTGGCAATCGTGATCTTAACTACAAACGGACATGACGAAAAAGTATCTTCAAAACCGTTGATTGTGACAAGTAACTTTGCTATTTTTGATCTTGTAACAAATATTTCAAAAGAAAAGTTCGAGGTTGAAAATATCCTTCCGTTTGGGGTTGATCCCCACAGTTTTGAGCCGACTCCAAAAGAGGTGGCTAAGTTGGAAAAAAGTGCATTTTTCTTTTATAGCGGTGAAGTTTTAGAACCGTGGACACAAAGTCTGGCTCAGGAAGTCAATGCCGTTAATTTAAGTCATCATGTCGATCTAATAGAACTTGACAAAGATAATGACGGGGACGAACACGAAGAGGGACACCATCACCACCATCACGGCAGTTACGATCCACACTATTGGCTCGATATCGACAATATGAAAAAAATGGCACAGCTGGTCACTCAGAAGCTTAGTCAAGTTGACAGGGAAAATAAAACATTTTATGAAAAAAATTCTTTGGAATATATTGCAAAACTAAAAGAACTTGACACACTTTATAAACAAAGACTGCTTTCTTGCAAGCAAGATACTATAGTAGTGACACATAACGCTTTTTCTTACCTTGCACAAAGATATCAGTTTCAGGTTGAATCTTTAACGGGGCTCTCAAGCGAATCGCAGGCGAGTGCCCAGGATGTTAAACATATACTAAAAACGGTAAAAGAGAAAGGGATTCAAACTATATTTTTTGAAAACTTCTCAAGCAGCAGAGATATGCAGACTATCGCAGATGATCTCGGTGTAAAACTTGAAGTTTTACAACCCCTTGGCAACATTACGGCAGATGAGTGTAAGCAAAGTCTAGATTATATAAAGATTATGGAGATAAATCTTGAGAAGATCAGCGAGGCGATGCAGTGCAACTAAAGTTCAAGGTGCCTATCTTTAATGTACAAAATTTGTGCTTTGAGGTGATGGGACAGAAAATCCTCTTTAATGTGAGTTTTGATATCTTCAGTGGTGAATATATCGGAATAATAGGCCCTAACGGAGGTGGAAAGACTACCCTGATCCGCTTGCTTTTGGGACTTGAAAAAGCAACCTCGGGAACGATCAGGATCTTTGGCAAAGAGTTGAAAAAGTTTAAAGAGTGGCATAAGATCGGTTATGTCCCGCAGCGTGCTTCATTGATCGATCAAAATTTTCCTGCAACTGTAGAAGATATCGTAAATATGGGAAGGGTAGCAAACAGAAAACTTTTCAGAAGTGCTTCTAAAGAGGATAAGAGAATAGTTGCTGATGTGATGGAGAAGATGGATATCACACATCTAAAAGATAAAATGGTTGGAACACTCTCAGGGGGACAGCGCCAGCGTGTAATGATAGCTCGCGCGCTTGCTTCCTCTCCAAGTGTACTGATCCTTGATGAGCCAAATACCGGAGTGGACCAAAAGTCTCAACAGAGATTTTACGCCCTTTTGAAAAAAATAAATCAGGAGGAGGGGATCACTATCCTTTTTATCACTCACGATGTCGGTGTGATTGCAGATGATATAGGAAGACTCTTTACGATCAATGAAAAAGCAACTATCTGCAACAATCCAAAAGAAGCACTAACATGTGATGAGATGAGTGAGCTCTACGGTATAGAAGCTCATTTGATCCATAATCATAAACATGAGCATTAAGGTAAAGATATGTTAGAGATGTTTGAATATGAGTTTATGCAAAGAGCTTTTATTGCAGGATTGTTTATCGCTACCCTTGCATCGATCGGTGGAAACTTTGTAGTCCTTAAGCGTTACTCCCTTATAAGTGAGACCTTAGCGCACTCTGCATTAGTAGGTGTGGCTGTGGGGTTGGTAGCGGGGTATAACCCTATGTGGATCGCAGTAGCGGTTTCAATACTCTTTGCATGGCTTATTGAGTATCTTCGAAGCAGTTTTGCTCTTTATTCCGATGCAATCCTCTCGATTATTCTCTCGGGCGGACTCGCTTTGTCTGTGATTATCGTGTCTATGGGAGCTTCGTTTAACAATTCACTTTTTTCCTATCTATTTGGTTCCATTTTAGCAGTGACTACACAGGACCTTTATACAATTCTGATTTTTGGGAGTGCAGCTTTAGGGTTTTTGCTCCTATTTTCAAAAGAGTTATACCTTATAGCATACGATGAAGAGGTGGCACAAACAAGTGGTATAAAAGTAAAACTTCTTAATTTTTTACTTGTAAGCGTTATCGCGATTATCGTAGCACTTTCAATCAGGGTAGTTGGAAGTTTGCTTATAGGAGCTTTGATGGTGATTCCTGCAGTTTCAGCTCTACAGTTTCGAGTCGGTTTTAAACCCACTTTTTTGCTCTCACTGGTTTTTGCACTCTTTAGTGTAGTGATTGGGATGTTTATCTCATACCATTATTCACTCCCTTCCGGGGCGACTATAGTTCTGAGTATTATCTCTATATTTGTGATCTCTTTGGTAGTTAATAAAAGATGAGAATAGATTCCGAGTTTTCGAAGTATGCAAACCATTACGGTCGATACAACATTATTCAAGAGAAAGTAGCAAAGAGACTACTTTCACATATTGATTCACAGCCGCAAAATATCTTGGACCTAGGGTGTGGGCGTGGAGCGATAGTGGAGAAGATCGACTGGGAGTATAAACATTTTGTCGGAGTCGATTTTGCCAAGGGGATGCTTGAACTGCACCCTAAGTCACCGTCTATTGAATGTATACATGGAGACTTTAATGATCCTAAACTCTATGAAGAGCTGCGAAAACAAAAGTTTGACTATGTAGTCTCATCTTCTGCTCTGCAGTGGGCTGAGGATCTTGAGGGAGTTATAAAAAACATTCAAAGTTTAGCTACCCCTGTTTCTTTAGCTGTGTTTACTTCAGGAACTTTTGAGAGTTTACATAAGACAGCTTCGATCGAACCACTATTACGTTCTAAAGATGAACTCTATAAAATTCAAAAAAAATACATAGACGGCAATTTTGAAGTGGTGAACTACCGTTTAGAGTTTGAAAATACGAGAGAGATGTTTCGTTATATCAAAAAAAGTGGTGTAAGCGGTTCAAGAAATCTACTCTCCTACAAACAAACGAAACAGTTAATGGAGGAGTATCCTCTTGATTATTTAGAGTTTGAGGTCGTTTTTATCTACTCTTGAGTGAGAAGTATCTCTTTTTCAAGATTATAAAGTTCGTAACGGATCGTTTTAAATTTCTCACTCTTTTCAATATTGTCTAGTTTTAACAACTCCTCTAAAACACGTGAAGATTCCTGTGCTCTTTTTAGGTTGGCAATGATAATAGCTTCTAAATCAGTACGTTTTTGTTCACTCGAAGTGGATGGGCGTAAAACATCATTGATGCTGTCACGATATTGAAGCAGCTCTTTTGTATTGTCCAAAACAGATAGATGTCTAAGAGATTTTAGTTTTTTTGCGAGTTCTTTGTTGTTGTCTTTGTAGCGTAAGATATCTTCCACTACACGGATGCCTTCTTTGAGGCGGTTGAGGTTTGCGTCACACACCCGAAAAAGCTCGGGTGTAAGAGCAGTATTAGTCTTCACTTCCAAAGATACCAAACAGCTGCAGTAAAGCAGTGAAGATGTTTAAAAAGTCTAAGTAAAGCGCAATAGCTCCATCGATAGGTGTTTCATAAGCACCCTGCATAATATTTTGCGTATCAAAAATTACCAAGATACTAAAAAGTACAACAACGGCACCACTGATGATCACATGAAGCATAGGGTTGCCTAGGAAGATATTCAGAATAGAAAAACCGATGATCACAAGTAAAGCGATCATTAACGGTTTCCCGTAACCTGTAAAATCTTTTGTAGTTTTGATAGCGTAAAAGCTCATAGCACCAAACACAACAGCCGTCATAGCAAAAGCGTTTCCGATTATGGTCGCGCCCCCGCTAAGTCCCAGTGTATGTGAAAGAAGCGGCGCGAGCATTAGCCCCGTCATAAATACAAAGCCAAACATTACAGCCAAGTTAATACCAGGCTTTCCTTTTACAAATTGTAAAGCGATGAGCAGACCAATCTCTACAAAAAAGAGTGGCCAAAACATTGCATGAATAGTACTCGCTAATGGGATACCAACATAGGCACCAACAGCACCTGCCATCATAGAAGCTGCAAATAGTTTATAAGTCTCTTTTACAAAAGAAACGATTTGCGCTTCGCTACGATGAAGACCTCCAGTAAAAGAGCCGCTGTGCTCTCTGGCATAGTCGCGATCGTAAAGTCCCATAATTTATTCCTTTATTTTTTAAATTATCTGTGTAAAAGAAATTCTATAGTGAAAAGGTAAACAGTTAGTAATATTCTGCCTTTTAAGCATTCTATATTATATATAAAGGGGAAAACTAAAGAAACTAGACACTTTATATAACAAAAACAAATTCTAAAAGAAACATCCGAAAAAGAATTTACAAATTTATTTGAAAAACCCTTGACAATAAAATCTATTTCCCCTATAATTCCCGTCCACAAACGATGAGAGGCATCGAAAGAGCTTCAGAGG
>JBEWQA010000033.1:0-17847 GCA_047689515.1 Candidatus Sulfurimonas kebritensis
CCTCTGAAGCTCTTTCGATGCCTCTCATCGTTTGTGGACGGGAATTATAGGGGAACAATTCTTAAATACTTATTAAATTACAGCATCCTTAGAAAAGAATTTCTCTTTTTTCTAAAAAGTTATTTTTTAATAGCTTTAAGAGCTCTCTACAATTCTGTTTTCCATATATTTTTATATAGTGGGAAGTTTTTATTTTAGTAGTAAAAAAATAAAAAAACAATTAAAAACTATTTTGATATTTTGAATTAAGATTGATTTTTATTATTATATAGTGAAAATATACAGTTAGTAGAAGTTTATAAAATGAAGAGGTGAGGCTAGAAGAATTATTTTCTTCTAAGCTCTTTAATACGTGCTGCTTTACCAGCAAGGTTACGTAAGTAGAAAAGTTTCGAGCGGCGAACGCGACCACGACGCACAACTTTAATCTCTTCAATTGAATCAGTGTAAATTGGGAAAATTCTCTCAACACCTACACCGTTAGCACCAATTTTACGAACAGTTACAGTTTCACCTGTACCTTGTCCACGTCTAGCGATACAAACACCCTCGTAGTTCTGAATACGAGTTTTGTCTCCCTCTTTAATAGTTACTGCTAAGTTAACAGTATCACCAGCACGAAAGTCTGGAATGTTTTTGTCAGCGATTTGTGCTTTTTCAAAGTTTTCAATGTACTTATTTCTCATAAGATTTCCTTGTTTTATGCTTTAACAGCTGTCCCGGTCTGAAAAATTTCGTCTTCGCTTCAGACAAGGCAAATTTTAGTGAGCGAATTTTACTATGATTTCCCTTTAAGTATTCTGATGGAACACTTATTTCCTCATATGTTTTTGGTTTTGAGAAGCTTGGTGCTTCCAGTAACTCACCCTCAAAGCTTTCAACTTCAAGCGACTCGCTATTGCCAAGAACCCCTTTGACATTTCTAGCAGTAGCATCACATACCACCATCGAGGCTAGTTCCCCTCCGGTAAGTATATAATCACCTATACTAAAAACTTCATCGGCATACTTCTCAATCACCCTCTCATCAATCCCTTCATAGCGTCCACTCACAAACGCTATATGTGATTTTTTTGCAAGCCTTTTCGCATCGTTTTGCTCAAAAGGCTTTGCAACAGGGGTTAAAAAAACAATATGAACATTTTCATCTTTTTTTTGCAGTTCATCCAAACAGTCATAAAGCGGCTGAGGGTTCATCACCATCCCAGCTCCACCGCCGACTGCAGTATCATCCACTTTAAGATGTTTATTTTTCGAGTAATCTCTGGGATTAAGGTAATCTACCTCTAAAATCCCTTTATCGATCGCTCGTTTTAAAATCGAGTCCGTAAAATAACCCTCTATCAAATTTGAAAAAAGGGTTACAAAAGTAAAAGTCATTATGAGGCTTCCAAGATATCAAAAGCACCACTTAAAGTGATAACTTTCTTATCTATATCTACACTCTTTTTGAAAGGCTCTACAAAAGGGACTAAAAACCTTTTAGCAAAGCCATCTTTTACTAACGACTCCTCAGTGTCAATTATAAGATAGTTTGTCATGTTCAGACGTTCAAGCTCATACACTTGACCTAAAAGCTTGCCATCCTCATACACTTTACAATCCTCAAGGTCAAACCAAAAATACTCACCCTCTTCCAAGTGGCAAGTCTCTCTTGTTTTTTCATAAGTTGTGTAAATTTTTGCGTTTGTAAACCTTTTAGCGTCTTCAGGGTTGTTAATGTTATTTACTTTCACAAGCCCTTTGTCTAAATTGACATCACTCAAAACTATCTTGTCGTTTTTATTGATAAAAAAACTCGCCCCTTTCACAAACTGCTCAGGAAAGTCACTGTGAATATGAAGTTTCATATCACCTTTGATCCCAACAGTTTTGCCTAAAGTGGCAATATGGAGAAGTTTATTATTCAACTGCTTCGACATTTATTCTATAACTCACACCATCTTTGGCTTTACAGCCGGATATAACAGTTTTGATAGCTCCGATCATTTTTCCGCTTTTACCGATAAGTTTACCGATATCTGCCTGATTTGCATACAAAACTATCTCTGCTACTTCGTCGCCCTCAATGATCTCAACTCTTACATCTTCAGGATGTGAAGCGATAAGTTTTGCAAATTGTGCGACAAAATCAGCTATCATGATTATCTACCAGTAATCTTTTTAACGCGGTCGCTCATTTTAGCACCAACGCTTAACCAGTAATCTAATCTTTCGTTATCAACTACTAGAGTTTTCTCTTCGTTCATTGGATTGTAGTGTCCAATAAGTTCGATCCAACCACCGTCTCTACGTTTACGGCTGTCAGTTACCGCGATACGGTAAAATGGTCTTTTCTTTCTTCCCATACGAGTAAGTCTAATTACTGTCATTTATGTTCCTATGTTTTATATTTACCTATTACTGGTTAAATCTGTGCAAATGTAGTGATAAAAAGTGGGGAAGATGGCTAAGGCGCCGCTTTACTTGTAGTAGTTTTCTTCCCTCTTAATCATCTCTATAGTTGGATGTACACATTTAACCAGTAAGTAGGTTACAAACTTTCTTATCACAGAGGTATTGTTTAAGAAAATTTCTTTGAACTGGAATTATAGCTAAATATTTTTTAAATAGCAAATCCCATAAATTTATCTAGGCATTCCACCCATACCGCCCATTCCGCCAGGGCCACCCATCTGTCCCATCATAGACTGGAGTTGCTTCATACCGTTTTTGCCGGAAAATTTCTTCGCCATTTTCCCTGCATTTTTAAACTGTTTGATCATACGGTTTACTTCTACGACCGTTAATCCGCAACCGTTGGCGATTCTCTGTTTTCTCGAGTTGTTTAAAAGATCCGGGTCTTCACGCTCTTTTAGTGTCATAGAACTAACCATCGCTTTGATATTTTTAAGCTCTTCAGAGTTATCGAAGTCAAAGTCTTTCATCGCTTTTGAAAGATTCCCCATACCCGGAAGCATCCCCATGATCGAGCTCATTGAACCCATCTTTTTCATCGACTCCATCTGCTCGATAAAGTCGTTGAAGTTGAACTTCCCTTTTTTGATCTTTTTGGTAAGTTGTTTTGCTTTTTTCTCATCGATCACATCGGCAGTTTTTTCAGCAAGCCCTTCGATATCTCCAAGCCCCATCAAACGGTTTACTATACGTTCAGGAAGGAAAACCTCCAAGTCCTCCATCTTCTCGCCAAGACCGATAAATCTAAGCGGTACCTGTACCTGAGATGAAAGTCCGAGTGCTACACCCCCTTTAGAGTCCCCGTCATATTTTGAAAGGATAACACCGTCGATTCCGATCTTCTCTTTAAAGGTCGTTGCCGTTCTTACAGCGTCTTGTCCTGTCAAAGAGTCTGCTACATAAAAGATCTCATCAGGTTGTGCGACTTTTTTAACATTTTCAAGCTCTTCCATAAGCTCATCATCGATAGCTAAACGTCCAGCCGTATCGACTAACACTACATCATAGATCTTTGATTTTGCATACTCGAGTGCAGATTTTACAACCTCTACAGGATTTTTTGTAGCCTCATCTTCATAAAGTTCCACTTCGATCTGAGATGTGATCTGACGAAGTTGCTCAACCGCTGCCAAACGCTGTAAATCGGCTGCAACTATAAGCACTTTTTTCTTTTTGTTTTTCAGGTGAAGTGCAAGTTTACCTGTTGTAGTTGTCTTACCGGAACCTTGCAGACCTGTCATAAGAATAGTTGTTGGAGGGTTGGGAGCAAATACAAAACCTTTGTTTCCGCCAACTTCAAGAAGATCCGTGAGCGTTTCACGAAGCGCTTCTAAAAACTGATCTTTTCCGATCCCTTTTGCTTTTGTCGCATACTCAACATTTTTAATAAGCTCTTTTACAACCTTATGATTAACATCCGCTTTGAGTAGAGATTTTTTCAGCTCATTTAACGCTTTCGTTAACGCTTTTTCATCATCGTGAAAACGGATCTTTTTAATTGCATTTGTAAAACTATCTGTTAAAGTACCAAACATAAACTACCTCGTGGTTAGACTAAATTTTTTTGCGATTATATCAAAGAGGGGCTTTTTCTTTTCTTTATTTGCTACTTTGCATGTTTCGTCAAAAATGCATTGAGCTGATTTGCAAACGACTCTGCATCTTTACTGGAAAATGGCTTGGGACCTTTTGTTATCTCCCCGCTTTCACGAATCTTCTCCATTAGATTTCTCATGGCAAGATACTGTTTAATGTTGTCAACACTATACAGCTCACCCCTATGATCTATAGCATGGGCCTTTTTAGATATCACTCTATCTGCCAAGGGGATATCTGCAGTAATTACCAAATCCCCCTCCTCTAACATCTCCACTATTTTATGATCAGCTTCATCTGCACCAGCATCCACGATCATATACTCTACGTAGTCTGATTTTCCAATGCTAATTTTTTTATTTGAGACTACAATGGTTTTTATCTGCAGACGTTCGATCTGTTTTAAAAGAATAGGCTTAAGCAAATTTGGAAAGGCATCTCCGTCGACAAATATTTTAAACATTGATCAGCTCCAGTTTTTCTGCCCGGCTCATCTGCTTGATCGTATACTCCCTTTTGCTTGCATCTACACGGTCTGCTCGGTTTTCATGATATACTAACTTCACTGGCCGTCGTACCCGTGTATATTTGGCACCTTTGCTTGAGCTGTTGTGCTCCTCTACCCTTTTTTCCAGATCGGTAGTAATCCCCGTGTACAAACTCCCGTCGCTGCACTCTAAGATATACACTTTCCATTTGCTGATCGGTGTGACAAAGGTCTCAACTCCCTCTGCCTGATAAAACTTCGCATCGTTGTACCTGCAATACCACATACAATAAGCACAAGTGATGCTATCGAGCATATCTTCCCGATCCTTTACACTTTGCCCTTTAAGCGTAGCGATATCCTCTTTAAAAAACTGATGTGTGCGAAACTCTTTGAGAAGATATCTGTTGTAGATAGCAAGCTGCTCTTTTATAAACTGAGTGTTACGCCCTTTTTTTCTTTTATAGGGGAGTATCTGATGATTGTTAAAACAGATAGCAATCGTTGAATGGGTATATACTTCGAAGATAACTTTATCGTTTGAATAGTCTCTTTTAAATCCTAACTTTGATAATTTTTCAAAAAGTTCTATACTGCGTATCTTCGGGGAGTATTTTGTGAGAAGCTTTTTATTGACGGGGAGCATTGAGAGCTTGTACTTTGCAAAATCTTTGTTAAATTTTTTTTCGATCTCTCTATTGCCTGTTTCATTTGGGACAACCAAAGGGGCATCAATACCTATATAGATCTTATCCTCTTTATAAATCTCAATCGCTTCGATCATCTCATCGATAGACTTTATAAGTTTAAGTTCTACGATCTTGAGCTTATTGCCCTCCTGTTTTGAAACACAAAAGCCTGAGAAGTTATTTTCGCCCCAGGCTAAGTCTATCCCTATATAAAGGCTATTCAAAGTGCACAAATGCCTTAGGTTCAGGTGAAACAAACTCCATTCCAAGAAGTTTTACTTTGTGAGCGTGAAGCATCACTCTTTTTGAACGGCGGCCGCCGTAAAGCTCATCACCGATGATAGAATGGTCAATATAGCGCGCATGGACACGGATCTGGTGTGTACGTCCGTGATGAATAATAATCTTTGCTTTTGTTTTTTTCGCACTCACTTCCTCTGGATAAAACTCCGTAATCGCAGGTTTACCTTTTGGAGATACGTTTGAATAGGCTTTATTGTTTTTCTTCTGAGTTACGATCGGCTTATCTACCGTCACCGGTTCGCTGAGAATCCCCTCTAACCAAGCTATATACTCTTTATATACCTTATCTTGTGCAAACTCTTTAATCGCTTTTTCACGGAACTCTTCATTTTTAACAAGCATTAAAACGCCGCTGGTTTCACGATCGAGTCTGTGCAGCAGTCTTGCACCTTTAAACTGGCGCTCTAACTCGTCAGAATTGACAAAAGCGGGTTTGTCAACCACTACTATATCTTTGTTTTCAAAAATAATTTTCGGTTTTTCCACTTTTTGTACGCGAAATACGGTCTTTGTATCAATCTCGCCGCGTGCAATCATCACTTTTTTGTTTCCCACATATACAAGACCGCGATCGATCATCGACTTTGCCTGCGAATTTGAGATCCCCTCTTGTGCCGCTAATAATTTATACGCTTTTTCAGTTGCCATCTTTTAGTTCCTTTATTTTATCTATCACTTTTTGCAACTCAATCTCCTCTTCCACTCTGGAAGCCGGGAGCTCTTTTGCATCCTCTAAAGCTTTTGCAATCGCATCAGCCTCAACATACTGTACATGATGTACATATTTAAATAACTCTTTTTGGTGAAAGAAATGTTTTCCGGTAATTATTTTACATCCGAAATGTGCAGGTTCAAGCGGATTGTGTCCACCAACATCTGCTTTAAATGCCCCGCCTAAAACAGCAATATCGCTGATCGCATAGATATTATTAAGCTCGCCCATCTGATCCACCAAGATAAGGTCTGAACTAAACTCCTGTGTATCACTGAATCTCTGAAGACTCAGACCATGTATCTGTGAGTACTTCTCCATCAGTTTGTATACATCATCAAATCTCTCCGGATGGCGAGGGACAATGATCAGTTTCGTAGTAGCATTGTTCTTTCTATACTCTATGTAAGCTTTAAGTACAGCCTCCTCTTCTGTCGGGTGTGTACTTCCAGCTACAATCACCTCGCAAGATGGTTTTTTGTACTCTTCTGTAGCGTTTATCTCACCTGCAAGTTTGATATTTCCCGTCACTTCAATATTTTTTGCACCGAGGGCCAAAAATCTATTTTTATCCACTTCACTTTGTGCGTAGATGATCTCTACACGGGAGAGCATCTTTTTGTAAAACCAGGCAAACTGCAAGTAACTTTTCACACTCTTGTCCGAGATCCTTGCATTGACTAAAACAATCTTTGCGCCTTTGTTAAAAGCTATAACAAAAAGCAGGTACCAAAACTCTGCTTCAAGTACCACAAGTACTTTCTGTTTTTTGATCCAAAAAGGTAAAAATATCTCATAAGGCAGATATCTTACCTCTGCATCATATTTTTTCGCTTCATTTTGCCCGGTATGTGTAATGGCAGAGATACACACCTTTTCATCTAACTTGTTCAGTATCGGTTTTAAAGCTCTTGCTTCTCCGAGTGAACATACATGAAACCAAATCTTCTCTCTTGAGGGAAAAGGGGAATTTTTAAAAAGAAAAAAACGAGCCGGGATAGACTCTTTGTATTTGTACTTAAAGGAGAGTAATATAAGTAGCGGCAACGCTACTATATAGAGTACTACACCAAAGATGTAGTACAAAAGAGTGAAGTACAAAACCTACTCTTCGTTCGCTTCCACGTATAGAATACGACCACAATGTGGACAAGTTGTGATCTCATCTCCACGGATTACATCTGAATACACTTTATCACCGATAACCATATGACAACCCATACATGCTCTATCCTCAACAGGGACTACAGTTGTATTTTTTGCCCAACGACGAATTTTTTGGTAAAACGCCAAACCTTTTTGGTTGATCTCAGCAAGAAGTTTCTCTTTCTTTTTGAAAACCTCTTGACGCTCTTGGTTGATCTTCTCTAATTTTTCATCAACTTCAGTTTTTACACTCTCTAGTGAAGCGCTTAGTTCTTCAAGTGTAGCTTGAGAAGTTTCAATCTGCTCTTTTTTAAGATCAATAAGCTTTTCTAAACGCTCGATCTCTTCGTTTGCGAAAGCGATCTGCTCTTTTGCGATCTCCTCTTCAAGTTGAAGAGACTTCATCTCACGCTCTGTTTTTACTTCAGCAGCTTTTTTTGTATTTTCTTCCAATTTTGTAGAGAGTTCTGAAAGGTGAAGTTCATTTTTTGATTTTTTCACTTCCTCCTCTTTGATCTCGTTTGTTAAATTCTCGATATCAGACTCTATACTTTTAGTTTTTGCAAGTGCTGCTTCATATTTATAGTTTGCTTCTTCGATCTGAGGCTCAAACGCATCGATCTCTTTATCTACTACAGAGAGGTCGATAAGTTGTTTAAGGTGCTTATTCATTGGGGTCCTTTAGGATTTTACTTCTACCATTTATTTTGAACGAAAGTCTTAAATATAGCTAAATGGGTTTTCTGATGATGCAATTATAACTTTTAAACCTAAATTTTTCAAATGTTTCTCTAAAATTTCTGCAAAAAAGTGTTCACTTTCATAATGTCCTATGTCAATTAGGGAGAGCTTTATACTTTTTGCCTCCATCGCATCGTGATATTTGACATCACCTGTTAAAAAACAATCAGCATCTAAACTTTTCATCAAAGAGCAACCCGAACCGGTAGTAAGAGCTACTTTTTTTACCCTTTGGGAACATTTAACACATTTAGCGTATTTCAAACCAAAGGCACGTGATACTTTTTTGGCAAAGGTGTCAAACTCCTCATCAACATCCAGATAGGCTATAAAACCCTCTTTCTCTTTGATCTTATATCCAAGCACTTCGGTCGCGACATACTCATTGAGGTGTGTTTGATCAAAGTTTGTGTGCATCGCAATATTTGAGATGTTTTTTTGGATCATCTTTTGGATTAGGTTTGCCGGGTATTTGCTAAACTCCAACTGTTTCAAACCGCCAAATATAATCGGATGGTGCGTAATAAGCAGCGTGTTTGGTTCCAATGAGTCGATCAGAGCTTCATCTACATCAATGCTGAGGGCTATCTGCTCGATCTCATGGGAAAAATCACCCACTAAAAGTCCAGAATTATCCCAAGATTCTTGCAGTTCAAACGGTGAAAGACGGTCTAAAAAGTCATATATCTCTAATATATTCATGCTAACTTCTCCAGCTCCTCTTTTGCTTCTTTAAAGTCAGGATCTAACTCTATAGCTTTTGCGTACATCTCCTTTGCATCTTCATCGTTATCCATATCTACAAGAAGATTCCCGTAATTATAATATGTAATCGGATTTTTATCGTTGATTAGCAGTGCAGCATCAAGATTGTATTTTGCATCTTCAAACTGACCCATCTTTCTATATACTGATGCCAGGGCCTGATAAACAGCCGGATTGTTATCATCTAAACGCAAAATAGCTTTAAAAGAGTCCACCGCTTCATCGTAACGCTCCTGCTCAATTAAAGCGTATCCGATTTTAAAAAGCACTTCTGCATTGTTTGGCACTTTATAGTCAGCTTCACTGTATATAGCCAAAGCTTTTTGAAAATCACCCTTTTGCATCTCTTCGTCCCCCGCGGCGATCAAAAGATCGATATCTGCAGGGTCTTCAAATCTTTCTCCCCCTTGTGGGTCTTTGAGTGTTTGAATATGTTGGTAGATTTTAAATGCGAAAAATGCCGAAGCACCTAACATCAATAGTTGAAAAAGTGTCACTTGTTATCCTTTAATATTTTATCGTTCCATAATGAGACTAACTGTAGAGGATCAACCTGTACACCGCCGATTCTTGCCGCAAAATGTAGATGTGGCCCGGTAACACGTCCACTTTTGCCGCTTAGTCCTATCACTTCGCTGCGCTTTACCATTTGCCCCTCTTTCACATCAAACTTACTCATATGAAAGTAGCAGGTATAGATCCCGTAACCGTGATCGATAACTACAGTACCCCCAGAGTAAAAACGCTTGGTAACTAGTACCACTTTACCGTCATTGCCCGCTTTTATCGGCGTACCAACTTTTGCTCGAAAATCGGTACCGCTGTGATACCCCTTGAGTGAGCCGTTATAGATCCTTGCTTTACCGAAATCGGAGGTTATTTTACTCTCAAGCGGCAGTTCAAAAGGTTTTGAGATCAAGAGTTTCGGCGTTTTTGTATTGTAGATCTTCATCGCCTGATTGTACTCTTTTGCGATCCTTTTTTTTACTTTTTTTGATTTAGGATTGACTTTTGAACTCGCAACATTGATCTCCTCAAAAGCATAGTTTCCCGAACGTACATCTAAAAAAAAGAGTGTCGAGCGCTCCTGTTCCCCTTTTTTGTAATTAAGATACAACTCTTTTGGGGCTACTTTTGCATAATAACTCACAGGCACCAGTGCAAAGTACTCATCTTTTCCTTTCGGTGAGGGGATGATTGGAAAATGTTTTTCTCCAACCACTACATCCTGTAATGATACACCCTCTTGTTTTTTTAGAGTAATAAGTGCCGTCTTCCCCTTATCGATCTCAGTATCAAGATTTGTAATCGAAAGTGCAAAAAGGCTGTAAACGAGTAACGGAAGCAGTAATAAACTTTTCACTAATAATCCTTTAGCGCACGGGCAATATCTCTTTTTTGATCTTTTTCTTTAAGATCGTGACGTTTGTCGTGGAGCTGTTTCCCTTTTGCCAGTGCTATTTGAATTTTGACAATATTTCTCGCATTAAAGTAAAGTTGCAAAGGTACCACGGTATAGCTGTCCCTATCGATCGCTTTTTGCAGTTTTTCCAACTCTTTTTTATGCAAAAGAAGTTTTCTTGCACCCCGCTCTTCATGACCGTAAAAGTGATGAGTCGTGTCAAGTCTGCCTATATGTGCATTAAATAAAAACGCTTCACCTTTGACAAAACGGACAAAACTGTCTTTAAGATTTACCCGTCCTGCGCGAATCCCTTTGACTTCACTCCCACTTAGAACAAGTCCCGCTTCGAACTTCTCCTCTATAAAATAGTCATGATACGCTTTTTTGTTTTTTGCTATGGTCTCACCCATTATTTTCCTCTTCTACTTTAAAAAAACTGCTGCCGCTTCCGCTGAAAAAGTACCCTTGTTTGTAGTGCTCTTTCAACTCAGGGTACTCCTGTATAGCCGGAACAAAGAGATCGTTTGCCTCTGTTGCACTAGAGTTAGTTAAAACTTTTTTGGAGTCCATATCTTTTAGCTTTTGTACCTCAAAGCCGTCTATAGGATCATAAAAATTTTCCCTGTAAGCTTTATATACCCGAGGGGTAGAGATCTTCACATCAGGGGTAAACACTTCAAACGCTAAAGGCTCTTCATCGTACGGCTCTACAACCTCACCGATACCGCTGACATTTGCACTGTCGTATCCGTAGATAAAAAACGGGACATCAGCTCCAACTTTTACACCTATCTGAGCCAACTCATTGAGGCTGAGATCAAGGTCTAAAACACCGTTGCACATCTTTAAAAATGTCGCTGCATCACTGCTCCCGCCACCAAGTCCTGCGTAAGCTGGAATATTTTTCTCCACCTTGATTGCATGGGTCTGCATCAAATTCTCCAAAGAACTTGATTTTGTATACTCTTTGAGAGCGACATATGCTTTATAGATAGTATTTTGCGAAGTTTCACAGTCAAAGTCACCTAAGATTGTAAATTGGTTCATCTTTGCATCAAGATCGGATTTGGGCACGAAAGAGAGCTGATCGTAAAGACTCTTCACTCTCATAAAACGGGAAAATATCTCATGATACTCACCTCTAGTACCTGTGATCTTGAGAAAGATATTGACTTTTGCATACGCTTTATACTGTTTCATATCTCTATTTACCGAGCAGCTTCCCTAAAGACTTGAGTTTTTCCTCATCACCTTTTGATACTGCCGCTTTATTGCTAAGAGCCACTTCGTGAGCAAGTTCATCTCTAAGAATAGAAACATCTTTAGGTGCGTCTATCCCCAGTTTTACCACTCCGTTATCCACCGAAACAACTTTTACGACTATATCGTCACCGATTACGATAGATTCGTCCACTTTTCTAGCTAGTACTAACATACAATTTTCCCTAATTCATATTTTACCGAATCACCTTTTACAGTGATGATCGAGATGTTGTCACCGTTATCGATGAAATAGCTTCCCTCGTTTTGTATCTTTAGATCTTCTAAAGCAAGAACTCTTCCATATTCAATATTTTTCGGATCGCCTAAGTAATAGTTTTGTTTTACGGCGAGGGAAGACTTGATATCCAAAGCTTTCTCACCCTCATATACAAACTGCCCCTCACTAAGACGCTCCAAAGCACTTAAACTTCCGGCTTCAAGACCTAAGCTTTTTGCGATCAAAAGACCGAGTGAGCGTATATAAGTCCCTTCACTCACCGTCGCTTCAAATGTAACAAAAGGGTGGCAGTAGTGTAACAGTTTCATCTCATAGATAGTGGAGTGTATCTTATTGAGCTCCACCTTTTTCCCTGCACGAGCCAAGTCGTAAGCGCGTTGTCCATCGATCTTTTTAGCACTAAAGATAGGCGGTTCATACTCTAACTCACCCTCTAACGATTTCACCGCTTTTTCGATCTCTGTAACCGAAAACTCTTGTGGTATTGTAACATCTTCGATAAGTTCGGTATCGAGCGAATCACTTTTGGCACCGAGCCAGAGTGTTGCACGGTAGGTTTTCGGTGTCTTGTTTAAAAAACGAAACAGTTTGGTATGTGAGCCAAAGCCGATCACAAGCACCCCTTTTGCAAATGGATCGAGTGTACCCGAAAAACCCGCTTTTTTTACTTTGTATTTTCGTTTGAGTTTCGATAAAAAAAAGTTTGAGCCGATCCCGGCAGGTTTATATGCTACAAACAGACGATTCATAATCTCTCGACAAAAGATGCAAGGATCTCTCTCTTGCTCCCTGCAAAATTGATATTGAGTTTAAATTCGCGTCCCGCTTTACTCACTCCGATAACGCGTCCTGTTCCAAAGATTTTATGGCGAACAAGATCCCCTTTTTTGTAAGCGGTGTTTTTCTCTAGTTTGAGTGAACCTTCACAAAGTCCAGCTTCATTAAAAAATCGGCTTTTTTCGAGATCGCTTCTGCGCCCTTTATAAAACCTGCTGCCCGCATGGGAGAGTGTCAAGGTCTCTTTTGCTCTGGTAAAAGCCACATAACCCAGACGTCGCTCCTCCTCCAGATCACTGCCGTCACCGACAAGCGGCAAAAAGCCCTCCTCCATACCGATCACAAAAACATGTTCAAACTCCAAACCTTTCGAAGCGTGGATACTCATCATATAGATCGATTCACCCTCAACCTCGTCTTGGTCACTTTGCAGTGTAAGCTCATTTAAAAACTCATCCAAAGAGGTCTCGGGATTGTTTTTAATGAAGTCTCTATAGAGTGCATAAAACTCGTCAATGTTTAAGATACGCTCATCCGCATCTTGTGTACCGCTATAGATCTCCTTGAGATGAAACGTCTCCTCTAAAATATCTATAAACTCATAACTTGATTCCCCGGATACTTTTGCAACATCCTCAAGATTTTGGACAAACTCTTTTAAAGTGTTAGCATTTTTTTTCTTTACAAGAGCAACGAGTTCATCAAGATCAGCTGTTTTTATATACTCATAGATCGACTGCCCTTTTTTAAGCGCTGCTAGTTCTATCTTGTCGACACTCGCTTTTCCGAGTCCTCTCTTTGGTTTGTTGATGATACGTTTAAGAGAGAAGTCATCATGGTGATTTGTAATCACGCGGATATAGGAGATCAGATCTTTAATCTCTGCACGATCATAAAAACGCACACCGCCGACCACTTTATAGGCGATCTTTGCACGGTTTAACCCCTCTTCGATCGAACGGGAGAGTACATTCACACGATATAAAATAGCGATCTCACTTGCTTTTACCCCGGAGTCTAAAAGCTTCTGCACCGCTGACGCTATCTTTCTCGCCTCTTCATTTTCATCCTGAGAATTCAGTGTAGTCACCTCTGCACCATCACCTCGAGTGGCAATGAGCTCTTTACCAAGGCGTGAACGGTTGTGCTCGATCAAAGCGTTTGCCACTTTTAAAATCGGTGAGCGTGAACGATAGTTCTCTTGAAGTTTAAAAACATTTGTACCTTCAAAATCCTCATCAAACTCCATAATATTTCTGATGTGTGCCCCGCGCCAACCGTAGATCGACTGATCATCATCACCTACTACACAGATATTGTTATGTGTAGAGCAGAGTTTTTGCAATAGTTTAAGCTGTAGTTCATTGGTATCTTGATACTCATCAATCATAATATACTGATATTTTTGACTTGTAGTTTCAGCTAGTTCTTTATTTTCATCCAGCAGTTTATAAGTCAGAGCAAGAAGATCGTCAAAATCAACCAGATTGTTTTCGTTGAGATACTTCTCATACTCCCCAAATACCTCGGCGATCTGTTTATAATTAAAAAGTTCCGCCTGCTTATAGGCATCATCAGGTGTCATCAAAGAGTTTTTATAGCGTGATATTTCTGAAGCGATCAGGGCTGTCGGAATCTCTGAATTGAGCTTTTTTAGGATCCGTTTTTTATCATCGGTATCGATCACAACAAAGTTGTTTTGGCGCCCTAAAAGGTGGATATGAAATTTTAAAAAGAGCAATCCGAACTTATGAAACGTACATAAAAGCGGAGGATAAGCTCCGTTTTCGATCATCGCCAAGGAGCGCTCTTTCATCTCCCGCGCCGCTTTGTTGGTAAAAGTAAGCGTCAATGTATTTGATGCAGGTATACCTACCGCTTTGATCAAATATGCAAGGCGTGAGACTATGGTAGTAGTTTTTCCGCTTCCCGCCCCTGCGAGAATCAAAACGGGACCTTCCGTTTGTTTAACAGCTGCACTTTGAGACTCGTTTAATCGTTCAAATATCTTTTCCATTTTATCCACTATAACTATAAATTAAAAATATTATAACAAAAAAAGCTAAAATTACTACAAAGCTATTGCAATCACTATAATAATCAGTTATAATTTTACTATTATTATTACTTATAGGAATTATTATGTTAAGAGATTTTGCAAAATTACAAACTTTTTTGATGGTTATCAAAGAGAAAAGTTTTTCTAAAGCATCCGCAAAACTGGGGATCTCTCAACCTGCCGTTACACAACAGATCAAGTTTATCGAAGATTACTTGGATACGAAAATTGTTGATAGAAAGAAAAACGGCATCATCCTCACAAAAGAGGGTGAAGATCTTTACCGTATAGCACAAAGACTGGATAAAGCGATCCAAAACTCTGAAAAAGAGCTCTTAAAGATCATCAACAAAGAGTTTACTTTTGTTATGGGTGCTTCTTTTGCGATCGGAAACTACATTTTGCCGAACTATCTCGGTGAGATCAAAAAACGAATCGACAATGAAGTGTTTATGAATGTTGACCTCTCTTGTAACGTGATAGAGCAGTTAGAAGACAAAAAAATCGATGTGGCACTGATCGAATCACCTGTGTTTAAAGACGGTATCATCTATAGAGAATGGGTTGAAGATGAGCTTGTAGTATTTTCAAACCAGCCAATCAAAAAGCATCTCAGCGCAGACGACCTTTTAGAGTTTGACTGGATCTGTAGAAATGAAGAGTCTCATACAAGAAAACTTACAAGTGAAGTTTTTGAAGAGATTGGTGTACAGTGTAATAACTTCAATGTTTTAGGTGTACTTGGAAGTCCTACCGCGATCAAAGAAACTATTATGAATGCAGATAAAGATGCAGAGCGTCCCATCGTTTCTATCATGTCAAAACACGTTATCAAAAACGAGATCGAAAAAGGGACCCTTTTTGAAGGGCGTCTGAAAAATCATAAGATCACAAGAGAGTTTTATATCGCTTACTTAAAAGACAGAAAACACGATGCTTTTGTTGACAATGTTGTAAACTATCTTTTATCACTGCATAGGGTTTAGATTTGGAGTATAGGAAACTCTTATCTACTCCGGCTAAACTTTTCTTTGAAAAGTTTGCTCGTCGTAGGAGTTTCCACTACTAGAAAATTCTCAAATTTATTTTATAAATTTGGAATTTTCTGGATTTGATAAGAATGAAGCCATTGAGTTCTCTACACCCTCTTCGTCTAGATCCTCTTTTTCCGTTTTTTCTTCCGTCTCTTCGAGTTTATTTATAGTTGCCAGATTGATAAATACCGGAGTCTCCTCCACAATGATCTGTAAGATACTCAGAAGCGGTACACTTACGACACTTCCAAAATTATCGTTTCCAAATCCCGCTTCAAACAACAGATAACCATCCTCAATGCGGGCACTGTCAAAAGTATAACCTGCAAGAAAAAAGAGTGTCAGAGGACGAAACTCTGCACTTATCTCTTGTGGTAGAGGAGGATCAAAACTCACATCTTCAATCTTACAAAGTATGCCAAAGTTTTGCTCTTTTTGAAAAAATAGAACTATCAAATCCTGTATACTTTTATGCATAAACTTTGCAAAGTCTTTATCTTCTACCAAACTGTCTAACAAATTATATCCTCAATATTTTTTCTTATTATATCAAAATCGATCATCGCATTAAGTAAAGCGAGTTTTTTAAAATTTTGAAGATCTTTATAATGGATATCTGCCGGCACTATCTCTTTCTCATCTAAAAGCTTTGCTCTCATTGTTCCCTCAAGCAAAGGTGTTTTTGGAGTAAGCCATTTTTCTCCGTCAAACAAAGCGATATTGGCAATGGAAGTATCGGTAAGAAGTCCGTTTTTTACGATTAAGATCTCATCACACCCATCTCTTTGAGCAAAAAGCCGTTCTATAGCCGCGCGATCGGCGTATTTTCTGCTATATTCAATCTCATCGTCAAAAACCAGTGTGATAGTGTTCACTTCCCGCTTTTCGTAAGGGATATACTCGATAGTATACTCTTTTTGATTATAAACAATTCTACAGCGTAAAAGCCTTTTGTCTTTAGGAGGTTTTATAATGGAGCCAAGATCTAAAAACCCCTCCCCTATAGTTTTTTCAACCCTTTTTTGATGATAAGTGAGATTATAGATCTTTTGATCGAGGATCTTAATGGTCTCAAGATATTTTTTACTCACTAAAAAGCTCTGTTGAGAGGTATCTCTCTCCCGTATCACATAAAATAGTTACGATCGTTTTACCCTGAAATTCGGGACGTTTTGCTACCTGCATAGCTGCGTACACATTCGCTCCGCTTGAAATTCCTACTAACAATCCCTCTTTTTTTGCAAGCATTCTGGCAGTCTCCAAGGCATCTTCATTACTTACCTTTACAACTTCGCCATAAGCAGATGTGTCTAAGATATCAGGCACAAAACCGGCACCTATCCCTTGGATCTTGTGTGGTGAAGGATCTTCACCGGAGAGGATAGCACTCGCTTCGGGTTCCACTGCAAAAACAGCGATGTTCGACAACTCCTCTTTTAAAACTTTAGAGGTCCCCGTGATCGTTCCGCCTGTTCCCACGCCTGCAACAAAGGCATCAAGTTTTCCATCCGTGTCTGAGAGTATCTCACGTGCCGTAGTCAGGGTATGGATCTCAGGATTTGTAGGGTTTTGAAACTGTTGTAAGATGATAGAGTCATGGGTGAGTGCTTTTAACTCCTCCGCTTTTGCGATTGAGCCTTTCATCCCTTTTGCAGCAGGTGTTAGCACGAGCTCAGCTCCAAGTGCTTTTAAAAGGTTACGACGCTCAATACTCATAGAATCAGGCATAGTCAATATCAACTTAAGACCCAGAGCTGCACAGTTTGCTGCTAGTGCAATCCCCGTATTACCGCTTGTAGGTTCTATAATGGTCGTCTCTTCTTTGATCACGCCACTCTCGATCCCTCGACGGATCATATTCATCCCTATACGGTCTTTTACCGAACTTGTCGGATTCATAAACTCACATTTACCTATAATTGTTGCTCCACTTAGTTTTGAGGCTGTGTTGATCTTAACCAGCGGTGTATTCCCCACAAGTTCAGTAATATTTTCTGCTATTTTCATCTCATTAGTCCTTATTCTCAAATTTTATCTTAAAAATGTTGTTTACACAACTTTCAACCATTTCGTAAACAGCTTCAAACCCTTCAAAGCCGTTAAAAAAATAAGGGTCAGGTACATCCTCCCCATCATAACCGAATTCTCCAAGCTTTACCAAGTTCGAAGCTCCCA
>JBEWQA010000001.1:0-184630 GCA_047689515.1 Candidatus Sulfurimonas kebritensis
ATATCTCCTATATCATTAAGACAAGTTATACATACATACTTAATTCATAAGGAGTAAGTGATGTCACAAAATATATCTGACCATTTAGTAGAGATGCTTGTAAAAGCCGGTGTAAAAAGGATCTACGGGGTGACAGGTGACAGCCTTAATCCTGTGAATGATGCGGTACGCAGAGACGGTCGGCTACAATGGATACATGTAAGACATGAAGAGGCTGGAGCTTATGCAGCATCCATGGAAGCTGAACTCAACGGTATCGGTTGTTGTATGGGGAGCAGTGGTCCCGGACACGTGCATCTGATTAACGGTTTATACGATGCCAACAGATCTGAAAACCCTGTTATTGCCATCGCTTCCACTATATTTACCGATAAACTTGGTATAGACAATTTTCAAGAGACAAATCCCGAAGCCCTCTTTCAAGATTGTTCAAAATATGTGTTTCAAGCCAATACGCCTCAACAGGCTATAAACGGATTACAAATTGCCATTCAGAGTGCTATCAGCCAAAAAGGTGTTGCTGTTTTAGGACTTCCCGGTGATGTCGCCGCAGCTAAACTCGAACATGTCCATACAGCTGATCAAAACTTTTATACACAACCTGTAGTCACTCCAAACCCTAAAGATCTTCAAGAGCTTGCCACTATCATCAATAAAAATGAAAAAGTGATGCTGTTTTGCGGACATGGATGTCGTGATGCAGTTGATGAAGTGATGCAACTGGCAAAAAAGCTGCACGCTCCTTTAGGGTACAGCTTTCGAGGAAAAATATTCTTTGAACAAAAAGAGAATCCTTTTGCTGTTGGCCTAAATGGGCTACTAGGAAGTAAAGCAGGTTTTAAAGCTATGCACGAAGCGGATGTTTTACTCATGTTAGGGGTAAACTTTCCGTATAGTGAATTCCTTCCTGAAAAATGTAAAATTATTCAAATTGACACAAAAGCTGAAAAGCTGGGTCGCAGAGCAAAAGTTGATTACGGCTATTGTGGTGATATAAAAGCCACACTACAACAACTCCTCCCTCTTCTTAAAATCCAATCATCTACCGATTTTCTTGATAAATTTCGCTCTTTACATCAAGAGATAGAGGAGAAGTATGACAGCTATGTAAAAGAGAGGGGAAGTGAAAAAAATATTCATCCTGAATATGTCGCACATCTGGTTGACAAACTCGCTGATGATGATGCTATATTTACGGTCGATACAGGGATGAGTGCCGTATGGGCTGCCCGTTACCTTAAAGCGGGAAAAAACCGTTACCTTACAGGCTCATTCAACCATGGTTCTATGGCAAATGCCATGCCTATGGCAATGGGAGCAGGACTTGCAAACCCCGATCGACAAGTGATAGCTTTTTGCGGTGACGGCGGTATTTCTATGCTCTTAGGCGACTTAATGACTATTAGCCAATACAAAATTCCCGTAAAACTTATTATCTTTAACAATCGTGCACTCGGTATGGTCAAACTTGAGATGAGAGTCCAAGGGTACGTAGACTGGCAAACAGACATGGTAAACCCTGACTTTGTAAAACTGGCAGAATCTATGGGTATAGCAGCATTTGAAGCAAAAGAATCGGAAGATGTGCAACCAGCTCTTTTAGAGGGGCTAAAACATAAAGGCCCTGCGCTCATTAATATATTTACAGATTCGAATGCACTGGCTATGCCACCATCTGTAAATTTCGATCAGGTAAAAGGGTATGCTGAATCTATAAGCAAACTGATGCTAAACGGAAAATTTGCAGATGCAATAGAGACAACCAAAAGTGATGCAAAATATTTACGAGAACTTTTGTAGTCAATTATGATGGGTTTCTTACGCTCAGGAGTAGACACACACAAAGGTGACATACGATGAAAAACTCTGAAGATAGAAGTACAGAGTATGAGTCTGATAGTTTATCATTAATTGGTGCTGTTTCGTTAGGCACAGGTGTTATGATTGGTGCTGGTATCTTTGCCCTGACCGGTCAGATGGCACAGATGTCCGGTGTACTATTCCCTTTGGCATTTCTCTCAGCTGCCTTGGTCGTTGCTTTTGGTGCTTATTCATACATAAAACTGTCTAATACCTACCCTTCTGCCGGTGGAATAGGCATGTATTTACATAAGGCTTACGGAAGTACTTTACCAACTGCTTTTAATGCTTTACTAATGTACTTTTCCATGGTGATTGCACAAAGCTTTTTGGCACGTACATTTGGTTCCTATACCGTTCAACTTATCGATACCAGTAACTCTAATATTTTAATTCCAGGGCTTGGTGTTGGACTTTTAGTTGTAGCCTTCATAATCAACCTGTTTCAAAATCGTATTATCGAAGGGATCGCATCATTCATCGGTTTTATCAAGCTAGGCGGTATCATCCTTTTTGGTGGAATTGGCTTATGGTTAAGCGATACATTAGCTATAGATTTTTCTGTGCAAACACCAGATCTGACATTAAGTGGCTTTCTCGGTGCGACGGCACTTGGAATTCTCGCATTTAAAGGTTTTACCACAATTACCAACAGCGGTTCAGAGTTAAAAGACCCTCACCGCAATGTGGGACGTGCAATTATGATCTCTATTGTTTTATGTGTTATCATTTACACTTTGGTGGGGTTTGCTGTAGCTAACAATCTGTCAATCAGTGAAATTATTGCCACTCGTGATTATTCATTGGCTGCAGCTGCACAACCGGTATTAGGGGATTTTGGACTCTGGTTTACAGTATTACTTGCGATAGTGGCAACTGCAGGCGGTGTTATTGCCAGTATCTTTGCTGTATCGAGAATGCTTGCTATGCTTACAGATATGAAGTTGGTACCGCATAGCCACTTCGGTATGCCGGGAACTATTCAAAAACACACTCTAGTTTACACTGTAGCTCTTGGTATAGTATTGACAATATTTTTCGATCTCTCACGCATTGCATCGTTAGGAATCATCTTTTATTTAGTGATGGATATTGCAATTCACTGGGGTGTATTACGATATCTTCGCAAAGAAGTCGATGCAAATATTTGGATTTTAACAATAGCAATTATACTGGATTTTATAGTATTGATCGGATTTATCTACTTCAAATTAACTTCCGATTTTTTTGTTGTCGCCATTGCAGCTGTCAGTATGATATTAATATTGGTTGTGGAGATTATTTTTCTTAATCGTCAACCGACAAAAAAAAATGAACCATAGATTTTTTCATAAAAAATAGTTATAATCTAAGAAAGGGCTTAGATCATGAAAAAAACGGTTCTTAATATATCATCCTTGCATGTTGAAGTTGAAGGGAAGCAGATACTCAAAGGGCTTGACCTAAACATCAAAGAGGGTGAGGTTCATATCCTCTTTGGTCCAAACGGTTCAGGAAAGTCCACCCTCCTCTCTACCATTATGAATCTTCCCGGCTACGATATAAAAGAGGGCTTAATTGAGTTTAACGCAGAGAAGATCAACGGTATGAAAACCGATGCAATCGCAAGAGGCGGCATCGCCCTCTCCTTTCAACACCCTCCTGCAGTCCACGGTGTAAGCCTCTCAAAATTTCTAAACAAGATCAACAACTCTAAAAATCTTGAAGATGAGATAAAAAAACTTGATCTCACAGAGTTTTTAAACAGAGATCTAAACACCGGATTTTCCGGCGGAGAGCTGAAAAGAGCTGAGATCCTAAAACTCTATGCCCAAAATCCCCAGCTTGTTTTGATCGATGAGCCCGAGTCGGGAGTAGATCTGGAAAATATTGCGATTATCTCAAAAGCGATAAACGATATAGTTGACTACGATCAAAGCTCAAACACCAAGAAAAAATCTGCTCTTATCATTACACATACAGGGTATATACTCGATTATATAGATGCTGATGTAGGACATATGATCATAGATGGGAAGATTGTCAGTTCAGATGAGCCAAAAAAGATGATGGCCCAGATAAGAAGTAACGGTTTTAGCGGAGTGATGAGACAAATCAATAAAGGCTAAGAGATGGAAGATAAAAAACTAGACAACTCTATGTTAGATGCTCTTAGAAATGTAGGCCTAACAGATGAGAAAGATACCGGCAGTTCTTTTTTGGCATCAAATAAAAATGTTGTAAAAAGTACAAACCCAAATGATGATCTCGAACTACTGCCCATAGATATAGCGCTGGAAAAATATGAGTGGCTCAAAGAGAAACTTTTCTCTTTGGTACCAAAAGATAAAGACGAGTATGTAAAACAGGTATATGAAAACCAGAACAAACTCGGTTATTTTATCCGTGTCAAAGAGGGAAAAAACATAATTCTCCCCGTACAAACCTGCTATCTTATAAACAACAGCGATTTTACACAGATGACCCACAACATAGTTATATGCGAAAAAAACTCACAGCTCCACTTGATCAGCGGATGTACTTCTAATGCACATATTAAAAACGGCAAACATTTAGGTGTGAGTGAGTATTTTTTAGAGGAGGGTTCACTCCTTACAACTACCATGATCCACAGCTGGGGGAGTGAGGTGGAAGTCTACCCTCGAAGTGCTGCAAAGATAGGGAAAAATGCCAAATTTGTCTCAAACTATATAGCTATGAGCAAAGTCAAAAAGATACAGATGAACCCAACTGCCTATATAGACGAAGGGGGTCTCGGTGAATTTTACTCGGTAGTGTATGCACCAAAAGGCTCAACACTTGATCTTGGCTCCGAGGCTGTTTTGCAAGGCAGCGGAGCGGTTGCAAACATTGTCAGCCGTTCAGTCGCAGACGGTGGAGATATTATCGTACGGGGGAAAATCACAGGTGACAAAGCGGGTGCAAAAGGAACTATGTCGTGTAACGGTCTTATGCTCGATAAGAGTCAGATCCATGCCATACCAGAACTTGTCGCTAACGATCCCAACCTTGAACTCTCCCATGAAGCAAGCGTGGGGATGATCTCAGAGGAGATGCTTGCCTACCTTATGGCTTCAGGGATCAGCGAAGATGATGCAAGAAACCTTGTTGTCGAAGGTTTTCTGGACTTAAAAATTCCGGGACTTCCAGAGTATCTTCAGTATAAAATCGATGATATGGTAAAACATACGCAGAGTTCAAGTATGATATAATAAACAGCAAAATACTATTTATTTATGGGCAGTAAAATGGCAGATAATATAGATAAACTCGAAGATGAAAACCTCAACGAACAAAGTGATACTCTTCAAGAGTTGGATTACCTCAACTCCATCCCGGACCTTATAGCTTCTATTCATGAAGTTATGGAGTTGGAAGACAGTGCTTTTAGTGAGGATATCGAATGGTAAACTACAAAGTTCTCTTTTCACACCATGCACTCAAAGATGCAAAAAAGCTTACAGGCTCCAACCTTGCCGAGAAAACTAAAAAACTTATAGAGGTCCTTAAAGTCGATCCCTTTAAACAACACCCTTCGTTTGAGAAACTGATGGGCAATCTGCAAAACACTTTTTCACGCCGCATCAACCACCACCATAGAATCATCTATGAAGTAAAAGAGAAAGAAAAAGTGGTCCGCGTTCTAAGGATGTGGACACATTACGGAGATTAGAAGCTTATATTTTTTGCTATAATCCTTGAGAAGAAATTTTCACAAGGGGATATTTTGCCGTTAAACTTAAAAGAGACGCTTGTTATCGGTATCTCAGCTACAGCTTTGTTTGATCTCTCGGAGTCTGATAAGCTTTTTCAAGATGCTTACGAAGAGAATCCCGACCATGCAATAGAACTTTATAGAGAGCATATGCTTGAGCGTGAAGATGAAGTACTCGCTGAGGGGATCGGTTTTCCCCTTATAAACGCTCTGCTCAATCTCAATAAGTATCAAGACAAAAATGAAGCCCCTTTAGTAGAGGTGGTCGTTATGTCGCGAAACTCTCCAGAAACAGGGATCAGAGTCCTCAACTCGATCAGAGAAAACAAGCTAAATATCTCCCGTTCTGCATTTACTGCGGGAGAGCCGAGTGCCGACTATATAGAAGCATTTGACGTAGATCTCTTTTTGACCACGAACGAAAGAGATGCCCAGCAAGTGATCGACAGCGGGGCCTGTGCCTCGGCAGTACTCTCAATTCCGCCGCAGTACAAGTGTGATATTCCCGAGGATCAGGTACGGATCGCATTTGACGGGGATGCAGTTATATTTGATGAATCGAGTGAGCTTGTATATAAACAAAAAGGGATCAAAGCATTTCACGACAACGAGCAAAACTCCCAAAATATCCCTATGAACGAAGGTCCTTTTGCAAATTTTTTGAAAAAGCTCTCAAAGCTTCAAGAGCGCCTTCCGATGAAAGTGGAATACTCTCCCGTCAGGATCGCAATAGTTACAGCAAGAAACTCCCCTGCAGATATGCGTGTGATCAAAACATTAAGAGACTGGGGTGTTTACGTCGATGAGGCTTTTTTCCTCGGCGGTGTCGAGAAGAGTAATGTACTCAAATCATTTAAAGCACACATCTTTTTTGATGATCAGGAGGTGCACCTGAAAACTTCGGCTTTGGTTGTCCCTTCAGGAAAAGTTTTATACCCCTCAAATTCACCAATGCACAAGGCGACATAAATGGATAAAATTATCAAAGAGATCAAAGATTCTTTACTCTCAGGTGACACACTCTCTTATATAGAAAACTACCCTATAAAAATAGTCCACGACCAAAACCGTGTGAAAGACGATGCTGCTTTAGCCGCACTTAATGAGATAGAGTTTTTCGATCAAAATGGTTTTTCCAACGCTACACATTCAGAAAAAACTATAAATTTTTTACACGCAAATGCACCCGAGTATATCCAAAGTGTCTCTTTTGGAGTCTCATCCAAAACAAGTTATAGCGGTTTTACGTTTTCGGAAAAATACCCGGGGGACCGCTGGAAAAAAGTTGTAGAAGATGAAGATCTGCAAGCTATTATAGAGATCTCCAACTTTTCAAGTTTTGACGATTATCCGGCAATTGAAACAGAACTGAGGGATATAATGCGTAGCAGAAAAGAGGTCCCCTTACTCAAAAAAACAGGTTTTATCTGGATCGCAAACGTCGCAAAAGATCATGATATTTCCAATATTATGCGTCATTATTTTGTAGAAAAGTACACCAGCTTAGAGGTAGATGAAAAAACAGTTTTTATTGGTTGGAACCAACAACTTCAAAATATTAACATGCGCTATTTTGTCAATCCGCCAAACTCACAAAAGCAACTCTAATAAAAAAATAATCAACATTAGGTATAATACAGAAAATTATTTTACGCTCATAGGAAGTTTGATGATCACATTAAAAGAAGCCTTAAATCTCTCAAAAGAAGAACTAACAAATTTAAAAAATGAACTCAAGACAAAAATTGCAGAAAATAAAGATCTAAATGCTTATATCGATGTAGAAGATTTCGGTGAGGGGATCCCTATCGCCGTCAAAGACAACATCCAAGTAAAGAACTGGTCGGTAACATCAGCATCTAAGATCCTTCAAGGTTATACCGCTCCGTATAATGCAACCGTAATCAACAAAATGCTTGAAGCGGGTCTAAGCCCATTTGGCAGGACAAATATGGATGAGTTTGCGATGGGTTCTACGACAGAGTCAAGCTTCTATGGAAAGACACTCAACCCTCATGCAGCTGATCGCGTTCCCGGCGGAAGTTCAGGCGGAAGTGCAGCGGCAGTTGGAGCAGGCCTTGCGATCGCAGCACTTGGATCCGATACGGGTGGTTCGATCCGTCAGCCTGCAGCTTATTGTGGAATCGTAGGGATGAAACCGACCTACGGAAGAGTTAGCCGTTATGGTCTGGGTGCATATGCTTCAAGTCTTGATCAGATCGGGCCTATGACGCAAAACGTAGAAGATGCTGCTATTTTATACAACATCATCAGCGGAAGCGACGAAAAAGACTCTACAAATGCCTTAAAAGAAGACAAGGTTCTCATTGAGCCGCACGCAACTAAAAAACTAAGAATCGCAGTACTTCCAAAATATATCAAAAACGCAAGTCCAGATATAAAAAATGCCTACAAACTTGCGATCGAATCACTCAAAGCAGCAGGACATGAGATCGTAGAGAAAGAGCTGATGGATGCAAAGTACGACATCTCGGCTTATTATATTACGGCAACTGCAGAAGCTACTACAAACCTTGCCCGTTACGACGGTATCCGCTACGGTAACCGTGTAGAAGGGAGAAATCTTGAAGATACATTTATTCAAACAAGAAGTGAAGGTTTCGGTGATGAAGTAAAAAGACGTATCTTGCTTGGTAACTTTGTTCTAAGCAGCGGGTACTACGAAGCTTACTATGTAAAAGCGCAAAAAACACGACATATCATCAAAGAGGAGTATGCAAGAGTTTTTGAAGATGTAGATCTTATCCTTTCACCTGTTGCACCGAGTGTAGCTCCAAAATTTGGAGAGCTTGCAAACCCGATGGATATGTACCTAAGTGATCTGTATACTATCAGCGTAAACCTTGCTGGTCTTCCTGCCATTTCACTCCCTGTGATGAAAAACGGCGAAGGGATGCCTGTCGGGCTGCAGCTAATCGCTAAAGCGTATGATGAACAAACACTTTTTGACGGGGCTCTCAGCCTGGAAAAAGAGCTAAACTACAACTAAAGGGGTAGACGATGGCGTATTTCGACAAAGTAAAAGTAAAAGATAAAGTTTACGGGCTTGTTTTCGGTCCGGGTAAAGTGACTGCTGTTTTTGCGGACTCTTACTACAAAATGATGGTAAGCTTTAAAAACGGTTATGAAGTGCCTTATACAGAAGATGGTGTACCCGGTTGGGGAAACTTTAAAAAACAAACTTGCTACTACAAAAAAGATGTCGATCTCACCGATGTGGACTTCTCTCCTGTTACAAAAATTTTAACACCGAAAAAGATCATCAAACTTCGTGAAAAGAACAAACTTGAAGTTCGCCTCCCCTCAGGTATCTGGACAGAATGTTCAAAATGTGTCGTCGGTTATATCGAAGAGATGCTTGAAGCTGAAAACTATCACCTTTTCAGAAAGAAAAAATAGTAATTGTTTTACCTCTTTTTAACAACAAAAAAGATATAATGCGAAACTTTATAAATACAACCATTTTATCTGCAAAGGAAACCTTATGAGAATTCGTAAACGCGCCCTCACATTTGAAGATGTACTATTGGTACCACAATATTCTGAAGTCCTTCCAAAAGAAGTATCTCTTGAAACAAAATTAACACGTAATATAACTTTAAAAATTCCTATGGTTTCAGCAGCTATGGATACCGTAACTGAGTATCGTGCAGCTATCGCTATGGCAAGACTCGGCGGTATTGGTATCGTTCACAAAAACATGGATATCGAATCACAATGCCAGCAAGTAAAAAAAGTAAAAAAATCTGAAAGCGGGATCATCATCGATCCTATCTATGTGCATCCGGATGCAAACCTTGCAGAAGCAGAGTCTCTTATGAAAGAGTTTAAAATTTCTGGTGTACCTGTTGTAGACGGTCACAACAAACTTCTAGGTATTCTTACAAATCGTGATATGAGATTTGAAAAAGATATGAAGAAACTTGTATCTGAAGTGATGACTGCTATGCCTTTAATCACTGCAAAACAAGGTATTGACCTTGATGAAGCTGCAGATATTATGCACCAAAACAAGATCGAAAAACTCCCTATCGTTGATGATGAAGGATTCCTCAAAGGCCTTGTTACTATCAAAGATATCAAAAAACGTATCGAGTATCCAAACTCAAACAAAGATGACTTCGGTCGTCTAGTAGTTGGTGCAGCTATCGGTGTTGGCCAGCTTGACCGTGCAAAAGCTTTAGTAGATGCAGGTGCGGACGTACTTGTTCTTGACTCTGCTCACGGTCACTCTAAAGGGATCATCGATACCGTAAAAGAGATCAAAAAAACACTGGCAGTAGAAGTAATCGCAGGAAACATAGCAACGGCTGAAGCGACAAAAACACTTATCGAAGCTGGTGTGGACGGTGTAAAAGTCGGTATTGGACCTGGTTCTATCTGTACAACAAGAGTTGTAGCAGGTGTCGGTGTGCCTCAAATCTCTGCAATAGATGAGTGTGCAACAGAAGCTAGAAAACACGGAGTACCTATCATCGCTGATGGTGGTATCAAATACTCAGGTGACATCGCAAAAGCTTTAGCAGTAGGTGCTAGCTGTATTATGGCCGGTTCACTTTTAGCGGGTACGGAAGAATCACCGGGTGAGACTATCATGTTCCAAGGTCGCCAATACAAATCATACCGTGGTATGGGAAGTATAGGTGCTATGCAAAAAGGCTCAAACGACAGATATTTCCAAGAGGGAACTGCAGCTGACAAACTTGTTCCTGAAGGGATCGAAGGACGTGTACCTTTTAGAGGAAGCATCTCAGGTATTGTACATCAAATGATGGGTGGTCTTCGTTCATCTATGGGATACTGCGGAAGTGAAACCATCGAAGCATTCTGGGATAAATCAGAGTTTGTTGAGATCACATCAGCCGGACTTAAAGAATCTCACGTTCATGATGTTATCATTACACAAGAAGCTCCGAACTACCACGTATAACAATGAAAAAAAGTGAAGTACGATACGCCGGCTTCGGTATAAGATTTCTCGCTTCACTTTTAGATACCTTCTTTCTCGCTCTGCCAATCGGTATAGTTATCTATATGATTAGCGGCGGAGAATGGTTTGACTTTAGCGTCTACCAACAAAACCTCCAATTGGCGATGAGCGGTAATCCACACGCTTTAGACAATCAACCGCAAACATCTTTTACCTGGGAACTCATCTTTGAGATCTCTATTTTAGTTGTTACTATACTTTTTTGGGAAAAATTCAAAGGGGCTACACCCGGAAAAAAAGTTGTCAATATTAAAGTTGTTGATGCGCAAAATTTTGAGGATATTTCAAATAAGCAAGCAATAACCAGATCCTTAGGCTATATTCCCTCTATTCTTTCCCTTGGATTAGGTTTTCTTATAATAATATTTAGAAAAGATAAACGTTCTCTCCACGATCTTCTCGCAAATACCGCAGTTATCTACACCTTAGATTAATTTGTGAAAACTTTGTAATACTTTAAAACTAGTTTTATATTATATGAGTAAAATATACTCTTAATTTCCAAAATTAAATATATAGGGGTATTTATGAAAAAGAGTATAATCGCTGTTTTATTAGCAACAGGTTTATCATTTTTAACAACAGGTTGTTCAACTATGCATATGGGTTGGACTGCAATGACAGGTCAATGGGGTCTTGATGACAAGGCTATGCCGGCATACGACAACATGTTTACAAAAGTTGTTGAACACGGTGATCCAGCACGTGCTATGATGCTTGAGTGGAAAGTTGATGAGGATATCTCTAATGAAGAGGTAGCTGAGTCTATTACTGCTTTAACAGAAGAGTACAATATGAGACTCACAGGTCATACTAAAATGTATACAAAAGAGGATGCTAAAGGTGATGAAGTAAAACATGCTGAGATCTTCTCACTTTGTAACTTAACAACTGCGAAAGTTTTCCTTAACTACTCAAGATGGTACGGTGGTTTTATGCCATGTAGAATTATGCTGGTAGAGTATGGAAACGGTGACAGATTTTTAGTATCTATGGATATGACTTTAGCTATTCACGGTGGGAAAAAACTTCCACCTGCAATGTTAGAGGCTGCACTTAAAGTAAAAGCTGCAATGGAAGGTGTTCCTGCGCGTGCTGCAATCGGTGATTTCTAAGAGTTACTCTTAGAACACCCAAAGTAGAGTTTTTGACTCTACTTTAAAACCTTCAATTTATTTCTTTTCCTCGTTTAGAAAAAAACTATCAAAACTTATATTTTTAAATGCTGCATTTAATGAAGTAAAAAGCTGCGGATGCTCTTTTTCCATCTTTGCAAGCATCTCTTTTGTATTTGCTCTGGCATATGGCATTTTGACGTCAAAACGCATTGCAGGACACGCTTCATCACCTATAGCTTCTATCTCATTGTCTACTACAAAAGCACGAAGTTGACGCTCACGCATCTGGATTAACGGTCGTATAACTATCAAACCGTTCTCAGCTGTATATTTTGGAGCTAAAGAGCGCATCTGACCATTATAGATAAAGTTCATAAAAAAGCTCTCTGCAGCATCATCGAGATGATGTCCCAAGGCAACCTTATTGCACCCTAGCTCTTTTGCTGCAGTATAAAGATAACCTCTTCTCATCCGTGAGAAGAAACTACAAAAAGAGGAGTTTTTTCGAATCTTCTCTTTTGCAAGTTCATAGGTCTCTGTCTCTTTTAGTACATGCGGTATCTCATACTCTTTACAATGTGCAATAAGGTTGGAGTAGTCTTCACCCATCCCGTAAGTAACTGTAACGGCTACAAAGTCAAACTTGAAAGGTGCACGGCGTTGTTGCTCTTTTAAAGCGTGTACAAGCGTTAGTGAGTCTTTACCGCCGCTAAGACCGACAAGGATCTTGTCACCCTCTTCTATCAGTCCAAATTCGGCATTTGTTTTACCGAGCTTAGACATTATTTTTTTAGATAGTTTTATACCCATTATTTGACGATCTCATCCATCATTTTCATCACAAACTCTGCAGACTCAATAGCACTTGTCTCTAAGAACTCGTCAAAAGAGAAGCTGGCATCCATATCTGCTGCATCACTGATAGCACGTAGGATAAAAAATGGAACATCTAAAGCTTTACACACTACGGCAACGCTTCCACCCTCCATCTCAAGAGCATCTGCTCCGAATGTAGTGCCGATCCAGTTTTTTCTCTCTTCGTCTGCTACAAACTGGTCCCCTGTTGCAATGATACCCTCACGGACACTCTTGCCTAAACTCTCGGCAACTTTTTTACTGATATATATCAAGTCAAGATCAGCTTCTACATATACGTCGCCTTCTGGTACAAAGCCATACGGATGCCCAAATGCCGATATGTCAAGATCGTGTTGTGAGAGTTTTGTAGCAACTACCAAATCACCGACTTTCAGTTCAGGATTTACAGCCCCTGCTACTCCGCTGAAAAGAAGTTTGTCACATCCAAAATGTTCAATCAAAGTAGTTGCAGTAAGTGTTGAAAACACCTTTCCTATCTTTGAATACGCTACAACTACATCGATACCTTTATAGTTCGATTCATAGTATTTATTCCCCGCATACTCTGTCGTTTTGTACTCACCTAATGCTTTTAAAATCGGTGCTACCTCTTCAGGCATAGCTCCCATAATTGCTATCTTCATCTTATACCTCGAATGTTTCTATTTGTTCTTTAAACCGTGGAAGCTGTGCTACCCTCTTCCCGCGATCAACTATACAACTGCCGCCCCAAAAGCCTAAACCATCTTCAAAACCAACACGATTGACAAAAATTAGTTTTGAATCTGATTCAGTTGAAAGTTCATTGATGATCTTGTACCACTTATCCTCTATCACTAAACCATCGTCACTAAAACCTCGTGCAGGTGATGCAACAAGTACTATAATAAAGTCTGGATCAAGTGCTATGATCTCCCGGTGTACATTCTCATGCCATACATCTTCACACACCAACATAGAAACAGTTTTACCATCTACATCAAATGCTTCAAACTTGTCGCCATCTTCAAAATAACGCGCTTCCTCAAACATTCCGTAGTTTGGCAGATGTACTTTTATATGTTTAGAGAGCAGCTCACCGCCACTAAAGTATAAAGCTGTATTTCTAAATAAAACACCATCTTTTATGGCAGCACCTATAACTATATCTATATCGTGACTGAGTTCTGCAAGCTCTTGAAGCTCATCAAGATGCCAAGCATCTTCACTCAGTTTATCTTGAAGCATATAGCCGCTGAGACTCAGCTCGGGAAATACGATCAGGTCAGAACTGTACTGTACAGTTTTAATAATGGAGATAACATCTTCTAAGTTCTTTCTGCTTAACTTAGGAGATGTTTGAGCGAGGGTTATTTTCATCTACGAGCAGATTTCCTCTTTTACTTTTTCAAGTGAAGCCATATCAGAGATGTTAAGAGTTTTTAACTCTTTTGCAATTCTTCTGTTAAGACCTTTTAATACCACACCGTTACCGAATTCGATTGCTAAATCTAATTTGCCTGCAACCGCTTGGATCGACTGCTTGTATTTTACAGGAGATGTAAGCTGCTCTTGTAAAAGATCGATAGCTTCAACTTTTGAAGCATACGGTTTTGTTGTAACGTTAGAGATGATAGGCGCTTCAAACTTGTCTGCTACCATATCTTCCATCATAGCACCTAACTTTTCAACTGCAGGAGCTAAAAGTTCACAGTGGGAAGCTACAGACATATTTAAAAGCAGTGCTCTCTTTGCACCCGCATCTTTAAATGTTTGTTCAAGTGAAGCAAGATCAGGTTTGAGTCCCGCTACAACAAGCTGCCCGTCTTGGTTATAGTTTGCAGGCCAAACTTTCTTTCCATCTTTTTGCGCGTCTGCACAGATCTTCTCAACTGCCCCGTCGTCTAAACCGACAATCGCCATCATACCCGCTTCGATATCTGAACACGCTTCTTGCATGAAAGAACCACGTTTGTGTACTAACTCTACTGCATCTACATAGTCAATCGCACCGCTTGCACAAAGTGCCGAAAATTCACCTAAAGAGTGACCTAAAAATAGTTCAGCTTTAACCTCAGGACAAGCCTTTTTAAAAAGTTTGTATGCGATCATCTGTACCAATAAAATAGCAGGCTGCGTATATGCAGTTTCATTAAGCTTTTCATTCTCTTCGAAAATCAGTTCTTTAAAATCTACTCCGATTCTCTCTCCTGCTTTTTCAAACATTTCGCGTGCAAGTTCAGAATTTTCATAAAAATCTTTTCCCATTCCAACTGCCTGGCTTCCCTGCCCTGCAAAAATCATTGCTATTTTACTCATTATTTATCTCCTTCTAGATACTCTTTATTTTCAGCTATTTTTTTTCTTAATGTATTTCGGTTTAACCCTAATCTATCAGATAATTGTAATTGTGACTTGTACTTTGCAAGACCTGCTCTAATAAGAGGTACTTCGTAAAGGTACAAATTGTTTCTATAATCACTGTTTGTTCCAAGTTTATCAAAGAGGTAGTTTTCTATGATCCCCATCAACTCTTTATCGCCGATATCTTGAAGCAGATAGTCGATCATCACTTGTCGTCTTAAAGAATTAGCATTATCTGATAAATCCGGTTTGAAGTTTTTTATATCAAATCTGTTTTCACCGCCAAACAACTTCACGGCATCTTCTACAAAAATCTCTATAAGCTCTTGAACATCCTCTTCTCTGTTTACTAATGGCGGAATGTCAAATTTTACACTAAATAGTTCATCTATATACTCATTGCTAAACGATTGCCTAGAGGTAGCTATCACTCTGGTTTTTTGTTCTTTGATCGTTTCGCTTAAAAGTTTTATATTGGGAAAGTTTTCAATGTCGGTTATGATAAGCTGATCAGAACTCTCTATCTGTTGTAGAAGCTCTTCATAATTCGATCCCTCTATAACCGTTGCATTTGGTAAGATAAAAGAAGCCAATGTTCTTTTACCTACACCGTTTTCGCCCATAATAAGGGCATTGATCGTAAGCGATTTTAACAGTGTCGCTGTTTTAAAAGCTTGAGACGATGCTTCAGAAGCTGTTACGAAATTAGTGACATCCACAGCCGCTGCCGCCACCAGTACCACAACAAGCGTCTTCAGCAGGCTTGTTCTCTTCAGGGATACCCGTCATCGCTTCTTCAGCAGATGCATCTCTTACATTGTTAATAGTTACAGAGAACATTAAACTTTTTCCAGCTAAAGGGTGGTTAAAATCGATAACTACTGCTGCATCTTTGATCTCTTTTACGATTACCTGTACAGTAGAACCATCTTCACCCTGACCATAAAGTGTCATACCCTCTTGAAGATCGATTCCGGCAAATTGCTCTTTTGGAACCTCTTGAGTAGCTTCCGGGTTATACTCACCGTACGCGTCAGCAGGTTGTACTAAAACATCACCTTTATCACCGATTGCCATATCTTTGATCCCGTTTTCTAATCCAGGGATGATCTGACCTTTTCCAAACATAAATACTAATGGAGCCGCACCAACATTACTGTCTACTACTGTATCTCCGTCACGTACCTCATATTCAATAGATACGATTTGATTTGCTTCAATTGCCATTACTTAACCTTTGTATAATAAAATTTCGTGATTCTAACATAAAAATATTAATTCGACAGTTTTTTCGCTTGAACTGCCTCTTTTGAGTTTGGATACTTTTTAATTATTGCATTGTAAAAAGATTGTGCATGTGCTTTGTCTCCTGTTTTATCCATGGAGATCGCCGTATGCAACATTAACTTCGGCATATAAGAAGCTTTCGAATACAGTTTCGATGACTTTTTAAAGTAAGAGATCGCTTTGCCGTAATCTTTTCTCTTATACCACATCTCACCTATCATATAATGAGAATATGCCGGTTTATAGTGTCTTTTTATAAGTTCACTATACTGTTCAATCGCTTTCGTATAGTACTTTTTGTCAAAGTTCTTTTTCGCATCGTTATAAAGTTCCGGGCTTGATATCTTTGTAGCTTTAGGACCACCGTTTTTCAACTCTTTGCCCACAAGGGTTTTGAACTGATTTATATCTTCAACTAAAGCGTTAAACTCCTCTTTAGACACATAGTTTGCATTGATCTGATCAACTGTTTTGGAAAGTTCTAAGATCTGAGTCTGCACCTTCTCTATATTGACTGCATTCTCCTGCACCAAAGTAGAGAGTCTTTTTTGGTATTCCTGCTCACTTTCATCTGCAGACTTATTTTGCTCCGTCAACTTATGGAGTGCTACTTTATTATTATGAGATTTTCTGCTAAGTGCCTCTACGATCCCTTGAAGTCCATCAATTCTTTCCCTTAATGAATCCAACTGTGAAGCATGAGTTTTTGTACTAAGATCAACTTTTTTTAGTTTGTTCTTAGTCTCTAATATTACTTTTTCATCTGGAGTTAAACCGTACGGTTTATCACTTGTAAGATCTCCTGCACCAAACGCTGACGGCTCGGCACAGTTAAGAGAAAGAGAGATCGCAGCACTTAGCAATATAATTGTTGTACTGCATTTCATTGAGAAAACTTATGGAAGAAGTTTGAAGTTTACTCTACGGTTTTTCGCCCAGCACTCTCTAGTTTTGTCAGTACAAACAGGGTTACTTTCACCATAACTTACCATAGATACACGAGATGGATCGATACCTTCGGCTACTAAAGCTTTTTTAACAGAATCTGTACGTTTTAAACCTAAAGCGAAGTTGTACTCGTCACTTCCCCACTCATCACAATTACCTTCTAGTTTTACACTATAGTCTTTTGCTCCGGTTTTTCCTAATTCTGCAGCAGAAACAATTTTTGTTTGCTCAGCAGATTTAATATTAAACTTATCAAAGTCAAAATAGATAGTCGGTAATTTACCTTCAACTTCATACATACTCATACCAGAGCTTTCACTTGTATTGTCAACTACAGTATCTTCTGCTGCAACAGTTTCAGTTGCCGGAGCTTCTACCTCTTGAGCTGGTTGTTCAGTAGCGCTTTGTGCTGCAGAATCAACTGCCGGTTCTTTTGAACTACACCCACTAAATACTAAAAGTGCCGCAGCTACACTAGAAAGTAATAAACTTTTCATCTCTTGAATCCTTTGAAAATATAAATTTCAATTATTATAGCAAAAAAATATTAATTGTTACCAATCCATAGACTGAACACGGCCATATCTTAGAGGGAAGAGGTAATTTTTATTATATTTTAATCTCATTATTCCGATTGCACTCTGGTTTTTATAGTTTTTGATAAAAATGATAGCATCACCATCTTTTGAGAACCTTGGGAATTCATTGATTCCAGTTGCAGTTAAACGTCTGATAAAATCTGTTTTTGTCGAGATCAGATGCAGATTAAAAGTATTTGGGCTAAAGCTGTTTGAACTTTCTCTCGCTTTATATACTACATAATCTCCGTGAGCAGTACAAGCAGAGTTGTTTTTACCGTAATAAACAAGCTGCTCAATCTCGTTAGTGTCAAGTTTTTTAGAAAAAACATTTGGATACCCGAGTCTTGATGAGATAAATACGATCTTATCTCTTCCCATAAACTGTGCATTTACATCTATACCTCTGTATCTGGTAAGACGTTTATATGTTTTTTTTGCCACGTTATACTTATAGATATCCGGCTGACCACTCGGTGCCATTGTCAACAGAAGACTTTTACCGTCCGGGCTTACATCTGAACAAACCATCATACCGTCTGAAGAGATAACCGATTCGATCTTGGCCGTTCTAATATCTACAAACTTTAGCGTAGGTTTTGCATCTAAAGATGTATAGTAAAAACCTTTTTGTGCACGATCTGCCCATTTAGGAAATACATTGAAACCACCTTTGACAATAACATGCTGATAACGAAGCGTATAGTCGGAGATTACGATTTCACTCTGTTTCGGTCCGACAATACGTGTAAAGATCACTTTTCTCTTCATCCACTCAACTGAGTCTTCACCCATATACTCATTGATATCATAAGCAATGGCATGGGATACAAATACATAAAGCTGTTTTTTGCTTACTTTATAGCGTTTTACAAACACTTCTTCATCATTACTTATCAGTTTAATCGCGATATTTAAAGCACCATTGTCATCTTCAGACATCTTATATCTGAGTACATAGTTTGTATCTTTATTTTCAACAAGTACATCCGTATCGTTAAAGTTGGCAACTCTATGGTGTCTGTCAACATTAAATACTGAGATCACATTTAGATCAGCTACTATAGATTTAAAAACCTGTAATCTAAAACTGTCATCATAGTTGATCGATGCATCCTCTACCGCTAGTGACGGCAGGGAATCAACCTTTTTAACAACATCTATTGTTGCGTCGTTTGCAAACGATAAAGTGAATGCAATTAAGAGTGAAAATAGTATCTTCACAACTACTCCTTATTCTCTGGAATCAAATTTATAATCACCCTTTGTGAGCGATTTTCCGGGTTTTTTGGAAAAATAATACGAGCGAGCCTACGTTTCATCTTGTCCGCTTCACTGTTGAGTGCATCGTTAGATGAGTAGTTTAAAACTCTAAAATCCAACATTTTACCGATCGGATCAAGCTCTATAACGATTTTTACAACATTGCCCTCAGAATTGATCGGTGGTGAAAAATTTTCATATACCAATGCCTGAATTTTAGCCAAATATTGATTAACTTCATCTCCGCTGGAGCTGCTTTGCTGTTCTTGTCTGTTGTTGGCATTGATATTTTGTACTTTTTCACTGATCGAATCAACTTTGTTCTTTTTGCTTGTTTTTACCCTTTTAGCTATCTCTTGAATCCGTTTTGAGTTTACTTTTTTCGGTTTCGATTTTGTATGGTCTATCTTTTGCGTCCACACATCACTAAAGAGATCATTGACATCTACATCTTTACCGCTTGTACTTGCCGGAGTCGTGAGATCTTGAGATACTTTTTTTTGTACAGTATTTTTAGTGACTACAGGTGTCGTAAGTGAGATTGAGATATATTTGTCTTTTTTGAGTGCATAATGTTTGCTTGAGACGTTGTGAAAAAGTAGAATTGCAAACAGAGCAAGGAATATAAAAAATATCGTAAGTGATATCGCACCACTGATATAAAAGTACTTCTCGTCCTTAACCATTTGTCGCTAAAGAAACCTCAGTAAAGCCAGCCTGTTTTACAGCTGCTAATATAGACATAACAATGCCGTAGTCCAAACTCTTATCCGCACTAATAAGAACTGTCGCTTTTTTGTCTAACTTATTTGCATAAAGATAGAAATTATCACGAAATCCGCTGAGTAAAAAATTTTCTTTATTAATCTGAATGTTTTTCTCTTTATCTATTGTTATATGAACAGGCGGAATTTTTGAGATCTGTTTAGTAGTTGAACCTTGAGGCAGTTTGATATTCTCTTCAAAAACGATATTTGGAGCGATCACCATAAGTATCGCTAGCAGTACGAGCATCACATCAACCAAAGGTGTGATGTTTAGTTCAGGCTTTTCATCCCAATCGTACAACATCTTATACCTTACGTGCTAGAAGTGCATCACTTTGCATCTGAATATGGTTTGTTATATCGTACGCTAAACGTTTTAATATCTGGTGATATGTGTAGGAGAAGATCGCTACAAATATACCTGCGGCAGTTGCAACGAGTGCATCTGAAACACCGCTGGATATGATTGACATACTTCCGCTTGCTTGCCCGATATGTGTAAAGGTATCAAGGATAGAAACAACTGTACCGAACAGTCCTATAAAAGGTGTAGTAGACGCGAATACAGAGAGTACGGCAAGCCCTTTAGTTGATTCTTTTGTTGCTGCCAGCTGCCCAAGTTGCAGAACTTCTTTTGAAATAAAATTTGATGATTTTACAAAGTTATTTAAAAAAGAGTTCTCATTAACTTTTGTAGCACCAAGCAAGAGTGATTCTAGTGAAGCACTCTCGCTTTTTAGCCACGTGTTAAGAGAAAAATAGCGGTAGAAAAATACCCAGTTTAATACTATGAAATATACTGCCAGCAAAGCTAGTACACTTATAGTAACCGGGTGAGATTTTAAATAAAAATCTATTATATTATTTAACATATAACTATATTAACTTTTGAGCCGCTGATTCGATCTTAGCAGATACAGAAGCGATAGCAGAGCTTGAATCTGCAACTTCATTAATAAGTTTCTTAGCTGAATCAATAGCTGCAGAGATCTCAGATTCGCTTTCACCGCGAATTGCTGCAGCACCTTCAACAAGTACTACAACTTTCTCTTCATCTACATGAACAACACCCCAGTTAATAACAATAGATTCGACTGATTTATCCTCTTTTTCGACATCTACTACACCAGCTTCTAACAATGTTGTTAAAGCAGCATGGCCAGCTAAAACGCCGAACTCCCCTTCTACACCGGGGAGAAGCACGCTAACGGCATTACCGTTGTAGATCTCGCCGTTAGGGGTTAGGATCTCAAGTTTAAACGTATCCATTACAGTCCTTTATTTAAAAAGCTTATTTGCTTTTTTCGTATTTCTCGATAGCCTCGTCCATGCTACCAACCATATAGAAAGCGTTTTCCGACATATGGTCATAATCACCGTTTAAGATACCTTTGAAGCCTTTAATTGTATCTTCAAGAGACACATATTTACCAGGAGCACCTGTAAATACTTCAGCAACAAAGAACGGTTGTGATAAGAATTTCTCAATTTTACGAGCTCTTTCAACAGTAGCTTTGTCATCTTCAGAAAGTTCATCCATACCAAGGATAGCGATGATATCTTGAAGATCTTTATATTTTTGTAATGTTTGTTGTACACCACGAGCTACACCATAGTGCTCATCACCTAAAATTTGCGGATCAAGTAATCTTGAAGTTGAATCTAGTGGATCAACTGCAGGATAGATACCTTTTTCAGCAATTTTACGGTTAAGAACTGTTGTCGCATCTAAGTGAGCGAAAACTGAAGCCGGAGCCGGGTCAGTTAAGTCATCCGCAGGTACGTAAACAGCTTGAACAGATGTAATTGAACCGTTTTTAGTTGATGTAATACGATCTTGTAATGCACCCATTTCACGGCTAAGTGTCGGTTGGTAACCAACAGCTGAAGGGATACGACCAAGAAGTGCTGACATCTCAGAACCAGACTGTGCAAAACGGAAGATGTTATCGATGAACATAAGTACATCAAGTTTCTTCTCATCACGGAAGTACTCAGCCATAGTAAGACCAGTAAGAGCGATACGGTTACGTGCTCCAGGAGGCTCACTCATTTGACCGTAGCACAGTGCAACTTTGTCAAGTACGTTCGATTCTTTCATCTCGTAGTAAAGGTCATTACCTTCACGTGTTCTTTCACCAACACCGGCAAATACTGATAAACCTTCGTGACCATGAGCAACGTTGTGGATAAGCTCCATGATGATAACTGTTTTACCAACACCGGCACCACCAAATAGACCAACTTTACCACCCTTTGCATAAGGAGCAAGTAAGTCAACAACTTTGATACCAGTTTCGAACATCTCTGTAGTAGTTGATTGATCAACTAACGGTGGTGGAGCACGGTGGATTGACCACTCAGGAGCACCCTCAACAGCGTCACCGCCGTCAATAGTTTCACCAACAACGTTAAAGATACGTCCAAGAACTTTTTCACCAACAGGAACTTTAATCGGAGCACCTGTAGCTTTCGCTTCCATACCACGTACAAGACCTTCACTCATATCCATAGCAATAGTTCTAACGCGACCGTCACCTAAGTGAGCAGCAACCTCTAACACTAATCTGTGTTCACTACCTTCAACAGTAACATTAACCTCGATAGCTTCATTTATTACCGGAAGATAACCATCAAAATCAACATCAACAACAGGACCCATTACCTGGCTAATTTTTCCAATCATATTTTTCTCCATTATTTCATACTCTCTACACCACTGATAATCTCAATGAGTTCAGTAGTAATCGCAGCTTGACGTGCTTTATTAAATTCAACATTTAAGCTTTTTACCATCTCTTTAGCATTGTTTGTTGCCGTATCCATAGCTTGCATACGCGCTGAATGTTCAGCAGCAACAGAATCAATTAAAGAGTAGTACATGTTATAACTCACATATCTAGACACTAAAGAGTTCAACATCTTCTCTTCATCTTCTGCTTCAACTTCTATAGTTGAATGTTTTTGAACCTCTTCACACTCAATATTTTCAGAGTTAATCGGTAAGATTGTATTTACATGTAACTCTTGAGTAATCATATTTTTATACCCGTTATATACTACATGCAATGCATCGATCTTACCCTCTTGAAAATCTGTGATTGAAGTTTCAATAAACTCATCAGATCTATCTTTATCAGGTTTTGAACTTAGATCTACAACTGTGTCGAACATCTCAACTTCGTTGTAGTTAAAGTATTCAATACCTTTTTTACCGATACCACGTAAACGCACCTTAACATTTTTCTCTTTGTACTCACGAAGAAGTTTGTTAACAGCTTTAATAGTTTGAATATTAAAACCGCCACATAAACCTTTATCCGCAGTTACAAATACAATGTCAACCATTTTCGGGTTCTCAACAGTTTCAAAGAAACGATTGTCTAACCCTCCAACTTTACTACAATTAATGCGTCCGGCAATTTCGGCAATAACCTGATTCATCTTCTCAGCATAAAGACGAGAACGCTTTGCTAGTTCCTCTGCACGGCGAAGCTTTGCAGTAGAAACGAGCTTCATAGCACGAGTCGTCTTCTGAGTGCTAGATACACTCTTAATCTTTCTTTGAATATCTTTCAAGTTTGCCATTAAGTATCCCTTAAGACGCTACGAAGCTAGCTTTGAACTCTTCAAGTGCTTTTTTGAGTAGTGCTTCTGTTTCATCATCAATTTTCTTAGAGCTATTAATGTTCTCAAAGATTTGTGGATAAGACGCTTCTAAGAATGGATACATTTCAGCTTCGAAACGTACAACGTCAGATGCACTTAAATCATCTAAGTAACCTGCGTTACCAGCAAAAATAATAGCAGCTTGTTTCTCAGCCGATAATGGAGAGTATGGAGGTTGTTTAAGTACCTCTACCATTCTCTGTCCACGCTCTAGTTGCTTACGAGAAACTTCGTCAAGGTCAGATGCGAACTGAGCAAATGCTTGAAGTTCACGATACTGAGCAAGGTCAAGTCTTAGTGTACCTGCAACTTGTTTAGTAGCTTTAATTTGTGCAGCACCACCAACACGAGAAACAGAAAGACCAACATTGATCGCTGGACGGACACCTGAGTTAAACAGGTCTGTTTCTAAGAAGATCTGACCATCTGTAATTGAGATAACGTTAGTTGGAATATATGCAGCAACATCACCCGCTTGCGTCTCAATAATTGGAAGAGCTGTTAGTGAACCAGCACCCTCTTCATCAGAAAGTTTCGCAGCACGCTCTAATAAACGAGAGTGAACATAGAAAACATCCCCTGGGTATGCTTCACGACCCGGAGGACGACGAAGGATAAGAGACATTTCACGGTAAGCTACCGCATGCTTAGAAAGATCATCATATACGATAAGACCATGACGTGCATTATCACGGAAGTACTCACCCATTGTAACACCAGTATATGGAGCTAAGAATTGAAGTGCAGCAGCTTCAGCAGCAGTAGCTGAAACGATAATAGTGTACTCCATTGCACCATGCTCTTCTAAACGACGAACAATTTGTGCTACAGTTGATTCTTTTTGACCTACTGCTACGTATACACAAACAACACCGTTACCTTTTTGGTTGATAATTGTATCTAGTGCTACCGTAGTTTTACCAGTTTGTCTGTCACCAATGATAAGCTCACGCTGACCACGACCAATTGGAACTAAAGCATCGATAGATTTGATACCAGTTGCTAAAGGCTCATGTACAGATTTTCTTTCCATGATACCAGGAGCTTTCTCTTCAACGAAACGAGTTTCAGTTGTTTCGATCGGCCCTTTACCGTCAATAGGTTCACCAAGAGCATTTACAACACGACCAAGAAGTGCATCACCTACAGGGACACGAAGAAGTTTCCCAAGACGTTTTGCACTCATACCCTCACGAAGATTTTCACCAGAACCAAGTATAACAACACCTACACTTGCTTCCTCAAGGTTCATTGCTAAACCTTTTGTTCCATCTTCGAATTCAATCATCTCTCCTGCCATTACATTGCTTAGTCCGTAAACTTTAGCAACACCGTCAGCATAAGAAACAATCTTACCTGTTTCGTTAATATCAACACTTAGTTCAAAGTTGTCGATACGTTCTTTAATTATTGAGCTGATCTCGTCAGCTTGAATTTTTGCTACCACTACTTTTCTCCTCTCTTGAAGTTAAATTGCTTTTATAATATGTTGGATCATTTGACTGTTTACTCTCTCTTTAGAGAAGTCGATCTCAATACCGAGTCCATCTACCGCTACTTTAATTCCGTTAAAATCGTTTTTAACAAAATCTAAAGAGATCGAAGCGTCAAACTTTTTGCTCAGTCCACTGCCTAGTTCACTCACAACTTTTGCATCTACGTCACTGTCGCTATAAACAGTCCCTTCATATGTTTTAGTTGTATCTGCTATATCTTTTTTTAGTACATCCGAAATTGCCGGAATAATTTCAACTCTTCTGTGTTCTGCTAGAAGTTTTACGAAGTTATTAAGCTTTTCAGAATCAGCAGGTTTTACTGCCTCTAATAAAAGGTTTGATTTCTCTTCAATTGTTACGTTAGGGTTAGTAACAATATTAAGAAATTTTTCATCTTTAAAAGAATCAGAAAGTGCAGAAAACACATTGCTTATAGCTTCCATAGATGCTGCATCACTGCTCTCTTTTAGAGCTTTTACATATCTTTTTGCTATCAGTTCTTCCATCTACTATGCCACCTTCTTTAAAATAACGTTAGCCATAGCTTCTCTGTCGAAAACTTCAGAGCTTTGCTCAAGTGTTTCAGAGATAACTTCTTCAACAACTTCGATCACCATATTTCTGGTTTCAAACTCTTTTTTAGTTTCATGTTGTTTTGCCATAACTTCAAGTTCTGCATCGCATTGAGTCATGATATTATCATTTAATATCTTGTTCTCTTTTTTAGATGTAGCCGCTAACTCTTCAGCAAATTTCTCTGCTTCAGATATCTTAGCTAACGCCTCTTTTTTAAGCTCTACAGACTCTTTTAGCTTCTCTTGAACTTTGTTAAGTTCATCAGCAATTGAACCACTTCTTGAAGCAAAGTAGTTCTTTACCGGTTCAGCTACTAGATACCAAACGAGCCCAGCAAATAATAAAAAGTTGACTGTTCTTTGTACTATATCAGTATCCCCATGGCCTGCTTCAGATGCCATTGCATAAGTTGATACCATTAGTAATAATGCTATAATTTTACTCATGTTCTTCCCTTATACCTTACTGATCTTAGCTGTAACAGCTTCTTTAAACATCGGAACTTGAGCCATTAGCTCTTTTGTCAACTCTTCTTGAGATTTAGCAAGTGACTGCTTAAACTCAACATAATCTACTGAAAGTTCAGCACGCTTTGCTTCCAACTTGTTCTCTGCTAACTCTTTAGCATCTGCGATAACTTTTTCTCTTAGAGCCGTAGCTTCTAGTTTAGCGTTCATAATAATCGATTCAGCTTTTGCCTGTAAATCCGCAATTTCCGCATCATTAGACCCTACTTTTTCAAGATCTTTTTTGATATCTTCATCACGTTTATGCATAAAGCTAAACAAAGGATTATAAAGCCAACTATTTAGAACGGCTATAAGTGAAACAAATACAACAAATGTAGCCAAGAGTAACATTGGATTTATATCTAACATAGCACCTCCTAAAAGTTGCGTGATTATACTATTATTAAATTGAAAAGATAGTTAAATGGATAAAAATTTTAATTTTTTTTCAGATTTTATGCGAGATGTGATAAAAATTCCCGAATTTCATCTTCGGAGGTAAATTCCAGTGTTAGTTTGTTGCCGGAGGTTTTATATTTAAGGTCAAAACTCTCAAGCTTCTCCTGTATTTCTGAAAAGTCGTAAGAGATTTTTGGGGTACTTGGAGAAGGTTTCTCTTTAACATTTTTCATGTTTTTAATCATAGACTCCACTTCACGAACATTTAGTTTCTGTCCTTTGATAGAGTTTACCATCAGCTCCTGCTCTTTATCGTCCAAACCTACCAGTACGCGAGCGTGCCCGGCAGAGATGCTTTTTTCGATCAACGCTTTTTGTGTTTTTTTAGATAGTTGCAATAATCTTATTGTGTTTGTAATGTGTGTCCTGCTTTTATGGATCATAGTCGCAAGCTCTTCATGGGTAAGTTCGTGAATTTTTAAAAGCTCTCCATACGCTTGGGCAAGTTCAACAGAGTTAAGCTCTTCACGCTGAATGTTTTCAAGAAGCGCAAATTTACGCATTCTTTGTTCATCAGAGTTTAATACTATCGCTTTAATCTTTTTAAGTTTAGCCAATTTAGAAGCACGATAACGTCTCTCACCCGCTATAAGAGTATAACCGTCAAGGTCATCCTCTCTTACAACTATAGGTTGAATAAGGCCGTCCTCTTTAATAGACTCAGCCAGCTCATGCAGTGCATCTTCATCAAAATGTTTTCTCGGTTGATACGGATTTGGTGTGATATCTTTTACAGCGATCTCTACAATTACATCTTTTTGAGAACCTTCATTCTCGTAAGCTTCAGCAGTTTCCCCTAAAAGTGCATCTAGTCCACGACCAAGTTTTTGACTCTTCACCTTTACAACTCCCCTTATGCTATGATAGCTTGCGCTAAATTTTGATACGCGACCGAGCCCATAGATTTTACATCATATAAAATAGCAGGTTTTCCAAATGAAGGAGACTCTGCCAGTTTTACATTTCTAGGTACTACGATATACTTGCTCTCTTCATCTTTAAAGAGTTTGCCTTTAAAGTGCTGCTTTAGATCTGCAAACACCTGTTTTGAAAGGTTATTTTGCGATGAATACATAGTTGGAACAAAACCTTTTATGCTTAGTTTTGGATTGATAGATTTTCGTACCAGCTTGATAGTATTTAACAGTTGTGCCAGACCTTCAAGTGCAAAAAATTCGCACTGGATCGGAATAATAACTGAATTTGAAGCCGAAAGCGCATTGATCGTCATCGGACCGAGTGCCGGAGGCGAATCGATAATGATATAGTCATAATCTTTTTTTACATTTGCTAAGGCTTTTTTGAGAACTAATTCACGCCCTTTTGCTTTATCGGCATCGTAGTACTCTTTTTCTATACCGACAAGACCGATATTTGACGGAGCTAGGTGAAGTGTAGGCAAATCTGATTTTAAGATGATATCTTTTATCTTTTTCGTACCGATAAGGACATGGTAAATATTAAACTCATAATCATTTCTATGAAATCCGAGTGAAGTTGTTGCATTTGCTTGTGGATCAGAATCAATCAACAACACTTTTTTTTCAGCAACAGCAAGCGAAGCTGCAAGATTAACTGCTGTCGTAGTTTTTCCAACTCCACCTTTTTGATTTGCTATAACGATAACTTCACTCATCTTAAACTGTATATCCTCTCACCGTTTATATTTAAACTTCCGTCCTCTTCAAGAGTTGCGTCTCTTAAGGAAACCTTTTGATTATTTATGTGTGTAAAAAATTTATAATTGTTGGAAAATTCTATCCTATATTTGCTAAAAACTTTCTTCCATAAAACTTTTTTTTCAATTTTTTTGAAATAATTTTCAAGCAGCTCCCTTTTCTCGATAACTACATCAAGTTTATCAAACTCTTTTGGAGCAGATTTTAGATTTATACCGACACCGCAGATCAGATCTTGCTTAAAAATATGGGTAATCATACCACCGATTTTCTTATTTTTTATATAAAAGTCGTTCGGCCACTTTATAAAAACATCCGATCCAAACTCTGCCAAAGTTTCTTTAAGAATATAGGAAAAATATATAGAAGCGGATTCTACTTTTAAATCATCGGGCAGATCACACAGCGGCAGGGAAAAAGACAAAAAAAGATTGCCCTCGAACCCTTCCCATGAGTTATCACGGCTACCAACTCCTGCTTTTTGAATCTCTGCCGATACCGCTACGGGAGAGTGTAACTTTTCTTTTTGTAGTTGCTCTTTGAGGTACTTTTGTGTCGAATTTACTTCATCAAGATAAAGTATCTGCAACACCTATCCTTTGACCGTTAAGATACCCTATAACACTCATCTCTTTTTTTGACTTTGGCTGCACTAAAGAGATCTCTACACTCCCTTTTTGACATCCTGCAATGATACTCTCTTTTTTCACTTCAAGTATCTCACCCGCTTGATTTGTTGAGCTGTTTTCCACCAAGTTGATCTGCTTAAGCTTTAAACCGCTAGGGAGGTAGATCCCGGGCCACGGTGTAAAAGCTCTGTATTTATTATAAAGCTTTTGTGCATCATCAAAACTCACTTCACCCTCTGCTTTTGAGATCTTTGCACAATGGCTAGAGAGTGCATCATCTTGTTTTACAGGTGTGTATTTTTCAAAGTTCTTTAAAACATCAAGAGTCAGTTCACTCGCTACATCTGTAAGTCTGTCAAAAAGTGTTGCCACCATCTCATCATCAGCGACAGTGATTTCAGAGATCTTTATAATATCTCCCGTATCAAGTCCCTCATCCATAAGCATCGCAGTTACACCTGTTTTCCTATCACCGTTTAAAAGTGTCTGCTGAATAGGGCTTGCCCCTCTGTACTGAGGCAAGATCGAAGCGTGGAGGTTGATACACGGAGCGTGTTGTAAGATCGCTTTTGGGAGAATCTGCCCGTAAGCTGCTACTACGATATAGTCACACTTAATCTGCTGCAACTCTTCAACTACATTTTCATCACGCAATCTGTTTGGTTGATACACATCAATATTGTGCTCAAGTGCAGTGGTTTTTACGGGAGGCGGCGTTAAAACTTTTTTTCTCCCTACAGGTTTGTCGGGTTGTGTATATACAGCCACCACATTGATCTCAGGGTCATCGATCACTTTTTTTAGGATCTCGTCTGCATAAGAGGGGGTCCCCATAAAAATAATATCCATCATACACCTTTTGTAAATAAAGTACCACCTTTGTGGTTTTTCTCAAGCATAAAACTTTTCACATCACTCAGATCAAAGCCGCTTGCCAAAAACATATCGATAGAGTTATCTAAAAGATATGCGGCAGCTTTTAGTTTTGTCACAATCCCGCCTGTAGCAAAGATATTGTTTGGAGTGACATCTTTTTCCAGTTCCTCTGGAGCGATCTCATGTACTGTCTGCAGCTTTTGTGCATCATTATGACATCTTGGGTCTTTATTGTAGTATCCATCTATATCTGAGAGGATGATTAACATATCCGAAACGGTATGTTTCGTGATATACGCAGAGAGTTGGTCGTTGTCTCCAACTTCAAGTTCATCCGTTGCTGTTGCATCGTTTTCGTTCACAATAGGAATCACTCCATTTGCGATCAGCGTATCGACGGTGTTTTTTATCTTTTGGATCTCATTATCGCGCCTTAGATTTGCGTCGGTTACCAATACTTGCGCAGTTACAATCCCGTGTTTTTCAAACTTAGTTGCATACTTCTGCATCAGTACCGGCTGTCCGATCGCAGCCAAAGCTTGTTTGTTTGCCAATACCGAACGATCAAGACGGAGTTTTGTATAACCGCCTGCTACTGCACCCGAGGAGACTAAAATAACTTCATAATCTTTTTTTAGTTCTGCTAAAAAAGTGACTAATGCTCTCATTCTTTCAAGAGCTATTGCACCATCTTGTGTTAAAACTGCACTTCCAACTTTAACAACGATGCGTTTCATTTAGTCCCGTCCGCTTTGTAAGAGATTGAACAGAGCATATTTAAGCCCTTCGATATTTTTATGTGTCGCTGATGAGATAGGGAGTATAAAGTACGGTTTACTTTGATCAAACCCTAGTGTTTCGTCCGCACTCTCTTGGATATAGTACGGAATCTCCTCGTCAAAATCATAATCATTTTTTCGGCTTTTTGGCAATCCCATCATCTCAATAAAGCCGCTAACAAGTTCCTCGATATCATCAGGCGGTACGATATCAACGCGTGTTAAAGCGATAGCGTACTTAGAGGTGCCTAGTTTATCAGAAAACGCTTCCACCTCTTGGCGAAGCACATCGATCTGCTCTTTTAGATCACGATATGATGCAAGATCGATCATAAACAGTAGTGTTTTGGTTCTCTCGATATGGCGAAGGAATTGGATACCAAGACCTTTCCCTTCATGAGCTCCACCGATAATTCCGGGAATATCAGCCATTACAAACGATTCGTAATCACCGATATTAACCTGTCCTAGTTTCGGAGTGAGTGTTGTAAACTCATAGTTTGCTACCTCTGGACGTGCATTTGACACTGTTGAGATTAAAGTTGATTTTCCAACATTTGGAAAACCTACAAGTCCAACATCTGCGATCAGTTTCAACTCTAATTTAAGAGAACGCGTTTCCCCCTTCTCTCCAGGCTGTGCATAAGTTGGTCTTTGGTTTGTAGGAGATTTAAAGTGGGTATTTCCAAGTCCACCTTTTCCACCCTCTAAAAATTTTACTTCTTGTCCATCTTCAGTCATGTCAAGAAGTACTTCTCCAGTTTCTTGATCAGTGATCTGTGTGCCGGGTGGGACTATAATTATCTTTTTTGCACCTGACTTTCCTGTCATATTCGAGCCCTCGCCCGGACGTCCGTTATCGGCTTTTATATGCATCTTTTTTTGAAAGTGGGAAAGTGTATGGGTGTTGTTGTCACACTTGAACCAGATGTCACCGCCTTTTCCGCCGTCACCACCGTTTGGTCCACCGTTGAGTACAAATTTTTCACGACGAAAAGCGACACAACCTGCTCCACCTTTTCCTGATGAGACTGTTAATTCGACACTATCTGTAAACACGTGAACTCCTAATGTTGTAGTTTTTCATAAATATTTCGTGGTGTAAATTGTGAGTAAATCTCACAATTAAAGAGCAGCCAATAGTAATACTGCTTAAAAGCTTAACAAGAAAATACTTAATAACACACTATATATTCTCTATAAATAGTAGATTATTAAATTTTAAAATTGTTATAAAAAGTTTTAAAGGGGTATAAAGTAAAAAACATTTGGGCAAAAGCCCAAAATGCAATGCAGAATTATGCAGCAGGAACGATAGAAACTTTTTGACGTTTCTTATCTTTTCTTTCAAAAGAAACAACACCGTCTACTAATGCATAGATAGTGTGATCTTTTCCCATACCTACGTTTTCACCAGGGTGAACTTTTGTTCCTCTTTGACGGATGATGATGTTTCCAGCTACTACGCTTTCACCACCAAATTTTTTCACACCAAGTCTACGACCTGCTGAATCACGGTTATTCTGTGTACTACCTTGACCTTTCTTGTGAGCCATCTTTTTTCTCCTTAATTAAGTTTAAAGCTTATGCAGCGATTTTCGTGATACGAACACGAGTATGATCTCTTCTGAAACCACGTTTTACTTTACTATCTTTACGACGACGTTTTTTGAAGATAACAACTTTCTTGTCGCGACCTTCACTTACTACCTCAGCAGTTACAACAGCACCGTCAACGTATGGAGCTCCAACTTTAAGCTCTCCGTTGTTTACTGCTAATACTTCTTTGATTTCGACAGTAGCTTCTGGCTCAAGAGACATTTTATCTAATTCTAAAACATCACCCTCTTGAACTTTATATTGCTTACCACCGTTTTTAATAATTGCGTACATCTATGGTCCTTATTATATTGTGTATTTCTACAAAAAGTGTGGAATTATACCCAACCAAGCTTTAAGTTTAGATTAATCATATCTGAAATTTAGGCGAATTGAGCTCAAGTTATATAAAACTAAAGAGTTATTTAGTGATTGTTAAGAAACAGCCCTGTACAATTGATCATATTTCATAGAAAAAGGTGTATATATGAGCATGTCAAGAAGAGACGCTCTCAAAGTCATAGGTTTATCTCCGGTTGCTGCTTCGGTATTGTTAACGACGCAACCGACAGATGCTCGGGCTAGTGAAGATGTGAGCGGTAAAATAGTTATAGTTGGTGGGGGCGCAGGTGCCATCATGGCACTTTCACGCCTCCACAGTGCTATAGAAAACCCGGATATTACTATAATAGCTCCTAACGAGATACACCTCTATCAACCCGGACAGGTGTTTGTCGCTGCAGGTGAGATGGAGTTTGATGATCTTGTTCTGCAAAATAAAGAGTACATCCCTGATGATGTAGAGTGGATCAAAGATGAAGTTGCGCACTTCGATCCAAAAAACAACAGTGTAAAAACACGCAGTGGCAAAGAGGTGAAATACGACTATATGGTCATAGCTACAGGTATAGTCAACCGTTTTGACAAAATAAAGGGGATCACCGAAAAAGATATAGGTACAAACGGTATCTCTTGTGTCTACCTCAACGATCTAGAAAAAGGAACAGCTCGCGGGGCAACTGAGACATGGAAATGGTTTAACGAGCTCAAAAAATCTGCCCAAACAAAAAAACCAAAAGTTGTTTATACACAACCCGATACGCCGATCAAGTGTGGGGGTGCGCCGCAAAAGATGCTTTACTTAAGTGCCGATTATCTTAAAGAAGCGGGACTGAGTGCAGATTATCAATTTTATACAGGTCTTAAGTCCCTCTTCCACTTACCAAAGGTCGCTGCTTCTCTTGAAAACGTGCAAACACATTACGACAAAATAGAGTCAAACTATTCACACTTTTTACGCTCCATAGATGTCAAAGCGAAAAAGGCTACATTTATCCATGCTTACGAGAAAGAGGTGTATGATGAAGACTTCGAGGAGTACACAAAAGAGAGTGTCTCTGAAGAGGTTGTAGTTGATTATGACTTTATCCATGTAGTGCCGCCTATGTCCCCGCCTAAAGCAGTGACCAATTCCGATCTGACAGACGGTATGGGGTGGCTTGATGTTGATAAATACTCGCTCCAACATAAAAAGTATAAAAATATCTTCGGTATAGGTGACGTGTGCGGTATTCCAATGGGAAAAACCGGTGGGAGTGCGAGACACCACGGTCCGATCCTCACAGAGAACCTTATTGCTGTTATGAAAGGGAAAAAACCGAAAGGAAAATTTGACGGCTATACCGTATGCCCGTTAAAAACCGAGTATGGAAAGATAATAATGGCGGAGTTTAACTATGAGGGGCCTAAACCCACTATAAGCTTTTTAGATGTAGAAAAACCGCGCTGGATGTGGTGGGCGTTTGATCTTTATATGTTAAAACCTATGTATAAACACCTGATGCTGCCGGGGTATTTTTAAAATACCCTAGTCGCAAAGTGCTACCGCATCGATCTCCACAAGTGCATTTTTAGGCAATGTTTTAACCGCTACTGTTGAGCGCGCAGGCTTATGTGTGCCAAACGCTTCTTCGTAGATCTCATTTACAGTTACAAAATCATCCATATTTGCCATAAAGATTGTTGTTTTGATCACTTTATCCATAGAGCTTCCAGCCGCTACTAAAACAGCCTCTAAGTTTCTAAGGACTTGAACAGCTTGAACCACTACATCCTCTTTTAATAACTCATCACTCCCCTCAGGCTTGAGTGCAATCTGCCCTGAAGTATAAACCATACCGTTTACGGTTACCGCTTGAGAGTACGGTCCTATTGCCGAGGGTGCATTTTGTGTTTGTACATATTTCATATCTTTTTCTCCTTATTCACTTACTTTTAAATTGTCTTGGGCATTATCCATAAATGCATCGAAACACTCAACGCCTCTATGCCCTAAAGAGTCATACAAGATCTCACCTTTTGAGTTGACAAAATAGTGTCTCGGTACCGGTGTAGTTTCAAAATTTTCAGGTACAAAATCTATCTCTCTTGAGATATGTACCACTACAAACTCTTTAGCGAGTCTCTCTTGGATCTGCTTTTCTTGAAGTGTAGTATTCTCAAACTTTCTACACCATCTGCAGTTCTCCGATGTCAAAAGTACATACACCAGTTTATCTTCTTTCTCAGCCTCTTTTAAAGCTGCTTTATAATCATGCGGCCAATCAATTCCCGAAGCGAAAAGTGAACATGCTGCTATTAAAAGTAAAACTATTTTTTTCATCTTATCTGTCCCATATATTGATTAAGGTTTTAAAAACTTTATAAAGCTCTTCAACCTCTTTTTTTGTTGTTCTTTCATTGACGGAGTGGATCGTATCGTTTTTCACGCCAAACTCCACTACATCAACACCAAACGCCGATATAAAACGTGCATCACTTGTGCCGCCCGCAGTGGAATGTTTCGGTTTGATAGATGTCACCGTCTCAATAGCCTGATCTATCTTCTTGACGATCTTTGTATCGGTATCTGTTTTAAACGGATAAGATCCTTGCGTGAGTTTGAGTTCGTAGTCAAACTCTCCTAGATACTTATCTACAAATATTTTAATCTCTTCTTGTGTAGTTTTCGTGTTGTTTCGCACATTAAACATCATCTTGAGTTCATTCGGTGTCACATTTGTCACCTGCATACCCGCTCTGATATCTGTGACTACAAACTTTGAAGGGGCAAAGTGCTCATCACCGTTGTCTAGATCGACACCAGCCATATCACCCAGAACTGAGGCTATCTGGTGAATCGGATTGATCGCTTTTTCAGGATATGCGGCATGCCCTTGTTTCCCTTTGATAGTCACATAACCGTTGATCGAACCGCGGCGCCCTACTTTGATTGCATCGCCGAAATTCTCTTCACACGTCGGTTCAGCCACGACACAAAAATCGGGCAGCATATCTTTTGCTCGCAAGTGCTCTAACACTTTTACGGTACCGTTGATCGCATCACCCTCTTCATCAGAAGTTAAAAGCAGTGAAAGTGTCCCCTGAAAATTCTGTGCACCCTGTACAGCTTGAGTAAATGCCGCTACTCCGCTTTTCATATCCTGTGTGCCGCGTCCATAAATATATCCATCTTTCTCTACCGCTTCGTAAGGGTTGGTGTCCCATCCGTTTCCAGCTGGTACGACATCAACATGCCCTGCAAAACAAAGATGATCACCTTCGCCGAACTTTTTATAGATAAAGAGGTTTTTAACATCTTCAACATCTACACGTACAGCTTTAAAACCGGGGAGGTAATCCTCTATAAAAAGTAAAAGCCCGCCATCATCCGGCGTCTCACTCTTTGAGTTGATCAGATATTTAAAAAGATCGATAATATCCAAAACTATTTCCCTGCGCTTCCATACTTCAACAACTCTAAAGCAGCCTGTTCATCATCTTGACGCATCAATGATTCACCGACCAAAAATGCATCCACTCCCGCTTTTGAAAGATCTTCAAGCTGCCCATGTTCGTAGATACCGCTCTCAGCTACAATCACTTTTCCGTTTGGAATAAGTGGAATCAGTTTATAAGAGAGTTCCATATCCATCTCAAAAGTCTGCAGGTTTCTATGGTTGATCCCGATGATATCACTTCCTGCATAGATCGCTTTTACAAGGTCTGCTTTATCGTGTACTTCAACTAATGCTTCCATCCCTAAGTGTCTGGTATATGCCAAAAGATCCTTGAGCTCTTTTTTTGAAAGTGCCGCTGCAATCAGCAGAATAAAGTCCGCTCCAAACACCAAAGCCTCCAAGATCTGATACTTTGATACGATAAAATCTTTTCTGAGCAGCGGAATCCCTACATATCTTCTGATCCCTGCAAGGTAGTCTAAACTTCCCTGAAAAAAGTGAGATTCGGTGAGTACTGAGATAGCACTCGCACCCCCTCTTTCATACGACTGTGCAATAGCAAGAGGATCGAAATCTTCACGGATAACCCCTTTTGAAGGGGATGCTTTTTTAACTTCAGAGATTATTCTGTACGGGTCCTCTTCAGTTGCCGTGAGATATGGGAAAACATCTCTTGGCTGTCTTGCGTTAAACGCTAAAGAGCGTCCGAGCCAGTCCATAGAATATTCTGCTTCCCTTTTTGCTAAATCCTCTTTTGTCTTTTTGATAATATCATCTAAAATCATCTACTCTTTTTTCCTCTTTAAATTTTATTTTTCTAAACAGCGATCGATCGCTTTGATGTGCAGATCCACTTCAGGATCATCACCACCCTCTAAAGTGCGTACCTTCTTCATCAATTTTTTTGCTTCTTTACAGTTTCCTAGTTTGTAGTAACCCCAAGCAAGTGAATCAAGGTAATAGCCAGAATTTGGTTTTATCTTGAGAACATCTCTGATATACTCCATCCCTTTTTTCACATCTATATCGTGATCAATTAGGATATACCCTAAATAGTTTTTATAGAGACTATCTTTGTTATGTGTGACTACTTGCGTCAGTTTTTCAATCACCTCATCAAGCACTTTCTTTTTCATATCATCTTTATTGGCTTCGTAAAGGTAGATCGCACTCTGCCCCAAGTACTCCAGACTATTCTCTTTTTTATAGAGTTTATCCGCCAGATGATACGCTTTGTTAAAATCTTTTGCCGAGAGATAAAGCTGTAAAAGAAGTTCATCATCCTCGCCACTCTCTTCTAAAAAGTTCATCAATTTTACATAATCTCTTTTATAGCTGTAGATCTGAATGATCTTATGTGCATCTTCCGTATCATGAGAGAGTGCATATTTTCGTTTATACACACTGAGTAAACCGTCTATATTGTTCTCGTTACTGTATATTCCGATCAGTCTATTACAGATAAGTTCCGAACAACCGTGTACACGGGTATGCGTTTCAAGCTCGGCAATAGCATCTTTTTTTCTCGAGAGGTTGACATATAAAATGATCGCAATTTTATCTAAAATTTTCTCATCATACTCTTTAGCATAAGCACTCTCCAAGTATTTCAGAGCCTCTTCATACTCACGATTTTTGATGTATACATCCGCTGTCAAAATATAATCTTGGCTTTTTTGGGTCTTTTTTGCAAGTGCAATCGCAAGGTTTTTTGCTTGAGAGCTTTTGTCCAGTTCTGCCAAAGAAGCGATCTTGTAGCGAAGGAGTTTATTTTGATCGAGATTATCCTGAGAAAAACTATCGACAATACCGATCACCCTTTCATACTCTTTAGCACGATATCTATTCTCTACAGCTTTGTAAAAATAGGAACTTTTTTCGGAATTGTTATAGAGTTTTTCAAACAGTTTTGCTGCAGTTTTATAGTTCTTTACCTGTTCAGCCCTTAAAGCGAACATGATATAAGTATCCTCTTGAGCAAATGCTTTCTTACCAACCTGTGTCGGTTTTTGTTGCATTGTTGCGCAAGATACAAAAAATACAGAGAAAAATAAAGCTACAAATATCTTATACATCAATCCACATCCACTATTCCGGGACACTCCTCTTTGAGTTCCTCGATATGCGTTTTAAAATAGTCCCAAAAAGGGAAAGTTTTACACTGAGAAGGGCGTGCCTCATAGATCTGACAACCGTTACGCTCCCGATCGTAAAAAACACACTCGTAAGACTCCCCGAACTTATTTTCTTTAAGAGAGTACTTATACCCTTTTTTAAACAGATATTTTATCGCAAAATCATTAACATCCATCTCTAGAAGATCTGCAATCGCAAAGATCTCACTTTTGGAAACATATATATAACCGCTCTCTCCCGTACAACAGCGCCCTTCACAATTTTCGCACGCCGAGGGGGTAAACCCGTAAGGAAATCCGTCTTGTTTTATTATATCTGACATTTTATACTCTGTGTTGAAGCTTTTTTATATATCTCTTGTGCACTCTTGCTCGGTTCATCCCCGTCAAAACTGATAAACGGAGGCCAAACTTTCATCAAAGCGTTGGAACCGTTTCTGGCATGGACTAAAACGATCGAGGCCGGTCGATCAATTTTCGGGTGAACAAACTGCACATCGACAACCCGCATCTTTACTTTTGCCAGCTCTGCACACACAAGCCCGAACTGCGTCGCATCGTAACAAAAAACAAAATGAGACTTTGGTTTTAGAAGCTGAGAGACTTTTTTGAAAAAATCCTCCATCGGCAGGTTCACATCGTATCTCGCCTGAAAGAGATGCTCATTGGAACTCTTTTGTGCTCCTGAAGGATAAAATGGTGGATTTGAGATGATATAGTCATACTTTTGCTCTGACTCAAAAGATTGCAGATCGCTATGATGGATCGTATACTCTATCTTATTCGCCTCGCTGTTTTTTTTCGCATAGGCTACGAAACTCTCCTGTTTCTCTACAGCTTCAAGATGCACTTTTTTGTTATCTCTAGCTACGAGAAGTCCAACCACTCCACATCCTGCACCTACATCTAACACTCTCCCTTTTGGTTGAAAGTTATTGATAAAATGGTAAAGGAATAACGAGTCACTATTGTAACAATATCCTGACTCCGGCTGGTGTAAAATCATTGATCCCCTTAAAGTGCACTATGATATAATTGTGACATTATATCAAAAGGGATTTAAAACAACATGATAATTATTCCGGCAAGACTCGCCTCAACAAGATTTCCGCAAAAAGTGCTCGCAGATGTGGGCGGTCTACCTATGGTGGTCAGGACTGCAAAAAGGGTGGAACATTTAGACAACGTGGTAGTTGCAGCAGATGATGAAAAGATCATAGAGGTGTGTGAGACCCACGGCATCAAAGCGATGCTCACCTCAACTACCCATAAAAGCGGAACTGACCGTATCCATGAGTGTGCCAATATTTTGAACTTGGACGAGGATGAACTTATTATAAATGTTCAGGCTGATGAACCTTTTATAGAACCAGATGTGGTTCAAGCGCTGCAAACAAGACTCAAAACTCTGCAAGCGCAAAACGAAGATTTTATTATGGGGAGTTGCTACAATGCTATCAATGCCGAAGCAGCCCTTGATCCAAACCTTGTCAAGGTTGTCTTAGATGCCGAGGGGGATGCGATCTACTTCTCCCGTGCAAAGATTCCGCATAATGCGGGTGGCGGTGCTATATACTTCGGGCATATCGGTATCTACGGTTTCGCCAAAAAAAGTTTAAAAGAGTTTTGTTCACTCGGTGACGCCCCGATCGAAGATATAGAAAAACTTGAACAGCTCCGTGCAATCTACTACAAAAAAAAGATAGCGATGGTGAAGGTGGCTTCGACAGGTTTTGGGATCGATACAAAAGAGGACTTGCAACGTGCTATAGAGATTTTTTTATAGTGTAAAATGGATAAGTACACTCTTGATACAAATGAAAAGGTGCAAGTGGTACAAATACCACTAGAACTCACCTTGCTTTTTTAAGTATCTCTGCTATTGTCTCCTGGCTATAGGTAGCATCCAGCCCCCAAAGTTTAGCTGTTTGTGCTGCATTTTCAGCAATCTGCTCTATACCCTCTTCAGGTATATCAGCTTGCTTTAGTGTAACAGGTGAACCTATCTTCTCAAACCAAGATTCAAGTGCCCCTATACCTGCATCTGCACTATCCAGATCAAAGATCTCTTTTGCAAAGCGTTTAAACTGAGGAAGATTGTTATTTTTATACCACTTCATCCATGCAGGTATAACTACTGAGAGTCCGGCACCGTGTGGCACATTATAAAGTGCAGACAAGCTGTGTTCGATCATATGATTTGGAAAAATCCCACCATTGGTCCCTGCAGGAGCAAGACCGTTTAGTGCTTGTGTAGCTGCCCATGCAAACTCACCTCTGGCAGCATAATCATTAGGGTTCTCTATCAAAATCTCTGTCGTCTCCATTATAGTTTTTATAATAGCTTCTACGATTCTAGAGTTAAAGTTTGGATGTAACGCAGCAGTAAAATATACTTCTATAGTGTGTGCGATAGCATCTACGGCTGAATATGCAAGATAATCTTTACTTACTGTTGCCATCAACTCAGGATTTACAACAGATAAGAGAGGGTTTACAAGAACAGATGAGATGGAATACTTCTGTTTAGTATCATCATTAGTGATAACAGAGTTTCCATTCATCTCACTAGCGGTTGCAGCAAGTGTCATTACAGTAAAAATAGGGAGTGCATCCGTGATCTGTACTTTTTGAGTAAAAAAGTCCCATACATCTCCATCATATTTAGCACCTGCGGCGATAGCTTTAGCGGAATCTGCAACGGAACCTCCACCGACTCCAAGGATAGCTTGAAGATTTTTTTCTTTAGCTATTTTGATACCTTCTTGAACTTTGCTGAGGAGCGGATTGCTAACTACACCGCCAAGCTCTTGAACTTCAATTCCTGCTTCTTGTAATGAGGCAATCGTATCATCATATAAACTACCTCTTTTTATACTTCCTGTGCCATATACCAATAAGACGCTTTCAAATCCCGCTTCTTTGATATAAGTGCCTATCTTTTTCTCTTTACCCTTACCAAACTCTATTTTAGTAGGGTTATAATATGTAAAATCATTCATAAAATATCCTCGTTTTTTTATAAAGAAATATAGCATATAATTTTAACAAAGTAATAACAAAGAGAAAATGGAAAAAGGGGGATTTTAAGAGAGCTGTTAAGAATGCTCTGTAGGAGTCCAAACTTTATCCATCTTTATAAAGAGTGGATAAAGCTAAGGAGTTTACTTAGATGTTGTCACGAAGTTCGAGTGCATCAATAAGTTTTTGATATGCTTCTTTGTCTTTTCTTTTGAAGTATTTCATAAGACGACGACGCTGACCAACTAGTTTTAGTAGTCCTAAACGTGATGCATGATCTTTTTTGAACGTTTTTAAGTGTTCAGTTAACTCTGCAATTCTATGTGTTAAAAGTGCAATTTGAACTTCACTTGAACCAGTGTCGTTTTCATTACGTCCATATTTTGCAATAATCTCTGTTTTTTTAGCCGAATCTAAAGCCATAATAGCCTCCTGATAGGTATAATATAATCTAACTCAAATGCAATTGCAGAAAAGTTGAAACGCAATTATATCCAAATAATTCTTTAAGTTTATTTATAGTCTCATTAAGGGTTTTTTGGCTATAATCATAAAATGTTGATTACAAAAGCAAGTGAATACGCAATACTCTCATTAATTGTCCTTTCTTCGGCAAAAGATCCGATGGATAGCGAGTCTTTATCAAGAGAACTCTCTATATCAAAAAGTTTTTTAGCAAAAATTCTTCAATCACTTGCTAAAGCGGAAATTTTAAAGTCTTACAAAGGTGTCAACGGAGGATTTGCTCTCAATAAAGATCCTAAAGAGATCAATATGCTCAAGGTTCTTTCAAGTGTAGAGAGCAAAGCACCTGCTGTGTTTGACTGTTCCCCTTCAGAGAAAGACTGCCCTTCCGATCGAGCCGACATCTGTTCCCTTTGGCCTTTTTTAAATAAGCTGCAGATAAAAATAGACCAATTTTTAAAAGAGCTTACGTTAGCAGATATTCTAAAAGATGACGAGACGAGAAAAATTGGCTAAGAAAAAATTAACACTGCGTCAACAGGTCGGAACTAGTCTCAACTATTTACTTGGACAAAGAGATCTTAGTGTTGTTGTTTTTGTAATGGCGATACTGGCGATCATCATCGTTCCCCTTCCATCTTCGATCCTCGATCTTCTTTTGACCGTATCGATGGCGATGGCGGTACTGATACTTTTAATATCGCTCTATGTCCCTAAACCGACCGATTTGACAACCTTCCCTACGCTGATACTGATTCTTACCCTTTTTAGGTTGGCACTTAATATCGCTACAACAAGGATGATCCTCTCCCACGGCTTTGAGGGTCCCGAGGCGGTGAGTGACATCATTACCAGTTTCGGTAACTTTGTTGTCGGCGGGAACTATGTGATCGGTATCATTGTATTTTCGATCTTGGTAATTATCAACTTTATGGTTGTTACTAAAGGTTCTACAAGGGTGGCTGAAGTAGCTGCTCGTTTCGTACTAGACTCTATGCCGGGTAAGCAGATGGCGGTTGATGCCGATCTAAATGCCGGCCTTATCGATGACGCCGAAGCAAAAAACAGACGTGCGGAGATCCTCCAGGATGCAAACTTTTACGGAGCGATGGACGGTTCGAGTAAGTTTGTAAAAGGGGATGCCGTTGCGGGTATCATCATTACACTTATCAATATCATCGGTGGCTTTTTAATCGGTGTATTTCAATACGACATGAGTGTGAGTGATTCTGCTTCGACTTTTACACTCCTTACTATCGGGGACGGTTTAGTTGGTCAGATCCCTGCTCTTATCGTCTCAACCGCAACCGGTATCATGATCACGCGCTCATCTAGTGACGGTGATAATTTTGCCGAAGGTACGATTAACCAGATGGTGGGCAATGCAAAGATCCTAATGATAGTAGGGGGTATTATGATACTCTTTGCGATCGTTCCTGGACTTCCGACTGCATCTATGGGACTTATCGGTATCTTGTTTGCCCTGCTTGGCTGGTCTATCTACAAGTACGAAAAAGGGGAACTCAGTATCCTTGATGTCGAGAACATCTTAAGCAAACAGGCACAAAAGGATCTTGAAGCCCAAGAGAGCGCAAAACCGAAAAAGACTCAAGAGGAGATCCAAAAAGAGGAAGAGAGTGCTATCGAAGATATCTTAAAAGTTGAGATGCTCGAACTCACTTTGGGCTATCAGCTAATCAAACTTGCAGACAGTGCACAAGGGGGAGATCTCCTTGAACGCATCCGCTCTATGAGACGAAAGATTGCAAGTGATTACGGATTTTTAATGCCGCAGGTTCGTATAAGGGACAATCTCCACCTGCAACCCTCGCAGTACCAAGTGCTTCTTAAAGGAGTCGAGATCGGTGAAGGTGAGATCATGCCTGATCACTTCCTTGCTATGGACAGCGGTATGGCAACAGGAAAAGTGGAAGGCAAAGCCACTAAAGAACCTGCATTTGGTTTAGATGCAATATGGATCGATCCAGAGAAAAAAGAGGATGCGATCATGCACGGTTATACGGTAGTTGATCCTGCAACTGTAATTTCGACTCATATGAGTGAGCTTATTAAACGCAATGCGGAGGAGCTCCTAACCCGACAAGAGGTACAGGAGCTTATAGACAAGATCAAAGACAACTATCCTGTCATCGTTGATGATGTACTTAAAGTTGCAAATATCGGCCTGGTTCAAAGAGTTCTCAAAGCGCTTCTGCATGAGAAGATTCCCCTCAAAGATATGCTGGGTATCTTAGAGACTATCGCTGATGTAGCAGAGTTTACGAAAAATGTTGAGCTTATCACAGAGCAAGTCAGAGCAAAACTCTCCCGTGTTATTACGCAGATGTATACAGGAGACGACGGAGTGATCAGACTGCTTACATTTGACACCAACACTGAGCAGATGCTGCTGCAAAAATCTCAAGAACAAGACGGAGTGAGAAACATTATGCTCAATGTGGGAGAGATCAATGCACTAATCCAGGCGGTAAGTACAAAAGCTGCTGAAGTGTTACAAAAAAACATCTCCCCTGTTATCGTGATCGTCGACCCGCAAATTCGTCGCGGAGTCGCAGAGATATTTGAAAAATTCTCGCTTGATATTGTAACCCTTTCCCATGCAGAGATCGATTCAAGTGCGACATTTGAAGTACTTGGCTCAATTGCAATAGAACAACAACAAAATAATAATTAAACAACTTAAGGACATACTACATGCAAAACAGAATATTTTACCACCTTTCACACATCGATCTAGACGGTTACAGCTGTCAATTGGTGATGCGTTACACACCCTATGAAAAGTACAACTACAATGCAAACTACGGAGCAGAAGTAAAAGCAAAACTTGAAGAGATTTTAGATGCGATAAAAAACAACTCACAAGATGCCTATATCTTGATCTCTGATCTCAACCTCACTGCAGATGAATCAAGATGGCTCAACAATGAGATCCAAAAATTGAATCAAAACGGCAGAGATATAAAACTGCAGCTTTTAGACCATCACGGCAGCGGTCAGGAAAGTGCCAAAAAATACGAATGGTACTACCTCGATACTGCACGTTGTGCTACAAAAATCGTCTATGAGTTTGCTAAAGAGCACTTCTCTTTTGACGAGCCTGCATGGATGAAAAAATTTGTAGATATTGTCAATGCCGTTGATCTCTGGAAACAGGAAGAGAAAGAGAACTTCGAATATGGGAAAGTATGTATGAGGCTTGTCACAGAAACAAGAGAACTTAATCGTGTAATGTTTGCCAAAGAGGACACTACATACAAACTAGCATTGCTCCATGAAGCTGTGAAATATATAGATGAAGAGAATCCACACATCGTTTTAGATGAGAAGATCCATTCACTCAAAAAAGATTTTTTCAGACAAGGTGAAGACAACACCTTGGATAATCTTGCTACTGCTTATATCGTTGAACTTCTTGGCAAAGCAAAAGCTGAAAAAACTATCTACTACAAAGGGTATAAAGGGTATCTCTCTTACGGTGTAGGGAACACATCCATCATCGGAAATGGGTTTTTAACTAAATATCCGGAATACGATTTTATCGTAGATGTTAGCTACAGAGGGACTATGAGTCTGCGAGCCGACAATAAAGTAAGTGTATCTCAGATAGCAAAAGAGTGGGTAGACGGCGGCGGACACCCAAATGCTTCAGGCGGAAGGATTCAAGGTTTTAAAGAGCAGTTCCGTTACTCTAAAGTAAAACAACAGATCGAATCACTTATAGCGAGAAAAGAGTCTGTTGCCGGAGATCTAGAGTATAAAAAGGGTGAGAGTTAGTTATACCTAAAGTATCGCTCTACCCCATCGGCTAATCCGTAAGCCATCTTCTTTTGATAGTCGCCGTTGACTAAACGTCTTGCCTCTTTCGGATTTGTAATAAACCCTACTTCAACAAGTACAGAAGGCATTTGTGCACCTACGAGTACCCAAAACGGCGCAGGTCTTACACCTGCATCTTTTACTTTCGAATATTTTTTTCTCAGTGACCCCAAAACACCGCGTTGCAGATCGATTGCCAGTTTATTTGAAGCGACTATATTGTGAGAGTTAAGCGTTGAGAGGAAACTCTGCTTACCGTAATAATCCATCTCACTCATATCTGCCGAGTTCTCCTGTGCAGCAACTTTTTTCGCGCGGCTTGAACGCGATTTATCCAGGAAATAGCACTCTACCCCGTATGCTAAATGTTTTTTTCTTGCAACGGCATTGGCATGGATACTGATAAAAAGATCAGCTTTTTTACGGTTAGCATAACGGGTACGATTTCTGAGTTTTATAAACTTATCATTATCTCTTGTCATATACACTTTATAACCGCGCGCTTTTAAAATTGAACGCAGCTTCCGTGCTATCTGCAGTACTACTACTTTTTCTCTGTAACCTCTATAGCCGACTGCACCAGGATCTTTACCGCCATGTCCCGGATCGATTACGATAATCTTGCCTCGGTCTACACTTGCAGGTTTATTTAAAACAGGGATTCTGCTTTTATTTGGAGTAATTTTGATAATGAGGTCTTTGTTGTCCCGTTTAAAGGAGATCGCAACTTTTGTGCTGTCTTGGATAACTAAACGGATCGTCCTTGGATTAAACTGGGCAAGTTTGATCTTGTCTATATACTTTTTTTTAAGTGTTTGGGATTTTGTCAACATAGATGCATGAACATCAAATACATACTTGTACTGATCTTTTTTAGGATCAAAAAGTTTAAAATAGTTAATCTGCTTATTATTTAGTTTTTTATCAAAACTCAGAACCAGTCTTCCGTTTTTCCATCGGATCGATTTGAGCTTATGTGAAGAGGAAACATGGACTTTGCTTTTTTTCGTATATTTTTTCTTTTTTGCTTGTTTACTTTTTGTTGTAGATCTTTTTTTCTTCGGTTGAAACGCTTTTAGTTCATCGGCATATTGTGAGACGTCTATATGAAGTTTTTCCCCGCAATTGACGATCCCCTTAAGTGCAGATACTTTAAGCTTTTGATCGCCGTTCATCAGTGCACGGAGATAGATATTTTTATAATCATTATAAGCACGGAACTGGTTTGCTTTTGTAGGTGATTTTGCATAGTTATCCGCCTTTTTCAAAAGCGCAAAATCATCCGCCGCTGTTAAAGAGATAACAAAAACAAGAAAAAACGTTACAAAAAAACGGATCATCTACTCTCTATTCACCCTCTGTCAATTTTTCCAGCAGCTCTTTTACCGAGATGATCTTGTCTAGTTTATAACCGTTGGTACCTGAGAAGAAAAGACCTGTTTCAAGATTCCCCTCATACGCATCACTCAACCTGTCTGCGATACAGAAGCCGACAACTTTTGCCTCTTCACCTCTGTTACAAGGGGCTACACAGTTTGAGATACATTTTATATCCGGCCCCTCTCTTTTCTCAACAAGTTTTGTAAGGTTTGTCACGACACCACGTGCTGGATAACCTACAGGCGAACTCATAAGCTTAATACTGTCTTCCTTAGAGTCAAGAAGGACTTTTTTGAAATTTGCATGCGCATCACACTCATATGTCCCGATAAAGCGTGTACCCATTTGTACACCTTTTGCACCGAGCTTCATCATCGCTTCAATATCGTTTTTATCCCAGATTCCACCGGCTGCAATTACGGGGATATCTCCCCAGTTTTTTGCCTCTTCTACAACGGGAACTACCAGGTTTTCAAGTTGATACTCCTCCATAAGACACTGCTCATACGTAAAACCTTGGTGACCACCCGATTTTGGCCCTTCCAAGATCACAGCATCTGGAAGTCTGTTATATCTTTTTTCCCATCTGCGGCATATCAGTTTCAACGCCTTTGCAGATGATACGATCGGAACCAGTGCAACATCAGGGTAACCTTCGGTAAACTCAGGCATATTTGTCGGCAGACCAGCACCTGTGATGATGATGTCGATACCAGCCTCGCAAGCATCTCTAACAACTCTTCCATAGTCGTTGATCGCATATAAAATATTTGCAGCAAGCGGTTTGTCGCCACAAATTTTACGAGCATTTGTAACTAGTGCCGCCAACCCCTCTTTAGAGTAAAAATTCGCTTCGCTTAAAGGGCGATCAGCTACCAGTTTTTTTGCAAACTCTTTATCTTGATAGTATCCTGTACCGACAGCAGAGATAACACCAAGACCTCCCTCTTTTGATACTGTACCGGCAAGTTGATCCCAACTGATGCCTACACCCATACCACCTTGAATTATCGGTTTCTCAATAAGATAGTTACCGATTTTTAAAGATTCAAAACCCATTAAATAACCTTTAGTTTTGCGAATTTTCTTTTACCAACCTGCAGGAGATACTCCCCCTGGCTTAGTTGCAGATTTATATCTGAAACTTTTTGTTGGTCAATTTTAACACCACCTTGCTTAATATCACGTCGTGCTTGTGAAGTAGATGGTTCAAGTTTACAATCAACTAAGGCTTTTGCGATCCATACTTCACCCTCGTTTGATTCAAACTCCTCTATATCACTTGGAATCTGACTCTGTTTGTGGATCTTGTCAAACTCCTCTTTTGCCTGAACTGCTGCTGCTTCATCATGAAATCTTGCAGTGATCTCTATTGCGAGTTCCTCTTTGACTTTTTTCGGGTGGAGGCTTCCATCCTCTACACCGGTTTTTAAAGCTGCAATCTCATCTAAAGATTTTGTAGAGAGAAGTTCATAATATCTCCACATCAACTCATCGGAGATACTGAGTGTTTTTCCAAACATATCTTTTGCTTCATCACTCACACCGATATAGTTGCCAAGGGATTTTGACATCTTCTGAACACCGTCAAGCCCCTCTAAGATAGGCATCATTAAAACAGCCTGCTGTTTTTTTACATCATACGCTTTTTGAAGCTGTCTTCCCATCAAAAGATTAAACTTCTGGTCCGTCCCTCCGAGTTCTATATCAGACTCTAAATGGACACTATCGTAACCTTGTAAAAGCGGGTACAAAAATTCACTCACGGCGATCGGAGTGTTTGAAGCGTATCTTTTAGAAAAATCATCACGCTCCAACATTCTCGCAACAGTCAAATGCGATGATAATGAGATCATATCTGCCGCACTCATATTACCTAGCCAGTCATCGTTATAGACGATATCTGTTTTGGACTCATCGAGGATCTTAAACGCCTGCGTAGTATAACTGTCGATATTGTGGATAATCTCCTGTTTAGTCAATACTTTTCTTGTAGCACTTTTCCCTGTCGGATCACCGATTGTTGCCGTAAAACTTCCGATCAGAAACTGCACCCTTGCACCATACTTTTGAAATATTGCCAGTTTATGTAGTAGTACGGTATGTCCAAGGTGCAGATCAGGTGCCGTCGGGTCAAATCCCGCTTTTACCGTATATGTTTTGCCCTCTTCAAAATAAGCTTTTAAAAGTTTTTCAATCCTTTCTATATCAATGATCTCAGCCGTTCCGCGACTAATCTCTCTTAAAGCTTGTTCTATCATCTGCCACTTTCTCTTTCTGTAAAATTTTAGTTTTTATATGCGTCGTCACCTCTAACTAGATGGACAACTTTAATTTTGGACTCAATTTTAGCACGAAGTGTATTAATATCAGCTTCTTCGGATTGAAAAACTATATCACAATAATGGACATATTCCAAATTCTCTTTTCCGAGCTCAATTGAGATAAGATCGATGCTCTGTTTTGCTAAAAATGCCAAGAACTCTGCCAAAGCACCCTTCTCATTCGGTAGAGATGCTATAAGTTTGTATCTAAACACCTTCTCTTTAGGCCACTGGACAAAAACCATCGGCTCGTTATTTTCAAGTTTTTTCGCCGCATTTTGACACATCTTATGGTGTACGTGAGCTTTGTTTTTATCAACAAAAGCGAGTACCTCGTCACCAAACTTCGGATGGCAACAATAATCAAATACAACATCGTTTACACTTGTATTTGAATAGATGCGCAATCCGCTTATGTCATATTTCTTGAGTTTAAATCTATGACGGTTGATAAAACGCTTAAACCTGTTGTTTCTGGCAATACTGGAGATATAGTTGTGAAGTACATTTTTCAAATGCTCTACATCGGTAGGAATATGTGAAAGGTTTTCACATTTGTTCTCTTTTAACCACTGTGCTACCCTTCCGTGATTGAGATTCATAACCGTTGCGATTATATTGACTGCAGATTTTGCATTGATCTCACGAATCCTTGCGTTGCAGTTAAGTTTCATATTGCTTTGTGCTTTTGAGGTTTTTACCGCATCGATCCATGAACAGCGAGTTTGCACCTCGTCACCCGTCATCACTTTTACGATATCGCCGTTGTTCAGTTCTGTCAAAAGGGAACTTTTCGTTTTATTGATCATACTCGCTACCGCTTTATTGCCTATATCGGTATGTACGGCATAAGCAAAATCTAGCACGACTGCTCCCCGTGGCAATGTAAAAGCTTCACCTACAGGGGAAAAAACCGAAATATCTTCAGAATAGAGATCTGTTTTGATAAGCTCATAAAAATCTTCTATCGATTCATTTTGATATTGAAGATTGTCCAACCAATCGAGTTTGATATTGTTTCCGCCCGATTTATATTTCCAGTGAGCTGCAACACCAAGCTCTGCCGTTTTATGCATATCGTAAGTTCTAATCTGTACTTCAAAAATTCCGGTATTGTAAAAAACAGTAGTATGGATCGTCTGATAGCCGTTATCTTTGGCAACAGCTATGTAGTCCTTAAATCTAGAAGCAAGCGGTTTAAAATGAAGATGCACCACACCTAAAGCATCATAACATTTCAGAGGATCTTTAACCAGTATTCGCACAGCTAAAAGGTCAAGTACCTCATCAATACTGATCCCTTTTCTTTGCATCTTAAGATAGATCGAGTATCTATGCTTGATACGTGAGAGGATCTCAAAGTCATCTTCACAAAAGCCGTTTTGCAGCAAGGTGTTTGATATCTGCTGTTTAAAATCATTAAGGCGCATCTCGATAGCGTGGTAGTTTGAGTCTAGATAGTTGTCTATATAGTGTTTCTCTTCTGAAAAAAGATATGAAAAACTAAGATCTTCAAGTATGTTTTTTAAAAAACTGATACCCAAACGGTGGGCAATCGGAGAGTACACCACCAGTGTCTCCTCAGATATACGCTTTTGTTTATGTTTCGGCAATGCATCTAAAGTGAGCATATTGTGAAGCCTGTCACATAGTTTGACAACAAGCACTCGTACATCTTCAATACTTGCAAGAAGCATCTTTCTAAAAGTAAGTGCTGAAACAATGAGGCGTTCGTTTGAGGTGGAGGGGATCAACTCACTATCACGAATAGAATCGATCTTTGTCAGTCCGGAAACAAGGTGTGCTACATCTTTGCCGTAATCCTCTTCAACCTCAGTGTTCGTAACAGGCGTATCTTCAACGACATCATGTAATAGTGCAGCTATTGCCATAGATTCATCATTTGTGATCGAGGAGACTATCGCAGCTACCAATATCGGATGAATTATATAAGGCTCACCACTTTTTCGAAACTGTGTTTTATGAGCTTCAGTTGCAAAAAAGAGTGCATGTTCTAATTTTTTACTTGGAGTAATTTGGGAGAAAAGGTAAGCAGTTGCCGTATCGACATCGTGAATATGCTTTACCTTCTCGATATCAATCGGACTTAACGACAAAGTAAAACTTCTTAGTTTTTAGTGTCTTCAAAGCCTTTTATAGTGATAAGGCCTTCTGCGATCTCCATCAAAGCAAGATCGCTAGATTTAATATTTTTAGTGCTAACACTTAACTTGCTTGTAGCACCGTTTTCAAGTTGATCTGATCTTTTCGCTACTGCGATAGCCAGTTTATAACGATCCATACTTGGATTTTCTTCTAATATTTTTGCTGTTAACTCTTCGATTCTCATCTGTTTTTTCCTTTATTTAACTATAGAGCAGTTTTCCATATTGCCCTCTTTTAAAATCTCTAAAAGATTTTTCTCTTTAAACATATCACATACAATAATTGGAAGTTTATTGTCTTTTGCCAAAGCGATAGATGTGTCATCCATCACTTTTACATGGTCTTGAAGTGCTTGATCGTAACTAAGACTGTCAAGTTTTATCGCATCACTGTATTTTTCAGGATCTTTATCGTATACACCGTCTACCTTTGTAGCTTTTACAATCACTTCCGCTCCGATCTCAACAGCTCTGAGTGTCGCTGCAGTATCAGTTGTAAAGAAAGGATTTCCCGTCCCAGCCGCGAAGATAACTACACGCCCTTTTTCAAGGTGTCTACACGCTTTACGGTTTATGTACGGCTCTGCTATCTGTTCCATTTTAATCGCCGTTTGCATACGTACTTGCAGTCCCGTATGCTCACACGCCTCTTGCATCGCAACACCGTTGATTACAGTTGCAAGCATTCCCATATAGTCACCGCTTGTACGCTTGATGATACCATCTTGAGCAGCAGTAACTCCACGGATAATATTTCCGCCACCGATAACAATTCCTACCTCTATACCTGCATCAACAAGAGACTTAATCTCTTGAGCGATATATTTAAGGATTTGGGTATCTATACCATGACCGGCTTCACCAGCAAGAGCTTCACCTGAAAACTTCACCAATACACGTTTATGAGCCATGTAACACCTTCACTATTAAATTGTGCGTATTATATAAAAAATTCTCTTTAAAATTGCTTTGACACTGCCTGAGAGATAGCTTTTTCTATCAAACTATCGCTATCTTTCCCGTCATGAGGGTAAGTACTGATCCCCATAGAGATTTCAAATTCTATACCTTCATGTTGCAGTTCCTTAGACTTTTTGAAGCTATCTTTGAGTCTATCGAGTACAATATGATAGTTATCACCCTCTAAATATTCATTAAAAAGGATGATCAGCACATCATCATCTACGTGAGCGGCAAGATCTTCTCCCCGTGTATCTTGGATAATTATATCGCTCGCTATTTGTATCAATTTATTTGCCAGTTTGACAGAACCTTTTTTTACCTCTTGATAATTATTGATCTTTACCGCCAATACCGTAAAAGAGCGGTTGTGTCTTAAAGTCCTTCCTATCTGTTCATCAAATACATACTTGATATTTTTTTTATTCGGCAAGTTGCTTATCGGATTAAAATAAGCTTCCTGAATAACTTTTTCCTTACTTCTCTTGATCGACGAAAGTTCTGCTCTTAAACGCAAAAGATACAGACCAAGTACTACTACAATAACTATCAATATATACAAACCGTATTGATACAGGTTCTCCATCCCAACCACCTTCAGATAATGCTTTTAGTCATTGTAGCATAAATTCAGTTCCTTACAAATTAGGAGTTTGCTATAATACGCAAAAAACTAAGGTGCGTATATGTCAAAATTTCTAAGCTTTACTTGTAACCTTGATACTTTTATAGATGATCTACAGGTAAGACTAAAAAGTAACAATGAAAAAATAACAACTCTTTTAGAACAAGAAGAGAAAACTTACAAAAACTTTGTAAAACCTTTACAGATGATGGAGGAGGAGTTGGAACACTTTTTTACTCCCCTTTCCCACCTCAACAGCGTTAACAACTCCGAAAAGACACAAGAGGTATATACAGCTTCGATCCCGATAATCACAGAATACTCTACAAAGATTTCACAAAATATAGATATTTACGAAGCGTATAAAGCTATAGAAAAAACGGAATCAGATACTCTGAACTATGAACAAAAACGGGTCTTAGAGCTAAATATACAACACTTTGAACTTAGCGGTGCACATCTTGACAACGCTACAAAAGAGCGTTTGGAAGCAATCAACATCAAAAAAAGTGAACTCTCAAACGACTTTTCCCAAAATGTTTTGGATGCGACAAACGCATTCTCCTATATTATAGAGGATGAAGCAGATATCAAAGGTTTGCCTCAGAGTGATATCGAAGCGGCAAAGTTTGAAGAAGATGGCAAAACCAAGTACAAATTCACCCTGCAGATGCCCTCTTTTATAGCCTATATGACTTACGGTCCAAATAGAGAGATAAGAAAAAAACTTCACGAAGCGTATGTAACGCGTGCGCCGCAAAACTCAACGATCATCGACGAACTTTTAGCACTTCGCCAGGAGATGAGTGAACTTTTAGGTTTTAAAAATTATGCCGAGTATTCACTAGCGACTAAAATGGCCCCAAGCAGTGACAAAGTACTGGAGTTTTTAGAAACCCTATTGGACAACTCCCAAAACCAGGCGAAAGAGGAGCTTCAAGAACTTCAAAAAATAGCGCCGCATAAACTAGAGAGTTATGATACTGCATACTACTCGGAGATTCTCAAAAAAGCGCAGTATGAGATCGATGAAGAGGAGTATCGTCCCTATTTTGAACAGCACTCTGTAGTAAACGGAATGATCTCATTTTTAGAAAAACTCTTCTCGATCCGTTTTGAACTTGTAGAGGAAAAACTTTGGCACGAAAAAGCGTTTTCTTACCACATCTATGAAAATGACAAACTCAAATCAAAAATCTACCTCGATCTTGAAGCAAGAGATTCAAAACGCGGCGGTGCCTGGATGCATAACTGGCAAGCCCACTGTAAAGATGAAGAGGGCAAAGAGCAGCTGGCATCTGCCTTTATCGTATGTAACTTTCCACCTTCAAGCGATACTAACCCTTCCCTTTTACGTCATGACGACGTGGTAACACTCTTTCATGAGACGGGGCATGCGATCCACCATCTTCTCTCAAGCGTAGATGAGAATGAAGTGAGCGGGGTCAACGGTGTAGAGTGGGATGCCGTGGAGTTTCCTTCACAGTTTTTGGAAAACTTTGCTTATGAACCGCAGGTGTTAAAGATGTTTGCAAAACATCATAAGACGGGAGAAGTTTTAAATGATGCGATGATCGAAAAACTTGTTAAAAGCAAAAATTTCCTATCGGCAATGGGGATGCTGCGTCAACTTGAGTTCTCACTCTTTGACTTTAGACTCCATACCAAACTTTACAAAGGTGAAGAGGTACAAAATCTTCTTGATTTGATCAGAGAAAAAACGGCACTGATCCCGACTGCACCGTACAATAAATTTCAAAACGGGTTTTCCCATATCTTCGCCGGTGGATATGCAGCAGGATACTATAGCTACAAATGGGCAGAAGTATTGAGTGCCGATTGTTTTTATGCAGTAGTCGATGAGGGGATATTTGAATCATCTACGGCACTGAAATATCGTGATATAATACTTCACGGTGGCGGTGCAAAGTCTATGCAAGAGCTTTATGTAGAGCTTATGAGTAGAGAGGCAGATACTAAACAATTGCTTCGTTTAAACGGTATTAGTGCGTGAAAACAGTTCTAAGTTTGATCTGTTTAGCAGTTTTTGCTTTTGGAGGAGAGAGTTTGAAGATAGCTACTTACAATGTTGAGAACCTCTTTGATCTGCAAAAAAGCGGTCATGAGTATAAGGAGTATATCCCTTATACGCACTCTGCATGGAACAAAAGAAACTATAAGATCAAACTTAGAAACCTCTCTAAAGTTATAAAAGATATCGATGCCGATATCATTGCTCTGCAGGAGATCGAGTCTAAACAGGCACTCGATGATCTGCGCTACAGACTCAAACGTGACGGTTTGTACTACCAATATGCAAAAATTGCCGATAGAAAAGATACAACGATAAAAGTAGCGATATTAAGTAAGCTCCCTTTTGTCTATACAAAGGAGCTTGTTGTCGGCTACTCTTATGCTTTTCGAAATATATTGGAAGCAAAACTAAAGTTTAACGATCAAGAGCTCTATATCTTTGTCAACCACTGGAAATCAAAAGCGGGTCCTGAGAGTATGCGGATCGCTTATGCAAAAACACTCAAAAAGCGTATCAAGGAGTTGGGAGACAAAAATATTATCGCCCTTGGAGATTTTAACTCCAACTATAATGAGTATAAAACATTTAAACGTAAAAGACGACTCAACGATACCGACGGTATCACGGGGATAAATCATATACTCGGCACAATCAATTACCAAAATGATGCAAAAGCTGTACAACTTAAAAAAGATCAACTTTACAATTTATGGTACGACACGGCTGAAAAAGATCGATACAGCTATATCTATAGAGGCAAACACGAAACTCTTGATAATATCCTGGTAAGCAAAGCTCTAGTTGACCGTAAAGGTTTGGATTATAAACCTGGTACTATTCGTAGTTTGAAAAACTCCTATCTTTTCAAAGGAAAATATATCTACCGTTGGCAAACTACACGAGGGAAATACAGACGCCATAAAGGGAAAGGCTACTCGGATCACTTACCCCTTACAGCTGAATTTACTCAAATTTGATCAAAACGATCCAGCTCCATCACTTTACTCCACGCACTTACAAAATCATTGACAAACTTCTCTTTGGCATCTGTGCTTGCATACACCTCTGCAAGAGCGCGCAACTGAGAGTTTGAACCAAATATAAGATCAACGCGTGTCGCCTTGTATTTTAATTCACCGCTTTGACGGTCTCGACCTTCAAAGTACTCCTTATCATCAGACACCGCTTGCCACTCCGTTCCCATATCTAAAAGGTTGACAAAGAAATCATTTGACAAGGTCTCTTTTTTATCTGTAAAAACACCATACTCGCTGTTGTCAAAATTTGTTCCTAACATTCTCATCCCACCGATTAAAACTGTCATTTGCGGAGCACTCAGTGTTAAGAGTTGGGCACGATCAAGTAAAAGCTCCTCTGTAGCGATCGTATACTTAGTTTTTAAGTAGTTTCTAAAACCATCTGCTACCGGTTCCAATACTGCAAATCCGACAAGATCTGTCTGCTCCTCTAAAGCATCCATACGACCCGGTGTAAACGGTACTTCAATATTAAATCCACCGTTTCTTGCAGCTTTTTCAATTGCCGCACAACCTCCAAGCACTATCAGATCTGCAAGTGAAACTTTTTTATCCCCCTCTTGGGTCTTATTAAACTTTGTTTTCATTGCTTCAAGTTTTTTCAAAACTTTTTGAAGTTGTTTAGGCTGATTAACTTCCCAATCTTTTTGGGGTGCTAAACGGATACGGGCACCGTTGGCTCCCCCTCTTTTATCAGAACCGCGAAATGTCGAAGCCGAAGCCCATGCAGTAGAGACTAATTCACTCACTGAGAGTCCGGAATCCAGAATCTGCTCTTTAAGTTTTTTGATATCTTTTGTATCGATCAACTTATGATCAACTGCAGGAATAGGATCTTGCCAGATCAGCTCCTCTTTGGGGACTTCAGGACCTAAATAACATGCTCTGGGCCCCAAGTCACGATGGGTAAGTTTAAACCAGGCACGGGCAAAAGCTTCTGCAAAAAGGTCCGGATTTTCAAAAAAACGTCTTGCTATTTTTTCATATTTCGGGTCAAATCTCAGTGCGAGATCAGTTGTAAGCATTGTAGGTGCATGACGCTTGGAAGGATCATGAGCATCAGGGATAGAGTCAGCACCTGCACCGTTTTTAGGTATCCATTGGTGCGCCCCGGCAGGAGATTTTGTCAATTCCCACTCATACCCAAAGAGATTCCACAAAAAATTACTGCTCCATTTTGTCGGTGTTGACGTCCAAGTAACTTCAAGTCCGCTTGAGATCGTATCGGCCCCTTTACCGCTTTTAAAGCTGCTTTTCCAGCCAAGTCCCTGTTCCTCTATAGATGCCGCTTCCGGCTCAGGGCCTACATGAGAAGCATCCCCTGCACCGTGACATTTTCCAAAAGTGTGACCACCTGCGATAAGCGCTACAGTCTCCTCATCGTTCATCGCCATCCTTGCAAAAGTCTCGCGAATATCTTTAGCTGCAGCAAGCGGATCGGGCACTCCGTTTGGCCCCTCAGGGTTTACATAGATCAGCCCCATCTGCACAGCTGCCAGTGGATTTTCTAGTTTTTCATGTTCACCTTTGTAACGTTTGTCATCAAGCCACTCCTTTTCCACTCCCCAATAGACATCTTTCTCCGTCTCCCAAATATCTTCACGTCCACCGCCAAATCCAAATGTTTTAAAGCCCATAGACTCCAATGCGACGTTACCTGCAAGTATCATGAGATCGGCCCATGAAATTTTTTGACCGTACTTTTGTTTAACAGGCCAGAGCAGTCTTCTAGCTTTATCAAGGTTTACATTATCGGGCCAGCTGTTTAACGGTGCAAAACGCTGATTTCCGTTACTTCCGCCACCGCGTCCGTCTCCTGTTCTATATGTCCCCGCACTATGCCAGGCCATACGGATAAAAAGGGGACCGTAGTGTCCAAAGTCTGATGGCCACCAATCTTGTGAAGTGGTCATCACCTCAATGAGATCCTTTTTAACAGCATCTAAATCGAGTGTTTTAAACGCTTCTGCATACTTAAACTCTTTACCCAAAGGATTTGATAAAGAAGAGTGTTGGTGGAGTATGTCGAGATTAAGTTGATTGGGCCACCAGTCTTTACTGGATGTGCCGTTTCCGGAAGTTTGTTGCATAAACTGAGTGTTTTCAAACATCATATCTCCCTCTTGTGCTATTAATAATGATTATAATACGCTAAAACTTAAGAGGGGATTTTTTTCTTTAACTAATTAGATAACCTATAGGCACCAATCAATTGGCTCTTTACTATTTGCCTCAAGGTAAGCATTAGTTTTGGAAAAAGGTTTTGATCCAAAAAAACCTCTATAAGAGGAGAGAGGTGATGGATGGGGTGCTTTTAAGATCAGGTGTTTTGTAGTATCTATCAACTTCTCTTTCATCTGCGCGGGTCTCCCCCAAAGTATAAACACAACATGATCTTTTTTCTCACTTATCACTTTGATCGTAGCATCGGTAAACTTTTCCCAGCCGATATCTTTATGCGATCCCGCATTTGCAGCTCTTACAGTCAAAACAGCATTGATCAAAAACACACCCTGTTTAGCCCACTTGGTCAGTTCGCTTGTTTTTGGATATTCGCACCCTATATCGTCATGCAACTCTTTAAATATATTAACAAGTGAGGGGGGATGTTTTACACCGTTTAGAACTGAAAAGGCAAGTCCGTGTGCCTGATTTTCTCCGTGGTAGGGATCTTGTCCAAGAACAACCACTTTTATATCTTCAAAATTTGTTGTGTTGTAAGCGTTAAATATATTTTGATCTTCAGGATAGATTGTATGGTGGACTTTCTCTTTGCTTAGAGTCTGTTTTAGCTCTTTTAGATAGGGCTTTTTAAGCTCATCAGCTAAAACATCTCTCCAGCTTTGATTTGTTATTTTGGCTTCTAATGGCATCTCTTAGAGTCTTTGAGGCATCTCATCTTTAAACGCAACATCCTCTGCACGTTTAAGCAGGTCAAGTGCACCGTTATTGATCATTTGTTCAGCCATATCAATCCCTATGCCTTGACTCTCAGAGATCTTCTTTACCATCTTCTCTTGCATAATGTTTGTACCGTCAGGGAAACCGATCATTGTACGAAATACAACATTATCTCCGTCAATTACTGCATTACAAGCGACAGGTGCTGAACACCCCGCTCCGATCTTTGAGATAAAGTCACGCTCTATCTGTGTACAGATAAATGTATTTTCATCTTTGAGGCTCTCAGCGATCTCACGTACCTTTTTATTACCGCTTACGATCTCGATTCCAAGAGCAGCTTGACCCATCGGAGGAATCATCATATCGAGTGAGAGTTTTTCAACATGCGGAATATCTTTTAGCAGATCGAGTCTGTTCAAACCGATAAATGCAAGGATAATAGCATCGTACTGCCCCTCTTTTAGTTTTCTCAATCTTGTGTTTACATTCCCTCTTAAATCTTTTACTTTGAGGTCAGGTCTCTTTGCAAGCAGTTGCATACGGCGTCTTAAACTCGTAGTCCCCACTACTGCACCCTGTGGCAGCTGATCTAAAGAGCTGTATGTATGTGATAAAAATACATCACTTTGATCCTGGCGTTCGGTTACCGCTGCGAGTTCTAGTCCGTCAGGGATATACGTCGGCACATCTTTAAGGCTGTGTACAGCCATATCTGCATTACCCGCAAGCATCTGATCTTCAAGCTCTTTTGTAAAGTGCCCTTTTCCACCGATCAATGCTAATGGCTTATCAAGCACTTTATCACCGTTACTTACTATTTTATTGAGCTCCACCTCAACATCTGGAAATAGTTTTTCCACTCTCTCTTTAATATGGTATGCCTGCCAAAGTGCAAGGTCTGATACTCTTGTTGCAATTACTAACTTTTCCATTATTTAACTGTTTTATATCCCTTCTTCGTTTCATCAATCTTTCCGTCTAAATACACAGTCGGTGTCCCTTTTACCATCAATTCATTTGCAATGTCAAAGTCGCTGTTAACGTGTCTTAAGACTTGAATGTCATTGATATCTTTTTGAGTCAGTTTTGTCCCTACCGCTTTATTGAAAGCTGCAAGTATCTTTTTGACATCTTTTTCTCTCGGGTTAATTTTGATGTTGTACATTTTGAGCGTTACATCTTTGATCCCTTTAAGCTCCGCAGCTGCGGCCATCTTTACGATATGCACTGAAGCCGGATGAATTCGCTCTAAAGGCATATGAAAATAGTAAACTGCATATTTCTTTGGATCTTTTTTCATCTCTTTGATAGCACCAGGGATAAAACCTTTACAAAACGGACAAAGAGGATCGGAAAATAGTACCACTTTATGTCTAGAGTTCTCACTTCCGTAGATCAGATTCTCTTTTTTATAAAACTTGTTTTGAAACTTTGGTTTTATCTCATCAACAAGTGAACGTCCACTCTCCATATCAACGAGCTCTTTTGTTACCATGCGTCCGTTTGAAAACCAGATCATTCTCTGTTTTATCTGCTGTTTAGGTCTGCTTTTAAGGTATGCTTGTACCTCTACGATATACCCTTTCCAGCCCTTTAGGTCTTTAAGGTCTATACTCTCTTTTACACTGACTTCAACCGACTTTATTTTATTGTTATCTTCAAATTTATCCAGTAAAAAATCTTCGAGTAACTCACTTGTAGAACCTGCAGAAAGTACACTACTTAGAAGAAGTGTCGTGCTCAATAATCTCAACATCGATAACATCTTTATCCTTTTTCAAATTTTCTTCATCTTCAAAAACTGAAGTGTTACAGTGTTTGGATTTTACATTATAACGGTTAACAATCATACTCGTTATGGCACTAAACTGTAATAATATCCCCACGATATCGGTTAAGAACCCCGGAAGTATCAACAAGATAGCTCCAAAAAGGGTAAAAAGATTAAGTCGCTGAAACTCTTGAAGATCTATACAGTTGTAGGAGACTGCTTGCATATTTTCAACGATAGTATTTCTAAAATTTACCAGTATCGCTATACCGATAAAAGCAGAAGCCAGGATCTCTAAAAATGTCGCCAGTCCCCCTATCGCAGAGGATATGTTTACTGAGAGCAGCACCTCTAAAAATAGATATATTAAAAAATATATCATCCAATCAATTCCATAATCTTATCAAAAATTTCATCCGCTTTCACCTCTGTTTTTTCGGTAGTAGCCCGGTTGTATATCTGTACATTGCCGTTTTTAAGCTCTTTACCGATTATAACAGTAAATGGAAAACCGATTAACTCGGCATCTTTCATTTTAAAGCCGAAACGCTCTTTTCGATCGTCTAAGAGCACTTCCACTTTTGCATCTTGAAGATTTGCATACAACTCTTCACCAAGTGCTAACTGCTCATCATCTTTGATATTACTCACCATAATATTTACAAGATAAGGAGCTGTTGCTTTTGTCCAGATACATCCGTTTTCATCATGATGCTGTTCAACTACGGCAGCAACCAAACGGGAAACTCCCATTCCGTAAGTTCCCATGATAAACGGTTTCGCTTTACCATTTTCATCCAGGAATTCCGCTTTGAGTGCTTCAGAGTAAGTCGTACCGAGTTTAAAGATATGCCCAACTTCGATCCCCTTGGTAAACGAGAGTTCACCCTCACAGTGTGGACAGCCGTCACCCTCGTTTACCTCTGCAATCTCTGCAAAATATGCAACATCACTGATCACTGAAAGATCGACACCTACAAAGTGGTAATCTTTTTCGTTAGCACCGCAAATCATCTGAGTTGCATTTTTAAGATCAGCATCGATTACATGTTTTGCTTTGTCTTGATCAAGCGGTCCGATAAAGCCCGGAACAAGTCCAAGCTCTTCAAGCTCTGCTTCACTTACATCGACAATATCAAGCGCTTCGGTTGCATTTATCGCTTTCACTTCTTGCAAGTTATCACACCCTCTTAGAAAAAAGAGTACGATCTCCGATTCCTCTTCATAGATCACTCTTTTTGCAACACACTTGATCGTATAGTAAGGATCAACCTTAAAAAACTCCGCTAGTGCATCTATCGTTTTTATATCCGGTGTTTGAAATTTATTGAACTCAGCTTCAGGAACTTCAGGGATCTCTTTTCTGTTTGAACGGGTTGCCGCTTCGAGGTTTGCACCATATTCACATTTTGAACAAACAGCGATCGTATCCTCTCCGCTATCTGCTAATACCATCAACTCTTTTGAAGCGCTTCCGCCGATAGCTCCGCTGTCAGCTTCAACTATTCTAAACTCTAGACCAAGACGCTCTAAAATCTTTTTATATGCAGCTTCAACAGTATCAAACTCACGATCTAGATCTTCATAAGAGCTATGAAAACTATAGCCGTCTTTCATAATAAATTCACGTCCGCGCATCAGACCAAATCTCGGTCTTGCTTCATCACGGAACTTTGTTTTGATCTGATAAAGATTTAACGGTAAGTTTTTATACGAGTTAATGCGGTTGCGTACTAGATCAACCATCATCTCCTCATGTGTAGGTCCTAAAACAAAAAGGTTATCTTTACGATCACGAAAACGTAAAAGCTCTTTACCGAACTTCTCAATTCTACCGCTCTCTGCCCACAAATCAGCAGGTGTAACAAAACTCAGTTCTACCTCTTGGGCTGAAATTGCTTCCATCTCTTCATTGATCACTTTCTCGATCTTTTTAATCACTTTTTTTGCCAGCGGCATATAGTTGTAAAGCCCTGCCGCTACCTGAGATATAAAGCCTGCGCGAGATAAAAATATATGACTAGGAAGTGTCGCCTCGTTAGGCACCTCTTTAGATGTTGGTATAAACGCTTTGCTTCGTCTCAAAAATCAGTCCTTTTTTATATGATGTTTATATTTGTCCGGGATGTTATCTTTTTTACTGTTTAACATATACTGCATAGCACCTGACAAAGAGTCACTTTTGGCTTCTGTTGATACTTTTCGCATATTTTTTGTCATATCGTGTAAAAATCGCTTAATTGCTTGATTTGCCATCTTTTGGGCTTCATACTCGTACTCTTCAGGAATAAAACCTTTTTTAAGCGCCCGTTCCATCTCTGTCTCTACAGCTTGTTGTGCTTTGAGATAGATCTCTTTGATCATAGGTTCTACATTGAGCGTATCGAGCCACTCATAAAAAGCCACAACGTTTCTCCCGACGATACCGTGCGCTTTTCTCACATCCTGCTCCCGTTGTGCACGGTTTTCTTTTACAACACCCTCTATATCATCTATGCCGAAAATATAAAGATTATCTTTATAACATGTCTCTATATCACGAGGGATCGCCAGGTCAAACCAAAAACGATCAAAATCCACATCCTCAACAAGCTCACTAGTGATAATAGGATACTGTGCACTTGTCGCGGTAAAGATGATATCAAACTCATTTACAGCCTTATAAAGATCACCAAACTCATAAACTTTTGCATCGCAGCTCTCTGCAAGCTGGCTGGCTTTCTCTTTGGTCCTGTTTGTAATATAGGTCTCTACACCGTCAGATACAAGATGTTTTGCACAGATCTCACTCATCTCACCTACACCGATAACCAGTGCCTTTTTCTCTGAGAGATTTGATACTTTCTCTTTCACTTGCGATATAGCTACCGAAGCTACTGAAACAGGCTTTGCGGAGATATCGGTAAAATTTCTTACTTTTGCCGCTGTTTTAAAAGCATGATCGACTGCACGCGTCATCTTCTGGGCACTATACCCTTTTTGACGGGCAAATTTAAATGCATCTTTTAACTGTCCGGCTATCTGTGTCTCCCCCACTACCATGGAGTCGATCGAACTTGCCACTGCAAAGAGATGGTGAATAGCACTAGAGTCATCAACGATCTCCGCAGTCTCTTTGATAAACTCTTTAGAGAGACCCGATTTAGATGTTAAGAGGTGTAACATATGCTCAAGAGCCAGCTCAATATCACTGCAACAACCATATAACTCAACCCTGTTACAAGTTGCCAGTATCATTGCCTCACTTATCGCATCACACTTTAAAAGGTTTTGTAAGCAGCTCTCTTTTTGCTCATCGGTATAGGTAAACTTCTCACGCAGTGCTACATCACTGTTTTTATGGGAAAGACTGACTATTAAATAATGCATTAGTAACTTCTTTTTATCATAGTTTCTAAAATAGCGACAAGTTCCTGGTCATCCTTGATCACCTCTTGTGCTTCGTTAGATAGCTTTTGTGCAAGGGCAAAAGACTTCTCGATCGTTTGATAACGCTCCATATTTTCTTTGATCCAAACACTCTCTTCACTTGTCAACTCTTTCTTGTGGAGTGAACTGAGTCTTATCTTGTCTTGATCGCCTAAAGCGTGGTACAGGTAGATATACGGGAGTGTACATTTCCCCTCTACAAAGTCATTCATAGCAGGTTTTCCGAGTGTCTTTTCATCCGCCGTAATATCCAGGATATCATCGATAATCTGAAATGAAAGGCCGAGATTTCTTCCGTAAAGCGCATAGTTTTCAGCACTTTTTCCGACAAGAAGTGCACTAGCCTTTGCAGCTGCTTCTATTAAAGTCGCAGTTTTAAGATACAGCATATCAAGATATTTTTTTTCATCAGAGTTAAACGACTCCGCCATATTAACATCGATCATCTCACCTTTAGAGAGGTCAGTTACAGATGCCGAGATCGTTTTTGCTACAAGCTTCTCAAAGGTTACCAGCTCGGTAAACGCTTTTGAATAAAGTATATCGCCTAGCATAACTGCCGTTTTACTGCCATTAGTTGCATTGACAGATGCTTGGCCCCGACGAGTCATCGCTTCATCAATCACATCGTCATGCAATAGTGATGCCGCATGAATAAGCTCTACAATCGCAGCTAATAGAGGAGCATCTTTATGTTCCCCCGCAATTTTGAGTACTAGTTTTGCACGGAGACGTTTTCCACCGCTTAAACTCGTAAATAAACGACTCACCTCATCATAATCTATCTCTTTTATCAGTCTTGCTATTTGCGCTTCTACTCTATCCATCTGGTTCCGTTTTTCACTTCTCTTTTAACTCTTCTAAATTCACTTGAAGGTTATTATTAAAATTATACAATTCAAAAAGTGCTTTATTGTTTTTGTAATCAAACTCTTTAAATTTAACTAGTATATAGGGTGTGTTATAGCTGCCCGGGCTTCGAGCTTTTATCTTGACCCGAAAACTTTGGTTTTTATGGTTAAGCGCTAAAACATTTTGTGCCACCTGGGCATCAAAAGATCGCAAAACCACCAAACCGTCATTTACATAAAGTGTCCATCTAAATGTAAAGAGTTTCTCTTTATCATCGTATTTTACAAGAATTTTCTTTTGCTGATCCTTTTTTAGAGAAAATTTCTTTACTTCACTGTATTGATCGGCAAAAGAAACACTAAAAAGTAAGATTAGTGTGATAAAAACTTGTAAAAATACTTGCAAATTCTCTTATTCGCTTTTTGAAACAATTGAGCCTGTAAGCTCTACAAAGAGTGATTTTGCAGTAAGGTCACACTCTTTGCCATTTTCAAACTGAAACTTTTTGATCTCTTGTTCGAGATCTCCTTCAATATGCTGTTCAAGCATTAACTCCATAGCTGCCACTTTTTCGATAAACATCGCTAAGTCGTGTTGTACAACATCATTGTTTGCAGTAAAGACTACATCCATAAACTTTGATTTTGGTGAGCCGTTAAATACACTCTCTTCATCTTCAAATAGTGCCTCGTAATTCATCTATTCTTCTCTCTTTTCTATAATTTGTGTACCAACACCCTCTGATGTAAAAAGTTCTAAAAGCATTGAGTGCTCTACTCTTCCATCAATAATGTGTGCCTTATGTACACCTCCGTCGATAGCTTCTAAACAAGCATCCACTTTTGGAACCATACCACCATGTATCGTACCATCTGCTTTGAGATTTTCAACTTCTGCTTTTGTTAAGCTAGATATTAGATTTTTATCTTGATCAAGTACACCCTCAGTGTCTGTCAAAAAGATGATCTTATTTGCCCCTATCGCTTTTGCAACCTGTGATGCACATAGGTCAGCATTGATGTTGTAACCAGAGTGTCCCATATCTTCACCAGCGGCAATTGGAGCAATAACTGGAATAAAACCCTCAGCGATCAGGTTTTTAACTACATCAGCTTTGACGTGCGTGATATTTCCAGTATATCCCCACTTATCAAAATCTTTTGGCTGTGCTTTGATAAAGTGTGCATCTTTACCGCTCACACCGATCGCCTTTGCATCGTGTGAATTTAAAAGCGAAACGATCTCTTTGTTGATCTCACCGCTGAGGATCATCTCAACGATACGCATTGTCTCTTTTGTCGTAACACGCTGCCCGTCGATAAACTCAGTCTCGATATTAAGAGCGTCTAGCATATCGGTGATCTTCTTTCCGCCACCGTGAATAATAACCGGTTTGATTCCTACAAGATACATCAGTAAAATATCTTCTGCAAACTTCTCTTTTAATTTTGGTGAAGTTTGTGCCGAACCGCCATATTTTATAACCACTATCTCTTTTCTGAACTCGCGTATAAACGGGAGTGCATCAAGGAGTGTCTTTACTGTTTCTATTTTAGCTTTCAATATTTTTCCTAATATTTTTCTAACTTTTTGATCCTGAAATTTTAGCAGAATTCAACTTTAGTTCCAAGTCAAGCAGTGATAAAGGGAGTCCAAAATCTTCGATCTTCACATAATCTTTGAAAGTAACAAGAAGACTTTCACTGCCGTCACGATCTAAAATGGCTTGCAACTCCTCTTTTGTAAAGGGGTGATGATCCTCAAAATAGTGCTTTGCCACCACTTCAGGCAGATAAGGATCAAGTCGCTGTGGCCTTGCGATCGCAGTCACCAAGGACATCTTTTTAGTAGCATCTACAAGTGTGGTTTCTCTGCTGAAATCTTTCCCCTCTTGCAACACCATCGCATATTTTCCCTTCCATAACCTTTCCCTGTAAGGACCGCTCGGTAAACAAAATCTGTTTGATGTATTTACATCAAGCAATATATCAAGTTTTTTGATATCGTGTTTTGAGTAGGCATCATCTAAAAAGATCTTCTCACATCCCATCTCTTTCGCTTTTTTGATAGCAACTTTTCTATCTTCACTCACAATTACTATCGCATTTGGGAGTTTTTTTGCATAGATCATCGCCTCATCACCACTTTGTATCACATCAACCAAGATCTTTTCTTGGTCTTTGACCACTACCATCCCAAAAGATTTTCGGCCGTAACCGCGCAGTATGACCGCAACATTTTTCTGATCTTTTGCAAGGGCGGTAACAAAAGGGGTCTTACCGCTTCCACCTACAACCAGATTGCCTACGCTGATGATCTCAACATCAAAATCTTCGGGATATCCAAGTTTAAAACGTATCCACATCACAAAACAATATATAAGCGATAAGGGGTAGAGAAGGTAAGAGAGGAGTTTTTGGAAAATATTTGGGTTGTAGAGGTAACTCTCAACCCAAAATACGAAGAAACGTTTCAAGTTTATTAAACTCTTGTTTTTGCTATCTGTTTTACTTTTGCGATCACGTTATCCACATCTTTATCACTCATGTGTGCATAGATGGGGAGTGATAACACCTGTTGATACGATCGAAGTGCCACAGGGAAGTCATTTACTCTAAGAGAGTATTTTGACTTATAATATGTTAAAAGGTGCAGAGGGATATAGTGAAGTCCCGCCGTTACACCGACATCTCTTAACTCCACCGCAAAAGAGTCACGGTTTTTATCGATCTTAATGATATAGAGACTAAACGGATGTTCATCGTTACTCATATCCGGTAACGTGATATGCTCTACACCCTTAAGCTGTTCACTATATTTTCGGGCGATCTCTTTTTGTCTTGCTATGTTATCGTCCTGCTCCCCAATCTGGGCACGGATATATGCAGCGTTTAACTGACTTAAAGAGTAATCGTTTCCGATATCTACAACATCATAGATATACTCTAAAGAGTCCTCATCACGTTTGATCGCATGGTTAGCAAGAAGTCTTGCACGCTCCATAATCTCATCGTCATTTGTAACCAACATTCCGCCGTTACAGATATTTTTTCTCAAATGCGGTGAGAAGTTAAAACAAACTATATCGGCACCGGTTGAGCCGATCTTTTCCCCTTTATATGTAGCACCTAGAGCATCACAGGCATCTTCTACGATCTTCACACCGTAGATCTTTCCTATCGAATAAACACGCTCAAGATCAACCGTAGTCCCCGCGACATGTGTGACAATTACTGCTTTTAATTTTTTTGACTTATTATCTTCTAGATAAGTTTCTAACTTATCAAGGTTGATATTGTAGTTGTCTTGATAGATATCGATAAACACCGGTTCAGCATCAAAATGACGGACAACTTCCGGTACACTCGGATGTGCATTAACTGAACATACCACTTTATCTCCACGTTTGAGATCAAGTGCCAGCATCGCCAAATGAAGAGCCGATGTCCCGTGCGAGGTAGCAAGTGCATACTCGGCACCTACGTAGTCTGCGAACTCAGATTCTAACTCTGCAACCTGATCTATCGCTTCACCATCTAAAGCATCACTTACATTTGAGTGTGCTTCACGTGAACTTTCATATTTGTTAAACGGTATTTCCATCTTCTTTCCTTCTACAAAGTTATATCTCTAGGATAATTAAAGTCATGATTTAATGTGCGTGACGTCAATTTTGCAATAACCGGCATCTTACGCTTAAAATGGTTGGCAAAGATGCGCTTTATGATCATCTCAAGCATCTTTGGATCAACACCTTGTTCGATCACCTCTTCTTTAGAGAGTCTCTGATCGACATACAGTTTCATCGCAGCATCTAACTGCTCATAAGTGTAGCCGAGATCGGCCTCATCACTCTGTCCTGCCCACAAATCGGCTGATGGCGGCTTATCTATAATACACTGCGAGACACCCAAATAACTTGCAAGTGCAAATACTTCACTTTTATAAAGATCCCCTATCGGGTTGATAGCACTTGCCAAATCTCCGTAAAGTGTACCATACCCGAGCATCAGTTCACTTTTATTGCTTGTCCCTAGCACCAAAGCGCCTTCACGTGCCGAGATATCAAAAAGTGTCGCCATTCGCATACGTGAAGAAAAATTCCCTTTTCTCAAATTATCAAGATTTGGATTCATCTGCTCATACGCGGCAAGCATCGGTTCGATCGAAGCCGTCTCGGAGCGCAAAGAAAAATCACGACATAGTGTATCCGCATCATCCAAAGAACTTTTCGATGAATACTGCGAAGGCATCTTGACACATAAAAGATCATCTCCGAACGCTTTATGAGCAAGCACAGCCACAACGGCAGAATCGAGTCCGCCGCTTAAACCAACGACCACTTTTTTGATCCCGGTTTTTCTCACCTCTTCTTTTATAAAACTCACAAGATAATCGGTAATTTGTGAATACTTACTCATAATTATACATTAAACCTTTAAAAATTATTAACTATTTAAATTATATCTTTTTAAAATTAACAGACCGGCTTTTTTGCCATCCTTTTAAGTTCAGAACAAGAGAAACCTGCTTCTTTTCTCGCTTCGATGTTAAGATCGTCGGGACGTAAAAAACTTCGCGGATAATATTTCTGTATGATATCAAAAAAGATCTCCGGATCTTTTTGTTCCAACTCACATGCATAAGAGAACCAGACATCCCCCTTTTTGACATGATCGATCTCCTCTTGTAAAATAACTCCGAGTGTGCTTTTGATCTTCTCCAATATATCTGTTTTTGGATAATTTTTTAGTTTCTCTAAAATCATCGGTGTAGCATCAAGCCCATTTGCCTCGAGATATCTCGGTACTACTGCCATACGCTCTAATAAAGTTTGTGTCTTGTAACTTGCTTCAAACAAAGAGTTGTGCACGGCAACTTCTCCGTAAGAGCTGCCAAGCTTAGCTAAAAGCTCCTCTAACATCAAAAAATGGCGAACCTCATCTTCGGCTACCTCGAGCCAGTCCTCATAATATGCTCTTGGCAACCCCTGAAATCTGTATGCGGCATCAAGGGCCAAGTCAATCGCAGAATACTCTATATGTGCTACGGCATGAAGCAGGTTTATCTGCCCCTCTTGTGTTGTCAAGTTAGAGCGTTTAGGCACCTTTTGGGGCGGGACGATTTCGCAATACTCTTCGTAGGAAGGATTTTCAAATAGTTTTGGCTCGTAACTGCTCTCAAAAGCAAGTGTATTATTTTGAAAATCACAATAAAACTTTTCAAATTTTTCAAACTTCTCTTTGGGTGTTTTTGCTTCTAAAACTGATTCTAATGCTTTGTAAAAACTCATAGGGGAATAATGGTATAACTTTTCTTAAAAAAGAGAATTTTGCAGATTTTTGCAGATAGTTTTATGACACAAAAGTGTCATAATTATTTTTACTTAGTGAGAACGATCACCAGTGTTGAAATAAAAGAACATTCCTGAAGCGATTGTCAGAACAGTACCGTAAACAGCAGCCATGATTTCCATCTATTTCCTCTCCTTATATTTGATTTGAAAGGTGAAATTATAGTTTTTGAATGTTAATTTTGTATTAAATCTAATCCCTAAGAGTATGATTAGTATCATTACTATACAATTCGCGTAAATAAACGGAGCGAAATATGACGATAAAAGCACAACCTATGGGGCCTTACCAAACCAACTGTTATATTGTCACAGTTGAGGGAAAAGATTTTATTATCGACCCGGGTGTCGGAGCTACGCAGTGGGTCAAAGAGAATGTCACAAACCCCGTGGCTATCTTAAACACACACGGACACTTTGATCATGTTTGGAGCAATGATGAGCTGCAAAAAGATCTCGGGGTGAAACTTTACACTCCACAAGGGGATGTGATGCTGCTGCAAGGGAGTGGCTGGATGCCCGATCTGCCACCTTCGACGCCGGATGTTGAAGTGGTGGGTGATCAGGAGTTTGATTTTGACGGTGTGAAAGTGAAGTTTCGTCACTTCCCTGGTCATTGTCCCGGTTGCTCTACAATTGAGATCGGTGATGCTATGTTTAGCGGGGACTTTATCTTTGAGAGAAGTATCGGAAGAACCGATTTTCCATACTCATCTCCCGAAGATATGAAAAAATCATTGGAAAAATTTAAAAAGATTGACTATGACAAGACAGTCTATCCGGGTCACGGCGGAACTACAACCATCAAACAAGAACAAAAAAATGCAGATTATTGGATAGGAGCACTATGAGTACATTTGACAAAAAAGCACAAAACTGGGATCAAGGAGATATCCGTGTAAACGGCGCAAAAGTAATTGCCGATGCAATTGAGAATAACTTTGAACTCTCGAACGATATGGAACTAGTCGACTTTGGTGTAGGGACTGGACTTCTTGGTTTTGAGATCGCAAAAAAAGTAAAAAAAGTGTATGGTGTAGATACGTCACGCGGGATGCTTGAGAAACTTCAAGAGAAAAACACCCCTGAACTTACTATAGAAGCGATCCATCAAGATATTCTCAAAAACCCTATAAAGAAGAAGTTTCACGGACTTGTAAGCTCTATGACACTACACCATATAGAGGATTTAGAACTTTTCTTTAAAACTATCAAAAATAATCTTCACGAAAACGGATTTATCGCTATAGCCGATTTAGAACGTGAGGATGGAACTTTTCACTCGGACAATACGGGGGTGCATCACTTTGGTTTTGATGAGAAAGAACTCTGCTCAGTCGCCAAAGAGTGTGGGTTTAAAAATATCTCATTTAAAAATATAAATACGATCAACAAGCCCCATAGAGATTTTGGCGTCTTCTTATTAACAGCACAACTAGGGTCTGAGTAAGCACAGCTTCTACACACAATCTACACACTATCCTTTTATAATAACACAATGTTAAAAAGGGATTGTGATGAGAAGACGAAAGTTTTTAAAGGGATTAGCTGCAACTTCTGTATTGCCATTTGTTACACAAAATACTCAAGCTCAAAAGCTTTCCCAAGGTTATAAACCTCAAAAAATACTTACAGGTAAAGAGTTCTTCTTAGATATTGATTATCTAAGTGTAAACTTTACAGGTGACAATGCTGTTGCCACTGCTATTAACGAACAGGTTTCAGGCCCGGTCCTGGTATGGCAAGAGGGTGAAACAGTTACCATTCACGTAACAAACCATATGAAAAAAAGCACTTCGATACATTGGCATGGGATCATTTTGCCATATACAATGGATGGAGTGCCCGGACTTTCTTATGATGGTATAGCCCCGGGGGAAACCTTTACCTATCGGTTTAAAGTTCAACAATACGGTACTTTTTGGTACCACAGCCATACAGGATTTCAAGAACAGAGCGGACTTTACGGTACTATTGTTATAAAACCAAAGAACAAAGAACCTTTTGAATTCGATCAAGACTATGTCATTCAACTCTCCGACTGGAGTGATGAAGAGCCAGATACTATCTATAAAAAACTCAAACAAAAAAGTGACTACTACAATTTTTCAGAGAGAACTACCGGTGATTTTTTCGAAGAGGTGAAAGAACATGGACTTTTTAGTGCATTTTCCGATCGAAAAATGTGGAATGAGATGCGCATGAGTGATCGCGATATCTCGGATGTTACAGGTTATACATATACGTACCTAATGAACGGTATCCCTCCGTCAAAACAATTCAAAGCACTTTTTAAAAAAGGTGAAAAAGTTCGTCTGCGTTTTATTAACTCTTCAGCAATGACTTTTTTCGATATTCGTATTCCAGGCCTCAAGATGAAAGTTGTTGCTGCTGATGGCAACTATGTTCAACCGGTCAATATAGATGAGTTTCGCATAGGTGTTGCTGAGACTTATGATGTTATCGTTGAACCTGAAGATAATAAAACCTACGCTATTTTTGCCCAAAGTATAGATCGTTCAGGGTATGCACTTGGAGCTTTAACACAAAATATATCTAAAGATGCAAAAGCACCAGAGATGGACCCTATGCCTGTTTTAACACATCTGGATATGGGTATGGCTATGGGGATGTCAAACAAAGGTCAAATGAAATGTGGTGCAGATATGAAGATGCCTAAAAAACAGAACAAACAACCTCATAAATACCCAATTACTGAACTTCCGATGAAGCGGGGTGTAGGGACGACTATGAGTTCACAATCCCCACAATACAGACTTGATGACCCCGGTGTAGGGTTACGGGATAACGGACGCAAAGTCCTTACCTATGCAGATCTGAAAAACATCTATTCAACTGCTCATTACAGAAAACCCGATCGGGAAATCATTCTCCATTTAACGGGTAATATGGAACGCTATATGTGGTCTATCAATGGGATTAAATATGCAGATTCACAACCCATTATATTTCATTATGGGGAGTGTGTACGTGTCACCTTTATCAATGATACGATGATGAACCATCCTATGCACCTTCACGGTATGTGGAGTGACCTTGAAACAGGTGATGAAAACCATTTAGTTCGTAAGCACACTGTCATTGTCCAACCAGGTTCAAAAATAAGCTACCGGGTAAATGTCGATGCCATGGGACGATGGGCCTACCACTGTCACATGCTCTATCACATGGTGGGAATGTTTCGTGAAGTAAAGGTGATCTAAAGGGGTTAACATGAAATTTTTTGTTTATATTATGGCTCTTATTATAACGTTCCAACAATATCTTTATGCAAATATGAATGATGATCCGCTTATTACCATGCTTCAAGTAGATAAACTTGAATGGCAAGATACTGCTGAGCACACTCGCAAATGGGATGGAAGTTTCTGGGCAGGGTATGATCTTAACAAGTTGTATATTTACAGCGAAGGGGAATACACTTCACAAGGTTTAGAAAAAAGTAGAAATGAACTGCTCTATTCCAGAGCCATATCCCCGTTTTGGGATATGCAGATGGGGTTAGTATATGATAAAAATGCCAATAGCTCGAGAAAGTGGGCAGAATTTTCTTTTGCAGGTTTAGCCCCTTATTATTTTGAAACAAGAGCTTCACTTTTTTTTAATACTAAAGGAAATATAGGACTACACCTCACTACAGAATATGAACTTATGATCACGCAACAATTAATTATCTCACCATCTTTAGAGGCAGAACTCTATACGAAAGATGATCCTGAACTAGAGAGAGGGAAAGGAGTTTCATCTCTTGAAGTTGGACTTAGAATGCGTTATGAATTTATTCGTGAGTTTGCACCTTATATAGGTATAGAGTGGGGGAAAACTTTTGGGAAAACATATAACTTTAATCCAAAAAACAACACACATGCAGTAGCAGGTGTATCGTTTTGGTTTTAAGACTGCTCTACATCCTCCGGCTGAACTTTAGTACCGCTGTTTAATGCCTCTTCATCATGAAGCAGTTTAAGCTTTAGGATATGTTTCTCGGTGATTACGGTTTTAAACTCCCCTTCAAACACCTTGACATCAAGTACCTTTGCCGTTACATGAACGTTTCTTTTGCGTCCCTCTTTATGTCTGACACGTGCAACGACATTTACCTCGTCATGAAGCTTGACGGGAGACAAAAATTGACAATCAGAACCGACAAGGACTACATTTCTCTCATTTACGGCAAGCATTGCAGCATAGTCTGCCGCAGAGAAGATAAAGCCTCCATGAATAAGCCCCACATCATCTGCCAACATATCGATAGTCGTAGTAAGCCTTAACTCAACATACCCGTCTATAAGCTTTACGATCTCGCCGCTGAGCTCTTGATTGATTCGTTCATGGGTTTTTATATAAGCCTGTCCATCATCGTTATATTCCTCTAGCTCCATCTCTTCTTCAAGTTCATTCACTTCTTCAGCCATTATTTTTTATCCTTTATTAATCTTACATATACCCTTTGGGGAGCCGGGTACCCCTCTACGGTTTTCGTTTTATCGTTTGGATCTAAAAAGTGCTCCAATGATTGCCCTTCGATCCACTCCGTTTTTCTCTGCTCACCCTCATCGGTTACCGAGGTCTCCAACACTTCAAACTCACTAAAGCCGGCTCGAACACACCAGTTTTTCAACGCTTTTATTGTCGGAACAAAGTAGATATTTGGGATCTTCGAATAACTCGACTCAGGACAAAGTGCAAACTCTTGCTCTCCGTCTATATAAAAAGTATCGAGTATCACTTCACCCTGCTTCTCTAAACCTTTATAAAGAGACTTTAACATCGCAACGGGATCACTCCTGTGGTACAGCACTCCAAGACAGAAAATAGTATCAAACTTTTCTTCGTAAAACTCTAAATGCTCTACACCCAAAAGCTCATATACGATTCCGCTTTGCACAAAACGGTCTATAAAATCAAACTGCGTTTTATACAAAGGTGACGGATCAAAACCCACTAAAAGTTTTGGCTCATCCTCTTGCATTCTAAACATATAGTAACCGTTGTTACACCCTATATCGGCAACTTTTTTATCTTTTAAATTAAAATGTTTGCGAAGAAGGTTGTACTTGACGTTACTTTTCCATTCAGCGTCTATATAAACCTCATCGATCTGAAACGGACCTTTTCTCCACGGCATCAACATCTTTGCCGTCTTGTAGATCTCTTCTTTGTCAAAATCACCTTCAAGTTTTACTACATCATCAAGAGTCGTTTTTGCTTTAAATGCGGGCAGTTTCTCTAAAGCTTCACGAAGCGGAGCTATATTTTTCCAGCCCATCCACTTTTTTCTCTCTTCTTTTATCTTTTGTATATCCATTTAAGTTCTACAGTCCAAATTTTTTATATAATTGTAACTAAAAAATGATAAGGATCGCCTAGTATGACTTTAGAGAAAAAAGCAACCGTTGTTTCAACTTCCGTAGCGGGGGTGTTGGTACTTCTGAAGATGACGGTTGGAATACTTAGCGGTTCTATTGCAGTACTCGCCTCAGCTATCGACAGTCTCTTGGACCTTACTGTTTCTCTGTTTAACTATTTTGCCCTGCACAATGCAGAAAAAAATCCCGATGAAAACTTCCACTTCGGCCGCAGTAAACTCGAACCGCTTGCAGCAGTGATCGAGGGGACCATAATCTCTTTTTCTGCATTTTTCATCCTCTATGAAGCTTTGGAGAAGATCTTTAACCAACACCCGATGCAGTATATGAATGCGTCGATCTATGTCATGATAGCCTCTATCGTGATCACCGCACTTTTAGTGGCTTTTTTGATCTATGTCGCTAAAAAAACAAACAATATGGTAATACGAGCAGATGCCCTGCACTACAAGACAGACCTTATCTCAAATGCCACTGTTATCGTAGCTCTTCTTGCAGTTTCCTATACGGGTGAAGAGCTTATCGATCCCCTTTTGGGGATTGGGATCGCAGTCTATATGATCTACTCATCATACCCGATCATTAAAGAGGGAGTATTGATGCTGTTGGATGTAGCACTGCCTAAAGAGGATGTAGAGAAGATCGAAGATGTTATCAAAAGTGAAACTGCCGTAACAGACTACCACGATCTTCGAACAAGAGAATCGGGTTCTCATATATTTATCTCTTACCATGCCGTATTTAACGTGAGTATATCTTTATACGATGCGCACTTAATTGCCGATAAACTTGAAGCGAAAATCCGCTCTCTCTATCCCGACAAAAAAGTGCATATCCTCACCCATATGGATCCTTATGATGACTCAGATATTAACGAAGATGAGGATCTGTGGTAAAAGCTCTACTTGAGCTTTTTCGCTTTATAGTTTCTGTTTGCGATCGCTTCTAAAAACACTGTCGCGTACGATCCTTTTGGGAGTGAGAAGCTGATACTTAAGATATCGAAATTGTTTTTATACTCTATTTTAAGATCTTCGGGGAAGATGATTGCTTCCCTTCTGTACCCTTTTTCATATAAAAATTCATCATCGTATTTTTTCTCGATCTCTCTGGCTGCATCACGTGCACGATAGACATCTCGTCCGCATAAAAGCCCGGTAGGTGTTATTTTATGAGCTTGAAAATCTTTTTTCTGGATCGTTTTTGGAGTAAACAGTTTTCCATTTTCCCCCATATATACATCACCCTCAAAAAGTGCAAACTCCCCCTTATTGTTTTCGCGGCTGTAAAGGACCCTCTCTTTGAGCCACTCATTGAAAAATTCACTTTGATAGATCGAGATCAGGAAGTTTTTGAGTTTTGCGTCGTTGATGTGCAGCTCACCTGCGATCATCGCTTTTGCCTGCTCGAGTGAGTCTGCATCTCGCCCAAAACGCTGATACCCGAAATAGTTCGGCAAGCCGTTTTTCATGATTTTCATCGCTCTCTTTTCGATCTGCCCGGCCATAATTCTGTCCACGCCAAAAAGATTGATCGTAAAACGGTTCCCCTGCAGATCTCCCATACGGATTGAGCTGGTATGGCGGGTGATTTTAACTATCTTGATCTTTGGATTTTTAAACTTTTTAAGCGTTTTTTCGTACTTTGCTTCGATCGAGATATACTGCGTCGTAGTTGCGTGTTTGTCTTTGAGTCCAGCATAGCCTATCTTTTGTGCTTCGATATCTAAAAAATTTGCAAACTCCGCGATCATATCCCATGTAGTCAGATCCTGTTTTTCGACACACAGTATCAGAAAGTTTCCTTTCCCTTTAAACTGCAACCCTATCTCATCAACGATAAAGTCGTCTTTGTTTTGCTCAAAAGTAAATCCCAGTTTTTCTTTATCTTCTAAATATTCTCTTTTCATCTTTCCCTTTGCCTACAACTCTAAACGCTGTAGTTCTCTGTTTGCAACAGCTATATCTTTTTGGATCGCAGCTCGAAGCTCTTCGATCGTCTCAAACTTTTCATTTTCCCGTATATATTTTATAAAACTGATCTCCGCTTTATCTTTGCAAACAACTTTACCGTCAAGTATATGACTCTCGATCGCAAAAGTTCCGTCGGTGCTGACGCGGTGCCCTACAAAGCTTACAGAAGGGTGAAAATGCTCCTCATTATCGATGCGGGTAGTTGTTACATAAACCCCCTCTTTCGGGACTAAAAACTCACCCGCTTCGATGTTGATCGTAGCTACAAGCTCTTTTGCTCCGATCCCCTGTCCCGTTATCTTTTTACCGATAATCTCATAGTTATACCCTAGAAACTCATTTGCCCCTTTGATATCTCCTATAGAGAGTTTTTGTCGGATCTTATGGGAGTGTACGGAGTCGTTATGGTGTTTCACCTCATCTACTACAACCACTTTACCCTCTTCATTCTCTTTAAGAAAAAGTTCTTGCAGCTCTTTTGAGGAGTAAGCTCTGTTCTTTCCAAAATGGAAATCATACCCCACTACTATCTTTTCGAGCTGTGGAAAATTTTTTTTCAAAAGTGCTACAAAACCTTCACCGTCTAAGTGACGAATATCTTCAAGCTTATAATACTCTATATGTTTTGTTGTGTGCTTTTTACGAAAATCTGCAGGTGTCAGGTTGGCATATCCGGTCTCGATCACTACAATAACGCCATCATCTCCCAACTCTTTAAACAGCTCCTGATGCCCTATATGCATCCCGTCAAATCCGCCTATAGCGATAGTAGTACTATTTTGTAAAGTAGTAGCAGTATTCAAGATTTCCCTCTTTTCCCGTTGTTTGAGACGGTGCTTTGTTTTGTAAAATCCAAGATTTTGAAGCACATGCCTCTTCAAAACGTATCATAGCATCTTCTATAGCTTTTGTATCTAAGACCACTCCGTTTTTATCCCGTTTGACTTCACGTCCAACCTCAAACTGTGGCTTAAAAAGTAAAATTATATCTTGAGAACCAAGCCTTTCTATGTCGTCTAAAATGTAGTGCAGTGAGATAAACGCAACATCACTGACGATCAGCTCATAAGGTTTGTCACTCTCAAACTTTCTTATATCGCAGTTCTCATAAACATGAACTCTTGGATCGGCTCTGAGTGAGTGATGGAGCTGATCGGAACCCACATCGACACAAGTGACCTCTTTTGCTCCGTATTCAAGCAGTACCTGGGTAAACCCGCCTGTTGAGGAGCCGATATCAAGTGCTCTTTTTCCGCTTGGATCGTATCCTATCTCATCCAGAAAGTCTTTGAGTTTATGTGCGGCACGCGAGACATAAGACTTATGCTCTTTTATCTCTACACTCATAGAGTCTGTAAGTTTAAAAGAGGGCTTTGTAACCTCTTTGCCCGCAACCAAAACAAGCCCCTCCTTAATGAGCGACTGTGCTTTGTTTCTTGTCTCGACAAGATCGTGTTCAACTAAGTAGCTGTCAAGTCTCAAACCATCTCCCGCATCTCATCTTCTGTAAGTGTTGCAACACCCAAACTTACCGCTTTATCGTACTTGCTTCCCGCATCTTCGCCGTAGATCACAAAGTCGGTCTTTTTACTTACCGAGCCTGAAACTTTTGCTCCGAGATCTTCAAGCATCTCTTTGATCTTGCCCCGAGACTCACTCATTGTCCCCGTAAGTACTATAGTTTTAGCCTTAAAAGGGTTGTCCGCAGCTTCAGCTTTTTGTTCTGGTTCCAATGGCTCGATCGCACTTAAAAGCTCCTGTATAGTTTCACCGTTTACACGCAAAAATTCCAAGAAGCTCTCAGCCATCTCTTCACCGATTCCGTCGATCTCCAAAAGCTGCTCTTTCGTAGCCTTTAAAAAGGAGAGTCCAAACTTATCGGCTATCATTTTAGAAGCGACCTCACCTATATGCTCGATCCCCAGAGCATTGATAAAACGCCATAGCTCACTCCCTTTGACTTTTGCGATCGCATCAAGAAGGTTTTGCGCTTTTTTGGCTTTAAAACCTTCAAGGTTCAATAACTGCTCTTTGGTCAAAGAAAACAGATCAAGTACTGATCCTACAAGTTTTTCGTTAAAAAGCTGTTCTACGATCTTGTTTCCTAATCCGTCGATATTTAGACACGGTTTGGAAGCAAAATAGATGATCGAGTTCACCACCCTTGCTGAACATTCCAGGTTTTGACACTTTATAAGCACATCCTCCTGGAGCAGTTCACTACCGCATACGGGACAGACACTTGGACGTTCAAAGACCTTTTCATCTCCTGTCCGTGTATCTGTTAAAACTTTTATGATTTTAGGGATCACATCCCCGCTTCGTAAAATTATCACACTATCACCCAGCCGGATATCTTTACGCTCTATTTCATCAAAATTATGCAGGGTTGCACGTTCTACGACTACACCCTCTATATCTGTCGGCTCCACAACAGCCACCGGTGTCACAGCCCCGGTACGCCCAACCTGCAGCAGAATATCTTTTACTTTTGTGATCTTCTCAACGGCAGGAAACTTATACGCCACTGACCAGCGAGGCACTTTCACGGTGTAACCCATATCGATCTGGCTGGAGATCTCATCTACTTTGATCACCATCCCGTCTAACATCATCGGATAGCTGTCTCTGTTTGCTACCATCTCTTTATAGATCTTTTGGATATCGTCACCTCTCATACAAGTAGAATGCAAAGGCGGTTTTCTAAATCCTAAAGAGTATATATATTCCATCTTTTCATGAAGAAGTTTTTGCGGCAGTGAGTTCTCCCCAAGCCCGTAAGGCAAAAAGACTAAGTTCCTAGCAGCAGTGATCGCAGGATCGAGTTGACGCAAACTTCCCGCAGCAGCATTACGGGGGTTTGCAAATAAAGCCTCTCCGCGTGCAAGACGCTCTTCATTGATCTTCTCAAACTCATCTTTAAAGATCACAACCTCACCGCGGATCTCAATAAGTCCCTTATGTTCGATCGTAAGCGGCACGGAGCGAATCGTTTTTACATTTTGGGTGATAAGCTCACCCTCTACACCGTCGCCGCGGGTAATCCCTTTTACAAGCTCCCCGTTTTCATAGATCAGGTTAAGTGAAGCTCCGTCAAATTTCGGCTCACAATAGAAGCTGATTCTGCTGTCGAGCTTATATGTTTTTGTCAGCCATCTGTCAAGATCAGCTTCGTCAAATATATCTTCAAGCGACCACATACGGGAGAGATGCTTCTCTTTTGTAAAGCCCTCACTGACAACATCCCCCACCCTTTGCGTAGGTGAATTTTTTAATACTTCATCGCTATGGTTCTCTTCATACGCCAACACTTTATGATAGAGCTTGTCATACCCCTCATCGGTCATGATCGGATCATCTAAGACATAGTAATGGTACGCCCACTTGTTTAATAGTTCTACTGCTTCTTTATACTCTTGATTATTCATAATGATATTTTATCAAAAGAAGCTAAAATTTTTATACTTTTGTATGCAACCAAGTTCTTCGTGAATAGATATACCAATAGATTATACCTTTAAGCAGTGTCTCTACATTCATAATAATAAATATAGCGATAATCCCAAAACCCATTTTAAAAGCTATATAGGAGGGTAGTACGCGTAAAAGCCAAAGTGATGCCACATTGATTCTCATTGTAGTTCTTGTAGCCCCTGCCCCGCGCAGTGCCGATGAGTACACAAACATAATGGCAAGTGGAATTTGTGCAAGACCAACAAGGATAAGGTACTTCGATGCCACAAGGATCGTCTCAGTGTCTTTTGTAAAAAATGAGACAAGATACTCGGGAAAAAGGATCATAAATATACCCACAAAACCCATAAAACTGTATGCGATACGTCCCGATATGATCCCCATTGCATATGCTTTGTCAAAATCTTTTGCACCAATATTTTGACCAACCAGTGCCATAGCGGCGATCGCAAAACCAAAGCCCGGCATAAATGCGATCCCTTCAATTCTAAGACCGACTTGGTATCCTGCTAATTCTGCAGTGCCGTACGCCGTTATGATCGAGACAAAGATAAGAAAACTTGCACTTGAAATTCCACGATCTAAAAATGCTGAATATCCCACTTTTATAGCGCGGACTATATCTACCTTTCGCACTATCGGGAGAAAATCAAGTTTAGAATTAAGTTTTTTGATCAAAATAAAATAGGCAACAATATTAAAAAAATATGAGATCACTGTTGCGATCGCCGCCCCCTGAACACCGAGTTCCGGCGCACCGAAATGTCCAAATATCAACATATAGTTTAAAAAACCGTTCAGTGCCGCTGAGAGAACTTTTATATAGAGGGAACTTTTTGTATCTCCTGCAGCCGAGAGTGCATTGTATAGAAGGTTATCTATAAAGACAAGGATAAACCCTAAAGACAATATACTGAAGTACTCCTCCCCCGCTTTTGTAACAGCCGGAGTTGAGCCCATAGCCGTATAAAAAAACTCGCTGCCAAAGTACCCCACAATGGTTACAAAAAACCCAAGTATCGTTGCAAAGATCATCAGTCCGTATAACAAAGAAGAAGCTCGATTTTTTCTACCGCTTCCTATAAATCGTGAGATAAGCGCATTACCCCCTACCACATAGAGTGTAATGATCGCATTAATCAGCATCATAAACTGCATACTGATCCCTACAGCAGCCAGTGCAGCCGTACTTACGGCTCCAACCATTAACATATCTATAAGTATCTGTAAAATATCTACAAGGTGTTTAAGAGCTGCAGGAATAGCAAGAGCGAAAACCTTTTTTGTGTCGTGTGACATTAGTTGAATAATTTTGCCACCTCTTGCATCTCCTGCATCAGTTCATCTTTTGTCTCATAAGTAAGCACTACTCTGTTTTTCTCCTCATCACCGATCTGCGTATAGTCAAATACAAGTATATAATGGAGTGTCTTAACCTTATCACCGTAGAGATCATTCCACTCTAAACTCATCTCTGCAATCTCACCCTGCATATCGATCACCACTGCGGGGTATAAACGTACCAAATTTTCTAACTCTATATCACCCTCACGTGAGCTGTATATCAATCTTCATCCTTCTCTAATGTTTTATTTAGTACACCGATTTTCATCTTGTAAAATGCTAAAAGTCCAAATATCACCCCTATAGCGATCGAGACAATCCCCCAATAATCATCCCGCTCATATGCCATGATAACCCAGCACAGATCTGCAAACAGATAAACTATAACTGCCTGAAAGATCTTCCCCTTAAAAGTCAAAAATGCACCGATATTTAAAAAAATACCGCCTAAAACCGCAAAACTCATCTCTCTATCTCTTTTATATTATTTGTTTTAAGCACATACGCATAATAAAAAGCCCCGACAATAAATCCCGTCCCTAAAACATTTGCTACACCCTCGAGTGAGAGTTCTAATGTTGTTAAATACCCGATCATATATGAAGTAAATGCCGCCGAACTTAAAAAAAGCATATCGTTATAGGCAACAATTCTACCATAATACTTCTCTTGGATATTTTTTTGTAAAAGCGTGTAAGTGTATGACCATAGTGTAGTAGTAAAAAAACCGACTACAATACTTGCAACTAAACTCAAATAAAAATTCTCCATCACATAAGACCATAAAAACACAGCTAATGCTTGGGCTATAAATATATAGATCAAACGTTTATTGTTGACTAGTTTTCCAAGCACCATAGGACCGATCACAAGTCCCACTGCACGTGCGGCATGTAAAAGTCCGAGTGCGAGTGAAGTCGCGATAATACCTGCGTAATATCTGTCTACCATAAGTGCTACCAACGCATCAAAAGCGGTAAGTCCTACAAAAGCATGTACGATCATTAAGTGCAGCGCTTTTGGTGTTTGTTTGATATAGGAAAAAGTATCCCTCATCATCTTGAGTAACTTCTCTTGATCCGACAAAGATGCTACCTCTATTTTTATCGTAAACAGGAGATAAAAAGCTATCATAAAAAATATTGCATCGAGTAAAAAAGCCACTTTTACTCCTAGTGCATAAACTACAAATCCGCTTATCGCCATCCCAAGAGTATAAGAGAGCGACCAGATGATCGAGTGAAGTTCATTTGCTTTTTGCAACACTTTTGGATCGAGTATCTTCGGCAGTAGTGACATCTCGGTTGTAAAATAAAACGAAGCTGCCGCCATCTTTAAAAAGATCAAGATATAAAGGTAGGTCAGTTCATGCAGTCCGCTGATAAAGATCAGTGAGGCCGTAGCGATAATCTCCACGGCGATCAAAAATAGCATCAGTTTTTTCGGCTCCACCTTGTCGATTACGGCACCCGAAAACGGAGCTTGGACTACCCCCGCTAAAAAGTGCAGCATAGCCACAAAAGCGACCACTTCCGCAGATGCTCCCATCTCGATCAACAAGGTATAGATCGCTACATTACTAAACCAAGCACCAAAATAGGATATAAGTTGAATAGTGGAAAGTCTTCGAAGGAGATTTTCACTCTTTAAAAGTGCTATATATTGATTCATAAACGGAAGATTAGCATAGAAACTGTAAATTTTTTATTTTTTTCTAAAGATTTTTTCTTGTTAGTCGATATTAGTGCTAATTATACATAAGAAACCAAAAGGAGTAAGTCATGGATGGCATAGCAAACGTTGCAAAACAACAGCAGACTCAAGTAGGGACACAAGAACTTCAAACAAAAAATGTTGGACAAACGCAGCAAGTATCTCAAGTCAAAAGAGAGGTTCAAGAGAGTACAAATATCTCCTCTGCAAAGATCAACTCAAAAGAGGATATGGATCAGTTAGTAAAAAAACTTAACGATGCACTATCTCCTATCAGTACAAATATAAAATTCAGGGTTGATTCTCAAAATATATTTTACGTTTCTGTAATCGAAGCAGACACAAATAAAATGATCAGAAGATTTCCGGCTGAAAAAGCGCAGCAAGTGCTACCGAAAATGGAAGAAGTAAACGGGATTTTATTTGACTCGAAGGGGTAAATAAAACTCCCCCTGCTCCTTCCATTTTTTAAACCTTCTTATATAGATTTTCACTATAAGCAAATTCTCACCTACAATTAGATATAATCTCTGCTACTATTTTATCCCCAAAGGTTTTTTACATGAAAAAAAGTGTGAACAAAGTTGTTTTGGCTTACTCCGGTGGGCTCGACACAAGTATTATTTTAAAATGGCTTCAAGATGAATACAATGCGGAAGTGATCACATTCACCGCTGATTTAGGGCAAGGTGAAGAGGTTGAACCTGCACGTGAAAAAGCACTTAAGATGGGTATTAAACCAGAAAACATTTTTATTCTCGATATTAGAGAAGAGTTTGTTAAAGATTTTGTATTTCCTATGTTTAGAGCAAATACAATCTACGAGGGTGAGTACCTTTTAGGAACGTCCATAGCAAGACCGTTGATCTCTAAAAAACAGATCGAAATCGCTAAAGAGATGGGTGCCGATGCTGTAAGTCACGGTGCTACTGGAAAAGGAAACGATCAAGTACGTTTTGAACTCGGTTACTTAGGACTCGATCCTGATATTACTGTTATCGCACCTTGGAGAGAGTGGGATCTTAACTCTCGTGAAAAACTTTTAGCATACGCTAAAGAACACGGTATCGAGATCGCTCAAAAACACGTAGATGAAAACGGTAACCCAAAAGTAAGTCCGTACTCTATGGATGCGAACCTGCTTCATATCTCTTATGAAGGGCTTCACCTGGAAGATCCAAATGCAGAGCCTGAAGAGTCTATGTGGCTTTGGACAGCTTCACCTGAAGAAGCTCCTGATGAAGCAGAATATATCACGATCAGCTACAAAGCGGGAGATCCTGTCGCTATCAACGGTGAAGAGATGAGCCCTGCTACTATTTTAAAAACACTTAACGACTACGGTAACAAACACGGGATCGGACGTATCGATATCGTTGAAAACAGATTTGTAGGGATGAAAGCTCGCGGATGTTATGAAACTCCGGGTGGTACTATTATGCTAAAAGCACACCGTGCTATCGAGTCTATCACTCTAGATCGTGAAGCTGCGCACCTCAAAGATGAGATCATGCCGAAATATGCAAAGCTTATCTATAACGGTATGTGGTTTACACCTGAGCGTGAAGCACTTCAAGCGCTTATCGACAATACACAAAAAGATGTAGACGGTGATGTAAGACTAAAACTCTACAAAGGCAATATAATTGTAGTTGGTAGAACATCTCAAAAAACACTTTTCTCGGAAGAGCACTCAACATTTGAGGCTGATGATGTGTATAACCAAAAAGATGCTGAAGGGTTTATCAGACTTAACGCGCTTCGTTTAATGATCGAAGGTAAAGCTAGAAACAGCTAAAAGTTCAAGAAAGGGAAATTATTATGATCAAGATCGATATGAACTCTCCGGAATTTATCGCGGAGATGGAAAAAACTATTAAGTTCACAGACAAGGTAAATGCACAATTTGGTTGGGTTTACAATCCTCAAGAGGAAGTAAACGAAGGTGTGCAAATGGGTCTTGCACGTAACAAAATGATGTACGGGAAAAGATTTTGCCCATGTTTTATGGTTGAAGAGGTAGACGGGAAACCAAAAAGTGCAGATGATCGTATCTGTCCTTGTAAACCTGCGATCGAAAAAGAGATCCCAGAAGATGGAAAATGTCACTGTGGGATCTTCTGTACACCGGAATTTGCAGCACAACAAAGAGTTGAACTTGGTATGGAGGAAGCTGCACATACTCACTCTCGCGGACTTACAAAAGAGGAGTGTGAAGCGCTTGTAAATAAAAGTGAACTCGACGGTGATGAGTTAGTAGCACTTATAGAAGCTCGTGAACTTGGTATGGTGAACTTTACTATTGTTGATGTTCGTGAACATATGGAGTGGCAGATGGGTCATATCAAAGGTGCGGACAAATTAGTACCGACAAGCAGTTTTTTCCAAACATTTGAAGAGGCGAAACTTGCAAAAGATGAAAACATCATCCTTTACTGCCATGTGGGTAGCCGTTCAGCTCACGTTGCTAGAATCCTTACCGATATGGGCTATACAAAAATCGGAAATTTAACACACGGTATCGTTTCTTATCCGGGTGAAACAGAGAGATAACAAAATGAAAGTACTTTTAATCAAAGATGTAAAAAGTTTAGGTAAAGCCGGTGAAGTCAAAGAAGTTAAAGATGGTTACGGCAAAAACTTTTTGATCGGAAAAGGTTTTGCTAAAGCTGCAACTGACGAGGTTCTAGCTGAGCACAAAGCTGAAGAAGAGAGGTTAGCCGCCGAAGAAGCTGCTGAGATCGCACGCCTAAAAGAGATAGCAGAAAAACTCGATAAAGCAGAGATCATCATCACTAAAAAGATGGGTGAAAACGGTCACCTTTTCGGAGCTGTGACAAAAGACGAGATCGCTCACGCTCTTAAAGATCAACATTCAATAGAGATCGATAAAAAACATATTACAGATAAAACTGCGATAAAAACTATCGGTGAACACTCACTTGACTTTAAACTGGGGCACGGACTACACGCTACACTGCATGTAGACGTCCAAGGGGAATAGTTACTCTATGTTCGACGCAACTACGATACTGGCCTACAAAGGGAAAAACAAAGCGGTTATCGGCGGTGACGGCCAAGTAACATTTGGAGATAGTGTTTTAAAAGGCAATGCTACAAAGATCCGTACACTTCATCACGGTCAAATCCTCGCAGGATTTGCCGGCAGTACGGCTGATGCTTTTAACCTGTTTGATATGTTTGAAGAGTTTTTAGAGAATAAAAAAGGGGATATTTTAAAGTCCGTTATCGAGTTCTCTAAGGCTTGGAGAAAAGACAAAGTTTTAAGACGCTTAGAAGCGATGATGATCGTACTCAATAAAGATCATATCTTTATCCTTACCGGTAACGGTGATGTCGTTGAGCCCGAAGATGGTGAGATCGCTTCTATAGGAAGTGGCGGGAACTTTGCTATTTCCGCTGCCCGTGCACTTAAAAAGCATGCAGATATGGATGAAGAGGACTTAGTAAAAGAGTCTTTATCGATTGCAGCTGATCTTTGTATCTATACTAATCACAATATCAAAACACTAACTCTAGGGGATGATAAATAATGGATATGACTCCAAAACAGATCGTTGAATATCTTGATAAATATGTAATTGGGCAAAAAAATGCAAAAAAAACGATCGCACTTGCACTCCGTACACGCTACAGAAGAATGCAGTTAGATAGTGAATTGCGCCAAGAGGTCAAACCGAAAAACATTTTAATGATCGGCTCAACCGGTGTTGGTAAAACCGAGATCTCCCGCCGCCTTGCCAAGATGATGAAAGTGCCTTTTATCAAAGTGGAAGCTTCAAAGTATACAGAAGTTGGATTTGTGGGTCGTGATGTAGAATCGATGATCCGTGATCTTGTTGTAAACTCGATTACTATTGTCAAAGAGGAACTTGAAGAACAAAACAGAGAAAAAATTGATAACTACGTGATCAACCGTATCGTTGAAAAACTTTTACCGCCGCTTCCTGAAGGTGCGAGTGAATCGAAAAAAGATGACTACCAACGTCTTTTAGAAGCGATGGAAAAACGTGTTGAAGCCGGTGAGATGGATGATAAAACGATTGAGATCGAACTTGACAAATCTGCCCTTCAGGTAGAGTTTGGAGATACAAACCTACCACCTGAGATGATCAAGGTTCAGGAGTCTTTTACACAGATCTTTGCATCAATCAATAAAGAGGACAATAAAAAAGAACTCAAAGTAAAAGATGCAAAAATTCTTTTACGCCAAGAAGCGAGTGCAAAACTTCTAGATACCAACGCAATCAATGCCGAAGCGCTTAGACGTGCTGAAAACGGTGGTATTATTTTCCTCGATGAGATCGACAAGATCGCACTTAATGAAAAGTCTCAAGGTCGTAACGATCCTTCTAAAGAGGGGGTACAGCGTGATCTCTTACCAATCGTAGAGGGAAGTTCCGTATCAACTAAATACGGTACGATCAATACCGATCACATCTTATTTATAGCAGCCGGTGCATTTCATGTAAGCAAACCGAGTGATCTTATCCCTGAACTTCAAGGGAGATTTCCTCTAAGAGTTGAGCTTGAGAGCCTGGATGAGGAGACTCTTTACCAGATCCTTACACAAACAGAAAACTCTCTGCTTAAACAATACCAAGCACTTCTTGGTGTCGAAGATATGGACCTTGTATTTGAAGATGAGGCTGTTAAAGCAATCGCTGAGCTTTCCCACCGTGCAAATGAGACTGCAGAGGATATCGGTGCACGTCGCTTGCATACAGTACTTGAACGTATCTTAGAGGATATCAGTTTTGAAGCTGATGAGTACAAAGGTAAAGAGTTCAGAGTCACAAGTGAACTTGTACATGAAAAACTAGACATTGTTGTTGAAGATGATGATCTTTCACGTTATATTTTATAAAGGGGCTATATGACAAAAGCAGGTTTTGTTTCATTAATAGGTAGACCAAACGCAGGTAAGAGCACTCTAATGAACTCACTTTTAGGTGAAAAGATTGCAATGGTAAGCCAAAAAGCCAATGCAACAAGAAAGCGCTCTAATGCAATTGTAATGCATGATGATACACAGATAATCTTTGTAGATACTCCAGGTTTACACGAAAAAGAGAAAATACTCAACCAATATATGCTTGATGAAGCGCTCAAAGCAATGGGTGATTGTGATCTTATTGTCTATCTCGCACCCGTGACAGACTCTTTAGAACATTATGAAAAATTTTTAACACTTAACAAAAAAAATGTCCCCCACATCATCGCTCTTTCCAAGATCGATCAAGTCTCTCAAGAGAAACTTTTTAAAAAGATTGCGCAATATAATAAATACGCCGACAAGTTTGAAGCACTGATCCCTGTAGCCATTCCAAGACAAGTTGGGCACACAGATCTCCTTGATACTATTGCGAAGAACCTTCCGGAATCTCCATACCTCTTCGATCCAGAAGATCTTACAAGTGAACTTGTTCGTGATATCTATGCCGGATTTATTCGTGAATCAATTTTTGAAAACATCAGTGATGAAGTACCTTACGAATCTGATGTGATTATAGACAAGATCTATGAAGAAGAGGGAATCGACAAGATCTATGCCACTATCATTCTCGAGAAGAACTCCCAAAAAGGGATCATTATCGGCAAAGGCGGAGAAGCGATCAAAAGGATCGGAAAAGCTGCCCGAGCCAAGATAGAAAAACTCAGCGGCCAACAAGCCTACTTAAACCTCCAAGTAGTGGTCAAAAAAGGCTGGTCGAAAGATAAAAACTTTTTAAAAGAGATAGGTTACGATGAACAGAAATAAGCTCCTATATACATTAATTTTATCCATACTCTCCTCTGCACTCTTTGCAAGTGATATAGATATATTAACAAGTTATAGAACAAACGGGATTCAAGATATACAAAAACAGCTTGATCAAAAACTTGCTACTAAGGACTATTGGAACAGTTATTTAAAAAATACAGACACACAATTTGGTTATTTGGAGTCTTACTGTAATATCCTAACTTGTAACAAACAACAGTCGAAACTTGCTTTTTATACAAAAGACAAAAACTCTTCAAAATACAAACTATTAAGAGAGTATAATGCTTTTACGGGCAAAGCAAAAGGGGACAAACTCAAAGAGGGAGATCTCAAGACACCTGTTGGGGTCTATAACCTTACAAAAAAGATAGTTAAAGTAGACCCCTTTTACGGTCCCTTGGCATTTGTTACCTCTTACCCAAACCTATATGACAAATACCGACATAAAACAGGTCAAGGTATATGGATCCACGGACTCCCGCTCAATCAAGAGAGAGACGAGTATACAAAGGGTTGTATCGCTATAAATAATCAAAGTATCGAGTGTTTAGATCGCCATATTGACATCTCAAAAACGCTACTCTTAATTGATGAATCTGAACTCCAAACAAAAGTTCCAAAAGAGAAACTATCATCTATTCTTGCACAACTTTATAAGTGGCGATACGCTTGGATCTATAACGACCTCAATAGTTATCTTAGTTTTTATGATGAAAACTTTGAACGCTTTGACGGGATGGATAAAGAAAAATTCACTAAATACAAAACAAGAATTTTCAGTAAACAAGAGAATAAAACTATTCTATTTACAAACCTTAATGTAGTACCCTACCCCGATACGGATGATTTGTACAAGATCACTTTTAAAGAGAAATACAACTCTGACTCTTTTTCTTTTACCGGTGACAAAGTTTTAATAGTAAAATTTAAAAACTCTAAGATCTCGATACTTACAGAGAGATAGATGAAAAAGTTTTTTTTATTATCATTTATTCTACTTATCTCTTTAGGTGCGGATAATCTTCAACTTATAAAAAAAGGGGATCCTGACTCTAACACAACTTTGTTAGTTATTGGGGGTATCCACGGGAATGAACCAGGAGGATATTTTGCAGCCTCTCTATTAGCTACACATTATGAGATCACTTCTAAAAGTTTATGGATCGTACCAAACTTAAACCAAGAGAGTATCATACGCAATCAGCGCGGTATCAACGGAGATATGAATAGAAAGTTTGCCACAATAAGAGCTAACGATCCCGATAAAAAAATCGTAGATGCAGTAAAAAAGCTTATTCTCAATCCAAAAGTTTCCCTGATTTTAAACCTTCATGACGGTCACGGCTTTTACAGGAAAAAACACCAAGGGAGTATTTTTAATCCAAATGCTTGGGGTCAAACATGTGTTATAGACCAATGCCAGCTCCCAAGACACAAAACCTTTGGGAACCTAAACGATATAGCTATCAGTGTTAAAAACAGTATCAATAAAAGGTTACTGGCAAAGCATCATCAGTTTGACGTAAAAAACACAAAAACAAAATTTGAAGATGAAGCTATGCAGCTTTCTCTGACCTACTATGCAGTCACACATGATAAACCTGCATTTGCCATTGAAACAAGTAAAAACCTTTCGAGTCTAACACAAAAAGTATTTTATCAACTCCTTGCTATTGAAGAGTATATGAAAATTATGGGTATCAATTACAAACGTGATTTTGAATTCAACCGTAAAGAGATCGCTAAAATCCTTAAGAATCGTGGCACATTAGCAATAAATAACAATTTTTTGTTAGATTTGCAGAACATCAAAAAAACTTTAAGCTTTGTTCCGCTAAAATCGAAGAGTAACGATTTTAACTTTTCCCATTATTTGGGTAAAGTAAAAAAATCTAAAGGGGTTTATGAGGTTTTTATAGGTAATAAGTTTATTACGAAACTAAAACCTCAGTACTTTGAAGTTTCTTCGGATATTCCGAAAAATTTTTTAGTTGAAGCAGATGGAAAACAACTTTCCGTTAAAAAAGCTTCAAAATTTTTCGTATCTGACGATTTTAAGGTTTTAAGTCTTAAAGGATATCGTGTTAACATTATAGGTTTTTCACCGAAAAAAAAAGGTGATGAAAGTAACTTAAATGTTAGGAAGTCTGATATGAACAGATATTACTCGATCGATAAAAACAATAATATTTATCGAATTGAGTTTTATAAAGAAAATAAATTTTGTGCTATGTTACTAGTGCAGTTTAGATAGGATAATAGTTTATGAGTAATTCAGAACAACACTCTTTCTCAAGTATATTATCAATAAATCCTTATAAAGAGAATTACTACAAAGGGGTATCAAGCTTCGTCACTGAAGAAAGAGCACCTGAATTCTCAAAAGATCAATTGGTTGTTTCTTACTTAAATACAAAAGAGTTTATCAATGCACAAATTGAGATAAGTAAAAATATCCCTGAAGAGGATTTGTATGATGCTTTAAGTAACAAAGTTTACGATGAGCTAGCACTTGATCAAGCCGTTGAGTACAAGATACAGTATGTTGAGTCTTTTAACAATCTTGATGAAGAAAATAGACACTTCCATGTATTTATTGTTGATCCTTTAGATATCAGCAACACTTTTGCACATGTAGTTGACAAAGTTAAGTATATAGATGTAATTATCCCCGTTCCGCTATTAATTAAATCCCTTTATGCAAAAGAGATAGTAGACAATTCTGGTGTTCACTGTTATATCTACTTGCAAGAAAATGATGCATTTTTAACTATCTATTCTGAAAAAGAGTTTACTTATACGAAATCGATCAAATACTCATTTAACGATATTCATGAACGTTTTTGTGAACTTTTCGGTGAAAGAGTTGACTATGATGAGTTCTTAAAATTTTTCACCCAAGAATCTCTCAAAGAGACAAATAGTGAATATAAAAAATATGTTATAAAACTCTACAAAGAGCTCTTCGCTAATATTAGTGATATTTTAACGTATGTTAAAAGAGCTTTTGAGATCGAAAAAATAGATCATATCTATATAGGTTCACAAACAGAAACCGTCACACAACTTCATGAGATGGTTGAAGCTGAATTAAATATCCAGTCAAGCCAATTTAAATTTGATTACGGCTTTGAAAACAATGATACTTACATAGATCAGCTTCATGCATTAATGCACCTCTATGCAAACCTTTCAAACGATGAGAAATATAAATGTAACTTCACGGAGTATAAACGCCCTCCGCGTTTTATAGAAAGAGATAGTGGTCGGCTAATACTCGTTGTTGCAGCCTCTTTGGCTCTTGCGTTTGCATACCCGATAACATACTGGGTTTTAACATTTGCGCAAGCCCTCCAAGAAGATCTCTTAGAACAAAAATATAAAGAGATACACAACAGCCGGGTAACAAGACAGGCTACTATCAAAAATAGAGAAGCAGACAAACAAAAGTCACTCAAGCTCCTAACACAAGAGGAAAAAGAGTATAACGACAAGAAAAACACCCTCATAAAAATTCATGAGGTGAAAGTTGACTACCCTATGAAAGCAAAACTTTTAGCCCGTTTTGCAAAAGAGATGTCAAAATACTATGTAAAATCAACAAAAATGAGTTATACTGAGGATAATTCCAAACAGCTGTTAACGATTCACTTGGCTTCTAGAAAAGACAGAAGAATCACTAAACTGGTTGAACATCTAACAAAAGTTTACGAGGGCAAGTATCTATTTGAACTCGAGGAAATCTCTCTAGATGAATCAACAAAGGTTTATCTTGCTGAGTTGAAAGTGAGACTACCATGAAGATAAATATAGAAGATTATTTACATAAAATCGATACTGCTTTTAAAGACAAGACAAAAAAAGATGTACAACTCATTTATGTAATGATTGTTGCTGGTATTTTTGCCTTTTCTTACTTGTTGTTTTGGGATAGTTCTTTTGAAGAATTTGAAGAGACGAGAGCTAATGTAAAACAATTACAAACTCAGATCAACCAAGACAATATCTATTTGCAAACGCATCCAGAGACTATGATTGTTAAACTCAATAATGAGATCAAAAAAATTGATCAACAAATCGTTGCAATTAAAGAGAGCAATGAGTATATCAAAAGTAAAATTGAGACGATCTCTTCAATCATTTACGATGAGAGAAGATGGGGTGAGTATATCGACTCAATCAGCACAAATGCTCAAAGATACAATATGAAAGTGCAAACCTTTGTGAATAAATATGCGCAACAGGACAAATCCTTCGGGCATGTTTTAGATATTTCGGTAGAAGCAAGCGGTGGTTACCAAAACACCCTTAAGTTTATTAATGCTTTAGAAAAAAGTGAACTCGTAGTTGATATTCATAACTTCACTATAGAAGCTAAAGATAAAAAGCTTGTCTCTGATTTAAAACTATCAGTTTGGGGGATTACATACTAATGAAAACATCAACTCTTATACTAATATCATTATCTGTATCCACTGTATTAGCAGCAAACACGGCAACTCAACTCAAAACAAGTGAGCTCTCATGGGTAGATGAACAGGTTGCAGCGATCAAACCGCCTAGAAAAGGTGCGAGAGATTATTACCTAAACTCTATCCGTAATCCCTTTGTTTTTCTTAACAAAGGGAATGTAAAGAAAAAAGGTTCATCTAAACCGACTGCGAGTAAAACTAAAAAGTCTACATCAAAAACTACCACAACAACGGTAGTCAAGAAAAAGCCGAAACTTACTCTTGAAGCCATTATCAATAAAGCAGCGCTTATTGATGGGAAATGGTATCGAGAGGGACAAAAAGTATATAGCTACAAGTTAGAGCGAGTAGACGGTAAACAGGTCATTTTAACAAGAGATAAAAAACGTGTTGTTTTATCAACAAAAACTAAACGTAGAAGTTTAAAATTTAATAACAATTAGGGATTGGATATGAAGAAGATAAAAACATCAATATGTGCAGCTTTCTTAACGGCAGCATTGGCAACAAATGGTATTGCGGATTGTTCTTATGAACTTTTTAGTATTAGCTCTGCTAAAGATACAAAAATTATCGATTTTATCGATCAACTTAGTGATGAATGTGGCTTTAGTATAGTTGTCACAGATCCTTATGCAGAAAAATTTCTAGAAACTAAACTCAACAAGACAAATCTAAAAAATTTGACAATTGACGAAGTACTGAACATTATTCTCAATGAGAACAATCTCTCATATACTTTAGAAAACAATCTCCTTAAGATCTCTTACCTTACTACAAAAGTATTTAACATAGACTATATCTTGTCCCAAAGAAAAAGCAGCGGTAATACAGATATTACACTGAGTTCATCTTCCGGTGTAAATGGTAATAGTTCTTCTGGTACCTCGAGCTCATCAGGTACTAATAACCAAGGAGCAACAGTTTCACCCAACTCTGATACAGGTATTAAAATCGAGAGTACTGATGAAGTAAAATTTTGGGATCGCCTAGATGAAGAGTTTGTAAAAGTACTTAATCGTCCACACGACGTATATCAAGCATCACACCCTATTATTAACAAAAATGCGGGACTCATCACTGTAACTGCAACAAACAAACAGATGAAACGATTTAAAAGCTATCTGAAAAAGCTTCAAAGTAAAGTACAACTCCAAGTACTTATTGATGTGCAACTCCTGTCTGTTACTATGAGTGAAGGGCAAAGCACTGGTATCGACTGGAAACAACTTTATGCATTGCAAAACATTGAAATTGGTGCGCATTATTTAGATAACAGAAATACAGTAACTGCTGAAACAACTGATGGTACTAATATTAATATTGAAGAAGCTACAGCAGCTGGTATTAATGATACTGCACACTTGATAAGTATAAAAGCTGGCGGTACACTTAGTGAAGTGATTAAGTTCTTAAAAACACAAGGGGATGTAAACTCTATATCAAATCCTAAAGTTTTAACACTGAACAACCAACCTGCACTTATTACTGCAGGGACTGAATTTTTTTATAAAATAAAATCATCAACAAGTACTACAACTGCTTCCACTACAACTGCTCAAAACGAAGAGGTTAATTCTGTATTTGCCGGTGTGTTGCTGACAATAACACCTGAAATCTCTAATGATGACACTATTACATTAAAAATTAATCCGTCACTATCGGAAACTACCCAAGACATTTCTAATACACCAAATACAGGTAGAGAGATGCCACCTGATCTAAATCGTCGTCAACTCTCTTCAGTAGTTACTGTAAAAGATGGTAATAGAATTATTCTCGGAGGGCTTATTAACACTAAAAACTCAATTGAGTCTAACAAAGTGCCTCTTTTAGGAGATATTCCTGTGGTTAACTACCTCTTTAAATATGAAGAGAAAGTAAAACAGACGCAAGAGCTTGTAATTATTATAGAACCGCATATTATCCATAAAGATAAACAAGATGTTTCTTTATCAGACCTTGGCTATGAGGGTTTAAGTAATAATTTACTCACAGCACCAAGAAGTTCTAACAATAAAAAAACTGATAAATAAACACAAGGCTAAAAATATATGAGTAGTATCTATGTTAAATCTAGAAGTGTTTTTTTAGATACTGTAAATGCTGGTGATTATATCCAGCTTGATAGAGTTTCAACGATATACCAATCGTTAAAAGACTCTATTAAAAAGCCTCTAAAGATGATCTTACTGTTTGGAAAGCCAGGGACTGGTAAAAGTATGTTTTTAACAAAACTTTACCAAGACCTTTTACACTCCCAAAATATATATCTCTATCAAACTCCTATAATTGATGAGAGTGAATTTTATAAGACACTTGCTCAAGATATTTTTGACACCAAATTTAACGGTGAACTAAACTTTACACAGTTTATGAAGATTGTAAATTCTAAAGAGATGAAACATGTGCCTGTAGTGCTATTGGATGAGGCACAACTCTACTCTGAAAGGTTGATGGAGAAGATTAGACTGCTTTCAGACAGCAGAACTATTAAGTTTGTTATCACTCTACATAAAACAGAGAAAGAGGACCTTATCGCAAAGGAGCATTTTCAAACAAGAATATGGGAAACTATAGAGTTAGATAATGCTTCAAGTGTAGAACTTAAAATATATATTCAAAAAAAGCTGATGAAGGCAAACTGTTTTGACAGTGCTAACCTTTTTACACAAAAGGCCGTGAATAGAATATACTCTTTAACATCTGGAAACTATAGAGAAACAAACAAACTCCTCTACTCTTTGTTTGATATCTATTCGACATATGAAAAGAACAATCAGTTATACGACGTAAAAACAGATCACATCCCTCACAAACTTATTGAGATGGCTGCAATACACACGGGACTTATTAATGCTTAATACGAGAGACTTGGAAAAACGCTGGTTCAAATATAAAATAAAAACTATGCTGCCTTATTTAGTTATTGTACTGAGTGCAGTAATCATTATTATCTCTGCTTCGTTTTATTATTTTTCAGATACAGAGAGTAAAATCGTTGCACAAACAGACATTGCGACTGTTTCAGTAAAGAGCAATAATGCCACTGCCGTAACCAATAGTGTTCCTGCAAAAAAAACTGCCCCTAAAGATATACCGGCAATAGCAAATATTATAGATACAAACATACAGATAGAGCCCCAGCCTACCGCAAATGTCAAAGAACAGGAAACAAAAATTGTCTTAAAACCCTCTCTTGATTTTATGAAAAAGATTCAAAACTCTTCAGATGGTTACTATCAAAGCAGTACCCCTAAAGAGCAAACTTTTAACACTGCATATGTGGAGCCGCAAAAAGACCCCGATCCCGTAGAGATTATCGAGGAGGTACAAGAGGTCAAAAAAACACCGCCGCCACCTACAAAGAAGAAAAAGCTTGTCATAGCAAGAAATACATCTATGGAAGATATACGAGATGCCGAGAAAAGATTTAAGAAAAATAATAGCCCAGCACTCAGTTTGTTTCTAGCAAAACAATACTATTCGTTGGGGAATTATACAAAGTCATACAACTATGCGCTTATAACTAACCAGCTAGATAAAGAGAATGAGACTAGCTGGCTTCTTTTTTCCAAGTCTTTAGTTAAGCTCGGGAAAACAGAACTAGCGAAAAAAGCATTGAGTGAATACATTAAATTTTCCCATTCAAGCAATGCCGAGTTTCTTTTAAACGATATCACGACAGGAAAGTTCCAATGAAAATAGTATTACTGCTTTTTTTATCCCTTAATTTATATGCAAATATAAAACAAGACCTTGTCAACCTTTATCAAAATGAAAAATTTGAAAAGGCTTGTAATATTGGTTTTGATAACTTTGGTCAATACAATAAAGATGAAGAGTTCCTTTCAATTTATGCATTTTCCTGCTTAAAAGCCGACTATATAGACAGATTGGCCTTGCCTATTGCTATGTTGAAGTTTGCCCCTGATTCGCGTGCAAATTCAGCATATTTTTCAGTTATTTTTATGCAGAAAAAACTTTTATACCATGCACTTATTGATGATTATGATCTTTCAAAATTCGATCTCCCTACTACCGACTATGTGCTCTCTAAGGTTTTTGAACTTTATGCAAAACTCGGAAAACATGAAAAAAGAACCCTCTATATTTTTGACGATACTAAAAATGAAAAAGTCTCTTACAAACTTTACCTTGAAAAAGATTATAAGATTCCAAAGATGGTTATTGAAGAGTATTATGGTACAATGCTTGTGAAACGTCACATTTATTGGTAATGGATAGCAAATGGATAGGATAACAACCGATTTACTAGCTAACGGCTCAATTATGAAAGGTCAAGTTGACAGACTCCTTGCAAAAGGGGTGAGTGAAAGCTTGGTCCTTGGAGATATTACACTCTCTGGCTTTATGACGATGGATCGACTTGTCCGTTTTATTGTACATCAGGTTCGAGACGGTGTTTATGATCTTTCTATAATAGATAATTACGACTATATCCAAGAGAGTGTCGTTATTGAAAAATTAGCCGAAGAGCTTGATATGATGTTTGTCGATCTTGACTCTATCGATATGGACTACACACTTATCGATCAAGTTTCATTAGCACAACTCCAGAAATATAATGCCATCCAAATATCACACGATGAGATGAGTGTAACAATAGCGATTAACGATCCACTCGATATAGAAGCTCAAGAGGCTCTTCAGCGCTTGTTTCCTAGAAAAGTAGTAAAAATTGCACTCGCTACAAAAAAACAGATCTCTTCATACCTTTATAAAATTGGACTCAAGGACAGTGTTAAAGGGTTAGTACGTAAGATCCGTGAAGAGCTCAATTCTATCTCGTCATTAGAGGAGCAGCAGGAAGCATCTTCGATCCTGCAGCTTATCGATGTAATTCTTAAAACATGTATTAATGGGCGTGCAAGTGATGTCCATATCGAACCGACTGAAAAGAACTGTGTTGTTCGCGGACGTGTAGATGGACGTCTTTCAGAGATGTTTATCTTTGACAAAGATATCTACCCGCCACTTGCTTCCCGTTTGAAACTTCTTTCAAACTTGGATATTGCCGAAAAACGTAAACCTCAAGATGGGCGTTTCTCTACAGCTGTCGGGACTAGAGAGTTTGATTTTCGTATTTCAACGCTCCCTATACTCTATGGTGAATCGATAGTTATGAGGGTTTTAGATAAACAAAAAGCACTTGTAAGACTTGAAGATGCCGGGATGGATCAGGTAAGTTATCAAAAACTAATCAAAGGGCTTCAAGCTCCTTACGGGATTATCTTGGTAACCGGTCCAACCGGTTCAGGGAAAACTACAACTCTTTACGGTGCTTTAAATGAACTTAGAAACGTTGAAGATAAAGTAATTACCGTTGAAGACCCTGTTGAGTATAGAATGAACCTTATCCAACAGGTTCAGGTAAATGCTAAAGTTGGACTGAGTTTTGCCGATGCTTTACGCTCTATTCTTCGTCAAGACCCTGATAAGATCATGATCGGGGAGATTCGCGACCAAGAGACCTTGGAGATCGCTATTAAAGCTGCCCTTACAGGACACTTAGTGATCTCTACTCTACACACCAACGATGCCATAAGTGCAATTCCACGAATGGCAGATATGGGGATAGAACACTATCTTATCAGTGGAGCTTTAGTAGCGATCCAAGCCCAAAGACTTGTAAGAAAGATCTGTACACATTGTAAAGTAGAGGATGAACTCTCGGCTTCGGTTTTAGAAGAGATTGACGGGGTAGTCCCTCCTGGAACGAAATTTTACAAAGGGAAAGGGTGCAGAGAGTGTGGAGACACAGGTTATATGGGTAGAGAGATGATCTGTGAGGTTTTAAATATTTCAGAAGAGATCTCTACACTTATAGCTAAAGGCGCGTCAAAAGATGCTATACATGAACAAGCAAACAAAGAAGGGTTTGTCAATATTTTTCAAAACGGTATCCAAAAAGCAATTGATGGCATCACCAGTATTGAAGAGGTATTAAAGGTGGCAAAAGAATGAAGTACTTTGAAGCAACAATTTTAAAACACGGGAAAAAAGAGTTAATTGGTCTCTACGCTGAAGATAAAAAAGAAGCTATGAGTTATGCAAAACTTAAATTTAGCGGTATTATTATTAAAGTAGTTGAATCTCAGGAGCCTTTTGAGGATAAGTTTAAAAGACTCAAAGCAGATTTTTTAAAAAACTATAGACGAAAAAAGATCAAGCCGGATGCTTTAATTGCAGCAATCCGGCAACTTGCCGTTATGACAAATGCGGGTATCTCGATCCATGACTCTTTATCTGAAATAGCAAATGCTACATCTGATGAAGCTCTAGAAACTGTATTTTCAAAAATAGCTGATGATATCAACTCAGGACAATCTCTCTCAAACTCTATGCAAAACTTCCGTTTTGAAGTAGGAAACCTAACTATAGCGATGGTACAACTTGGGGAGAAAACAGGTAACTTAGATGAAGCACTTTACGCTCTAGCTAATATGTTAGAGGAGATACGAGCAAATGTTATAAAATTTAAAAAAGCGATGGCCTATCCACGAAGTGTAATGATTGCGATGGCTATTGCGTTTACTATTCTTATCTCTTATGTTGTTCCGAAGTTTAAAGAGATGTTTGAACAACTCAATGCAGAACTCCCTTTACCAACACAAATTCTATTAACACTTGAATATCTTTTTAATACATACGGTCCGTATCTCTTGTTGGGGCTTTTTGTAGGTTTTTTCATCTTCCGCTATATGATCAATACCTATGAACATTTACGATTTCGATGGCATAAGTTTTTATTACGCACATATCTAATTAAAAACCTTATTATGTTCTCAACACTAAGTAGATTCACATTAGTATTCTCAGAGCTTGTTCGTGCAGGTATTCCTATTGCAGAAGCATTGGATACCTCAATCGGTATGATTGACAATCTCCCTTTGAAACAAAAACTTTTATCAGTAAGGGTCACTGTTGAAAAAGGTGGCGCTTTAAACAAAGGTCTTGAAGAAACGGGTCTTTTTGAGAACATGATTCTTCAAATGATCCGTGCTGGTGAAGATAGTGGTACCTTAGATTCAATGGTACAAAAAGTTGCAGAGTATTACAAAATGCGCTTTGATGCTATTATTGATGGTTTAAGTGAAGCGATTGAACCAATTATGCTTTTGCTTATTGCCGGAATGGTTATCTTACTCGCTCTTGGTATCTTCCTACCCATGTGGGATATGGGGAATGCAGTACAAGGAGTGTAAATTTTATAGAATTTTTACAACCCTTTCAAGTTTTTCCAACAAAGCACTCAAGTTCTCTTTGGGTGCTTTGAGTGTATATACAACTTTGGCATCAAACTCTTTATCTATAATCTCAATACCGATATTTTCACACTCATACTCTAAAAGCCTTACATCTGAATAATCGATACCCACTTTTTGTGTAAACTCCTTCTCATATACAACAAGTTCTGCTTCCCCTATCACTTGATTAACTGCATCACTATATGCCCGTACCAGTCCACCGGTACCCAGTTTCGTACCGCCGAAATAGCGAACGATGATCACAGCCGTATTAATAAGCTCCTGACCTTGAAGTACCATCAAAGAGGGTTTGCCCGACGTACCTTTGGGTTCACCGTCATCACTGGAGTGTTCAACCACCTGATCGAACTCGTTGAGATAACGAAATGCGGTTACAAAATGTCGGGCTTTGGGATGCTGCTCTTTTAAACTTGCCAGCGTAGTTTCATAAAGTTTGTAGGGGATAAGGTGAGCAATAAACTTTGATTGCTTCACCTCTAATGTAGAATTGTAATGCTCTTTTATATACTGCATCTTACGCTAGGTTTGTATAAACCTTCTGCACATCCTCATCATCTTCTAAACGCTCTAAGATCTTATCTACATCAGCTTGTTGCTCTTCAGTGATCTCGATCGGCGTATTAGCGATTCTCTCGAGTGTCGCTTTTTTGATCTCAACACCCATACCTTCTAAAGCTTCGTTAAGTGTTCCAAAGCTTGTATAGTCAGCCGTGACCAAAACTATGCCCTCTTCCTCTTCCAGCTCTTCAAGCCCTGCATCAATCAGTTCAAGCTCCAATTCTTCTAGATCCATATCGTCTTTTAAACTAAACTCAAAGATAGCTTTACGGGAAAACATAAATTCCAAAGAGCCATTAGTGAGCATCTCACCGCCATTTTTATTTAAAATAGACTTTACATTGGCAACCGTTCTTGTATTGTTGTCAGTTGCACACTCAATGAAAAGTAAAACGCCGTGAGGAGCTTTGCCTTCAAAGTTTACCTCTTTCATATCAGCACTATCTTTTGCAGATGCACGTTTAATAGCTGCTTCTATGTTGTCTTTTGGCATATTCTCAGCTTTTGCATTTAAAATAGCTGTACGTAGTTTTGGATTTAGATCAGGATCGGGGCCACCCTCTTTAGCTGCCATCGTAATAACTTTTCCAAGTTTAGGGAACAGTTTTGACATCGCTCCCCAACGTTTTAGTTTAGATGCTTTTCTATATTCAAAGGCTCTACCCATCTCTTTCCTTTTTCGATCCAAAATTTTATTTTTCGAAATTATAGCATTTAATGTATAATATCGCCTAAGGAATAAGTATGAATTTTAAATACCGTTTTTTTAATGCTTTTCGGGAACTTTTTGTACACCATCACGGCTCTTTAGAGTTTCGTGCGAAGATCTTTGCTATGATCATCGCTGCAAACGAATCGCCCGTTGATGAGTGTTACAACATTGTGCGTGATATCGGTATGGATATCTACAATGACGATGAAGACAGAGCAAACTTACTAATGTTTACGACTAAAGAGATAGTCCAGAAAATTCTTGATAGAAACGGACTTGATATTGATCTCTTAGCGACACACCTGCAAAAAGAGCTAAATATAGTCCCGAGGTATGCAAATAAAATTGATATAAAAACTCTTAAACCGCTCATTCTTCTGACAAAGGATGAAGAAACGATCGCTTATCAAGAGCGAATGCTTGAGTTTCTGAGCCGACTAAAAGATGAACATACAAGTTAAAACAAGGAAAATTTGATGGATTTACAAACTTTAGCACTCCATTCTGGTTACGATAAAGACACACAAGGGACTATGGCAGTTCCGATCTACCAAACAACTGCCTACGAATTTCGTGATGTTGAACATGCTGCAAATCTGTTTGCTTTAAAAGAACTAGGCAATATCTACACACGTCTTAACAACCCGACAACCGATGTCTTTGAAAAACGTTTTGCCGAGCTTGAGGGGGGAGCTGCAGCGATTGCAACCTCTAGTGGTATGAGTGCTATTTTTTATGCCTTTGCCAATGCTGCAGAAGCCGGCGATAACATTGTTTGTGCAAAGCAGCTCTATGGAGGCAGTCTTACACAAACGACTCATACACTCAAACGTTTTGGAATCGAAGCACGTTTTTTTAATGTCCACAATCCAGAAGAGATCGAAACACTTGTAGATGAAAAAACAAAAGTGATCTTTTTTGAATCGTTAACAAACCCAAGTATAGATGTTGCAGATATCGATGCGATTGTAGCAATTGCAAATAGACATAACATCCTGACGGTAGTGGACAATACTGTAGCTACACCTGTACTTTGTCGCCCTTTGGATCACGGTGTCGATGTAGTAGTACACAGTGCATCAAAATATACAACCGGTCAAGGGTTAGCTATCGGCGGTATTATGGTTGAAAGTAAAGATATCCTTACAAAGCTCAAAAACAATCCACGCTATTACCACTTTAACGAACCTGATGAATCATACCACGGACTTGTCTATACAGAGACAGGACTTCCTCCATTTTCACTCCGTGCGAGGCTTTCACTTTTACGCGATCTCGGAGCTGTTTCATCACCATTTAATTCATGGCTTTTTATCCAGGGGATGGAAACACTCTCGCTTAGAATGAAAGAACACTCCAAAAATGCACAAAAACTTGCAGAGTTTTTAGAGTCTCATCCCAAAGTAAAAAAGGTAAATTATCCGGGGCTTAAGAGCGATCCAAACCATACTATGGCGCAAAAGTACTTTAAAGAGGGGCTCTCAAGCGGACTTCTTAGTTTTGAAGTGGAGTCACTCGAGGCTGCAGAGAAAATTGTAAATGCTACAAAGCTCTACTCTCTCGTTGTAAATATAGGTGATAGCAAATCGATCATCACCCACCCTGCTTCTACGACACACCAGCAGTTAAACGAAGAGGAACTTAAAGCATGTGGTGTCCCTTCAGGGCTTATCCGTATAAGCTGCGGACTTGAAGATGCCGATGATCTGATCGCAGATATGAGACAGGCTTTAGAGGCGTGAGGAATCCTTAAGTGATTTTTGCTAGAATTACACAATGAATTTGAACCTGCAAACAGCTACGGAACACTTTACCAACCCTCTTTACTTGGAAAGCGGGCGTATTTTAGAACCTTACGATATAACATATGAGACATACGGAGAGCTCAATGAAGATCGCTCAAACGTGATCGTGATTTGCCATGCACTCACAGGCTCACACCATGCAGCAGGCCTCTATGAAGGTGAAAACAAGCCTGGATGGTGGGATGGACTCATCGGTCCCGATAAAGCGATCGATACAAACAAGTATTTTGTGATCTGCTCCAATGTTATAGGAAGCTGTTTTGGTTCAACGGGTCCAGTCAGCACACAACACCCTCACCATGAACCATACCGTTATAAGTTTCCCGTTATCAGTGTAAAAGACATGGTAAAAGCGCAACGTATCCTCTTTGACAGACTTAATATCCACAGAGTTGAAGCGATCATCGGTGGGAGTATGGGTGGTATGCAGGCACTGCAATTTGCAGTCCACTATCCCAACTTTGCAAAAAAAATAATAGCTATTGCAACGACACACGCTACACAACCTTGGGCGATAGCATTTAACAAAGTAGCCCAGGAAGCGATCCTTAAAGATCCTGAATTTATGCAGGGATATTACGATCCGGATCTTATTAAAGAACAAGGTCTCTCAGGAATGGCCGTTGGACGTATGGCAGGGCATATCAGCTTTTTATCGCATGAATCTATGCAGAAAAAATTTGGTAGAGAGTATAAAAGAACCGATGGGCTGTATGAGCTTTTCGGAAAATTTCAAGTGGAATCGTACCTAGAGTATAACGGCTATAACTTTACAAAATGGTTCGATCCCCTCTCTTACCTTTACATCACAAAAGCGATCAATATTTACGATCTCTCTCGCGGGTTTGATTCTCTCGGGGATGCACTTGAAAAAGTGAGCGCAGATCTTCATCTGATCAGTTTTAAAAACGATCTTCTCTTTAGAGATTATGAGATGCAAGAGATAGCTGATGAGATGACAAAGCTTGGCAAAAACAATTGTGACTATTTTTGTGTAGAAAGCAACTACGGGCACGATGCTTTTTTAGTTGAACTTGATAAATTTGATACATATATAAGGGAGGCACTAGATGGCTAAAGAGACGACAAACTTTGAGATCAAGCTGGAAAATGCAAAAAAGATACTTGAAAAACTGATGAACCCTGAGATCACTTTAGAAGAGAGTGTAAAAGAGTATGAAACAGGTATGAAAGAGCTCCAAGAAGCACAAAAAATCCTGGAAGATGCGCAGATAAAGATCGCAGAGATCAAAAACAAATAATGAAAGCTGCCGTTTTACAGCTTAGCTCCCAGGGACTCAGCTCTACCAAACTCCTCAACTACATCCGCATAGCCAATAAAAAAGGGGTAAAACTCTTGCTGCTTGGTGAGTATATCTTAAACCCTTTTTTCAAAGAGCTTTGTTCGATGTCGATCTCTATGATCAAAGAGCAGTCTTTGCAACAGATCGAGATACTCAAAGATCTTGCAAAAAGTTATGGACTTACTATCGTAGCTCCAATCATCATTGTAAAAAAAGGCGTACCTTATAAAACCATTGCCAAGTTTGCACCAAACTCTACTGCTTATTATCAACAACAGGTTCTTATAAACTATCCACACTGGAATGAAGAGAAATTTTTTGCTAATGAAGTTGAACCACTAAAAGCTCCTTTAACTTTTAAAGTAGATAACTTAAAATTTGCACTCCTCAGTGGTTTTGAGCTTCACTTTGATGAGATATTTAAAAAACTCAAAAATAAAAATATTGACTGCCTTTTGATGCCGAGCGTCTCTACTTTTGAGTCCTATGAAAGATGGAAGGCCCTGATCCAAACACGCGCTTTTACCAATAACTTTTATATCTTGCGGGCAAATAGAATCGGCGAATATATAGAAGATGATCTGAGCTGGAAGTTTTACGGGGATTCTGTTCTTGCATCACCTGACGGAGAGATTATCTCCCATCTGGGCAATAAAGAGGAATTGATGATCGTCGATCTTTCACATAAAGAGGTAGTACGTTCAAGAAGAACATGGGGATTTCGAGATGCTGTTAAAAAAAGAGAAAAATACATATAATTTTTTATGATATAATCACTTTTTTATGATAAAGGCTGCAAAATGTTAAAATATTTCCATCGCCAAGTACAACTCTGGGGTGAAGAGACACAAAAAAATTTACAATCAAAAAAGATAGCTGTTATAGGTTCAGGGGGACTTGGTTCCTCGTTGGCATTTGCATTAGGGGCGAGCGGTATCGGTGAGATCCATATGATCGACTTTGATGAAGTAAGCTTACACAATATCCATCGTCAAGTCGCTTTTAAAACAGGTGATGAAGGAAAAAACAAAGCACAAATCAACGCAGCACTGATCGAACAGCGATGCCCATTTGTCAAAGCGATCGCTCATGAATGTGATTTTAACACTTGGGCTGAAAAAAATATAGAGGTAGACTTGATCATAGATGCCACAGACAATCTCCCAACGCGTGGTGAGATTAACGAGTATGCCAAAGAGAAAAACCTGCCATGGGTATATGGAAGTGTTGAAGCGTTTCACGGTCAAGTATGTTTTATAGAGCAGTCATCATTTTCCGATGCATTTAAGATTATCAAAAAAACTCCTGCAGGGATAGCTGCACCGATTGTGATGCACATAGCTTCGCTCCAGGCCAATCTAGCTCTTAGATACCTAGCAGGTCTGAGGGTCAAAAAAGATATGCTCTACTATCTCTACTTTAACGATGAAGGTGAACTTATTACTCAAAAATTTGGTTTGCCTGTCTAAAAATATTTGAAACATGATAAAATACAACTATCTGCTTGTATTGTAAAGGGTTATCATGGATAAGGATGAAGACAGATTAGATGGTTTGACGTCTCAGGAAGTAGAAGAAAAACTTGTAAAATACGGCTATAACCAACTAGACGAGAAAGAAGATAGTTGGATAAAAAGACTTTTTCAAAGATTTTGGGGGCCTATTCCCTGGATGATTGAAATTGCTGCGATTCTCTCTTATGCCGCCCACAGATATGAAGATTTTACAATTATCATTATTTTATTATTTGTCAATGCATTCGTTGACTTCTATCAAGAGTCACAAGCTTTAAATGCTATAGCGGTTTTAAAGAAAAAACTTGAACACCATGCCCTCGTTTTCCGTGATAATACTTGGCGAAATATAAGTGCAAAAGAGTTAGTCCCAGGTGATCTGGTCGAACTAAAGATCGGAGATATAGTTCCTGCTGACGTAAAACTTGTACACAGTGATGATTTTTTGCTTGTTGACCAATCGGCTCTAACAGGGGAGTCTTTACCTGTGATTAAAAGATCTGATGAAGAGGTCTATGCTAATGCCGTAATCAAGCAAGGAGAGATGTTAGCCAGAGTTACAAATACCGGTTCACGTACCTACTTCGGTAAAACTGTCAATTTAGTTGCAAAAGCACAGCATGCACATAGAAGCCACTTTCAAAAGATGGTTATCAACGTAGGTAATTTTTTAATCGCCCTAACTATCGTAATGATTTTGATCATTCTAGCCGCAGGCTACTTTAGAGATGAGAGTATGAATGAACTGCTGATCTTTTCACTCGTCCTTACGATCTCCGCTATCCCTGTAGCGATGCCTGCCGTTCTTACCGTTACTATGGCGGTAGGTGCCAAAGTATTGGCCAAAAAAAAGGCGATAGTGAGTAGACTCTCAGCCATTGAAGAGTTAGCGGGTATGGATATCCTTTGTTCAGACAAGACAGGGACCCTGACTAAAAATGAGATGACACTCAGCCAAGCTTTTACTTTGGGCGGATTTACAGAAAACGATCTTTACTACTATGGCGCACTGGCAAGTAAAAAAGAGAATAACGATCCGATAGAAAAACCTATATTTTCATACATAGCAGAACATAAGCTGGATGATAAACTCTCTAACGCACAACTTGAAAAATACACACCTTTCGATCCTGTGAAAAAAAGGGTTGAAACTACTTACAGAATTGATGACAAACTTTTCAATATTATAAAGGGCGCACCTCAAGTAATCCTCTCTTTAAGTGACACCTCGACAGGTACGCGGGAAGTGATAGAGGAACAGATTGCCAAATACGCCTTAAAAGGTTTTCGGACACTTGGAGTAGCATATAAAAGCAACGAAGATGAAAAGTACAACTTTATCGGGATCATTCCTCTTTACGATCCCCCAAGAGATGATTCAAAAGAGGCTATAGACCAAGCACTTAGCAAAGGGATAACTATTAAAATGGTTACAGGGGATAACATCGCCGTCGCACAATATATATCTTCTTTACTGCACATTGGTGAGGATATAGAAAATATCAGAGATCTCAAAGGGGAAAGTACAAAAGAGTATCTCTACCTTACCGAGATATTATCCAGAGCTTTTGGAAGAGTTTTTGAACCGAAAATTTCTAATGCACAACTCGAAAAACTTGTGCAAAATGTTGTAAACGAGGTCAAAGATCAACTGCACCATCAACTCCCATCGGGCACTGTACAAAAACACGAGTCTGAGATCATAGCACTGATCGAAAATGCAAACGGTTTTGCCGAAGTTTTTCCCGAAGACAAGTACTTTATAGTAGATGAGCTTCAAAAAGCCGATCATATAGTCGGTATGACTGGTGACGGGGTCAACGATGCACCGGCATTGAAAAAAGCTGACTGTGGAATTGCCGTAAACAATGCAACCGATGCAGCAAGAGCAGCCGCAGATATGATACTTACTACACCGGGTCTCAACGTGATCGTAGATGCGATCAAGCAAGCAAGAATTACCTTTGAAAGGATGAAGAGCTATACGATATTTCGAATAGCGGAGACTATACGCATAATAGTATTTATGACTTTGGCTATTGTAGTATTTCAATTTTACCCCGTTACTGCCTTAATGATTATTGTCCTTGCACTTCTTAACGACATTCCGATCTTGGCAATAGCCTATGACAATACAAAGGTTCAAGAGAGACCTATACGGTGGGATATGAAAGAGCTATTAGTTCTCTCATCCTGGTTAGGTCTTGCGGGTGTGATCTCTTCGTTTTTACTCTTTTACTACACCATAAGTGTTTTGGATCTTCCTCTGGAACTTGTACAAAGCATCTTTTTTGCAAAACTTGTAGTTGCCGGTCACGGCACAATCTACAATACCCGTACAGAGGGCTGGTTTTTTAAGAAGCCTTACCCCTCTTTAACTCTTTTTGGAGCGACATTTTTAAGCAGGGTTGCAGGTACTGTCATAGCAGTATACGGATTTGGACTTATGGAACCTATCGGTTGGGGATGGGCTTTAGCTATGTGGGTATATGCATTAGTATGGTTTGTCTTTAACGATATCGTGAAGATATCTGTTTTAGATTTTTACCGTAAAAAGTTAGTGCGTCAGCATGGATGATTTTTTATAATCCTTTATTTAACCATCCAGCTAACAGACTTTTTCTTTTTTAGATTATTCAACTTTACTCTATCTAATGTACTGAGTTTTACTTTTTTCATTGTTACATCCTTTATATTTTTATAGCGCCATTATTTTAAAGGATATAAATTACCTAATTATTACAAAAAATCTTACTTTTTATATCAAAGAGCTTTGCGTTGTGGCTCTGCTAACACTCTGCTAACATAAAGATTCTATACTTTCTCAATCAAACAAAGGAGAAAATTATGAAAAAAGTTTTGATGACATTAATGATTCTTGGAGCTTTAGCTTCAAATGCATTCGCTCACCATATGGCGGAGTATGAAGATGCTGGGATCTATATCCCTGAGTGGTCACCTCACTTGTTGATGGAGTTCTAAGGTATACAACTAATGTCTTTCTAAATACTGAGTTTTAAGAACTCTGAAATTGCTTATTTTGGAGGGATTTTTAAATAAAGTGGTGGAGAAGGAGGGATTCGAACCCTCGGTACAGTTACCCATACGCATCCTTAGCAGGGATGTGGTTTCAGCCACTCACCCACTTCTCCGATTTGAAGTATCCGTGTTAATTGGAGGTTGAATTATAATAAGATGTATATAATATTTCGCTTAAAACACGATGTTTTAAGCGTTAAATTTGTTCTAGAATTTTTTCTACAACTTCAGCAGGATTTTCAGCCTTATAAATTGGGCGTCCAACAACGATAAAATCAACCCCTGCACCCTGTGCAAAAGCTACGTCGGCTACACGTTTTTGATCCCCTGCGTCTTCACCAAACGGACGGATTCCAGGCGTGAGCGTCATAAACTCTTTGGATGTGATGTTTTTGATCGATATACTTTCAAATGCTGAACATACAACACCATCCAACCCGCACTCATAAGCATCTTTTGCAAATTGATCAGCTTTAGCAGCTATAGAGCTTTCATACACTGCGTTAAACTCATCTTCACTAAACGATGTTAAAGCTGTCACAGCAAGTACAATTGGTCTGTTATCGTACTTTTTGAGCCTTTCCATAACCTCAGTCATAGCACGGCGTCCAGCACTTCCATGAATGTTAAACATATCGACACCAAGCCCCATGATAGACTCGGCAGCATCAGCCATAGTGTTTGGAATATCATAAAGTTTTAGATCAAGAAAGATTTTAAAGTCAGGATTGATGGCTTTTAGAGCTTTTAGCAACTCTTCTCCGTCACGGATGTAAGTACGTAGCCCAACTTTCAGCCAGACGTTATAGTTTTTTATTTTTTCAACAAGTGCTAAATTTTCTTCTTTTGTAGGAAGGTCTAGTGCTACACATAATTCCATAAATAACTCTCTAATAATAATTTATAAAATTATAGCACTATGTAGTTTGGTTAAGCCTTATTTAGACTTAACCATAGTTTCGATTTTTTCAACTACTGATGGATCTTCAAGAGTTGAGATATCCTGAGTGATCTCTTCACCTTTAGCAATTGAGCGAAGGATACGACGCATGATTTTTCCTGAACGTGTTTTTGGAAGTCCCGGAGCAAATACGATGTCATCACATACAGCGATGTTTCCGATCTCCTCTTTGATGTGAGAGTTGATGATCTTCATCTCTTCAACTTCATCTGCTACACCGTTATCAGATTTTAGAACAACATAAGCGAAAATACCTTCACCTTTAAGTTCATGCGGTTTACCAACTACAGCAACCTCTGCAACGTTCCAGTGTTTTTTAATCGCAGCTTCAACTTCTGCAGTACCCATTCTGTGACCGCTTACGTTGATAACATCATCCGTACGCCCTGTGATCGTAATGTAACCGTCTTCATCATAGATAGCACCATCACCCGTGAAATAAACTGCTTTACCATCTTTTTTCACATCACCGAAGTAAGATTTAATAAATCTGTCAGCATCACCCCATACACCACGGATCATAGATGGCCAAGGTTTTGTAACACACATATAACCTTTTTCGTTTATGCCAACTTTCTCACCAGTCTCAGGGTCTAAAATTTCACCCATGATACCCGGCAGTGGTAATGTAGCACACGCAGGTTTGATAGGCGTTGCCCCAGGTAACGGAGAAACGATATGTCCACCAGTCTCAGTCTGCCAGTAAGTATCTACGATTGCACACTTGTTTTGACCAACCTCTTCGTAGTACCATTTCCATGCCGGAGGATCGATAGGCTCACCAACTGTTCCAAGAACTTTAAGAGATGAGATGTCATATTTCTTAGGCTCATCTTCACCAGTTTTATGTAGAACTCTAATAGCAGTAGGTGCTGTATAGAATTGGTTAATCTTATACTCTTCAACCATTTGCCATGGACGTCCGGCATCAGGATAAGTGATAACACCCTCAAACATGACAGTTGTCGCACCCATTGCAAGTGGACCGTAAACGATGTAAGTATGACCTGTGATCCAACCGATATCTGCCGTACACCAGTAAGTATCGTTCTCTTTTACGTCAAATACCCACTCCATAGTCATCTGTGCCCAAAGGATATATCCAGCTTGGTTATGCTGCACCCCTTTTGGTTTACCAGTTGAACCAGATGTGTATAATAAGAAAAGAGGATCTTCACTATCCATAGGCTCAGCTTCACATTTAGCAGACTTATTTTTGATCAATTCGTTATAAGAGTAGTCACGCCCTGCTACCCAGTTCACATCCTCATCGTTTCTCTCAACAACAAGTACTTTCTCTACGCAAGATTCACCATCTTCAAGCGCTTTATCTACAACTGGTTTAAGCATATAAGGTTTTGTTTTTCTAAATGCACCATCAGCCGTGATCACAACTTTGGCTTCAGCATCATCAACTCTATCTCTTAAAGCCTCAGCAGAGAAACCTCCAAATACGATCGAGTGGATAGCACCGATTCTAGCACATGCCAGCATCGCATACGCAGCTTCCGGAATCATCGGCATATAGATAACTACACGGTCACCTTTTTTAACGCCAAAATCCTCTTTTAAAAGGTTTGAAAACTTATTTACTTGATAATAAAGCTCAAGGTACGTGATGATCTGTTTATCGCCTCTATCACCCTCAAAGATGATTGCCGCTTTATTTTTACGAGATTCTAAATGGCGGTCGATACATTGCTCGGCAACATTTAATTTACCGCCGTTAAACCATTTTACAAAAGGGTAGTTGGACTCGTCCATCACTTGGTCAAAAGGTTCCATCCAGCTTAGCTTCTCTTTCGCATAGCGACCCCAAAAACCTTCATAGTCTTCCATAGCTTCATTTTGAAGCTCATTATATTCACACATATTTTTAATTCTTGCATCTTTTGCAAAATCTTTGTTTGGTTGAAAAACCGGTTTCGTTTGAATCTCTGACATCTATATTCTCCTTAAATTAATTTGTCAATTTTAGATAAATCATCGCAGTCATAATAGCATCGTTAACCGCGTTATGTGCGCCCATGCTAGGCAGATCGAAGCTTTGCATGATTGTATCGAAGCGCAAATCAATATTTCCTTGAGGTATTAAAGTAATTGTTTTATCAAAATATAATTCAGAAACCTCCACCGTCTCATTCGGCAGTTCTATGCCGAGTAATGGGCGTGTGTACTTGTTTATCATTTCGATATCAAACTCTAAATAATACCCAACTAATTTTGAACTTCCTATAAACCTAAGAAACTCTTTTATCGCCGTTTCGCTATCCAGAGCATTTTCAAGATCGCAAGGGCGGATTTTATGAATCTCTATACTTTTAGGGTCTATCTCTATTGAGTTTTTTAGATACACCTCAAAAGTTTGAGAGGTGAGTATTTTGTTATCTTTTATCTTTACCGCTCCGATAGAGAGTATCTCATCTTTTTTCGGATCGAGTCCTGTGGTTTCCGTATCAAAAACAACTATCTCATCACCTATGTTCTCTTCAAATAAAAATTCAAACTCTCTATCTTTAAGCCGTTTAAAATCTCTACGTTTTTTCCAAGATTTTAAAAGAGATCGAAACATCAACTCACCATCTCTAAATGAAAATGAAATGTTATAAATTTTTTAAACTTATGTACTATCTTGAAACTATCTTTTAAAAGATCTTTTTGTACTTTTTCCAAAGAGTTTGGATCGATTAGATCTTCATCTTTTAGACGGATCGATAAAAGCGTGTCAAAACTCTCAATAAGTTCAGATGCAAAATTTTTGTCTATCACTCCTTTATTGTTAAGTTCTTTGATCCTTGAAACCGTACTTGTTTGTCGTATATGGTACTGCAGTGCCAAACATCGGATCCCGTGTACAAGTGCAAAAAGACCCCCTTTTTTTATATCGAGTTTGTTGGCATGTTCCTTTTCGACAACAAAGTTCGAAAACAAAGAGAGGGGTGTTTCAAAATAGAGCACTGACTTTGCCATATGGGCAAAAAGATCATCACGTGATTCAAAACGTTCATATAAAAAATCATTTACCTGCTCGAGCAAACTACACTCACCCGCTACACATTTTGCATCTAAAAATATGCTCAGGTTTTGCAAGTCAGCTTCTTCCAAAGAACTCGACCACTCATCGATTAATTCTATGTATGAATCAACATTCCGTCTCCAAAACGGGTTGCTTACCATAACCTCTCCGGGACATTTTGGAAAACCTATCTCAAGGAGAAATTTGTTTAGTCTCTCCATAGACTCTTTAAAAAGCTCTATATCTACATCATTGTCAATGATCAAAGCGTTGTCCTGATCACTTTTTACACCCTGTTCAGCTCGCCCTTCACTCCCCATCACTATCAATGCACATTTTTTCTGCAGTGAGCTCTCTACACAAAGTTCAAAAGCTTTTTTATAGATCTTTTCATTGAGTGCAGAGACAAGTTTTGTTATGTAACGAACTCTTACACCTTTACTTGTAAGGGCTAAGATCAGGTTTTTCAGGTCCCCTTGTATACCTTGAAGATCCTCGACCGAATCTGCCCTGTCAATCTGTACGGCAACGAGATGGGAATGACTTGTAAAAAAGCTGAGTAGATCAAGCTGCTCGAGTACACCGACAACTTTTCCCTCTTTAGTTACAACTACCCGTTTTATCTCCTCGTGCGTCATCACTAAAAGTGCGTTAAACAAAAAGTCGTTGATATCTACACTTACCATCTTTGAAGAAGCGATACGATCGATCTCTGCATCGATTGGGATACCGCCTAAAAGTACTTTCTCTTTTAGATCTGTATCTGTCACGACACATTTTTTTTCTTCAACAATAATAATGCTTGATTTGAGTTTTTTCTGTTTTTGCAAGGCATCATAGATTGAGGTATTAGCATTAACAACACACGGTTGATGAAGATATATATCACACACTCTTGAAACCAAAAACGGAGTCATTTCACTACTGGTGTGATACTCTTTAAGTTGCTTATGTCTTGAGATAAAGTCTTGGAGGAAGTAGCTTTGGATCTTTTTGTTTTGCATCAGATCGAGAAAGTCATCTTGTTTGATCTCATAGCAGATCAGATCTTCTGTGACCACAAAACGTGAAGATGTTTTTTGGTAGATCAAAGAATCCGCATCGAAACTGTCACCTTCACCGTAAACATTGTGAAGCTCCTCATCCATATACTCGGCGACCTGCCCTTTTATAATGATATAAAAAGCGATGCTTTGCAGTGATGGAGAGATCAACAAGGTCTCTTTGGCATAGTAGGCGATATCTATTTTTGCCATCAGGTTGTCAAGCTCGACAGAGCTCAACAACTCAAAAGGGTGGATAGACTCGATTAGTCGTCTTTGATCTAAAATACTCACTTTTATCCTTAATTTTATTCCATAAAATGAAGGGAACCATACTATTAGATTTGTACGGCATCGGAAGTAATTCCAATACCTACGCTAACGCTAAGTTTCCTTCGGCAGGAAGCCCTCGGCACTAGTGCCTCTTGAAGTCTGCTTCTTTAGAAGCAAGCTTTAGTGGCCACAGTGGCCCAAACGGAGCAAAAGAGATTACTCTCTTTTGCGGGACTTATTAGTGTTCTACTGCACCCTCTGCACCGATCCCTGTCTGGCTTCTTATATATTGCCCTTCGAACATCTCCTGTTCATTTTTCGCATTTTCTGAATTGTCAGTAACCGAGAAGAACCAGATACCGATAAACGATACAAGTACAGAAAATAGTGCCGGATATTTATATGGGAAAATAGCCTCAGCATTTCCTAAGATCTGTACCCAAACAATCGGTCCAAGGATAACAAGAACAACTGCCGTAGCAAGACCAAGGCTTCCACCGATCACCGCACCGCGAGTTGTCAATTTTTTCCAGTACATTGAAAGGAAAAGTACAGGGAAGTTAGCCGATGCCGCAATAGCAAATGCCAAACCTACAACGAATGCAATGTTTTGTTTCTCAAAAGCGATACCCATAATGATAGCAACGATCCCAAGAACAATAGTCGCCATCTTAGAAACTCTCATCTCTTGTTGTGAATCCACTTCACCTTTTTTAAACACAGACGCATAAAGGTCGTGTGAAATTGCCGAAGCACCGGCTAAAGTAAGACCGGAAACAACAGCAAGGATCGTAGCAAATGCAACCGCAGAGATAAACCCTAAGAAGAAGTCACCGCCAACAGCGTGAGATAAGTGAATAGCAGCCATATTGTTACCGCCAAGGATCGGACTACCACCTGAGATCGCTTGTTTTGCCGCATCTAAATATTCAGGATTTGTATACACCATTACAATCGCACCGAAACCAATGATAAATGTAAGGAAATAAAAATACCCGATAAAACCAGTTGCGAAGAAAACAGACTTACGTGCCTCTTTTGCATCACTTACTGTAAAAAACCTCATCAGTATGTGTGGCAAACCGGCAGTACCGAACATAAGTGCGATCGCTAACGAAATAGCAGAAACAGGATCGCTTATAAGTCCACCTGGGCTCATCACTTCAATACCTTTCATCTCAACAGCTTGTGCAAACAGTGAACCGAAGTTAAAATCATAGTGAGCCATAACAGCAATCGCCATAAATGTAGCACCTGAAAGTAGTAAGAACGCCTTAATAATCTGTACCCATGTAGTTGCAAGCATACCACCAAATGTTACATAAAGAACCATAAGTACACCGACAAGGATAACTGCGATCTCATAGTTAAGACCAAACAGAAGCTGAATCAGCTTTCCCGAACCAACCATTTGTGCGATCAGGTAAAGGATAACCGTTGCTATCGAACCAAATGCCGCGAGTGTACGGATCGGCGTTTGACGAAGTCTGTATGAAGCAACGTCGGCAAACGTATATTTACCAAGATTTCTTAAAGGCTCAGCTATAAGAAAAAGGATGATCGGCCAACCAACAAGAAAACCTATAGAGTAGATAAGACCGTCATACCCTTTTAAATATACAAGACCTGAAATACCCAAAAAAGATGCCGCTGACATATAGTCACCCGCGATCGCCATACCGTTTTGAAACCCTGTAATTCCACCACCTGCAGTATAAAAATCTTTTGCAGACTTCGTTCTCTTGGCTGCCCAATAAGTGATCCCTAATGTACCGCTTACAAAGATTAAAAACATTACGATTGCAGAAACATTAAGGTCCTGTTTTGCAACTTCACCCTCTATCGCACCGCTTGCAAATACCGCAATCGAACCAAGTATTAAAAATAAAAATGCTCTACCCATTAGTTATCCCCTCTTACGTTGTTCTTTATTTTTCTTGCAAGCTCATCAAACTCACCGTTTGCTCTAAAAGTGTAAATCCCTGTTAAAATAAAAGCGATCACAATAACCGTAATACCTATAGGGATACCGATAGTTGTTACACTCTCATCACTGAGCGGCTGAGCCAATAATGAAGGGTCAAACGCAATAGTCAAAATAAATGCAAAATACACAACTAACATCACGATCGTAAGCAGTATTGCAAACGATGTTCTTTTCTTTACCAATTCCTGGTAATTACTATCTGCTTTAATCTTTTCAATAAGATCTTTTTCCATACTTTCCCCTTTAGAAATTATAGTTTACTATAAATCTGTACTCGTTCCAACCTGTATCTCCCGAAGTTGACTCGGCAAACTTTCTTGGAAAGTTTCCACGAAAACGAAGCTGCAAATTTTTTACCATCTCTGGATAATAAATCACATCAAAGCCTGCTTCCGTTGCTGTACGCTCAATTCCGTAACCGCTGTTGGCATCCATATCAAATGCCGTATAGTACACTGCAGAAGTCACTTTAGGACCAAACTCTTTCCAGTTGTAAACACCCGAAACTTTATACGCTTTTGTCCCTGCCATAAACTGATGGCGCGTTACCATACCTTGCGTATATGCCGGCATACCACCCCATGGAGAGATGATAGCATTTGCAGTCGCAGTATCGCTTGCACTATTTTTGCTTGTTTGTGAATATGCACCGTAAACATTTAAGTTTGCAAATTTTGCACCCACTTTTACAGCACCATAGAGACCATTTACATCTCCTGCATATTGATCGTCGACATCATTTTCTTTGATAAATTGTGCTCCGATATAAGTCGATACAATATCTGACGGAATACTATAGTTTAATTCACCATAAACAGCATTTAAAATATCGTGCGCATAGTAATCCCATAATTGAACTTTAAGGTTTTCCATTCCTGTATAAGTTACAGAAGCTACACTTACACCATCTGTTGCTTTATCGTGTCCTAGTGCATAAGCACCCATGTTTACAAAGCCACCGGCTTGATCACGAGTATCTACAAGTGAATAACCAGAAGTAACTGCTAAAAGTCCACCGTCATATACACGACCAAAAGTACCTTGAGCAAATTTTGTGATGTGACCGGCTACAATCGTTGTATCCGGCAGATCTTTGTTTACAAGTACATACGCCTCAAACAGGTTTCCTAATGTTCTTGCGTCATCACTGCTTGCAAGTGGCGTGTCAAGTTTTTGACGACCAGCTTTAAAAGTTGTGTTTCCACGTTTATATTGTAAGTACGCCTCACCTAAGATATTGTAATTACCATTATCTGGACCGACGATCGCAGGCTCGATAGTCGGTGATGAAGCAAGCAGGTTTACAGTATAAAATGCAGTTCCGAGATTCAATCCTGCAAAATCATCTGTTTCATACTTCAGATGACCGCCTAAAGTTGTACCATTACGGTGTGTAGTCGTTCCTGCACTCCCCTGATACGTACGATCAATACTAAACAGACGGATCTGTCCGCTAGCTTTTCCCTCTGAAAACATTGAGCTGAGATCATCTGCTGCACTTAAGTTTGCAGAGGTTAAAAGTCCCATTGTTGCTAAAGTTGTTGTAATACTTTTTTTCATCAATTCTCCCCGTTACAAAGTACTCAACTCTAATAGTAAAAAATAAAAGTAGCATGAACGTAGCAAAAGGGAGTTTATTAAGAAGTTTTATATTAATTTTCTAGAGATGTGGAGATTTGTAACTACAGCTTTTCGATCATATAACCCATACCACGGACATTTACTATAAGATCCTCTTTGAGAATCTTTTTGAGTCTGTTTACCTCAGCTCGTATAGTGGCATTGTCCACAATCATATCATCCCAAACATACTCCTGAAACTGATCAAAGTCCACTACAAGACCCCTGTTCCTCGCCAAAAGGTCGATAATCTGGGACTGTTTCTTTGTAAGTATCTGCGGTTCTTGTTGAAAGTACAGCGCCTTACTCTCCTGATCATAACTATAATTTTTTGAGAGTGCCAGATGGACATTAGGTGTTTTAGAACTACTCACTATACGATCGATTCGAAGAGAAAGCTCTTTGAGATGAAAAGGTTTTTTGAGATAATCGTAACACCCTAAGTTATATGCACGTGAGATATCCTCGATATCCACCAATGCACTAATGTATATAGTGGGGACATAGATCTTCAGATCGTGTAGTTTTTCAAGGATCGAGAGTCCGTCAATACGCGGCACATTGATATCGAGTATATAAAGATCGTAACTGTTGTCCTGCATAGCACTATACGCTTTCTCCCCGTCAAAAAAAGGCTCGACTCTGTGCCCTAACGACTGCAGGTATTCACAGATCGATTCATTGAGCATCACCTCATCTTCTAGCAACAGTATCTTCATCGCTTATCCATCAGTTTAAATCTGTATCTAAATATGTTTTTTTTCTTATTCAAGTCCAGGTCGATAGTAACTCCCTCTTCATCACATATATTTTTTACTAGCCTCAGCCCTATTCCAAAACTTTGTTCCGAACTTGGATCAAATTTATCCTCTCTATAGTAAGCATCAAAAATTTTGTCCACATCGGTAATAGGTTGAGAAAAACTTCCGATTGAGAATTCAATTTCATTATCTAAACGGATAAGCCTTACCTCTATAAGTTCATTCTGATATGTGTATTTTATAGCATTAGTGATCGAATTATCTATAATTCGCTGCAATTTTGTTTCGTTAAAAAAGATATGGAGGTCTTCCACTTCACTTTCAAACGAAAAAGAGAGGTTTGCAAGCTTTGCCACCTCAGTAAAAAACTCTATCCTGCTTTTTATAAACTTGTTGATATCGATAGATACTTTAGGGTAATTGACATGCTCTTTTTTTACTAGGTAACTCAAATCATCATAAATATTAAAGATATTTTTCGCTGCTGCTTCCACTTTTGCCAGGTTTCTGTCCTTTTCATGTTTCATCTCATAGAGCTCTAAAGATGTCAGGATGACACTCAGCGGTGTATTTGTCTCATGAACGGTATATCGCAGAAACTCTTTTTGTGCATCAAGGATACGTTTGAGATCTTTTGTTTTTGCTTTGACCTTGTCTTCTAGGTTTAGGTTTAACTCTTTGAGTGATCTTTTTTGTTCGTTGATCGTATCAACCATCTCATTAACATGTAGACCCATCGTTTTAAACTCTTTAAAAAGGATCGTATTTGGGTTTATCACCTGATCGTTATGCGCAGCATCTTTGAAAAATGCCAAAAATGCCTGCATATCTTTTTGCAGCAAAGTATTGAAGATCTTATAAAACCCAAGCATAATCGCAAAAAGTATAAACGCCAGCGTTGCGATCGCCAAAGTATTTTTGATTAAAAGAGATTTTAACTTTTCTTGCGCTTGTTCGTAGTCGTACTCCTGCTCTATCGCTGCAACTTTATCATGATGCTGTTTCGATAAAGTTTTTTCATAATCATGGTAATTCTCTTTAATAAGAAGATACGCAAACACAACCGTAAAGAGTAAAATAACCAGTGTTGTAATGATATTTGCCTGACGAATCGTAATCGATCGAAAACGGAGTATCAAATAGTGCTGTAACTTAATAAAGAGCTCTTTCATAAAAGAATTATACATAATTTATAAACTTTGCACTATAATTTCAAAAAAGTATAAAGGTAATTATATGTTCGGAAAAAAACTTAAAGAGTACGATTTAACAGATGTAAATGAATATCAGTGGGCGAAAGTCTCTACTAGTAAAGGGGATATCTGGCTAAAACTTTATCCTGAAGAGACACCAAATACGGTAGCAAACTTTGCACACTTGGCAAACACAGGTTTTTATAACGACTTAAACTTCCATAGAGTTATTCCAGGATTTGTAGTACAAGGCGGGTGTCCACATGGAACAGGTACTGGCGGACCGGACTGGGCGATCGCTTGTGAAACTGATAAAAATGAGCATAAACATAGAAAGGGAACTTTATCTATGGCTCACGCGGGACCAAATACAGGTGGAAGCCAATTCTTCATTTGTTTAGCTCCACAACCACACTTAGACGGTGTTCACACTGTTTTCGGCGGAATCGAAGAGGATGATGCTGAATCTATGTCAGTGCTAGATGATATCCGTATGCAAGACGATATCAAATCTATAGAGATCTTTAAAGAAAAAGCGTAAGGACAAACTATTTTAGTCCATATCTGCTGTTCGGTTGACTCTCACTTTTTCCTGGAGAAGCTGCAAAAAGATTTTCCCGATGAGAAGTTGACGGGATTTTTTTACGATCCAAATATTCATCCATACTCAGAATACCAGCTACGCTATCTCGATGTACAAAGATCGTGTAAAAAACTGGGCATCGATCTGCTTGAGGGTGAGTACGACTATGAAGCTTGGATCGATGCAGTACGCGGACTCGAAAAGGAACCTGAAAAAGGTGCACGTTGTGAAGTGTGTTTTGACAAACGCTTCATCACAAGTGCAAAAAAAGCGCTGGAACTCGGTGAAAAAAAGATCACAACTACTTTGCTTGTAAGCCCCCTCAAATCACAAGAACAGCTCAAACGTGTAGGTGATGATTTTCATGCAAAACACGGGGTTGAGTTTATTGCCGTAGATTACAGAAGTGGCGGCGGTACACAGGACCAATCACGTGTGACAAAAGAGGAACAACTCTACCGCCAAGACTACTGCGGGTGCATCTACGGACTTACTATGCAGCGCGAACACCAAAACAAACTGATGGATGAGATGTTTTCCCCAATCTCGGGACAGACGCTTCCCGCTTCGATCGAGGAGCGTTTAGAGATGTATAAGTACCGAAACGAACTTGAAGAGCAAGGGAAAAGCTACAAGATCGTAAAACAGAAATTTTTAAACTATAGACAATACACACTCAAAGTAACAAGCGGTAAAAAAGAGCAACTCGATGCGTATGCCCTCTCCTACTCTACACTTCCTCGAAAAAAAGCGCAGGGGCGCATCGAATTTAATGCTCACGGCGTACACTATTTTAATCGTGAAGAGATAAAATTTATCACTTTGGAGTTTTTCAATCAAAAAAACAATACAGCTTATACAACAATCAAAGAGCTGATCTACAATCCCCTCACTTTTGATCAAGAACTTTTACTCAGAGAAGAGCTCAATGCTACAAACTACGATCTTAGCCCAATTATCGTCTTGGAATCGATTCCCGATACCAAACTCACTATCGAACTCGATGCTGCCACTTATGATGACACTAAGGAAAAGCTAATCATTTTATAATGATTTTTTCGATAGAATGTCCAAAAAATTAGTATTAAGGCTATAAAACTATGATTATGGATGTTGTAGAGATTCAGAAAATTTTACCTCACCGTTACCCATTTTTACTCGTTGACAGAGTTACAGAGATCGTGAAAAGCGAATCACTTGTAGGTTATAAAAATGTTTCAATTTCAGAACCTGTTTTTGAAGGGCACTTCCCGGGTCACCCTATCTATCCTGGTGTTATGATCCTAGAGGGCATGGCACAAGCAGGCGGAGTTTTGGCATTTAAAAGTATGGACGATTTGAGTGAGGAAGAGGTACAAAATAAAGTGGTTTACTTTATGAGTATCGACAAAGCAAAATTTAGAGCTCCAGTAAAACCGGGGGATCAGCTTGAGTATAAAATCTCGGTCATAAAACACAAGGGTGCTATCTGGCTACTCAAAGGTGAAGCCTATGTTGACGGAAAGTTAACAAGTGAAGCTGAGCTCAAAGCTATGATCGTAGACAAGTAAGGTTGAAAATTGAGTAATATTTCCAAATTAGCAATCATCGAAGATGGTGCAAAAATTGGTGAAAATGTTGAGATAGGTCCTTACTGTTTTGTCTCTAGCGAAACAGTAATCGGTGAGGGTACAAAGATCGCACAAGGCACTTGTATCTACGGTAAAACCACTATCGGGAAAAACAATGAGATCTTTTCCCATGCAGTGATTGGCTCCATCCCTCAGGATCTGAAGTTTAACGGTGAAGATGTTGAGCTAATCATCGGCGACAACAACAAAATCAGAGAGTTTACACTTTTTAATCCCGGTACAAAAGGTGGCGGCGGTAAAACCATCATCGGTAACCATAACCTTTTTATGGGTTATGTCCACCTGGGGCATGATGTGATCATAGGCAACCACTGCATCTTGGCAAATGCCGCTACACTTGCAGGGCATGTTGAAGTGGGTGATCATGTTGTGATCGGCGGTATGACACCTATCCATCAGTTTGTCCACATCGGTGACTTTGCTATGGTTGGCGGCGCTTCGGCCCTTGCTCAGGATGTTCCGCCGTTTTGTATGGCTGAGGGGAACCGAGCTTCTCTTAGAGGACTCAACCTAACAGGTCTTAGACGTCATATAGAACGTGATGATATCAATGCACTAAAATCTGCTTATCGTGAGCTTTTTGAGTCAGGTAAACCGCTCAAAGATACAGCAAGCGAGATCTTGGAGAATACAAAAAATCACTATGTTACCGATCTATGTAACTTTGTGATTAAAACAAAACGCGGTATTCCATTTGAAAGGAAAAATTAATCATGGCACATAGACATTGTAGCTTTTGTGATGCGACAGAGAGTGAAACAAACCCGCTTATAGCCGGTAACGGTGTATATATTTGTAAAAACTGTGTTATCTCTGCATATAAAATCATGTTTGGTGATGAAAACGGTGCCTCTACTGAAGAGGAGCAAAATGAACTGGTAGAAGCGGTAGAGAAGCTGATGACACCAAAAGAGTTAGACAACTTTTTAGGTGACTATATCATCGGTCAGGAACGTGCTAGAAAACTCCTTAGTGTAGCTGTATATAACCACTATAAGAGAATTTTTAAAGCATGTGATGTTAACAACGAGGACGATACAGAAATCGCAAAATCAAACATCCTGCTTATCGGACCGACGGGTAGCGGGAAAACTCTAATGGCACAAACTATTGCCAGAGTTTTAAACGTCCCTATCGCGATCGCCGATGCAACGAGCTTAACCGAGGCAGGTTATGTTGGTGAAGATGTTGAAAATATCTTAACGAAACTGATCCAGTCAGCTGACGGTGACGTAGAGCGTGCGCAAAAAGGGATCATCTTTTTGGATGAAGTAGACAAAGTTTCCCGTATGAGTGAAAACCGTTCTATTACCCGTGACGTTTCAGGTGAAGGTGTACAACAGGCACTTCTAAAGATCATCGAAGGTTCCTCTGTAAATATTCCACCAAAAGGTGGTAGGAAACATCCAAACCAAGAGTTCACTACGATCGACACTACTAATATATTGTTTATTTGTGGTGGTGCTTTTGACGGTCTCGATGAGATCCTCAAACGCAAACAGGGTGAAAATGTTCTTGGTTTCGGACATGATAAAAAATCAAAAGATGAGCAAAAACCAACTTTCGATATGGTTGAACCCGAAGACCTTGTACACTACGGACTTATCCCCGAGCTAGTGGGTCGTCTACCGATCATCGCATCACTTAACGAGATTAACGAAGATGATATGGTTCGTATTTTAACAGAGCCGAAAAATTCATTGATCAAACAATATATAAAACTTTTTTCGATCGACAATGTTGAGCTTAATTTTGAAGAGGACGCTCTGCGTGCTATCGCACAAAAAGCGATCAAACGTAAAACAGGTGCTCGCGGTCTTCGTGCAATACTCGAAGAAGCGATGATCGACATCATGTATGAACTTCCTGAGTATAGCGGCTATGAAGTGCTGATCACTAAAGAGGTGATCGATAACGGTGAACAACCCGCTTATATAAAAAAATCAACACAAAAAACAGCATAAGGTAGGAATATGATATTTAACAAACTTATTGGGCTTTTTTCAAACGATCTTTCGATTGACCTTGGGACGGCAAATACGATTGTTATCGCAAAAGGGAGAGGGATCATCATCAATGAACCTTCCGTTGTTGCCGTAAAGACTGAAAAATTCGGACAAAGCAAAGTACTTGCTGTCGGTCACGAAGCAAAAGAGATGGTAGGGAAAACTCCAGGAAATATCAGAGCTATCCGCCCTATGCGTGACGGTGTTATCGCCGATTTTGATATGACTGAAAAGATGATCAGAAAATTTATCGAAAAAGCACATGGAAGAAGTTCAATGATCTCTCCACGTATCATCATCTGTGTACCGTACGGACTTACTCAAGTTGAGAGAAAAGCAGTTCGTGAATCTGCTATGAGTGCGGGAGCTCGTGAAGTTTACCTGATCGAAGAACCGATGGCAGCTGCAATCGGTGCAGGTGTTGACATCCGTGAGCCACAAGGGAACTTAGTGGTAGACATCGGTGGCGGTACTACCGAGGTCGGTGTAGTATCACTCGGTGGTCTTGTACTTTCCAAATCGATCAGAACCGCAGGTGACAAGATCGATCAAGGTATCATCAACTATGTTAGAAAAAAATACAATCTTCTTATCGGCGAAAGAGTTGCTGAAGAGATTAAAATCACTATCGGAACGGCAGTCAGCCTAAACGAACCTCTTTCTATGGTGATCAACGGTCGTGACCAGGTTGAGGGACTATTAAGTTCAGTTGAGCTGACTTCGGAAGATGCTAGAGACGCTATGAAAGAGCCGCTTAAAGAGATCGCTGAAGCACTTCGTGATGTTTTAGAGATTATGCCGCCTGATCTGGCTGGAGACATTGTAAATCACGGGATCATCTTAACTGGTGGTGGAGCCCTTATCCGTCAACTCGACAAATACCTCTCCGATATTGTAAAAATTCCTGTCTTTGTAGCTGACGAGCCGCTTTTAGCCGTAGCTCGCGGGACGGGACGCGCTCTTGAAGAGATAGATCTACTCCAAGAACTTTTCGAGAATGAATAGATCATCATTAGCTTACTTTTTTTTTCTTCTTGCACTCTTTGTGGGTGCACTGAACTACTCTACAACGGTTCAAAAACCTTTTATTAGCTCTTTGAACTTTATCAAAGAGAGTTACCACGACACACTCAACTATATCGGTGAAAGTTTTGACAAATATCTTTTCCAAGCCGATACGATCGAAGAACTCAAAGAACAACTTCAGAAATATGAAAACAACCACCTCGTTATGAGAGAGTTAGCAGTTGAGATCGACGAACTCTATAAAGCCAATGATTCAAACATGAGTATAAATCCCCAGGTACAGCTTGTGCGGGCAAACTCTTATCAGAAATTGGGCGATTTAAACCGTCTCTGGTTAGATGTAGAGGAGTATAACGCTTCAAAAATCTACGGACTTACATACAAAGAGATGGTTGCAGGGATCGTCGTTGCATACGAAGATAAACCCCTCGCGCTTTTAAACAACGATATAAAAAGCACTTATGCCGTATATATCGGTGACCAAAATGTTCCCGGAATCGCCCATGGAAATAACGGAAAAAATATAATCGTGAGCTTTATACCTGCCTGGTTTACTATTCATGCAGGAGATGAAGTGTTCACCTCTGGACTTGACAATATATTTTTCAAAGGTTTAAAAGTTGGGAAAGTACTCTCAATCAGTCAATCGGGAGGGTATCAAAGTGCTGTTGTAGAACCATACTACAGTGGACATGAACCCAATTATTTTTATATGATCAAGGTTATTAAATGAAACGACTTTTTTTAGGCTTATTATTGGTTGGCAATCTGCTTTTTGCTGAAAATTCAAAACAAGAGGTAAGTATAGGTTTTGGCCCTTATATTCAATCACAACCATATACAGGTGCCTCTGATTTTATCCTCCCCTCCCCCGTCGCTTTTTTTGACAACTCTCTATTTTATGTACGCTGGTCCCGCTTAGGTGTTTACTTTTTAGGTGATAAACAGGAGGATTTTTCCTGGGGGCTGTCATTTACTGCACAACCGCGGACACTCGGCTATAAAGCAAGTGATGCAGATATTTTAAGTGGGATGGATGAAAGAAAAAGCTCCATAGAGGGCGGAATAGCTTTTTCTGCAAAATATAAAGATACATATATAGAAAACATGCTGCTTCACGATCTGCTCGACTACCATAACTCATGGCTTAACAGAACTGAACTAGGTACAAAATACAGTATAGGGAAAGTCAACTTTTATCCAAGTATAGTGATGCTTTATTGCAGTGATAAGTTTATGAACTACTATTATGGCGTGAAAGATAATGAAGTAAGTTTATCATTAAATAGACCTGCATATAAAGCTAATAGTGGATTTGAATTTGGGGTACAAACATACATCGGTTTTCCTATCACAAAAAACTTTTCCGCGCTTTTTAATCTCAGATACGATCTCCTTCCAAACAGCGCTAAAAACTCGCCGCTTGTTGAAGATAACTACATCTATTCGGGGCTCGCTTCTATTTTATACAATTTTGAGTACTAAACTTCATCAAATATTAAGTGCTTTTTGGCTATAATCTCTAAATTTTATTTAGACTATTTAGAGGGTAAAGAATGCCAAAACGCACCGACATCAAAACTATTTTACTTATTGGATCTGGACCGATTATTATCGGTCAAGCTTGTGAGTTTGACTATTCAGGGACACAAGCTTGTAAAACTCTCAAAGAGTTAGGTTATCGTGTAGTGCTTATCAACTCAAACCCGGCTACTATTATGACCGATCCCGAGTTTGCCGACAGAACATATATCGAACCTATCAAAGAGGATATCATCGCTAAGATCATCGAAGATGAAAACATCGATGCAGTATTACCGACAATGGGTGGACAAACAGCCCTTAATGTTGCAATGAGTATGTATGAAAAAGGGATGCTCGAGGGTGTAGAATTTTTAGGTGCAAACCCGGAAGCTATCAACAAAGGTGAGGACAGACAGCTTTTTAACGAAGCTATGATTAAAATCGGTATGGATTTACCAAAAAGTAAAAATGCTTACAGTGTTGAAGAAGCTATTGAAGTTGCTAAAGAGATTGGTTTTCCTGTAATTTCCCGTGCTTCATTTACACTTGCCGGCGGCGGTTCGGGTGTAGCATACAATATGGAAGAGTTTGAAAAACTTGCACAAGAGGGTATCTCAGCATCTCCAATTAATGAGATCGAGATCATGGAATCTATGCTTGGCTGGAAAGAGTACGAGATGGAAGTTATCCGTGACAAAGCGGACAACTGTATCATCGTATGTTCAATTGAAAACTTCGATCCTATGGGTGTTCATACCGGGGATTCTATTACAGTAGCCCCTGCACTTACTCTTACAGATAAAGAGTACCAAAGAATGCGTGATGCATCTTTTGCTATTTTACGTGAGATCGGTGTTGATACGGGTGGATCAAACGTTCAGTTCTCAATTGACCCTAAAACAGGTCGTATGATTGTTATTGAGATGAACCCTCGTGTATCTCGTTCATCAGCACTTGCTTCAAAAGCGACAGGATATCCAATCGCAAAAGTTGCAACACTTCTTGCAGTAGGTTTCACACTTGATGAGATCACAAACGACATCACTGGAACTCCTGCATCGTTTGAACCGGTAATCGACTACGTGGTCACAAAAGTACCGCGCTTTACGTTCGAGAAGTTCCCTGAAGCACACAGCACACTTTCAACTTCTATGAAGTCTGTCGGTGAAGCGATGGCAATTGGCCGTACATTTAAAGAATCACTCCAAAAAGCACTTTGCTCACTAGAAACAGGGCTTTGTGGACTCGATCCTGTTGAAGCCGATGATGACTTTGTCAAACATGAGATCCGTCGTCCAAATGCTGACAGAATCCTCTACGTTGCAGAAGGTTTTCGCCGTGGCATGAGTGTCGAAGAGATGTTTGATACATGTAAGATCGACCCATGGTTCTTATACCAGTTACAAGAACTCATAGCATCTGAAAAAGCTATGACCGACAAAGTTCTCTTTGAAGAAGAACTTATGAGAGAAGCAAAAGTTGACGGTTTCTCAGATAAAAGAATTGCGCAGCTCATCTGTACAAATACAGAGCAAAAAGTCACTGAAAACGATGTATTTGAAGCGAGAAAGAAACTCGAAATCAGACAAGAGTTCAATGAAGTTGATACTTGTGCCGCTGAGTTTGAAGCACTTACACCGTATCTCTACTCAACTACCAACATCACAAAACTTCCTGCAAAAACAAGAGCATCAGAGAAGAAAAAAGTACTTATTCTCGGTGGCGGTCCAAACCGTATAGGTCAAGGGATCGAGTTTGACTACTGTTGTGTCCATGCCGCTTTTGCTTTAAAAGAGATGGATATAGAGACGATCATGTACAACTGTAACCCTGAAACGGTTTCAACTGACTACGATACATCAGATGTACTTTACTTTGAGCCGATCGACTTTGAGCATGTAAGAGAGGTGATCGACAACGAACAACCTGATGGAATCATCGTACACTTCGGTGGACAAACTCCGCTTAAACTTGCTGACGGACTTACAAAAATCGGTGCAAATATTTCGGGAACTCCATCGGCTGTGATCGACTTAGCTGAAGATCGTGAGCAGTTTGCAGACTTCGTAAGCAAGCATGGACTCAAACAGCCTGCCAATGGTTTAGCTCGTACAAAAGAGGAATCTTACGAGATTGCTGAAAAACTGGGTTATCCTGTACTTGTTCGTCCATCATTTGTTCTCGGTGGTCGCGGTATGCGTATCGTATACTCTGAGGAAGAGCTACGCCAATATATGGACCTTGCTATCTCTGTATCGAATGAAGCACCAGTTCTTGTTGACAAGTTCCTTGACCAAGCGATAGAATTGGATGTTGATTGTATCTCTGATGGTAAAGAGGTTTATATCGGTTCAGTTATGCAGCATATCGAAGAAGCGGGTATCCACTCAGGAGACTCAGCTTGTTCACTCCCTCCTGTAAACTTGTCACAAGAGATGATCGAAAAAGTTGAAGCACAGACAAAAACAATCGCACTCGGACTTGGTGTATGCGGGCTCATGAATGTTCAATATGCTATCTATGAGGGTGAAATATATCTTATCGAGGTAAATCCTAGAGCTTCTAGAACAGTGCCATTTGTTTCAAAAGCAACCGGTATGCCGCTTGCAAAAGTAGCAACTCGCGTTATGATGGGCGAAGACCTAAGAAGTTCACTTGCATACTATGACAAGTACAACATTGTAGAAGAGGCAAACGATCTCCTTCGTCCAAAACTCAAAGGGCATATCTCTGTAAAAGAAGCAGTATTCCCGTTCCATAAACTTTACGGTGCAGACTTGGTTCTTAGCCCTGAGATGAAATCAACAGGTGAAGTTATGGGGATCAGCTCAAACTTCGGTATATCATTTGCAAAAGCACAACTGAGTGCAGGGAACAGTATTCCGACTACGGGGACATGTTTCCTATCGTTTATCGATTCAGACAAAAAACATGCAGTATCTTTAGCAAAAGATCTTATTCGCCACGGTTTTAAACTTGTAGCAACTAAAGGGACACAAAAAGTGCTTGAGGAAGCTGGAGTTGCATGTGAAGTGGTACTAAAAATCTCTGAGGGTCGTCCAAATATCGAAGACAACATGAAAAACAACGAGATCGCAATGGCTATCAATACCTCAGATAACAATACGAGCAAAAAAGATGCTATCGTAATCCGCCAAGAGGTTCTTAAACGCGATATCCCGTATTTTACAACTTTAAGTGCTGCTCGTGCTGCGGTCCTTGCACTTGATGAGATGAAAGATGACTCGTGTTTAAAAGCAACGGCACTTCAAGACTTTCTCGTTTAAACGATAAGCTTATCCTTACACAAACCGACACTACCGTCGGTTTTGTCTCACAAAACAGCTCCTTGCTAGCAAGTGTTAAAGAGCGCCCTTCTACAAAACCTTTTATCAAAGTTTACAACTCTTTGAAAGATCTCAAAGATGGGCATAAAAGAGTGCCGCATCGTTACAAAAAACACCTTAGAAGATTAAAAAAGACAAGTTTTGTAGTCAAAAATGAAGCATTTCGTATAGCCCCTTACCCGCTTCATTCAAATATTTTGCGTTCATCTCATTGGAGTTACTCAACTTCTGCAAATGAGAGCGGTAAAAGTTTTGACAGAGAGTTTTGTGAATCAAAAGCTGATATAATTATAGAAGATCAAAACGCCTTGGAGGAGAAAGAAGCCTCTAAGTTGTTTAAGATCAACAATAAAAAAATAAAGAGATTAAGATGAGCAAACTACTGCAGGCTTTATTATCAGGATTGTTTTTTACATTTATTTTAGACTTTTTTCTCTTCCTTGGAGTCAAACTCAACTATATCGACTTCTATGAGATCGATCTCTATTACAATATCCTTTTTGCAGACAATCAAAACCTCCTACTGTTTTTACTCTTTACTCTGCTTGTGGGCTATATTACACTTTATACAAACATCAAACTAGCCCTTATCGTTGTCGGTTCATTGGCAATACTCAGTGTATCGACACTAATTCCCCCAATCGGAAAAAGTGCAGGGAAAATGCTTTTGGCAAAAGAGGATGTAACTTTACAAACAAATCGATTCTCCTACCATGGGGATATCATATACAACGGAAGAAAAAATGTAACTTTCTACGATAAAGAGCTTCAAAAAGTGCTCACTCTAAAAAAAGAAAGAATTAAAGGAAAAATATAGATGAAACATATCACTTCACTATCAAGTGGCATTGCACTAGGAAGTGCAGGTATTATGATGATGGGTGTACTTAGCGGATGCTCACAGCAACAAGAGGCACAAAATAAATTTTTAGTAATTGAGCAGCAGACAAATGGAAAATACGTAGTAGTGGAAGAGATGCCCACAGAAGGACCATCCCGTGCCATTATTCGCGAGCATGATGAAAATGGTAATATAACTGAGCGTTTTATGAGTGAAGAGGAGATGAAAGCACTTGCCGAGCAGGAGTATGACAAAGTACAAAACGGTACAAGTGAAACGCTCCAAGATGGTGCAGGTGAAGCCGGTATGGGGCTGGCAGGGACGATCCTTGCAGTAGCGGCCGGTAGTTTACTTGGAAATATGATCGGAAATGCCCTTATGAACAATAAAAGCTTTGCAAGAAATGCAGCAACAAGCAACAGAAGTGCCTATTCCAGATCGGCTACATCAAGTGCACGAAAATCATCAAGTTCAAAAAAAAGCTTTTTTGGTTCTTCAAGAAGCTCCACGTACTCTAAAACAAGTGGTGGCTTTTTTGGAGGCTAAAGAGGTGGTTAAATTACAAACTATCAAAGCTCTGGATGATAAAACTTTAGATGAATTAGGATTTTCTTGGCATACAGACAGTGACGGTACTAAGTATGTAAGCGACCAGCTTGTCACTATTTCACAAACTGAAGCTGAAGCCTACTATACTGCTGCAAACGAGATATACGATATGTATGTAGAAGCAGCCGAACATGTGATAGAAAATGACCTTTTCTTTGAACTCGGAATCCCTTTTAACCTGATCGACGTGATCAAAAAATCTTGGGAGAATGATGTCCATTGGCATATCTATGGACGTTTTGATCTTGCCGGAGGGCTCGACGGCGAGCCTATCAAACTGATAGAGTTTAATGCCGATACCCCTACAGCTTTGTTTGAAACGGCACTCTTACAATGGGCTCTTTTAAAACATAATTCTCTTAATGAAGAACGCCAGTTTAACAATGTTTATGAAGCGATCAAAAACAATTTTAAAAGACTCATTACCCTGTTTGACGATCCCGAAGAATTTGAAAAACATTATGACGGCTGGAAGATTCTATTCTCATCTATATCGGGTAACGATGAAGAGGAGGCTACAACTAAACTCCTGCAACAGATCGCAACTGATGCAGGTTTTGCCACCCATTTTGAGTTTTTGGAAAATGTAGAATTTGATGAGAACGGTATCTATGATGCCCATAACAATAAATACGAGTACTGGTTTAAGCTCTACCCTTGGGAAGATATAGCTATCGATGAGCCTGAACTTGCCACTACACTGACATCTATTATGTTAAATCAGGAAGCGATCATCTTAAATCCTGCCTATACGCTTCTATTTCAATCAAAAGGGATCTTAAAGATACTCTACGATCTTTTTCCCGACTCACCTTACCTGTTGCAAACGTCGTTTGAACCCTTAGATAAAAAACAGGTTGAAAAACCGGTATTTGGAAGAGAGGGTGCAAATACAAAAGTATTAGATCAAAACGGTGAGCCGCTCTTTGCTACTGAAGGACCTTACGACAACTATAAAAAGGTGTATCAAGAGTATGTAGAGTTTGCAAAAGACGAAGAGGACAACAACTACCAAGCGGGAGTGTTTTTTGCCTATGAAGCGTGTGGACTAGGATTTCGAAAAGGTGGGGAAATCCTCGATAATATGTCCAAATTTGTTGGGCATACTATCAAATAGTCTGGCAAATAGTCTGGAGTTTCTCCAGACAAATCTACTATTTATTGTGCAATTTTTTCTTTAAAATTTTTTTACCGTTTTCTACCCCAGGTTGATCGTAGGCATTTATATAGATCAATTTGGCACATAAAGATGTGAGGAGTTCATATTCATACATAAGTGCAGCAATTGCACTCTCACACATCCCGTCTATAGTGATAACGTCACACGGTATATCATTCACCTCATTGATCGCTTCGATCGTTGCATCTGCTTGTTCATTGATAAGTGAAGAGAACTCCAAACCATCTAAATAGTTTAGCTCCTCTAAACCCTCTAATTCTACTGAAGGGATTTTCAAGTTATTATCAAAGTTTTCCACTTTAACCACAGTTACCGTCTTATCTCTTTTTCCCTCAATAATAAGCTGTAAAAAGGAATGCTGATCGATTGGACCGATAATGCCGATAGGGGTAAGCCCTTGTTTAGTGGAGTTGATGTCAACTTTCCCTAAAGACTCTCCCCAAAGCTGGATATACCACTTGTTAAAACCCTCTAAGCGGGATGAGTAAGAAAAAACAACATTCACGTTAAAACGGTTTTTATACTCGGAAAAAAATCTCGCTTTGTTTGTGAGACGTTTATAAAAACCTCTTTTATCAAAAAAGGACTGATACACCATATTAGCACCCTTAAGAAGGTCATCAATGTTGATTCCCACTATCGCTAAAGGTAAAAGCCCCACTGCAGAAAAAACAGAAAACCTTCCCCCTACATTTTTAGGGATAGTAAAACTTTTCATCTGATGTATATCTGCATGTTTCTTAAGTTTTGAATCATCTTCCGTAACTACTACACAATTCTCTTTTGTAATCTCTACAAGGGAGTGAATATACTTAAAAATAGAGATAGTCTCAACAGTCGTACCCGACTTTGAGATCACTATAAAAAGAGTGTCATTAAGATCTACATTTTCTAGTTTTGACTGTATATCTATGGGATCGGTTGTCTCCAAAAAGTGTAGTTTTTTAGAGAGTTCTTTGGAGTGCTTGAGGTATTTGTAGATCGCATAAGTTCCGAGTGTACTTCCCCCTATTCCGATAACTACGATATGGTTTTGTTTGACACTTTTTGCATACTCTTTATAGATCGATGTATCTTGCTGCGGGAGAGTATAATACCCTATACTCTCCTTCTCTTTTACAATCTCCTCATAAAGCTCCTCATCCGATATAGTAGGATTAAAATTATGTCGATAATGCATAATTAACTCTCTTTTTGTTCTAAGTTATAAAAATAGTTCGTTGCTTCGACAAAACCGTCTACACTTCCACAGTCAAAACGTTTCCCTTTAAACTGGTATGCGATAACCATACCGTTTTGCGCTTGATGGCAAAGGGCATCAGTTATCTGAAGCTCACCATTTTTTCCCGGTTTCGTATTTTGGATCACTTCAAAGATGTCCGGTGTGAGGATATATCGCCCAATTACCGCTTGGTTTGACGGTGCTTTATCGTTATCGGGTTTTTCCACCATGTTTGAGACCATAAATACACCATCTTCTATCTCACTTCCTTCGATAACACCATACTTATGAACCTCTTCGTTTGGTACCTCCATAGTAGCGACTATACAACATTTATACTTATTATAAAGGTCTACCATCTGCTTGAGTATACCGTCCCCGTCAGGGTTTACACACAAATCATCTGCAAGAATAACGGCAAAAGGATTTTGGAAACCTACTAAAACATTACCTTTATAGATCGCATCACCCAAACCTTTCATCTCGTTTTGACGGGTATAGGTAAATGTACAGTTTTTAATGATCTTGCGGATCTCATCCAACATCTTCTCTTTTGAGGAGCCTTTGATCTGATGCTCTAACTCATAAGAGATATCAAAATGATCAGTAATAGCGCGTTTACCACGCCCCGTGATAATAGCCATAACGTCACATCCCGCTTCCATCGCTTCTTCTACACCGTACTGAATCAGCGGCTTGGTTAAAATCGGCAACATCTCTTTTGGCATCGCTTTGGTAGCTGGTAAAAACCTTGTCCCGTACCCTGCAGCCGGAAATAAACATTTTCTTATTTTATTCATTTTTTCACCTTTATATTTTGAGTTTATACACTTTTGCACTTGGAGTGTTGATAACCATCTCATAAAGATCTTTATCATAATTCTCTAAGAGAAATAGTTGTACATAGGTTGAGTTGTATGTTTGCTCATCCATCACTACAAATGTATTGTATGAAGCTAAAAAGATTAGATTCATGTTAGAGGTAAAGTTGACTAAACGCGACTCTACATGAAGTTTTTTATCCACACCGTATGCAGTTTTGACAAACCTTCTAATAGGGACACTTTTATTCCCTACCGTTAAAGTCAGCGTAGATTTATCTACAGAGATATTTTGCCCAAGTAGAAGTTTATTCCCTTTTTCTCCAAAGTTTCTACTCACATAAAAGAAAGGTCTTTTATTTTTTCTACCATTCATCAGATTTAGATTTGAAAAATATGTCACCGTAGGGTAGATATTGATCATTCTAAACGGTAAATAGAGGTAGATATCCCTTGTTTTTTCAGGTAGCTTCAGCTCATTTTTTAGTGAGTTTAAAAATGTGCTTGCATTGTTGAAACCATAATCTAGTGTCATCTGTTCAATATTTGACGAAGCAGTTATGTTTTTCTCACTACCTATACGTTGTTCTGTATATTCTACATCCAGACGTGCCATTTTTGCTGCGGTGTCTTGTGGATGTGTCAAGATATAACTTACGGGAAAATTTACTTTTCCGCTATGTTTTCCGCCGTCAATCAAGGTTTGTGTATCGGCATAATATCTGATCGGATAACCGTAATCCCACCAGGCAACCGTATAGTCATTCGGTGAAGCTATAGTTTTTAGTTTATCTAAAACTTTCACCTCATCATTGTTAAATACCGTCGGTACTTTGTACCCCTCAATATGTTTATAGTTTGGAAAAAGGATTGCTAATGTAAATGCTACCATTGATAGATATTTTAGTTTTGTTGTCGGCATCACTCTTGCGAGTTCCGTAATCAAAAATGCCACACCAAAAGCTAAAACAGGCACTGCATAGATAGTAAAACGAAGCCCCCCGACATATGCTAAAAACCCAAGTCCCACAAGCGGAAGAGACAGAAGCATAATGCGATGTTTAAAAAGCAAGTAAATATACCCAACCAATGAGACTAAAAAGACGATCGTATGTCCGCTGATACGGTTGGCAAACATCTCAAAAGGGATCTTTCCTGCTTCACGGACCGTCTGCATTACAGTAAAGAAGTGAAGACCCAAGCCATCTTTGGCACTACTGACACTCTCTTCAAATATATAGGCATTTAACTTATCCCATATTGGATTAAATCCGCCGGTAAAAAAGTACATACCGATAGAGATAGCTAAAATATAATAAGCATATTTATCGAACTTCTCCTGTGTAAAAATATAATAAGAGATAGCTACTAAAGCGAGTCGCGTGTAAGCATCGAAGCCCATCATCGCAAACATCATCATCGCCAGCAGTTTATAGTTAAAGATATTTTTTCGATCAAATACCAAAGTATAAAAAAGTATCAAACCAAAAAAAGCAGATTCTAAAGCATAACTTTGAGGGTACCACCATCTATATACCAAGATATCAAGAGCTGTCAGAAGCAAATAGATATTTTGATCGGTCTTTACTGCCCAAATAATCGACCAGAGCAAAAACATAGGAAGGACAATATTTAACATATCAGTATCGTAGTATCCCGCCATAGTACGGTTGTAATAACTCCATGCAATTGATGCCAGCATTGCAGCAATCAGACCCATCTCTAAGTTTTTAAGTAGTCTTGCAATCAAAATAATCGGAATTACAACCAAAGAGGAGAGAAAAACTGGAAGATAAAAGATTATGCTTTCAAATGAAAAAGGTAAAATTTTTGCAAAAAATGATGTCAACAGTGATGCCGCACTATTTACAGGCGTTTGGTCTATCTCTCTATAGCTCCCGCCTAAAAGATCACGAGCACCTTCTGCCCATAAATACCCATCGTTGGTATTGATCATAAACTGTCCGTTAAAGTGAAACGGTGCAAAGTCGTTAAACTGGTATACCCAGATCATTCTCATAGCAACTGAGAATGCAAATGCAATCACGATATACGCGATCGTTAACTTAGTCTCTTTTGTTAAGCTGTTCAATCTTTTTCCTGTATCTTAAAGTGTCATGTATTTTATCATATTTGATCGCCCCTTTAAGTAACAGTGTGTACTTTTTTTTCAGCAATTCTTTAATTTTTTTAGTTTTTTCTTGATTGTTTTCAGTATTTAATAATTTTTCCAAAGTTTGAACACGAAAACGATCCATTCCCCAGTGTTTAAAACTCAACTGATCGTCATGTCCTGCGTATTTTGTGATCAGTTTTTCTTTGAGTAATCCAACAGGGTATTCTCTTGCGATCCGCAGCCAGAGATCATAGTCTTCACACACCTCCAAGGACTCATCAAAATAGCCAACCTTTTCAAAAAGAGACTTATGTATCATCACCGAGGACGGGGCAATATTACAATACTCTATATTTTCCCAAAAAGGATCTATTCCAATTTTTTGAAACTTTTTCGGGATATTCAGTTCCTGGTCATCTCTAATCCACCGCTCATCCGTATAACTCATCAAAAAGTGGGGATTTTGTTTATGAAATGTCACCTGTTTTTCAAGCTTTTGAGCTGCAAAAGTATCGTCTGAATCTAAAAAAACGATCCACTCATACAAAGCCTCTTTCACACCACGGTTTCTGGCGGAAGAGACACCTTGGTTACTTTGGTATATATATCTTACTTGAGGATACTTATGTTGAATTTGTGAAGTTTGATCGTTTGAGCCATCATCTACTACAATGACCTCTTTTACAGGATATGTTTGTGCAAATACTGACTTAAGGGCTCTTTGTAAAAAGCTATAACGGTTATAAGTTGGAATTACAACCGTTATTTCCAACTACCACTCCTTGATCTCTTTATAAACACTGTCACGCTCAACAGGAGTAAAACCGCTGTCTTTTATAAGTCCTACAAAATCTTCAAGCTCGATTCCATTTGCACTAGCAGCACCTGCAGCAGAGTTGATAGACTCTTTTTGGATAGTCCCGTCAAGATCATTGGCACCAAACTCTTGAGAAACAAGTGCCAAGTTTACCGTAGAAGTCACCCAGTACGCTTTTAAATTAGGGACATTATCCAAAACAAGACGGGAGATCGCCATAGTTCGAAGCACCTCATCGGCAGTGATTGGTTTTTCAATTTTTAGATAATTATTTTCAGTTTGGTACACAAGCGGGATAAAACAGTTAAACCCACCCGTCTGGTCCTGCAACTCGCGGATACGCATCATATGATCGATTCTATTTTCGCGATTTTCCACATGACCGAAAAGCATAGTAACATTTGATTTTTTCCCGCGCTCATGCCACTTTCTATGGATCTCAAGCCATTGATCGGAAGTCACTTTCCCTTTACAGATATAATCACGAACCTCTTCATCAAAGATCTCGGCACCGCCGCCAGGCATAGAGTCTACTCCAGCTTCTACCATCATATCAAGGATCTCATCATAGGTTTTACCGTAATGACGGGATAAGAAGTCCACTTCGGCAGCAGTAAGTGCTTTTACATGAAGTTCTGGATATTTCTCTTTTATCTTTCTAAAGATATCAAGATACCACTCGATCCCGGTATCCGGGTTATGGGCTGAGACGATATGCACCTCTTTCACACCCTCCTCTACGATCTTATCTACAATTTCCATAATCTCTTCATGAGTCATCGTGTAAGGATTGGGATTTTTTCTGTTTGCCGCATAAGCACAAAACTTACACACATCTGCACAGATATTTGTCGGGTTAATATGGCGGTTAATATTGAAGTATGTTTTATTGCCATGAAGTTCTTTACGTTTTTTATCTGCCATCTCACCGAGTGTAAAGAGATCCTCATCGTAAAGTTTTAGTGCTGTATCAAAATCTATTCTATCCATTGTTTCCTCTGTATTCTCATTTTCTACAAGGTAATATAAAAATTCACCTGTTCTTTTCTTACTTTTTCGTGAGGCTCAGACCAAAGGGAGGATTCGTCCTCTAAGAAAGAGTAAGAAAAGAACATTCGAGCAAGCACAAAACTTTTATATTCCCGGAGCTTTCCACATTGAAGTCGTGATATTATCATCAACTAGCTTTAATTGTACTTCATATGCTGCTTGCCATTTCTCTTTTAAGCGATCGTAAACTTTTTTATTTTCCATATTGGGCGTAAAAGTTTTCTCCCACTTCACTAACTTTTCTGAAGCCTCTACTAAAGAGCTGTAAACTCCGGCACCTACACCTGCTGCCATTGCAGCACCAAGAGCCGTTGCTTCCGTCACCTTTGGAATCTTCACTTTATATCCGGTTACATCTGCAACTATTTGAGACCAAAGTTCCCCTTTACTAGCCCCGCCGGCAAATACAATCTCGCTAAATTCAACGCCGCTGAATCTTTTGATATTTTCCAGATTGATAGCTGAAACCATTGCGGCATTTTCCTCTAAAGATCGAAACATTGCAGCTTTTGTATTTTGAGCATTTTCAATATCAAGATTCAAAAAACTAGGTGCAGCATGATACCACTTGCCGTATTGCATCTTGTCTGAAAAGATAGAGAGTATCCCATATGATCCGGCAGGAATCTTTTTCGCTTGCTCCTCTAAAATCGTATACACATCACAATCACGCCCTTGTGCTTCAAGTTTTTCAAGTTCACAAAAAGCATCGCGAAACCAACGCATCACAAGCCCTGAGAAAAATGTAATCCCCTCAGCCTGCGAAAGCCCATCAACGACATGAGGATTTACGCGTAAAGTCATATCTTCCGGCGGTTTTGTGGATGCGGGAATGTTCACCACCTGCTGCCAGAAACTTCCGCCAAGGACTGCGACATCCCCTTCTTTTACTACACCGAGTCCTGCAGAGCCCAGCTGTACATCACCGCCGCCCATGACAACCTTGGTATTTTGTGCAAGTGTAGTTTGCTCAGAAGCTTTTGCTCTCACACTACCGATCACTTCTCCGACCTCAAAAACATGCGGAAAGATATCATCTTTGAGATCAAGCTCTTTTGCCATTGAGCTCTCCCAACTCCTCTTGTATAGAGAAAATATCCCCGTGGTTCCGCCATTGCTCGGATCAGAAGCGATCACTCCAGAAAGTTTTGCAAGGATCCAGTCTCCGATCATTGAGATAGATGCCACTTGTTCATAAATATTTGGACGATTATTTTTCAACCATAAAAGACGAGGCAATGCCCCAAGAGCAAAAGTCTGTCCACTTATTTTGTAAAATTTCTCTTCGATCCCTTCAAAATTCTCTTTGAGATATTTCACTTCTTTCTCCGCCCGTGCATCTACATTTGCTACACCCCAAAGCTCATTCCCCTCTTTATCATAGAGGATAATCCCCTCACGCATACTTGTAGCACTTAAGCTCAAAATGTTTTTCAGATCTATGTCAGATTTATGGATAACATCTTTTATACATTCACAAGTGAGTTGCCAGTTTGTTACAAAATCAAAACTCATAGAGTTAGCTACACCCTCTTCCTCTAAGTGTGTCCACTCCTGTTGTGAAACTGCGATCTGTTTTCCTAAAGTATCAAAGAGTACTGCACGGATACTCCCCGTTCCTGCGTCTATTGCTAATAAGTATTTTTTCATCTATTATCCATTTCAGACTTTACCCGTATTACTCTAAAAACTTGAGAAATATAGCATTGAAAGAGATTTTTTTACAGACTCAGACCAACGGGAGGATTTGCTCTGTAAAAAAGTCTCTTTCGATGCGGTTACATACGAGAACTAACGTAAACTATTTTTTCAGTTTAACCTGTTCTAACTCCCAATACTCCATAGCAAAACTATCCGCTTCACTGATACTTTGGTACCCACCAAGCTTGTCTGCACGAAGCACCGCACGCATTGTATGCTCCACTATGTCATTGATGATGTCAGCCTCTTTTTTGCTTGATCCAAAAGAGATCACCGCTAAGTTCTTGATGATCATATAGTTTGGTGAGGGATTTAACATCACCTCACCGTTTTCATAACGCATAAAATACTCTTCATACTCTTTTATAAAGTTCTCTATTCCCGCTTCGAGATTTGTATCCTCCATCACAAGCGGTACACGTTTTGTTCTGATTATATGCTCAGGCGTTAAAACGCCACGAGATGCAAACTGTTTGAGGTTCGGCTGTGAAGCATAATAGGATGCAAGCGGAGACTGGTTGATATTTAGATGGATCTCATACCCTTTATAATGGGTAAATGTTTTCGTAATCTTTGCGATGTCGCAACCGCTTGGTTCATAACTTCTCTCGATCTCAAGCTTCGCATTTTCATCTAAAAAACTTTCTGCTTTACTCACCGCTTCGATCATCTTCTCATACGAACCTTTTGCATCATCATCAAAAGTAAAAATCCCGTGATTATGTAAAATTATCCCCTCAACTTTATTCCAGTCAAGCCCCTGCGTCATCTCATAAATCTTATGTGCAAGTTCAAAACCTGGCATCACATACTCAACTATCAAAAAGTTGGGATAAAGCTCTTGAATATACTCTTTCCCCTTTAGAGAGTTTGATATAGTCACAACAGCATCGGCATGAGTATGGTCAACAAACTTATATGGAATAAGGGCATGTAAAATAGCTTCAACTGATGGGTTTGGAGCATCTTTGTCGGTCATTGCAGCGCGTTGCATCGCAACCATGTCGCTATCACTCAGAGTCTCTCTTTTTGCCATCTCTAAGAGTGTATCGATCTTCACAGGAGCAAATCCCTCTCTCTCGATACTTTCCAAGTTCCAGCCGCTCCCTTTTACATAGAGTATATCATCGATCTTCACAGAGGTGTTTCCCCCTCCATGAAGCACTAACTCATCATTTTTCCCTAAAAGATTTGACGTATACACTCTAAAATCTAAATCGTCATTACACTTTTGTGCCTTTTTTTCATCCCATAAATTTTTCATTTTTACCCTAACACTTCTAGTTCATCTGTATATTTTTTTTCGCAGTACGGCTCATATGAAGATTTGTACACCGCATAATGCGCTGAAGCTTTATGCCCGTCAAGCGCTGCATCATCTTCCCATGTTTCTATTGCCATAAATTTTCTTGGATTGTTTTGATATTGAACAATCTCATAGAAAACACAACCCTTTTCCGCTTTACTTGGGACTACCATCGCTGAAAGCAGCTCTTTCATCTTTGCTTCGCAACCCTCTTTTGCTATAAACGTCACTCTTTTTGTAATTGCCATTTTTTTATCCAGTTTTTTAAGGGATTATAGCAAAGTTTTATATATAATAAAAATATGGATATAGTATTACAGATAGAAGACATTATAGAAAAAAACGGTTCGGACTTTGAACTTTCAAAACTTTTTAAAGAATATATCAAAGAGTATAAGGATTCACTCCCGCAACTATTTGAGAAAAATCAAGGGAAAGATTTTTTAGTACGCCACACAAAAAAGCTTGACTCGATCATCTCGTTGATGTATAAAACGGTCTTACGCCGTACTTTTGGCAATTATCTCCCTATGAGAAGCTCTATCCCAATTGCAGTTGTTGCTCTTGGAAGTTACGGACGGGAACAGCTGTGTGTCCACAGCGATATCGATCTTCTGATCGTCTATGAAGATATACACGGATATAACTCTGAACTGATCATCGAAAAGCTTTTTTATATGGCGCTTGATGCGGGACTTAAACTCGGACATCGTGTCCATGAGGTCAAAGATCTCTTCAAAGCTTCCAATGAGGATATCACAATTCGTACAGCCCTAATGGAAGCACGTTTTATCTGCGGTTCTTCGTTTACATGGCATGCAACAGAGCGGGAATTGCACAATATGTGTCTCTACAAACAACAAGAGTTTGTACTCAGCAAGATCGAAGAAGCGCAAGAGAGACGAAAAAAGTTTTCCATCTCAATGGAGCCCAATGTCAAAGAGGGAGTTGGAGGACTTCGTGATGCACAATTGATATATTGGGTGGCTAAGACGATTTACGGGATCAAGTCCCTCAAAGAGCTCAGTGGCGACCTCTTTAGCGAAGAGGAGTACAAAGAGTACCGAATTGCCCTGGAGTTGCTCTTTCGAGTTCGGAGCGCCCTGCACCTAACTACAGGGAAACAGGAGGATACTCTCCGCCTTGAACATATTCCCTCTGTTATGCATCTGTTAGGTTTTAGCGATCAGAGAAAACTCTCTTCAAAAGTTTTAGAAGCTGGATGGCGCATCAATAACTTTACAAAAATATTTGTCAAAAAAATGGTGCGCATCTTTTTATACGACAAACATAACGTCACCCTTTTTAAGCATAAAAGAATTCAAAAAGGGATCTATGAAAACAATGGAAGACTTTACGCTTCATACAACCTTGAACCGCAACCTATCAATAACCTTTTGGAGCTTCTAATAAATTTGGAGGATAAAGACTATCAATACGATGCAGGCTTTTTAAATCAGTTTACTTACACCAATATCCCATATCCTTTAAAGGAGCAAACACATTCATTGCTCAAACAACTTTTGCATAAAGAGCATACCTACTCATTTTTCAAACTTTTTTACGATGCGGGAAAACTGCACGAACTCTTCTCCAACTTTAGAAAAGTACTTCATTTACCGCAGTTTGACGGTTATCACCACTTTCCCGTTGATCTTCACTCGATCAAGTGTATTGAAGCTTTAGAAAATATCCGGGAACCTTTTATCAAAGAGCTTTATGATGCAATGGATGCCCAAGATCGTTTTTTACTCAAGATAACCGTACTCTTTCACGATACCGGTAAAGGGAGAAAACAGGATCATAGTGAAGTTGGTGCAAAACTGATCGCACGATTTGCAAAAACGATGCAGCTCGACGAAGATGAAACTCTCCGTGCCATTACACTGATAAAACACCATATCCTTATGAGCTCGGTAGCTTTTAAACAAAATATCCATAATGAAAAAACTCTCTATAAGTTTATGTCAAAAGTTGGAGATGAGCGCAACCTAAAACTCCTTTATGTCCTCACCTATGCAGACATCAACGGAGTTGACGGTATAGGCGGGCATACCTATACCACTTTTAGTTCAAAACTACTGCATGAACTCTATACAAGTGCTTTAGAAGTAGCGCAAAACAAAGAGCGTATCACCGATGCCAAAAAGCGTATCATTATTGAAAAGAGGGTTAAAAACCTGATGGAGTTTCAAGTTTTACCAAAACGCTTCCAAAAGAAGATCTTATCGATCGTCTCAAATCTCTTTTTCTTTAAACACTCACCCAAAGATATAGTGAAGATTGCACAACAGGCGCAAGAAACTGACAGATACAGCTACAATATTAAAAATGAACAAGTGTTCGCTATCGAGATCTTTAGGAAGATCCCTTTTAATATCAGTTATCTTCTCTCTACGCTTTCGCACTTAAACGTAGCTTCCATGGAGATCTTTACACTCTTTGATGATGTAAAGTATTTTAAAATAGATTTTAAAGAGAGGGTCGATCCGAGTGTATTAGAGGATATCAAGATGGTAGTTGAAGATGCTTTTGATATGGATAAGGAGGTAAAACTTCGTGAAGTTGATATAAATAAAAAAGATATAACTATCGACTGTGATCATTCACTCACCGAAGCAGAGATCAATATCCAGACAAAAAACCAAAGAGGACTTTTAGCGTATGTGATGTATAAATTCGAGCAACTCGGTATAAATATCGTCACTGCAAAAATCCACTCAAGCAAATTCAAAGTACGTGACAGCTTTTTAATGGAAAAACAAAATAACATATGCAATAATGTGAACAAAATTTACAAATTATTAACAAAATAATTTTTTAGGGTTAGATAGATGTGTGGAATTGTCGGTTATATAGGAAAACAAAATACGAAAGAAATTTTATTGGACGGCTTAAAAGAGCTCGAATACAGAGGTTACGATTCAGCGGGAATAGCAGTACTCAGCAATGGAGAGTTCAATAACTTTAAAGCTGTCGGCAAACTTGTCAACCTTGAAGCCAAAACAAAAGATTTTGTAACAGAGAAATTTGCAGTTGGAATCGGGCATACAAGATGGGCTACCCACGGCAAGCCTACAGAGTTAAACGCCCATCCGCATCTAGGACAAAGTTCTTATGTGGTCCATAACGGGATTATCGAAAACTATGTAGAACTCAAAAAAGAGCTTGAAGCTGAAGGTGTGACTTTCATCAGTCAAACAGATACCGAAGTGATCGTACACCAGTTTGAGCATAACCTCAAAACTGCCCCCTCGGCATTTGAAGCGTTTGAAACTACTGTTTCGCAGCTCCAAGGTGCTTATGCTATTTTACTTGTAACAAAAAGTGAAGAGGAGACTATCTTTTTTGCAAAACAGGGCTCCCCAATGCTTGTGGGAGTTGATCAAAATAATGAAAAGTATTTTGCATCTTCCGATACTCCGCTGATCGGGCACTGTGATAGTGTAAACTATTTTGAAGACGGTGACTACGGATATGTAACACCTGAGGTTATCAAGATTTTTGATCAAAACGGGGATGAGAGACAGCCGGTTTTTACACATCTTCCAGAAAACAAACTCTCAGCCCAAAAAGACGGATTTCGATTTTTTATGGAAAAAGAGATCTATGAACAAAGCGATGTGATCACAGATACACTTTTAGGGAGAGTAGGTGAAGATGAAGTGCTCTTTGAGGAGTTGGATCCGAAACTCTTTGACGGGATAAACGAGATCAAACTTTGTGCTTGCGGTACGAGCTACCATGCCGCACTTTGTGCCTCTTACCTTTTTGAGCGCTACTCAAAAGTAAAAACCACTGTTGAAGTTGCAAGTGAGTTCCGCTACCGAGAGCCTATTATGACACAAGATACCCTTTTTGTCGTTATCTCCCAAAGCGGTGAAACTGCAGATACTTTAGAGACTCTTAAAATGGCAAAAGCAGCAGGTTTAAAAACTCTTTCTATATGTAATGTCGATAACTCCTCTATGGTAAGACTTTCAGATGCGACTATCCTTACCCGTGCCGGAGTTGAAAAAGGGGTAGCTTCTACAAAAGCATTTGCCACACAAGTAACTATATTCTGGTTGCTCTCACTTTATATAGCAAAATATAAAAAAGTACTTGAGCCTCAAGAGATCGCAAAACAACTCGATACGATACGCCAGATTCCTGCAACTGTAAAAGTTCGCGACTCTATTCATGAAAAATTGAGACGGCTCTCTAAACGTTATCTGCACGGACACGGCTTTTTCTTTATCGGAAGAGATATCTTTTATCCGTTAGCGCTTGAAGGCGCTCTCAAACTAAAAGAGATATCTTATCTGCATGCAGAGGGATACCCTAGCGGAGAGATGAAACACGGGCCGATCGCACTTGCCGATCCAGAACTTTTCACTATAGCTTTGCTTCCTGAACATATGCTTTATGAAAAATCAAAAAGTAATGTTGAGGAGTTAAGTGCACGAGATTCAACAATTTGTGCTATAAGCCCGTTACAATTTGAAAAGGCTGACGACTTTATTTCCACAAAAAAGCATAAACATTACATGTTAGAGTTTTTTGAGATGATGGTTGTGGTACAATTGCTTTCATTAGAAGTTTCTATAAGATTAGGTAATGATGTAGACATGCCGAGAAACCTTGCTAAAAGTGTAACCGTGGAGTAAAATATGGGAACAAAATTCAAACTACTGTTTATAGTTACAATGATGCTGTTGGCGTTAGCAGTCGCCACGATAGTGAATGTATCACTGAACTTTCGAGAATACAGCATTAAAGGCGCAACCGAAAAAGCGACAATGACAGCTGCCATAGTAAAAGATGGATTAACCGCACATATGGTTAACAATATGATGGATAAACGTCAATACTTTCTTGATCAGATCTCTATAAACAACAGCGAAGTCAAATCTCTTTGGATTGTTCGCTCTCCAAAAGTAGTCAAACAGTACGGCTCAGGGTATCCAAGTGAAACGCTTCGAGATGATATCGATAAAAGAGCGCTTGCAACCGGTAAAATCGTACAGGATATTCAGGAATCGACTAACTCGATCATTTTAAGAGTCTCTATCCCTTATAAAGCAAGTACATCAAAACCAAACTGTTTAGCGTGTCATGATGTACAAAGAGGTGATACGCTTGGTGCTATCAGTATGGAATTTGATATTACCAATATGCGTAATGCAGGAATGGTTACAATAATGAAGATCTTAGCAATCAATCTTGGATTTATCGTAATCGTGCTCTTTTTACTCAACCATTATGTAGCACCGTATATGAAACTATTCTCAAGTATGCAAGAGGGGATCACAAAAGCATACAGTGGTGATTTTACCCATAAATTCTTTACAGGTGTAAAAGGAGATGCCGGGAACATTGCAGAACAGCTCAATACACTTTTTACAAAAATGCAGGAGACTTTCGGTAATATCAAGTACAACCTTTCTACTTTTATACCGCAAGGGTGTGTCTCTTCGCAAGATCCGCTATATGAAGCAAAATCGATCATCGGTGAGCTCTCCGACATCTATAAGTTTAAAAAGACTATAGAGCTCGATCTTGACAAAGAAGCGGTATACAAAAGATTTATCGATGCATTAGAGCATAAATTTGCAATCAAAAAATTTGCATTTTACGAAATCAGCCAGGAGCGTAATGAAAGAAAACTGATCTACTCATCCATTGACAAAGTTCTCTGTACCGACAATGTAAACGCTAACGCTTCGTTATGTCGTGCATTTAGAACACATAGTGATGTGATCTCCACAGAGTACATCGATCTATGTCCTGAGTGTCATAAACAAGATGAGCATTACGTTTGTATTCCGTTTAATATTAACGACGAATATAGTGTCGTTATTAATATTGCAGCCGAAGATGAAGGCGATGTAAATAAAATAAATGCTGAAACACCGAGTATCAAAAACTATCTTGAGGCGGCAAAACCGGTAATTGAGAGTAGAATACTTACGGCAAAACTACGCGATACATCGCTAAGAGACGGTATGACAGGTCTGTACAACAGAAGATTTTTAGAGGAGTTCATCGATCAAGTGGTCTCTCAAGCAAACCGTCAAGGTGAAACATATACCGTAATGATGTTGGATGTAGACTTCTTTAAAATGGTTAATGACACCTATGGACATGATGTCGGAGATAGAGTGATCGTTGATCTTGCAGCTATTTTGAAAGACAGCATTAGAGAAGCTGATCTTGCTATCCGCTACGGTGGCGAAGAGTTCTTAGTTATGTTACACAATGCAAGTAATGAGGGTGCTATGAAAGTTGCTCAAAAAATCCATGACGCATTCGGTAAACTGAAGTTTGATGTAGGTTCAGGTGAAGTGCTGCAAAAAACTATCAGTATAGGTATTGCAAAATATCCTGATGACGGAGATGGTATCTGGAAAATAATTAAGTTTGCCGATACTGCTTTATACGAAGCAAAAAATACGGGTAGAAATAAAATCGTAGAGTTTAAAGCTGAAATGTTTAAAGGGGAGGAATTTTAATCCCTTAGAGTTTTAGGGAAGATGAGATATCTTCCCTATCCATAAAACTATAAAATATTACTAAATAGAGTAAACATACCCCATCCGAAATAAACACCCATCCAAACAACCATAATACCGATTGTATAATTAGCTAACGTGTTTACCGTATTTTCTTTAGTTCCATCAAAAATACCTTTTGTTTTTCCAACTTTCCAAGCCATAGTGAGGATGTAAGTAACACCTACACCGCCCATAATCAAGAACGTGAGTAAAAACATTGTAATAGAAGGTATCTCAAGATTTACTGTGTAATTATAGATGTTATAACCAAGCCCAGACATAATGTCGTAACGGATCACTTCTCTGACACCTGAGATTAAAAGTGCTACGACAACTAACATCCCAGTGGTAATATAGCTGTTACTGTTTTTAGAGATCATATACAGCAGTGCTGCAACAGCTAAAATTGTAACGATAGCAATTGGACTTGTTAAGTATCCGATTTGCAACATCCAAACAACAAAAAGTACCGCACTGATAATTAAACCGTAGATACCAAATTTTGTACCCAATGCAGCTGTATAGCTTTTAAGCTCATCGGAAAAATCATCTCGAGTACTTATAAATCTGCTATAGTTTTGTAAAAAGACTCCAACAACAGGTACAGCTAAACTCAACATGAATGCCAGTCTCACAGCTTCAATATTCATTGTAGTACCGCTTGTGTCAACCACTCCGTTTGGAGCATACATCTCCATCCATTCATTAGGCATAATGGATGTTACTGCAAAATTGTGCATTAATACACCTGCAAATATCAAGATTGCAAATGAGATTAGACCGATAAACTTTCCGCCCCCCTCTTTTGCATGATTTGCATAGTAGTACCAGTAGTACATAATATACCCTGCAATTAACGCATAGATAAATGTAAAAACCCAGATACCTGAAAGTGTATTTGCCACATACCAGTTAGGGTCATATATCACCTGAGTAAAAAGTAAAGGCGCAACGCCCAGTACAATTAAAAGTGAAACACTAATCTTCCCGGTTTGTATTAAATGGGGTGTTAAAACTTTCCAGTTGGCATCGGTTTTTTGTTTCATCGCTCCATAAAGCGACAAGCCCATAGAACCGAGTGCAAGAAAAACAAAAGCAGCGTGAAGTGCCCATGTTAAAACATAAAGTGCCTGAAATACTACAGGGTAAAAAGGTACCCCGGCAGGATCTCTAAGTGCTAATAATGTAGATGCATCCATAAAAATCCTCCTTAATAATGTTGTGATGCAAGATACTCTGCAATCGCATCGTATTCATGGTCTGGTAATTGCAGTTTAGGCATATAGTTCATCCCGCCTGCACCTATCGCATAAAGAATAGACTTGATTGCCTCTTTATCCATCCCTGCCAATCTATCTTTTAACGGTCTATAGACTCCTGTTTTCTCTAACGAGTGACAATTTGAGCATGATAATTTTGCCAAAAGCTCTCCAGCTTCAAGTTTATTCTCTTCAGTGATCACTTTTAAATTTTGAGGGACAAAAGGATTAACCTGCAATAAACCTTTCTCAGCAATTACAGGAAGTTCACTTTTGATCCCCTTACCCGGTACGTCACGGCTGATAATCTGATTTGAATACATATACTGACCCGCAACATAAGGTTTTCTCATAGATTCACGCAGTTTTTCTCCCGGCCAAAGTCCGGCAAGTAAAATAACCACAATCATTGTTGAGCCAATTACAGGATTTATAAACTTTGGTTTCATAATTGCAAGCAAGAAGTATAAAGAGAATACTACTGTTAAAATCAGTCTGTTTTGAATAATGCTCTCTTTTGAAACATTAAATACCGCATGGGCATTTTCAGGAAGCGTTCCCATATACCACATAAAGAAAAACATTGTTATAAAACCGCCGATTAAACTCACATAACCCATCTTTTTTGTAAGTTCGCGAGAGAGTTCAAGGTTTTCTTTTTTCATAGCACTAGAGATCACAAGACCGATAACACCCGACATCATGATCATAAAACCAACTCTTAAAAACATATGCGGGAATGTATTGACACCGAAGAAACCGTCACTTGCACTTCCTGTGATGTAAAATGCTTCGTTTCCAGGCCACATCATAAAACTGATGATACCAATGATCAATGCAAGTGTCCCTACTGAAGCCAAAGCAAATGTATATGTCAATTTCAGGTGTGTACGCTGGTCCACTTTATTTATAAAATAGACGACGGCAAAAACACCTATCACCTCATACACAAAAAACACCCATTCTGATGCCCATACCCATACAAAGTTGTGTATCAGTGCACTGATTCCCCTTGGACTTGCGGCTGTTGCCGTATACCAAATCCCCGGACCTGTGATAGAACCTATAACATATGAAAAGATAAGCAAAAACATCCCGTACTTTTTCATATACGGCAAGTATTGTGTAGTATTTTCCTTATACCCTTTATAAGCTAAATAGGCAAACAACATTGCTGCACCGACAGAGGTATGCGATGCTAAAATGTGTATCGTTCCTGTGATACCCATCATCCAGGCACTTCCGTACTCCGGAAAATAAAACAAAGGAAATTGTCCTATTGTATCCACGACTGCTCCTTATTAAAATTACGAAGAAAAAGGTTTTAAATATAAAACCAAATTATAAAAGCGAAGCAACGATTAAAAATATGTAGAGTATAATATAAGCGTTGCTTTGCAACCTAAATTGCTTGTCTACTTCGGTCGCCAAACTCTTGTAGGCAAGCAGCCCTTTCCCAAAATACTTCCTTAAAAAAATTTAAAAAAGTTTTGTATAGTTTTAACAAAATATTGTTAATTTAGTGTTAATTGTGATTTTTAATATTTGATTTAGTTAGATAAAAGAGAGAAGCAGCAGGATTATGCAGCCGTCACCTTAGTGACAACCACATCCTGTTCCGCAGCTTTCGCCGCTTGATTGTTGTTGTGTCCCAGATGCTGAAGCACCGCCAGTTGAACATGCACTTACGCCCGGAGGAGTTGTCGGCTGAACCGCAGCATTATCGACACCGCCGCTTGCATTGATCTCCTCGATGAAGTTCCAGATCGATTCAGCAGCCTGCATATAACGTTTTGCACTTTCACTCTCAGGTGCTACAAAACTTACAGGTTTCCCTTCATCACCACCTGTTCTAATAGCCGGCTCAATTGGCACTTCAGCGATAACTGCAGTATCAAACTCTTTCGCCATAGGCTCAGAAGTCCCTTTACCGAAGATATCATACTCAACACCAGTATCCGGTGCGATAAATCCACTCATATTTTCAACGATTCCTGCAACAGGAATGTTAAGTTTTTTGAACATATCTAGTGAACGACGAGAGTCATCAAGAGACACTGTTTGTGGAGTTGTTACAGTTAAACCGGCAGTTACAGGTACACTTTGCGCTAAAGTAAGCTGTGCGTCCCCTGTTCCCGGTGGCATATCGATAACTAAACAATCCAGTTCTGACCATAAGATATCACGTAAGAACTGCTCGATCGCTTTCATAATCATAGCACCACGCCAGATTAATGATTGCCCTTCTTCCATAAGTGAACCCATAGACATCATCTCGATACCGTAAGCTTTAATAGGAAGAACTTTATTTCCGTTTACTTCAGGTTTTACATCTTCAACACCAAGCATACGAGGAATGTTTGGACCGTAGATATCTGCATCTAAAAGACCAACCTTTTTCCCCATTTTAGCAAGTGCGATAGCGATATTTACAGATGAAGTTGACTTCCCTACACCACCTTTACCTGAACTTACCATTAGGAAGTTTTTCACCTGTGGAGCGATATTTTTTCCATGAGAAGAAGACTCTCTCGGCATTACAGGCGCTTTAATATTTACGTTCACATTTGCAGCCCCTGCTCTCTTTAGTTCAGTTGTCGCCTCATCAGTGATCTGTTGTGCCACTTCCGGAGCAGATGATGTAATATCAACAGTAAAGCTAACATCACTTCCATTAATTTCAATATCTTTTACAAATCCAAAAGTTACGATATCTTTGGTAAAACCTGGATACATAACTTTTGAAAGTGCTGATTTTACAATTTCTTCAGTCATAATAAATTTATTTCCTTTTCTTAAATTTTAGTGAGCTTCCGCTAACTTCGCTTCCTCAGCAATTTTTGCGATCGCGTCTGGATTATCCATAATGTCCTGTGTAATTTTATAAGAACAGAATTTCGGTCCACACATAGAACAGAACTCTGCTTCTTTAAACACCTCTTGAGGAAGTGTCTCATCATGGTATTCACGGGCGCGTTCGCTATCAAGTGCCAACTCGAACTGTTTATCCCAATCAAATGTATAACGTGCATCACTCATTGCATCATCTACATCTCTTGCACCTTTACGTCCACGAGCGATATCTGCAGCATGCGCAGCGATCTTGTAAGCGATGATCCCCTCACGAACATCATCGGCATTTGGTAATCCTAAGTGCTCTTTCGGTGTTACATAACAAAGCATTGATGCACCGTGCCATCCACCGACAGCTGCACCGATCGCAGATGAGATATGATCATATCCCGCTGCAATATCTGTTACCAATGGCCCCAAGATGTAAAAAGGTGCCTCATGACAAAGCTCACGCTGCAGCTTCATATTACGTTCGATCTGATTGAGTGGAACGTGTCCCGGACCTTCGATCATCACCTGAACATCTTTCTCCCAAGCACGGAGTGTCAGTTCACCCAACACTTTAAGCTCTCCAAGTTGTGCATCATCAGATGCATCTGCCAAACAACCAGGACGGAGTGAGTCACCTAGTGATAATGAAACATCATATTTTGCACAGATATCAAGTATATCATCATATGCAGAGTAGAAAGGATTCTCTCTATGGTAGTGCATCATCCAAGCAGCCATCAATGAACCACCACGAGATACGATACCCATTTTACGTTTTGCAACCTTAGGCATAGTCTCCAGTAAAAAACCTGCGTGGATCGTAAAGTAAGAAACCCCTTGTTGTGCTTGACGCTCTAATACCTCTAACATCTTCTCGATAGTTAAATCTTCGATCTTATTGTTCACATCATGAAGGATCTGATATATAGGTACCGTTCCAATTGGAATTTTAGAGTTTTCTATAACCGCTTTTCTAATCTCGTCAAGATCACCACCGGTTGAAAGGTCCATTGCCGTATCTGCTTTATAATGCTGTGATACTTGAATTTTTTCTATTTCACCCTGAACATCTGAAGCGATCGCAGATGAACCGATATTTGCATTGATTTTACATTTTGCTGCAAGACCAATAGCCATCGGTTCTAATGAAGTATGATTTATATTTGCAGGGATGATCATTCTTCCGCGTGCAACTTCACTACGAACTAGTTCAGGAGATAAATCTTCGATTTTTGCGACATATTCCATCTCTTGTGTAATAATGCCTTTTTTAGCGTAGTACATCTGTGTTCTGACAGAATCATTCTCACGCTCTTTAACCCATGAAGATCTCATAATTTCTCCTAAAAATTTATTATATAGTGGAAATATAGTCAAATAAAGTTAATTTAACCTAAAAAAATTTGTAAAAAGTGATGAACAATCATCAAGTTTAAGATTTAAAAAGTTTTTGATCTGTATAATTTCGTAACACTTTTAGAGACAAGGGGTATTTTTGTCGAAAATGACACTTGTATTGCTAGCTGCCGGAAACTCCTCGAGATTCGAGATGGAAGTGAAAAAACAGTGGCTGCGTATAGAGGATAAACCTTTATGGTTGCATGTAGCACAAAGATTTGAACAAACAGGCAGATTTTCGGAGATCGTTGTTGTCGGCTCACAAAGTGATATACCTTTTATGGGTAACTACGCCTCTTATACATTTATCGCAGGCGGGAAAACAAGACAACAGTCACTCAAAAATGCACTCGAAGCTGTAAACAGCGAGTATGTACTTGTAAGTGATATTGCAAGAGCTTGTGTCGATGAAGTGTTACTAGATCGGATAATTGCTCAAAAAGAGAAGGCAGACTCCATTGTCCCTTATCTAAAAGCAACCGATACGATAGTTTATGACGATCAGACTATCGATCGTGACAAAGTAAAGAGAGTGCAAACACCGCAACTCTCAAAAACATCGATTTTGCAAAAAGCGCTCCAGACAAAAGAGGAGTTTACAGATGAAAGCAGTGCAATAGCAGCCTCGGGTGGAAGCAGAGCTTTTGTCCTGGGTGATGAACATGCTCACAAGATCACCTATATAGAGGATCTTAATAAGCTGCCATGCTTAAGTGCACCTGCCAATGAGACTTTGAGCGGAAACGGTTTCGATGTACACGCTTTTGACGATAACGGTGAGATGTGGCTCGGCGGAGTCCGTATCGATTCTGAGTTTGGATTTAAAGCACATAGCGACGGTGATGTAGCGATACACTCCTTGATCGACGCTCTGCTCGGTGCTGCCGGGATGGGTGATATCGGTATGATGTTTCCCGATAACGATGAACGCTATAAAGGGATCGACTCAAAAGAGCTGCTCAAAGAGGTAGTGACTAAACTGACTCAATTTGGGTATGTGATCACAAATGTCGACATAACCATAGCTGCACAAAAACCACGCTTGGCAGGCTACAAAGATGCTATGCGTGAAACTCTGGCTTCCGTAATGGAGATTGAAAAGTCAAAAGTAAACATTAAAGCGACAACAACCGAAAAGTTAGGCTTTATCGGCAGGGCTGAAGGTGTCGGCGTTTGGTCCAACGCAAATCTAAAATATTTTAACTGGAAGAGATAAATTGAAAATATTAATAATTGAAAACGAAGTATATTTAGCGCAAAGTATAGCGACAAAGCTCGGTGAGCTAGGTCATATGTGTGAGATGTGTACCTCTACAAAAGATGCTATCAGGGGTAACAACTACGATGTAGTACTCCTTTCAACAAACATCAACGGACAGGACTTTAATCCCGTTATTGAGACGTTTAAAAACTCGATCGTGATCCTAATGGTTTCATACATCAGTAACGATACTGTATCAAAACCCCTTAGTGCCGGTGCAAAGGATTATATTCTCAAACCGTTTATGATCGAGGAGCTTGTAAGAAAGATCGATCACTACCAAGACTATGAAAAACTCAAAAAACGCAACCTGGCTTATGAAAAATATCTTGACCACACCTTTGCAAGTGTAAAAGATGAGATCAGTTTAGATAATGTCGAACTTCCCCTCTTTATCTCCTCTAGTTTTCAAAAATATGCTGATGCTTTTGCCTTTGAATATGCAAAAATGCAAAACCTCCCTATACATTTTGTAACACTTAGTGATCCAAAAGCACTCGCAGAGATCGAAAAACTCCCACAAAATAGTATAATCTATCTAATAGATTACCAAGCGTTGAAAAAAACAGACAAAAAAACGTTTTGTGAACTGATAGCCGGCAAAAAAGCGATCATCTCATCCACCGACAAGATCGATGAAGTGCAACACAAGGTGATCGAGATAAAAAGTGAAAGTAACGTATTTGACAAAAACGAGATCTTGCCGATCGAAGATTATGTCAAATATATCGTACTGAACTACCAAGATAAATATCCCGATACGGAACTATCGAAAAAGCTGGGTATCAGTCGTAAAAGCTTATGGGAGAAGCGTAAAAAATATGACATCGTCAAGAAAAAATAAAACCCTCTATATCGATAAAGAGGCAGCCTCCGCACTCGAACTTCTAAAAGACGGACTACTCAAGCCCGTCACAAAGCTTATGAATAAAAAAGAAGCCCAGGATGTTTTAGAAACAGGCTTGATCGACGGCCAGACTTTCCCCTTCCCTTTTATTTTGGCACCTTCAGGTAAAAAGAATGAAGAGGTACTCAAGTCACTAGAATCTGGGGAAGAGCTTCTAATTCTTTGTGACGGCAAAGAGTACGCGACCATGATCGTAGAAGAGATTTTTGAGATAGATGCCAAAGAGCGTGTAAAACATATCTACGGTACTGACGATCTCACACATCCGGGTGTTATGACAACTATCAAAAGGATTGGGAACTGGGCTGTCTGCGGTGAATACGAATTTATCCATGAACAACAAAACAAATCTCAAGAGCAGATCCAACAAGCCAAAGATCTTTTAGAAGCAAAACATGTCAGTTCACTTGTTATGGGGGCCAACCCACTGCACCGTGCTCATGAAAAGCTGATCAGACAAACTTTAGAAAATACTGACCTTTTGGTGATCTTTTTACTAAAACCTTATGATAATGCTAATTTGAGTTATGAGATCAGAAAAGAATCACTTGAATACTTTATAAACAACTATCTTCCGAAAAATAAAGTTATCGTCGTACCACTTGAAAACTCTTATATCTTTGCAGGTTACAACGAGATCATTATCGATGCCATCGTTGCAAAAAATTACGGATGTAACCGTTTAACAATAGGGCGTAACCATGCGGGTCTCGGTATGTTTTACGACTGTAATTCAAACAAGTCGATTGTCGATCGTGTAACGGGTATAGATATTGAGATCACAGTAGCTAGTGAGTATGTGTACTGTGATCAATGTAGAACGCTTGTGAGTAAAAACACTTGTCCACATGGGCAACACCACCAGATCTCTTACCACGCGGACTCAATTTTAGAGATACTCGAGTATGGACTTCTACCGCCTGCAGTACTTATCCGTAAAGAGCTCTCTTCCGTGATACTTTCAAAGCTTTTTCCAAACCGTTTCAAAAACTTGGAAAAACTCTACTATGACACCTTTCCTGTAAAAGGTTTACTTGAAGAGCATAGTGAAAAAGATTTTTATCTAGAGCTGATGAAACTTTACCAAACAACTTCACTTACATAAGGAATCAAATGAACTGGTTTTTTTTAACCGTAGGCTATAGCGGACTCTGTCCAAAAGCTCCCGGGACGATGGGGACACTTGCGGCACTTCCGCTAGGAGTTTTAATCCTTGTCTATTTCGGTGCAGGTACGCTTTTTTTAGCGACTCTGCTTATCTCACTCATTGCGATCAAAGCTATCAACAAGTATGAAGAGGAGTCGGGTACGCACGATAATCAAAAGATCGTGATTGACGAGTTGGCAGGTATATGGTTTGCACTGAGCGTAGCCCCTGCTATGAGCGTAGGTTTTGGTGAAATGTTGACACTAGAAAACGGTTTTTTAGTCCAAGTGCTTCTCTCATTCGTTTTGTTTCGCTATTTCGACATCACGAAACCATCTATCATAGGCAAGATAGACAAAGAAGCGCAAGGCGGCATCGGTGTAATGGGGGATGATATAGTGGCAGGTTTTGCCGCAGGGATCTCATCTGCCCTGCTTTGGCAAGGATACTTAAAACTTGCAGCCCTATTTTAAAAGGCTGTAAACTTTCTTCGTTAACTTCTCCAAAAGATCGTCATATCCCGTATACGATCCCTCTAGTTCATTGGCACGCTTTTTAAGTGCTGAGAACTGCTTTGTATTTTTCATATCGATATTATGTTTTGCAAGTTTCGTAACCATTGAGAGGTCTTCTAACTCCGAAAAATCCAAAACAGCATCAAAGCCTGAAAAATCAACCTCCATATCGGGTGCTATCCTATTGATGTCGGGATCACTAACCTCAACCTCTTGTGTAAAAGCCAAAAGCTCTTCGAGATTATCGTTAAAATAACTTACATTAAACCCGCACGCCAAAAATGAAAATGCCTTTGCATAGTGGTTTGTGCCGATAATGGCAATTCTTGAAGCATAAAGATCTTTTAGATGCTCCGAGAGCACACGGATAGAGAACAGGTCACCCCGTAGCTTCTTACCCTCTCTATAGATAATATCACACATACCGCTGCGTCTTACAATCGATGAAGATTCATCAACTATCTCTACAACCTCTGTAACATATTCACTCGAGATCACAGCACCGTTTACGTGAGACTCCCTCATATTACTAACGGTGAAGTAAAGATCATCTTCTCGAATATTCATCGGGATCATCATTACATCATCACCGTTGGCCTTAAACTCTTTGTTGAGTAATGCTGAAAACCTGCTTACACCTGCGTGTTCACCTATATAACCGAAAAGCTTAGTCTTTTCAGAAATTTTATTGTCATTATTCATCATCTTAACTACCCTCTGTTATGCCCCATAATTCTCGAGCTTCTTCCTCTTCACATTTACATCTGTAACACAGTTTTTCATCACCCGTAGTGCTAAAAACAGTGTTACACTCATCACATCTTCTTACTTGAAAATTGATAAGATTTACCACTTCAGGCTCAAAAAACTCTTTTACTTTATAAGAGCTTGAGAGCGTGATCGCATCAGGTTCACACACATCATGACAGATGTGGCACTTGATACAAAGGAATGGATCAAAGTCGATCTTGGAGTTTTTAATATTTGAACTGAGTGATCCCGTTGGACATACTCTGTAACACATCTGACACGCTGTACATGCCTCTTCGTCCATCAGTTTTTGGGATGTAAAACTCACCTCTGTCGCATCAATTATATGAAACTGTGAAGGTTTCTCGGCTCGTTTGATTGCGGTGAAAAAGATCTTCCGTTTTTCAGGGATGTTTTTTTGCTTTAACAGAGTAATGTCTGTTTTTTCCAAAGTATGTTCAACCAACTCATCCGTTGCTTTTTGCACCTCATTTTCAAAAGAGTGTTTTGCTTTTGCAACATTTTTAATATTGATCGAGTTTAAAAACTCTCTACGATTAGTTGTATCTGTTTCACTATTTTCATACTTCACATCTTCCATAGAGACCTTTGCATCACTCTCTATCGCTTCTAATACATATGATGCTTCTTCAAAGTTAGCTTCTATCTGTGCCTGACATGTTGATGCGATCTCACACTCTGAGCAGTGCCCCATATCTAAAATCAGCTCTTTTTTCAGTATAGCCATTGAGATCAGATGTTCTACGCTCAAAGCCGCTATACATGGTACATTTTTATGACAGGAGAGGAGTGATTCATCCTCCTGAATAAAGTTAAAAAAGAAGTCTGTTGGAGAGAATTCATCAAGGCTTAAAGCCTCACTTGGACATACGCCTACACATCCCCCACAGCTTACACACTCCGAAAAGTTGATAGCAGGGAGCGGATTGCCCTCTTGGATAACGATCGCCTTTGTAGGGCAGATCTCTTCACATTTATTACATCCGCTCTCGACACTGAGTGAACGGACACATAATCCTCTGTTTAAGTTCAACATCTTTTACATAATCTCTTTAGATAAAATTTTTAAGAGGCCGATTTTATCATAATATACTAAAATAAAAATTATTTATTTTTCCTGGTATATTGACATAGACGGGAATGCAAACTCTAAAGAGTTTCTCTCTAATATATCCATGATCTTATGCATCACATCCTCTTTTGTTGCCAGCCACTCTTCCCATTGTACCGATGTGGAGAAACAGTAAAGCAGAATATCTATACTTGAAGAGGAGAACTGATCGAGATAAACGAGCAGGTTTGTTTTTACCCCCTCTAAGTTATCTTTTGAGACAAGCTTGGTCATCTGTTTTACTTCATATTCATACTCTTTATGAGGCGTTGCGATACGAGGGTGTTTTAGCAGCATCTCCCGGATCTCGGCAACCGCTTTTTTAAGATCGTCAGGTTTAGAGTTATAAGTGACTCCGATATTCATTTTTATACGTCTGCCCACTTTACGCTTATTCCAATTTTTCACCTCTTTTGAAGCAAAAACACCGTTAGGAATTGCGATAAGTGCATTGTCAAAAGTTCTGATGGTAGTTACACGTAAACCGATCTCTACAACCGTTCCCTCTTTATCATCTACAACGATCCAGTCCCCTTGGGAAAACACATCTGAGAAGAGTATAGAGACAGTTCCAAAAAAATTGGAGATCGTATCTTTTGCAGCAAATGCAAGTGCAAAACCACCAATCCCAAGACCGGACAACACTGCAGTAAGATCTACCCCTGCGAAGTAAAGTACCAGTAACAAACCGACAATCATAATCACAAAGTTGACGATCTTTATACTGACATTGATCAGATCTTTTCTAATATGTGTCGTTTTTACATCTAAGGAGCTAAGCTTTATCATCGCTACAGAGTTTACGACAACATAAAACATATATGTAGCATAGAGTGCATAGATGATACTAAAAGGTCCCTTCAATACCTCGACGGAACTAAAGTCGTTATATATGTATACGATCAAATGCAGACTAATAACAATAAAAAGGGTATGTATAGGTTTTGTGAGTTTTTTTACAATCTTTTGTGCATAAGCACGAAAAAAATCAACCCTTTTGAACATATCCCGTAAAACTACTAAAACTACCCTTCTCAGGATATAGACAACTATACTTGCAAACAACATCAAAATGAGTTTTACTACATCCAGTCCATACTCTTCTAAGAAGTGATTTATCGAACTAACCGTCTCTACAGACTCTAGTACAAATACAAAGTCGATAAGATGATACCTTGCATACTTGTTTAGTTTATAAAACTTATCTTTTAGACGATAAAGGTGAACAATTATATCCCGATTGAGTTCTAAAAGAGCATAATACTCTTTGATATTCTCCTGAAGAGCATACACTACCTGCGAGTTTGGTTCCCAGGTAAGATATTGTTTGTAGTCTTTATTATCTATTTTAGAGACCTCTTCCTGGTTTTTATTCACCAAGAGCCCCAGATAGTTTTCAAACTCATCAAAACTTTTTTCACCTAAAGAGTTGAGTAGATTTTGAAACATACTCCCTTGTGCTTTGAGTATTCTGTAAGACTTTACTTTGACCTCATCGCGTAAAACGGCTGCTGAATTTCCCGCTCTTTGGTTAATATTGATAACTTTTTGCAAAGAGTAGATCTCTTTATCATACTTTGCTATCTGCCGCGCATATTTCTTTTTATCACTCCACAACGCTTTGAGCTCTTGATCATAAAGCTTGCTTTGCTGACTCACTATCTCTTCGATCTGTTCTTTTGAGAGATTTTGCTCGTCAAGTTTATAGTAGTTGTCTAGTTGCGTATCGATAAACTTTGTATACGATCCAAAAAGTGCACTTCCTGCAAGGAACAGAAGAACAATAAGTATCTTTTTCATAGAGCCGTTATATCCCCTCAGCTATCATGGCATCTGCAACTTTCTTAAAACCTGCTATATTTGCGCCATCGACATAGTTCCCTTCAACACCGTAATCTTTGGCAGTCAAAGCAACCCTTTTACAGATCATCTGCATAGTATCCTTGAGTTTCTCATCAACTTTTTCAAAACTCCATTTACTCATCGAAGCGTTTTGACTCATCTCAAACTCACTCACAACTACCCCGCCTGCATTTGCTGCTTTGGCCGGTGCGAAACAAAGATCGTGCGACTGTATCAAATCAATTGCTTCAGGCGTAGAGGGCATATTTGCCCCTTCTGTTATACTAATACAACCGTTCTCGATTAGATTTTTTGCATCCAGTTCAGTAAGCTCATTTTGCGTAGCACAAGGGAAAGCCGCATAACACGGTATATTCCATACGGCATGACCACCGGCAGGATAATCACTTGTAGGGATATATTTCGCTTCAGGGTGTGTATCAAGATAACTCTCAAGAGACTGGCGTTTTTCAAACTTGATCTCCTTTAAAAGCTCCAGATCGACCCCTCTTGGATCGTGTAGAGTTCCGCTGGAATCAGAGCAGCTCACCGGAACGGCACCAATGTGATAAAGCTTTTCTATAGCATGAAGTGCTACATTGCCCGCCCCGCTTACCGTACACGTTTTTCCTTCCAAGGGTTCTTTACCTTCCATATCCAACATCGTCTCGGTAAAATAAACAGCGCCATACCCTGTAGCTTCAGGACGCATCAGAGAACCACCGAAAAAGAACGGTTTTCCTGTCATCACACCGTCATATGTAGAAGTGATTTTTTTATACTCACCGAAAAGGTAACCGATCTCTTTGGTTCCGACACCTATATCACCTGCGGGAACGTCCATTCGTGGACCTATATATTTATGCAGTTCAACCATAAACGATTTACAGAATTTCATGATCTCCTGATCGCTTTTCCCTTTAGGATTGAAGTCGCTTCCCCCTTTTGCACCGCCGATAGGCAAACCTGTTAAAGAGTTTTTCAGTATCTGTTCAAAACCTAAAAACTTCAATACACCTTGATTTACCGTAGGGTGGAAACGAATACCCCCTTTATAGGGGCCCAAAGCGTTATTAAACTGCACACGGTAACCGGTGTTAACCTGGACATTGTTGTTGTCATCCAGCCACGTAACTTTGAAGCTTATCACCCTGTCGGGAACTACTAAACGCTCTAAGATTGAATGTCTTGCATACTTATCATTTGACTCTAAAAGTGGAGCGATCGAGTAGATCACCTCCTCCATCGCCTGGTAAAAAACATTATTCTCTGCACAATCAGAGCTTCGAAACTTTTTTATTTCCGTCTCGGCAAAACTCATTCCCCACCTTTATATATAACTCTTATTATTATTTTTTATGCTGCTAATTGTATCACAAAAGTGATTTTTTTTTGAAATTATTTTTTTTTAAACTTATAATCTGAATCGATGTGCTAGAATGGCGATAGAAAACGAAAAAAGGTGGAATAAATATGTTAAAAAATCTAAGCATCAAGCAAAAGATGAACTATCTTATTGCAATTGCAACAATTGCAATAATCGCAACTACTGCATTTGTATTTGTAACGATGAGTGATATAGATGAAGACTATGAAAGACTTCACAAAAGCTTTCTTCAAACAAGTCTATTGACTCTAAGAATTGAAAAAAATATGAATTATGTCAGCAGAACTGACAGAGCTGTAATGTTAGGCGGTGATCGTGATGCAGATGTCAAAAGGATCAAAGATACTATTGATACAATCAAATCTGATTTTGACAAACTTGACAGGCTTCTCAAAGGGGATCCCTCTTATGAGATCTCTGTAAAAGCCAAAGACTCTACGATTTTATTTTTAGACAATGCTTACAAGATGGTCTCCTCTCTCACTCCCGATGAAATAGCAAATTCAAAAGCAGAGATCTATGCAAAATACAGAAAAAACCTGACACCTTACGCTAATGAGTCCAGAAAACACTTCAAACAGCTTGCAAAAATGAGACAAGAGCTTCTTGTTAAAGAATCACAAGCTATGCAAAATAAGATCTCTTTTTACAAATACTTTGTTTTCATAGCAGGTCTTGTGGTAGGTTTTGTCGTGCTTGTTGCAGCGATCTTTATCCGAAAGTCGATCACTTCAGGGATAGAAAACTTTACAGACCTTATCACCAATGCTGCAAACGGGGACTTTTCACACAGAAAAGAGATAGAGATAGATTACTCTACAGAACTTGGGATTATGGGATCTCATCTCGATGAGCTTTTACAACATGTTGAGAAGCTCATTCATGAGATCGATACAACGATCACAAATGCTTCAAAAGGTAACTTTTCTAAGAAAATCTCATCTGAGGGTCTTAAAGGTGAATTTATCTTAGCGATCGACAGTGCCGCTCAAAGCATTGACTTTATGCAACAGCAGCACGAGAAAACAAAACGTGATGCCATGAACTCAAAACTCAGCATCAGAAGTACAAAAGTAACAGAATCGTTAAGTATTATCCAAGCGGATCTACAAAAAAATATCGATCAGCTTAAAGAGGTTACCGCTTCAACAAAAGAAGCATCGGAACTTGCAAATAACTCTCGCAACAATACCTCAGCAGTGGTGAATGAACTGCATACACTTCACCAGCAGGTTACCACAAACAATGCAGGTATCGAAGAGCTCGCTTCACAAACAAGCAGCATCACGACTGTTATTGATCTTATTACCGATATTGCAGATCAGACAAACCTCTTGGCGCTCAATGCTGCTATCGAAGCTGCACGTGCAGGTGAACACGGTCGCGGGTTTGCCGTAGTTGCCGATGAAGTAAGAAAACTTGCTGAGCGTACACATAAAGCAACTAGCGAGATCTCCGTGTCGATCAAGTCATTGCAACAAGGGATGAATGAGATCCAAGAGAGCTCAGAAGCTATGAAAGTAACGGTAGATGAGTCAACTGAGAAGATCGAAGAGTTTGAAAACACGCTTGTTGATCTCAGCTCTAACTCTTCAAAAATTGTTGATCAGTCTTACCATATGGAAAACTCTATATTTGTTGTCCGTACAAAAATCGATCATATACTTTATAAAGCGCGAGCATACAACTCTCTCATCACACTCGAGAAAGTACTCGATACCGTATCGCATCATGAGTGTAACCTTGGGAAATGGTATGACGGCGAAGGGAAAAGAAGATTTTATGCTACATCTTCATATCCAAAAACAGAGCCTTTCCATGCTACAGTGCATGAAACTGCAAATACAAATCTTCATTACCTTGAAGCAAGTGATCCAAAACAGGCAACTCTTGCTAATGAAGAGACTATCATTGACAACTTTGAAAAGATGGAAAATGCGTCACAACAACTCTTTTCGCTACTCGATCAAATGCTTATCGAAGCGCATGGAGAGAATGCTTAAACACTCTTTTACTCCCAGTCTTTATATTTAGACCGGGAGTGTTTATCTTTCTTATAACGTCTCGCGTTTTTACTTTTATCCAGTTGATTCGAAGCGTAGTTAATCTCCTCTTTTATCTTCTCTATAGGGGTATCATCCTCTCTATATTTTAGTATTTTTTTCACTAAATTTTCCAAGTCACGAAGCTCACCTTTATAGATCACTGCCTCTTCTACTCTGTTTAAAAATTTCAACCCATTGTCCACCTTTTTGATAAACTGCTCTTTTGTGGGTTCCGGAGTATTTGCAAGGTAAGAGTTTATACTTTTATGAAACCGCTCTAAAGCTCTGACATAACGCAATCTTTTAGAGTATTCTACCGCTTTTTTAGAGGTTGCCATTGTATTCCTATTTGTATTATATAGCTATAATTATACAATTTTATTTTGGAGAATAAGAGTTGAAAAAACTATTTTTACTATTAACACTTTTTTCTGTGACACTTTTTGCAGAGTATAGAAGTGAATATATCACTAAAGATCTGCTAAATTCAAATACACCGATCGTAGATATAAGAACCCCACCGGAATGGAAAGAAACCGGACTTTTAAAAGGTGCAATCCCGATAATGTTTTTTAACGATCGCGGAGAGTATAATATAGAAGCGTTTCTTCAAGATCTCAATACAAAAGTAGACACCTCTAAACCCTTTGCAATTATCTGCCATACCGGAAGCAGAACTTCGATTGTAGGCCCATGGATGGCACAAAAACTAGGCTATAAAGTGATCAACTTAAAAGGCGGAATGGAGTATGCAACAAAAGGGCTGAAACTTCCGACATATCCATATAAAAAATGAAGAAATTTCTTAAATTTTTCACCGTTTTTACAATCCGGATCGTTATCGTATTTGCAGTGATAGCCCTTTTTGTTTTTCTTCTCTGGGGCTTTTTATATCTTCTTTTTTACTAAAGAAGAGATTTAATAACGTTACTGACCCCTTGATGAAGGTTATAGTTCGCTATTGGAAAATCGAGTGCTTCATTTTCCAGGTTGACACTATATCTGCTCAGATAAGTCCCAAGCTTTTCAAGGTCAATATGAGTATCACCCGCTTCATTTGACTTTGCAATTTTAAAGAGTAACATCTTTAATGAGACAAAGTCACTCCACTCTAAAAACAGTTCAGGGGTTAAAACCTCTACTTTTGCACCTTGAGGATCAAATAGGATTCCGTTATCACGAAGTGGTACTAGTACCGACAAAATAGCTTCGCTAAAAGGTTCCACTTTCTCCTTCCAGAAAGGGGATTCGTTTCTTGTCTCTAACTCTTTTACGATCTCACCTACGATACTCTCTACACTCTCATTCGCAAATAGTTTATATGTTTGTTCTTTCATTATTGCCTCATTTTTTTTGTAATAATACAATTTTTATATATAATTCCCCAAAAATTTGGAGGATAATTTGATATTAAATAAAAGTTTTATAACTAATTTCACTGCACTACTATTGCTCGCTTTATCTTTTGTTCCAGGTTTAGAGCCTCAACTCTCGTTATGTTTGCTCTTTACAGGACTTTTTGCACTTTCCGGCGCTGTTACAAACCAGTTGGCGATCCATATGCTCTTTGAAAAGGTCCCTTTTCTTTACGGTTCGGGGATTATTCCCCTTCGATTTGAAGCATTTAAACTTGCGATCAAAGAGCTTTTGATGGAGCAGTTCTTTACCAAAGAGCAGCTGGAGAACTTTTTTGCAAAAGAGGAGCAGAAGATAGAACTGGCGCCTATAGTAGAGGAGAGCGACTTTTCCAGCGCTTACGACGCACTAGTAAAAACCGTTATGGATTCATCATTTGGCGGAATGTTAGGGATGTTTGGAGGGGAGAAAGCTTTAGAGGGTCTGCGCGAGCCTTTTACAAAAAAGCTGAAGTCTGCCATTGTTAAGATTGTTGATTCTGAGAGTTTTACCCAAACACTGCAAAAACACCTGCAAAACTCTTCACTTAACGAGGATATACTCAACTCTATCGAAGGGGTTATAGATGCTCGCTTAGATGAACTTACTCCACAGATGGTAAAAGAGATGGTACAAAAACTGATCCGTGAACACTTGCAGTGGCTTGTAGTCTGGGGTGGAGTATTTGGCGGGCTGATCGGGTTGATCAGCTCTTTTGTACTATAAAAGTTCATACAACTTTTATAGCTATCTCTTCGCCTATCTCGATAATATCACCTTTTACAATCTTTGCCCTTTTGCGCGTCTCCAGATCACCGTTGCGAAGGACAAACCCCTCTGCAACTATACGCTTTGCCTCTGCACCGCTGTCAACCAGGTCTAAAAGCTTTATCAACTTATACAACTCTATATACTCATCCATTAAGGCAAACTCTACCAAATAACTATCCTTTTAAAATCTTTTTACATAACCGTGACAATAGGGTCTCTTACCTTTTCGTTCATAATAGTCCTGATGGTACTTTTCAGCTTTATAGAACTTTTTTTTCTCACGGATTTGAGTAGCGACATCATACCCTTTTAACTCTAAAAGCTTAATCAATTTTTTTATAATGTTACGCTCCTTATTGTCTGAGACAAAAATAGCCGAGTGGTACTGTGAACCTATATCCGGGCCCTGCCCATCCTTTTGTGTCGGATCGTGGATCTCAAAAAACAGACGTACCAAAGTTTCATAGTCAACTTTATTTGCATCGTAGGTTACCTCAACGGTTTCAAGGTAGCCGCTATCCCCGCGGGAAACATCTCTATAGCTTGGATCGGGGTTCTTTCCGCCCATATAACCTGAAACTACATCAAGTACCCCTTTTTGTTGCTCCAGATAGTACTCAACACCCCAAAAACACCCTCCGGCAAAATATGCTTTTTTGATATTGTTGCGCGTTGTTTTTTCAAAGTTTAAAGAGATAGAGTTAACACAATAACGGGTGTTTTTCTTCGTAAAACCCTCCCCTTCAAAAACATGTCCGAGGTGTGCACCGCATCGTGAACAAATGATCTCCGTTCTTTGTCCGTCTCGATCGGGTACTCTTTTTACGGCCCCTTTCACGGCATCATCAAAACTCGGCCAGCCACAGCCGCTGTGAAACTTATCGTTTGAGATAAAAAGTTTTGCACCACACTGTTTACAGTAGTAGATCCCCTTTTGGTCAAAATCGTAATATTTTCCGCTAAAAGGTCGTTCAGTACCCTTATCGATTATCACATTCTTTTCAGATTCAGTCAGTGGATTTAGTTTCAATTCCGGCAAATTTTGCAGATCTTCAGCTCTTAGCAAACTTGTGAAAAGCGTTAATAGAAAAAACAATTTTAAACGCATATAGGTCCTTCTCATCTGATATTAAAATTTGTTAGTATCATTTTGTAACAAATTCTACACTTATTTAGATTAACTATTGTAAATAAAAAAAAGTTATATTATAATTTTAAAATATGTTATCACATAATAATCATTTTTTTTTGATGCAGGACGTGTAAAGATGGATACAAAAGATAAAATTTTAGTTGTCGAAGATGATGAGATCACCTCGCTGAATCTTAACATCTCCTTACAAAAACACGGTTATAGTGTAGTAGGTGTCTGCGACAACATAGAACAAGCTAAAAGTAAAATATCTACACATAAACCGGGTGTAGTACTTATAGATATATCTTTGCAGGAGAGCGATGACGGTTTGGAACTTGCAAGATATATTAAAGAGAACTACAATATCCCATACATCTTTCTCACTTCCTATACAGACGATGATATAATCTCACGTGCAAAACTTACAGAACCATACGGCTACATTGTAAAACCTTTCGATCCAAACTCTTTACATGCAACTATACAGATGGCTCTTTTTAAATTTCAGGTTGAAAATGAAAGAAAAAATGATACGGATACCCTGAAAGTTGATAAGATGAACTTAGAAAAAATGCTTTATGCAAAACGCTCTTCAGATGAACCAATCGTTGCATTTGGAGATGATTATCACTTAGATATTAGCATTTGTGAGACATTCTACAAAGGGAAAAAACTCAGACTTACAAAGAAAGAGAATGCTTTTTTAAGACTTCTTGTAGCCCAACTCGGCTCCGTTGTTACCTTTGACCAAGCCGTCAACTATGCCTGGGAGGATAAAGGTGCGACAGAAAACAGTGTACGTACACTTGTATGGAGACTTAGAAACAAACTGGAGACTGATATTATCCAAAATGCTTCGGGCATCGGATACTATATCGAGGAGTAAAGGCCTCTATACAATCCTGATCGACTCAATGGCTTCTTTCATTTTAGCAAAGCTGCTTTCATAATCAAAAGAATCATCCTCATTTTTTGCCATTTTTTCCATCTCACTGGCTGTTTTTTGTAAAAACTCTATCCGAAAATTTGCACTTGAACCTTTGATATTGTGCGCTTTTTTTGCTATAAGTTTGTACTCACGCTCACTAATAGCAGCTTTGAGTTCAGGGAGTGTCTGCTCCATTTTTTTCACAAACAGATCCAATAACATCTGTAACTCATCCATACTTAACATCAGCTCTTTTGTTAAGTGTTTTGCATCTAAGCCAACTATATTAGATACTTGTGTCTCCTCCTGATTCTCTTGAATAGAGTGCTGTAGATCCGGTTCCAGATAGTATTTAAAAAGCTCCTCTAACTCTTTTAAAATAATAGGCTTACCTAAAAAGGCATCATAGCCGTGGAGAAACCCTTTCTCTTTTGCACCTTTTAAAACATTTGCAGTAAGTGCTGAAATCGGAGTATGATTTGAGTTAAACTCTTGCTCGTGTGCTCTTATCTGCTCAACTGCCTCTGTTCCGTCCATCTTTGGCATCTGCTCATCCATCAAAATAAGATCGTAATGATTTGCTTTATAAAGTTTCACTGCATCGACACCATTATTTACTATATCAAAATCAAGACCAAATTTTGAAAGAATTATTTTGATCAACTCCTGATTGGCCTCATTATCCTCAGCGACTAAAACTTTCCCCTTATAAGCGTTGATGATCTGTTTTTTATGCTCCAGATACTCTTGCGGATATAAAAGCTCCTGAAAACAAACTTTTAACTTCTCGCAATACAGAGGAAAAGAGACCGTATTGATATGGATATAATTGTCATACATATCACACTCTTGGGATAAAATAGCTATATATTTTCTCTCGGAATTGATAACTTTTTGAATATCCTCCGGATTCATCTGCTCATGTAAAAAGATGCAGATGTCATACTCAAGGTCTAATGAGTTGATGATCGATACTTCCAGATCAAAAACCTCTGCATAGCTGATAAACGATTTATGTTTATAGTTCAGGGAATAATCTTTGGCATACACAGCGATCGTATAATCTTGAAGCTTCTGTACTTCATCAAAGTAAAGATACTCTTTTGTACGCACCTGTACAGGAAGCTCCATCCAAAACAGACTCCCTTTTCCCTGTTCTGATTCTACCCCTACTTTTCCCTCCATCAACTCCGCTAGTTGATAGGAGATAGAGAGTCCAAGACCCGTACCGTCACTTCGGCTCTCCTTTGCATAATGCGCTTGCGCAAAAGCTGAAAAGATATTTTCCTGATCCTTTTGTGAGATCCCGATCCCGTTATCCTGGACACTGATCTTAAGAACCTGGTCGTGACAGCTTGCTTCTATATGGATATGCCCTCCCCTTGGCGTAAACTTGATAGCATTGCTTAGAAAGTTTGAGAGTATCTGTTTGATACGCAATATATCGGCTGTAAGTTCCAGAGGAATTTTCGGATCGATAAAGGAGGTGATCGTGATCTCTTTTATCTTTGCACTGGCAACAAAGAGTTCCATCGTATGGGAGAGTTCACTATGCAAAGAGAAGTTTTTCGGTTCAATATGAAACTCACCGCTGCGAAGTTTTGAAAAATCCAAAATATCATTAATGATACTGAGCAGATTTTCGCCGCTGTTTAGAATAATATCTAAGTAGTTTCTGTGTTTTTTCGGCAGTTCATCATCGAGTAAAATATTTACAAAACCGAGGATTGCATTAAGCGGTGTTCGTATCTCATGCGACATATTTGACAAAAAGTACTCTTTTGCCTGTGAAGCCAGGAGTGCTTCTTGTCTGGCATCTACAAGTTTTTGAAAAATCGCATCGGTATAAAACTTCAATATACCCCGAAAGTTTTGATCGAATATGTAAGAGATAGCATCAAAAACCTCTTTTGAGTTAACCCCCGCATCGTAAGAAAAATCGATCATTGAACGACGGAAGTGGCTGCAGAGTTCAAACAGCTCATCGGCACTGATTTCCCTGTTTTTTAAATATGCTAAAAACTCTTGCATAACCGGGCAGTTTCCGATCTCAAGTTCACCGGATATCACCCCCATAAAGTAGTCAAATACACCACTTCCGTAGATCTGAATAAAATAGTTTTGATCAATCTTATGGAGTTTTAAAATAGCAGCAGAAGTTTCATACGACACCCATTGCTGCAGGATCTTCTCTTTTGAGCCGCAAAACTCTTCCCTGCATTGACGCAGAGCTGCAATATTTTCTCCCATACCCATATCTTTAGTCTTATTTAACGAAGATATATGAGAGCACCATCACAACAGAAAGTTTGAACAGAGCGATAAATGCACTCCCTAAAATATTACCTATCTGGCAGCTGGTACAAGATGTATATTTTGAACCTTCATATCGTCCGTACACTACATATACGGCAGTTAACAAGGTTACAAAATAGGATGTAAAAAGCTGATATTGCCAAACATTAGATAATATTTTCTTATCTTCAATAAAGAATGATATTACAAAAACGGCAAAAAGTAAAGCTATTATGATATTTATAAATCTTATAATTTTGTCTTTAACAAATGTTGTCGGACAGTAGTTGTCGTACCCTATGTCTATGCCGTGTTCTAAACTGCTATCAAATCTTTTTCGTTCCTCTTTTGAAAGTTTTGTGATAAAAGTGGAGCCGAATGTATAGTCGATTTTTCTTTGCAGCAGGATAGCCGTCTCACCCTCTGCTTTTAAAACCTGCTTCTCACCGTTTCTATCTTGATACACTATGCTTATTTTTGCATGTCTTTTCACTTCGGCACTTAAGTTTGGATAGTATGTCGTAGTCTCTTTTGTAGTTACCTCTCCGCTATGGGAGATCACTTTAGGGTTGACAAGCTCTATAAAACTTCCGTCATCCTCTTTTAAAACCACTACATTATGGTAATCACCAACCTGAAAAGCAGAAAGCGCTTTTAAATTATTTTCATTTATAGTATCTTTTAGATCCTCTATCAAGGAAAATAATTGTTTATCAAATACACGTACGTTTATCCCATACTCAACGCTAAGCGGTGTAGGATATTTTATAATTTCTCTTACCATTGCAAACCTAAACAACTATCTAAGCAAAAGCTTAGATAGTACAAAAATTAGTGACTTTTTCCAACCACGATAATCATTTTAATATTGATGACCATAAATCTGATAAATTGCCAAATCACACAAGTTCTCATCGCTCTTGCAAATTTTCCAGGAATCATAGTTAGTTGAAACTCTTTGTTTTTTGCAAAATTCACTTCTTCTTTTTTCATATCTTTTCTCCTTTATGCTGTCAATCTCTTTAACGAGTAAACATTTTAATGTTTAGCCGGAAAAGAAAAAGATTTACAGTGTTTTCCTTCTATCTTTGTTTATTCTGGGATTAATGTCCAGCCTGGTTTAAGTTTTGCTTTGTAGATAAACATATAATGTAAAATATGTTTGATCCAGTGACCTGCGAGTCCTATCTCACCGAATGTATGATCTGTATCACGTCCAGTTCCAGGATATTTTTCAAAATCAGGTACAACAGGGTAAACTGTCATAGCAGCAGCCTGACCGTTAAACCAGCCTTTACCTGCAGAAGCTACACACGCTGCACCCATTTCTGCCATAGAGATCTCATGAAGATGTGCACCCTCACCTTTTGTTATCATATCACATACAGAGTGAGCTACCGCTTTTCCGATAATACCTGAAGGCATACCTGTTCTTGGAGGTGTCGGGTTAATAGGTGTTCCGTTTGGAGAACTCATAGGCTCAGAGATAGCATGTGGCGGTGCGAATGCGATACCAGCTGCAAAGAGATTTTTGTATGTCGGGTTTTGGTATGTTTTAGGCCAGTCGCTTGCTTTCCATTCAGCATAAGGTTTTGCAGTATAGTCAGCATCAACTTTCATAAAACCGTTTGGAGCAAATACTACATCTGTAATGTCTTCACCCGCTTTATTGTAAGCTTTAAGACCTACACCTGCAAACGGCGGAATAAGCATTGCAAAGTCGAATGTTTCTTCACCTGTTGAACCATCAAGAAGTTCATACTCAATTTTACCTTTTTCTACTTTTGATGTGTGTGCACCGATAAGCCACTCTACATCTCTCTCTGCAAAAAGTGATTCTGCAAAAAGTTTAGAACTTACTACGTAACCGCCGACTTTCATGTGAAGCCCGCCCATACCGAAATCACCTAAGAAAGACTCGTTTGAGATCCACTTGATATCTGCCATATCACGAAGACCCGCTTTTCTAAGCTCATGTTCAATATTGAAGATATACTCAAATGCAGCACCTTGACACGTACACATACCGTGTCCAGTTCCAATCAAGAACTTCTGACGCTCACCTTTTTTCATCTTTTCTATACATTTTTCAAACTCTTCGGACGCATGAACTGCGTGATCGGCTGTACATACAGAAACTGTATGCTCACCTAACTGGCTTCCTTCTCCAAATCCCGGTGTAGCACCGAAGTTTAGTTTTGGACCTGTAGCATTGATCAGGTAATCGTATTCAAGGTTTTCACTCTCTCCTACTTTATCTTGACCGGTATACTCTATAGTAACAAAGGGCTTATCACTAGCTTCATTTCCTTCCGGATTTAACGAAACAGCTTTCGCTTGTTTATAAGTAACTCCGGCTTTTGCATAAACAGGTGCTAATTCAAAAGTAACATCCTCTTTTGTCATCTCACCAACACCAACCCAGATGTTTGATGGAATCCAGTTCCATTTTGCATTTGGAGTCACGACTACAACTTCATGAGCTGAACCTAACCATTTTGCGGCAAATGTAGCTGCAGTATGACCTGCAACACCACCACCTAGTACGACTAATCTTGCCATATACCTTCCCCTTAAAATAAGTTCTTACACAACTTTATCAGAATAAAATCACAATATTATCACAAGAAAAAGCTTAAACTTCACCATTTCGTAAAGTACTACTATACATTTTTCTCAATAAACTCCTTAATCTTCGGTGCAGAAAAGGAGAGTTTTATTTATAAAAGTTATTTTACTTAAAAATTTTATTTATAATTTCAAATGTATTTTTTGAGATCCCCTGTGTAGAAACGACACACTCTAAAGCATCCTTCATTAAATTTTTGTTAGATTCGGTCATTTTCGGGTAGATTTTAAACGCTCCTGCAAGGGCTGAAGCCATTTGCGGGTTAAATTTATCTATCTCGATTATCTTCTCGCTTAAAAATTTATACCCCTTACCGTCTTTTGCATGAAAATATTTATAGTTTCTTGTAAATACACCGATTAGTGAGCGAACTAAATTTGGTACTTTTTCATCATACACCGGATCTTTTTGAAGCTCTTTTACACGCTCTAGCACACCCTCACGCGGTGAAGCTGCCAAGAGTGCAAAGTATTTATTCATCACCAAAGTGTTATTGCTATACTCTTTGTAAAAGTCACCAAAGACAACTGCACTCAACTCTGCATCGATCGATTCGATAACATCCAAGGCTGCAATTTTATCGGTCATTGTCAGAGAATTTTCGTATTGCTCTTTAGCAATGGCAAGCACCTCTTGTGATTTTAGCTTTGACAGAAGTTTTAAAGCGATGTTTTTCAGTGCACGGTTCCCGATAGCTCTACTGTCTAACTCTACATTTTTCGGTTCATGGTACTCAAAGTAGAGTTTTAAAAGAGCCGCCTCATGTTTTTTTGCAAGCTCGTACTCTAAGTACTCTTTTGCTTTATACAAGGGTTCAAAATCAACAACTTCCTGTTTCTGCATCAGTGCTGTAATTGAGGGAAGCTCTAAAAGCAAAGCTTTATACGAAGGATCAAGTTTCTGATCAAGCAGCAGACCGTAATTTGCCACATAGGTCTCACTCAGTTCCTGATCATCGATCAGCTCAAAAACTGATTGTACAGCAAACTCCTGTGCAGCCTCATACTTTGTAAAGCTGTTTTGATCGTGACGCATTAAAAAGGCAAAATTAACTCCCTGCTGCTCTACTATAACAGGAGCTGAAAAATCTCTATTTATCGAGAGGACAGGTTTGTTGCTTAAGTTCTCAAATTTAAAACTCTCATGCTCTTTTGAGATGATCAAAGTTTTCTCAAGTATCTCCGAACCGTCTTTGGCTAAAAGTGCCATCTTAAGCGGAAAATAGAGCGGTTTTTGCGGCGTACCGTCAACTTTATTCGGAACCTGTTGCGTCAGACTCAGGGTGTATACGCCGTCACTGAAATTTTCGTCAACTTTCAATGTCGGTGTACCGCTTTGATCGTACCAGAGCTTAAAATGCTCTTTATCAAACTCTCCATACTTACTCATCGCCCATAAAAAGTCATCAGTCGTAACCGCTTGACCGTCAAATGTATCAAAGTAGAGATCAGTCGCTTTTCTATAGTTCTCTTCCCCTAAGAGTGTGTGATACATGCGGATAACTTCGGCACCCTTTTCATATACGGTTGCCGTGTAAAAGTTATTCATTGAGATATAGGACTTCGGCTGGATCGGATGACGCGTCGGTGAGGCATCCTCTACAAACTGGCGTTCACGGAGCGCTTTTACATCTTCGATCCGCTGCACTTCAGGAGAATTCATATCTGCCGAAAATTTTTGATCACGAAACACCGTCAGCCCCTCTTTGAGTGTAAGCTGAAACCAGTTTCTACAAGTGATTCGATTCCCTGTCCAGTTATGAAAGTATTCATGGGCGATCACCGACTCAATCCCCATAAAGTTTGTATCTGTTGCAGTATTTGTATCTGCAAGGACATAGGCAGAGTTAAAAATATTGAGCCCTTTATTTTCCATCGCCCCCATGTTAAAGCTATCTACTGCGACTATATTATAGATATCGAGATCATATTCACGACCATATTTTTCTTCATCCCACTTCATAGCATTTACCAAACTTTTCATAGCGTGTTTGGCTTTTGGGCTGTTGCCTTTGTCTACATAGATATTAAGCTCTACATCATTCCCGTTCGCCGTTGTAAAATCTTCAGTGATAAAATCTAGATCACCCGCTACCAAAGCAAACAGGTACGAGGGTTTCGGATGCGGATCGTGCCAAGTTACCCCGTGGCGTGTATCGAAACTTGCGTGAGAATGGATCTTGTTTCCGTTACTCAGCAGGATCGGATACTTCTCTTTTTCAGCAATGACGGTTGTGGTAAAGACACTCATCACATCCGGTCTATCGAGATAGGGTGTGATGCGGCGAAACCCTTCTGGCTCACACTGAGTACAAAAGATATCACCCGACTTGTACAACCCTTCCAGCTCAGTATTTTTATGTGGATAGATTCTATTTCTAATCTCGATCGTAAAATTTTTAGGCACATCCAGGACCGTAAGTGTCTCTTCATCAAAGTTATATCTATCTGTTGCGAGAACTTCACCGTTTAGTACCAGTTCTTTGAGTTCCAATTCCAGTGCATCCAAAACCAAATCGCTGCTTTGGTCAAGCTTCTCAAACTTCATAATATTTGTAACATTTGTATACTCTTCAAAAAGCTCAAACGTCAGATTGACACTCTCAATCTTAAAACTCGGTTTTTTATAATCTTTTAAAAATATCTCTTTTGCCGTATTATCCATCTATACTCCAATCAAATTGTTTCATTAAATTTTCAAATGTTTTATCAAATTTCGCTTCGAGTTTTATCTCTTCACCGCTGTAGGGATGAGTAAAACTAAAATCTTTACAATGCAATAATAACCTGTGTATATTGTACTCTTTTCGGATAAACTTATTGTGTTCACCCCTGCCGTATTTTGTATCCCCCAGGATATGGTGGGAGATATGCTTCATATGACGGCGCAACTGATGCTTGCGTCCCGTTTTTGGCAGCAGCTCAACAAGGGAATACCTCACCGTATCATACCTGCCGACACATCCATCCAGTTCTACCCTCGCCAAAGAGTTATACTCGGTGATCGCCTCTTGTGCTTCTTTATTCTCATTGGCATCTTTATCGGCGATCTTATCAAGCTTTTCTTTAAGAGGATGGTTTATAACTCCATCTTCAAGGTAACCGCGCACTACGGCTATATACCTTTTTTGGGCTTCACGGGCACGGAACTGTTCATTTAAAAGTCGTGCACTCTCTTTATCAAGTGCAAAAAGTAAGACCCCGCTTGTGGGTTTGTCGAGTCTGTGGATCGGATAAACCCATTGCCCTAACTGATCACGCAGTATCTTCATCGCATAGTAAATCTCGTGACGATCTATCATAGATCTATGTACTAACAGTCCGCTTGGTTTGTTGATCGCTACTAGATATTGGTCCTGGTAGAGTATCTCTAAGGTGTAGTCTGCAAACAAGTTAACGCGGGTCTCTCTTTGTCGTTTTACGTTTTTTCTTCGCTACTTTGACAGATTTTGCCGTAGTTTTTTTAGGTTCTTTTTTCTTGACAACAAATCGTTTGTCCTGATTTTTATGCTCAGATTTTAGTTTTTGCTCATCACGATCTACTCTGCGGATATTTGGATCGGGTTCAAACCCTTCGATCGTATCTTTGTCGATCTTTTGGCCGATCAGTTTTTCGATATCCCGGATCTCAAACTTCTCATACACATCAAGCAACGATATCGCTTCCCCCGCACGACCTGCTCGTCCTGTTCGTCCTACACGGTGTACGTAATCCTCCGGAATTGAAGGAAGTTCGTAGTTTATAACATATGGAAGCTCTTCAATATCCAATCCGCGCGAAGCGATATCTGTAGCAACAAGCACACGGAATTTTCCCTCCATAAACTGCTTAAGGGTTTTTAAACGGTTTGCTTTTGTTTTATCACCGTGGATCACACCTGTTTTGAGCCCGTCTTTTTCAAGCTCCTTCCCAAGAAAATCTGCACTCGCTTTTGTTCTTGTAAAAACGAGTACCTGTGGAAAGTTTCTCGAACCGATTAAATAGGCTAAAAGTTCCGCTTTTCGATCGGTATCCACAAGGTAGGCGACCTGATTGATCGTATCTACCGTTGTATTTCTTTTTGCCGTCTCTATAAAAGCCGGAGATGTGAGGATCAGTTTTGAGAGTTTTCTTACCTTATCGGAAAACGTTGCAGAGAAGAGTAAAGTTTGATGCCTTTTTGGTAAAAGCGGGTGGATCGCTTTGATATCTTTGCTAAAACCCATATCAAGCATACGATCCGCTTCATCAAGGACGAAAATCTCGACATCATCAAGCTTAAGTCCGTTTTGGGTAAGTTCGAGCAAACGTCCTGGAGTCGCCACGATCACTTCAGCTCCCCCTTTGAGTTTTGCTATCTGTTTTACTATATCTTTACCGCTAATGATAGCTTCACAGGAGATATCCATATATTTTGCATAAGCAGAGATATCTTCATATATCTGTACACTCAACTCCCTTGTCGGAGAAACGATAACGGCTCGGACACCTTTATCGGGTGCTTTTTTACGTAGGCGCTGCAACAGAGGCAAAGCAAATGCTGCAGTTTTTCCCGTCCCTGTTTGTGCAGTTGCAAAGAGATCCTTTTTTTGCAATACCAGTGGTATAGCCTTCTCCTGTATATGGGTAGGTTCGCTATAACCAAGTTGTTCTATTGCATCAAGCAGAGGTTGAAACACCCCTAATTTTTTAAATGACATTGTTTCCCTTTGAGCTATGTGTAACTATTTGTATATATTTTTATAAAATTTTACCATATATAAGCTTTTTATATTACAAAAGGGATAATGTGATAAGATTTTGATATAAAAACAGAATCGGGAAGTGAAAAATTTTATCAAATAAACATAATATATCTATCATTACACTTATAAAATTTATAATGCCTTTTGCATTGATATGGTCAGTGGTAAACCTTTACTTTGGTGAGTTTCTTGCTGCATCGATTACACTTTTTTATATCATTGCATCTTTAGGTTCTCTTTTATATTACAAAAAACTACACAAAGAGACTGTGCTGATCCGCATCCAAATGGTACTTATGCTTCTTTTGCCTTTTTTCATGATGTGGAATCTGGGCGGTTTTGAAGATGGCAGCAATACTATGATCTGGGCATTTTTAGCTCCTATTATGGCGCTGTTGTACACAGATAAGAAAGAGCCCTTGTATTGGCTGTTTGCTTTTTTAGTGCTTCTGGGGATCTCTACAGCTATCGATCCTCTCTTAACAGATCGCAAAATCGACTATACGTTCAAAGAGTTTTTTTTCCTTCTAAACACCGCAGCTGTACTTTCAGGGATATTTATTTTACTTAAACACTTTCTCAACCGGACAAAAGATGATGTAAATAACAACATCTCCTTTTTACAAAGTTATAAAACGACGATCGACAAAAACCTTATCGTAACAAAAACAGACCTTGCAGGGAATATCACCTTTGCAAATGAGAACTTTTATAAGATCTCTGGTTTTAGTGAAGATGAGACATTAGGACATAACCACAACATAGTGCGCCACCCTGAGACCGATCCGGAAGTATACCGTGAGATATGGGATACTATTTTAAATAAAAAAACTTGGAACGGGCAGCTGAAAAATCGTGCTAAAGACGGTTCAACTTACTGGGTAGAGACGGCAATATCCCCTATACTTGATAAAGACAATAACATAGTTGAGTTTATTGCGATCCGTCACAATATCACTGAATTGATATCGAAACAGGAAACTTTGACAAAACTGCTTTATACGGATACTCTTACAGGGCTTAAAAATAGAAAAGCACTACTTAAAGACAAAAACAATAATATACAGCACTCTTTAGTGCTTATCAATATAGATAACTTCAGCCAGATCAACAACCTTTACGGAGAATCCTTCGGGGATAATGTACTCAAAAAGTTTAGTGCTTTTTTAAATAGTGCCGTAGAACAAAGAGAGAGTTGTGAACTCTACCGCTTTGCAGGTGATGAGTTTGTAGTGCTTTCAGTTGAGCGCGATCCTAAACAACTGGTCTCAAACATAGAGGATATGATACAGTTTCTCCACGACACTCCACTTCATATTGATGAGCAGGAGATCAGTTTAGGGATCTCGGTAGGGATCTCTTTGGAGGAGAACCATCGACTTTTAGAGACTGCCAGTATGGCACTTAAATCTGCGAAAAGAGATTCAAAGCATATAGCACTGTACTCCGAAGAACTCTCTCTCAATAAGGAGTACGCAAACAATCTAAAATGGGTAAAAGAGATAAAAGCAGCGATCAACAATGATAGAATCCTTCTTTACTATCAAGCGATCAAAGACAACCAAACCGATCAAATCACCAAATATGAAACGCTGATCCGTCTCCTAGATGCTAAAGGAAATATCGTCGCGCCAAATATGTTCTTGGAGATCGCAAAAAGATCAAAACTCTACAAACAACTCACAAAAATAGTAATAGAAAAAAGTTTTCAATTTTTTCAAGATAAAGATTTTCAGTTTTCCGTCAATATTACTATCGAAGATATACTTGATCCCGAGATCAACGCCTTTATTATCGATGCACTAAAAAAGTATCAAATAGGTAAGCAAGTCTCATTTGAGATAGTGGAAACTGAAGGAATTGAACAGTTTCATGTAGTAGAAGAGTTTATCAATAGTGTTAAATCTTACGGAGCAAAAATATCGATCGATGATTTCGGTACTGGGTATTCAAACTTTGAGTACCTTATGAGACTCCAGGCCGACTACATAAAAATAGACGGCAGCATCATCAAAAACATAATCCACGATAAAAAGTCGGAGCTTATCACCTCAATCATCGTTGCTTTTGCAAAAGAGATGGATATGAAAACAATCGGTGAATTTGTTGAGAGTGAAGCAATTGATGATAAACTTAAAGAATTAGGGGTAGATAAATCTCAAGGCTATTTTATAGACAAACCTAAAGACAAATTATAAAAATCTCAGTATAATTAGCCAAAAACTATAAGTACCTAATTATGCTAAGAAAAACGCTCAAGAAAACAACGAAAAATAAAAAACTAAATGACTTTATAAAAAAGTATAAAATCCCGCCTGAATACCTTTCAGGTAATAGAAAAATGATCTCTCGCGGAGTCTTTTTGGGGATATTTATCGCTTTTATCCCTATGCCTATGCAGATGGCTGCAATATTGCTGTTTGTACCGTTTTTTCGCTTTAACGTCCCTATAGCTCTTGCAATGTGTTGGCTGAGCAACCCTTTTACTATGCCGCCGATGTATTATATGGAGTACTTGACAGGTTCTTTTTTTCTTGGGATGGAACCGCAACCCGTTGAGTTAACACTTGAATGGTTTTCAAAAAATTTGGACGACATCTTTATCCCTTTATATTTTGGAACTGCACTCTACTCTATCTTTGGTTCAACTTTAGCCTATTTTGTAGTAAATCACTTTTGGAGAAGTTCGGTACATAAAGAGAAAAACAGTCGGAAGAAAAAATGATTTTACTTTTTCAGTGCTTTGTATATTAAAAAAATGCCAAACAATATAAACGGGATACTAAGCAGCTGTCCCGTTGAAAGTAGTATATCTGCAGAGTAATCAGCCTGTCTCTCTTTTACAAACTCGAGTAAAAAACGTACTACAAACACTAGTACCAAAAACAGACCAAATAAAAACCCATCTTTAAAACGTGCCTGAAATCTTTTATAAACTACAAAGAGCACAAGGGCTATAAAGAGATAAGAAAATGCTTCATAGAGTTGTACGGGATGGCGCGGCAACAGATCAACTTTTGTAAACACTACACCCCACGGCAATTCTGTCGGACGCCCTAAGATTTCTGAGTTCATAAAATTTCCAAGACGAACAAAAAAAGCAAAAATTGCCGTAGCTATCGCTATGCGATCTAAAAACCATAAAAGCTCTAAAGAGTGTCTGTATCTATATAACAAGATGCCCAGCAATGCCCCTAATCCTCCGCCATGGGAAGCAAGCCCGCCTTTCCATACATACAAAATTTCCAAAGGGTTGCTTAGATAATAATCAGGTTCATAAAAAAAGCAGTGACCAAGTCTCGCACCGATAACAACACCAATGACGACATATAAAAAAAGTGTATCAAGTTGTTGCGCTTCTTTAGACTCTTTTTTATAGGCCCATTTCATAAACTCTAATCCCGAAAGTATCGCAGTGGCAAAAAGTATCCCGTACCAAAAAACCTCGACGCCTCCCAAAGAGAAAGCTACCGGATCAGCATTCCAGATCAGCTGTTGCATTATTTTTTAAGTGCCTCGGCAATTAATTCAATCGGATTTTTAAATACTGTTTTCTCGTTCCCGGCATAGTCCATTGATGCATTGATCTGCATACGGCATGCACTACACTCCGCACTCACCACATCAGCTCCCGTCTTTTCGATCATTGCAGCTTTTGGAGCACCCGCAGCTTTTGCAAAATGGTGTTTTTCAGTCTGCATTGTAATTCCACCGAAACCACAACAAGCATTCGGATCACTCATCTCAACAATTTTATAGTTTTTAGATACCAGGTTTCTCGGTTCCTGATATACACCCTGCATCTTTCTTGCATGACATGGATCGTGATACGTTACAATTCTCGTATTTTGTTGTTTAGACTCTAAAATTTTCTCTAGATCGGTATGGTTTTGCAGCCATTCCGTTGCCATATACACTTTTGACATTACAGATTTTGCGCGCGCTTTCCAATCAGGCTGATCATGGAAAAAGTGTTCATAGTCAATTTTAAGCATCGCACTACATGTAGCTTCGGGAACAATAATAGCTTCGATATCGTCTCCTAAAGACTCAAAATATCTGATATTGAACTTTGCATTATAATCAACCGTGTCAAAATCCCCTGTAAAATAGGCTGGTGCACCGCAACACTTTTGATCTTTTGCCAAAAATGCATCGATCTCTAAAACATCTAAGATCTCCAAAAGGGAATCCCCTATCGATCTGTAATTGTAGTTCGCTAAACAACCTATAAATATAGCTACTTTTCTTTTTCCGCCGTTATCGATCTCTTCTGGGTATGCATTTAAAAACGATGTTTTTCTCAGACTTGGAAGCAGCCTGTCAACTTTTAACATCGGTAGGTTAAAGCGAGACTTCATAGAGTCGATATCTGATTTTATTTTAAAACCGCACGTTTGAAATGCCCAGCCAAGTTTAAAAGCCAAGTCATTTAACCAACGGTGACGTAAAAGTAAAAAGAAAAGTTTTTTGTACCATGCTATACCAAACTTTTTAGCAATATCTGCACGAGCCTGTTCAATCACCATATCGGTCGGGAGTGATTTTGGACACACATCGACACAATTCGTACATAAAAAACAGCTCTCAAAGATATCTTTTGCCGTTTTATCCAGCTCTAAGT
>JBEWQA010000089.1:0-3089 GCA_047689515.1 Candidatus Sulfurimonas kebritensis
TAAGTAATTATAAAACTTTATGAAAATAATACTTAAAAATGATAAAATTCCAGTTAAAATTAGTGTTTAGGTGCAATATAGAAGATGGAATATGACGTAATTATTGTCGGTGGCGGGCATGCAGGGATAGAAGCTGCATTTGCCGCTGCTCGTATGGGCAACAAAACTTTGATGGTCTCAATGCTTGCTGAAAATGTGGGGGCAACTTCATGTAACCCTGCCGTGGGTGGACTCGCAAAGGGACACTTGGTTCGTGAGATCGATGCACTCGGCGGTGAGATGGGACTTATCACCGATGAGGCTGGAATCCAGTTTAGAATTTTGAACCAGACAAAAGGGCCTGCAGTTCGCGGTAGCCGTGCACAGATCGATATGGACAGATACCGTGTGATCGCAAGAAACAAAGTGCTGCATGAAGACAATCTTGATCTTGTGCAGGAGACGGTTGAGTCTTTGATCATCGAAGATAATGAAGTTAAAGGGGTGACTACACAACTCTTTAACGAATACCGTGCAAAAAAAGTGATCATCACTTCGGGGACTTTCTTAAACGGTGTGATCCATATCGGTGAGACAAAACAGGTAGGTGGGCGTTTCGGTGAGAACGCTTCAGTAGGTCTGAGCGCATCGCTAAAAGAGGCTGGGCTTATTATGGATCGTCTCAAAACAGGGACATGTGCAAGGATAGACAGTTCTACGATCGACTTTTCTGTGATGGAGGAGCAAGACGGAGACGAGTTGCCAAATCCATTCTCGTTTAGAACAGATCGTGAGGAGTTCAGACGTACGAAAAAACAGCTTCCATGTTTTATCGCCTATACAAATGAAGACACCCACAGCATCATCGAGTCAAATTTCTACCGTGCACCATTGTTTACTGGTCAGATCGAGGGTGTTGGACCGAGATACTGCCCATCTATTGAAGACAAGATCAACCGTTTCCGTGACAAAGACAGACACCACCTCTTCATTGAACCGCAAACAGCAGACAATACTGAGGTATACGTAAATGGTATGTCTACATCTATGCCGCCTGATGTACAGCGTGAGATGATTCACTCTGTAAAGGGGATGGAAAACGCAAAAATCGTACGTTACGGCTATGCTATCGAGTATGACTTTGTCGATCCTAGAGAGCTTAGACACTCGTTAGAGACCAAAAAAATAAAAGGGCTTTATTTAGCGGGTCAGATCAACGGTACAACCGGGTATGAAGAAGCAGCAGCTCAGGGGATGATGGCTGGGATAAATGCCTCACTCTCGATCCAAGGAAAAGAGCCTTTAATCCTTCGCCGTGATGAAGCGTATATAGGTGTACTTATCGATGACCTTGTAACGAAGGGGACGAAAGAGCCGTACAGAATGTTCACTTCACGTGCCGAGTACAGACTTCTTTTACGTGAAGAGAGTGCAGATACGAGACTGTCTCATTATGGGCATGAACTTGGACTCCTTGATGATGAAACTTATGCTAAGGTGAAGAAAAAAGACGAGGAGATCAAAGCGGGTGCACAACTGCTTGAAGAGACTCGCTTTACTCCAAACAAAGAGTTTAATGCACTTTTAGCATCTATGGGAGAAGACCCGATCAAAGATGTCTCAACGGCTCAGCAATTGGTAGCTCGTAAGTCTTTTGATGTTACAAAAATGGTGAAGATCGTCCCAGAACTTGCACAATACGATGAGTATATCAAAGAGGAGATCTTGGTAGAGGGGAAATATGCCCGCTATATCGATAAGCAGAGTGAAGAGATCGAAAAGATGAAAAAGTATCTCAAAGTGAAGATTCCTGAAGGTTTCGACTTTACAAAAGTGAGCGGACTAAGTAAGGAGATCCAGGAAAAACTGGCATCTTTTAATCCGCCGACACTCCAAGCTGCGATGAATATCAGCGGTATCACACCGGCAGCTATCGAGATCCTTCACATCTACATCAAGATGGAAGCGAAAAAGTTGAACGGGACTAAAGCATAAAAATTTGGTACAATAGTCGTTATGAATACAAAAAATGAAATCATCACTTTTTTAGAACAAAATAAAAACTATCTCCAGGAGAAGTTTCACATCACAAAAATAGGTTTGTTTGGGTCTTTTGCACGAGATGAACAAACAGCTCTCAGTGATGTTGACTTACTTATAGAGTTAGATGATGTAAAAAATCTTCACGATACGAAAGAGTCATTAAAAAAGTTTTTATCTGATTCGTTTGAGCGAAGTGTTGATTTGGCACGAGAAAAGTACTTAAAACCTTACGCGAAAGATATGATACTCAAAGATACTATATATGTCTAAAATAAAGTTTGATCTGCTTTCTATCCTAGAGTCCCTCACAAAAATAGAGGCATATTCAAAAGACTTTAACGATGCAGATGATTTTTACCATGATCAAAAAAGTTTTGATGCTTCAATGATGCAGTTTGTTGTGATAGGAGAAACTATTTCTAGACTGGATGAATCTTTTAAAAAATCCCACAGTGAAATTCCATGGCAAAAAATTAAAGATTTTAGAAATATCATAGCTCACGATTATTTTGGTATAGATGCAGATGAGATTTGGGATATCATACAAACAAAGCTTATCCCTTTAAAGGAAGATATCGAAAACTTAATACAAAACAGTTTTAAGTAAATATATGCCTCAGATCAATAACATAACACAATAAAAGTAGATAGCTCTAAATATTCCTAAAGAACTCGAGCTAAAAATAGAAAGCCATTTGATGATATCTTAATCTTTAGAAGATTTAGTAGGAGGATGATAATGAATTTTATAAAAAAATTAATATATCTGTATCCAACTTTAAAAATTTTACGGGCACATAGGTTGGGAGAGTATGCAGAAGTAAAAAAATATTTTACTAAGCTTCCCAAGTCTTACAGAGAGGCTAAAATTCCATTTTTAATTATAAAAGGAAGATCTGAAATGATAGATTCTGAATATACTAATGCTATCACTTATTTTGTTAAAGCTATTGAAAAAGTTCGTAATAGTTCTAGTATGAATGAGGATGAAAAAAATACATTGCTTGAAGGTAATAATATATCTACCTATGATCAAAAAAATGTTAGAAAATTTATTTTAAATAACT
>JBEWQA010000034.1:0-17257 GCA_047689515.1 Candidatus Sulfurimonas kebritensis
GAAAGTGGCTAAGCTATAAAGAGGTAAGGGAGCTATTGTCTGAACAAGAGATCGAGGTGGAACTTCTGAGTAAAAAATATGGAAAAAAGATCAACTATACTAAGCGTGTTGTACTCGATTATGAGTATGGCGTGAGTGTAGTGTGGGAATAGAGCCGACTAAAAAAAACGTAATTTTGCCGATCTATTGCAATAAAATTGACAAAAGGAGTTGTCATGAAAATTGCCACAAGCAATATAGCAATGGATGCAAACTATGAACAAAAACATTTTATCCGCGAACAGGAACACTTGAAGCAGTGGGTAGACAACAGTGCAGATAAAAAAGATGTTTTGCATGCTCCCAAAGGGGACCAGCTTTCACTCTCAAATGAGTATGACGGTTTTGATCCGATGGAGAATCTCGATCCGTACCTCCAAAAGATCGTACGCGCTTTAGAGATCCTCACAGGTAAAAAGATAAAAATAGGGGTATTTCATCCAAAAGATCACGGCAGTGCTGAGCAGGTGAGAGAGCCACAGGCGCAGGAGACCCCTCAGAGAGTCGGCTGGGGGATCGACTACAGTTATCAAAAAACAGAAGTGAAACAACAGAGTCTTCAGTTTGCTTCATCGGGAAAAGTAAGTTTGGAGGATGGAAGGGAGATTGACTTTAAACTTGCATTTTCTATGCAAAGCAAAGAGCTCAAACATGAGACACTCTCTTTTAAAGCGGGTGATGCCCTTATCGATCCCCTCGTGATCCAGTTTCAAGACGGTGAGATAGCTCTCACAGATGTAAAGACAAATCTTGATCTGAATCTTGACGGTAAAAAAGAGGAGTTTTCATTTACAAGATCGGGAAGCGGCTTTTTGATGCTTGATAAGAACGGTGACGGAATTGTTAATGACGGAAGTGAACTTTTCGGACCAAACTCAGGCGACGGTTTTGATGATCTCAGGATTTATGACAGGGACAACAATAACTGGATCGATGAGAATGATGCAGTATTTGAGCAGTTAAAGATCTGGACAAAAGATCAAAACGGCGATGAGAGATACTACTCTTTAAAAGAGGCAGGTGTAGGAGCACTTTATCTGCAAAGTGTCACAACTCCTTTTGAGATGAAAGACGGAAACTTGGCACAAAGCTCTGTTTTTCTGCGTGAAAACGGCTCAAGCGGTATAATAAGTGAAGTTGATTTAAAAGTTTAATTAAATCTTTATAAAATTTTAACCTAATCTTGAGTATAATTCCCGTCCACTTTACTGTTTTACAAAAAAGCTAGAATGTTTTTACCTAGACAGCACTGTTTAGATAAAAGTATTGGCAAGCACAAAAGGCTTCGCCTAAAAACAGATAAAGAAGTAAATTTGAGGAGACTTTCTATGAAAGTACGCGCTTCAGTAAAGAAAATGTGTGATGACTGTAAAGTTATCAAGAGAAAAGGGATTGTAAGAGTGATCTGCAAAAACCCTAAACATAAACAGAGACAAGGATAATCATGGCTCGTATTTCTGGTGTTGATTTACCTAAGAAAAAACGTGTAGAGTATGGTCTAACATACATCTATGGTATTGGTTTACATACTTCTCGCATGATTTTAGATGCGACAGGTATTGATTATAATAAAAGAGTTTTCGAACTTAATGAGGCTGATGTAGCTGCAATTACTGCTGAAATCCGTGAAAAACATATGGTTGAAGGTGATTTACGTAAAAAAGTTGCTATGGATATTAAAGCGCTTATGGATTTAGGTTCATATAGAGGTCTTCGTCACCGTCGTGGTCTTCCATGTCGTGGTCAAAAAACTAAGACTAATGCTCGTACTCGTAAGGGTAAAAAGAAAACTGTTGGCGCAGCGTAAGGATTTAAAGTATGGCAAAAAGAAAAGCTGTTAGAAAAAAAGTTGTAAAGAAAAACGTATCACGTGGTATCGTTCACATTTCTGCATCATTCAATAATACTTTAGTAACTATTACTGATGAGATGGGGAATATGATCGCGTGGAGTTCTGCTGGAAGCCTAGGTTTTAAAGGTTCTAAAAAATCTACTCCGTTTGCTGCTCAAGCTGCTGTTGAAGCTGCTGTTGAAAAAGCGCAAATACACGGAATTAAAGAACTAGGTATTAGAGTTCAAGGTCCAGGTTCTGGTCGTGAAACTGCAGTTAAATCTGTAGGTGCTATTGAGGGTATCCGTGTTACATTTATGAAAGATGTAACTCCATTACCACACAATGGTTGTCGTGCGCCTAAGCGTCGTAGAGTATAAGGAGGTTAACAGATGGCAAGATATAGAGGTCCAGTAGAAAAAATCGAAAGAAGATTTGGAGTTAGCCTAAACCTTAAAGGTGAGCGTCGTTTAGCAGGTAAATCTGCTCTTGATAAGCGTCCATACGCTCCAGGTCAACACGGTCAACGTCGTAAAAAAGTTTCTGAGTACGGTTTACAACTTAATGAGAAACAAAAAGCAAAATTCATGTACGGTGTATCTGAGAAGCAATTCCGTGCACTATTTACAGAAGCTAAAAGAAAAGATGGTAATACAGGTACAAACCTTATTACACTTATCGAGCAAAGACTTGATAACCTAGTATACAGAATGGGATTTGCAACTACTCGTAGATTTGCACGTCAACTTACAACTCACGGTCACATTTTAGTGGACGGTAAAAAAGTTGATATCCCTTCTTACCGTGTTAAACCGGGTCAAAAAATCGAAGTTCGTGAATCAAGCAAACAAAATGCTCAGGTTCAAAGAGCTATCGAATTAACAAACCAAACAGGTCTTGCTCCATGGGTAGACATCGATGCTGACAAAGTGTTCGGTATTTTTACTCGTTTACCAGAGCGTGAAGAAGTTGTTATTCCTGTAGAAGAGCGTTTAATCGTTGAGCTTTACTCGAAATAATAATTTAATAAAAAAGGCGTAAAAGAATGAAAAAGATTAAAACTACTCCACTTGCTCCTCAAGAGTTCGAGGTAGAACAAATAAGTGAGAATGAAGCAAATATCATAGCATATCCTTTTGAAACTGGGTATGCTATATCTTTAGCTCATCCACTTCGCCGTTTTCTATTAAGCAGCTCAGTTGGTTATGCTCCTGTTGCTATTAAAATTGAAGGTGCAAAACACGAGTTCGATTCAGTTCGTGGTATGCTTGAGGATATCTCAGATTTTATTTTAAATCTTAAAGAGATCCGTTTCAAACTTAACGACGAAGTAACAGAAGCAGAGATAAACTATAGCTTTGCTGGTCCATGTACTATTACCGGTGCAGATCTAAACAATGATGAAGTTGAAGTTGTTACTCCTGAAGCTCATTTAGCAACGCTAAATGAAGACTCAACACTAAACTTCACTATCAAAATCTCGCAAGGTATCGGTTATGTTGCGAGTGAAGATACAAATGAAGATTTAGAAGAGGGTTATATCGCTCTTGATGCATACTTCACTCCTGTAAGAAGTGCTACATACAAAATAGAGAATGTTCTTGTTGAGGACAATGCTAACTTTGAGAGAGTAATCATGAACATCAGAACTGATGGTCAAATCTCTCCTGTAGACGCATTTAGAAACTCTTTAGAAGTTATGTATGCGCAGCTTGCAGTGTTTAACTCAGAGATCAGTATAAAAGCTCCAACAACTATTGAGAGAGTTGAAGAGTCACCGGATCTGAAAAAACTAACTACTAATATAGATAGTTTGGGTTTAAGTGCTCGTAGTTTTAACTGCCTTGATCGCTCAAATATTAGCCTAGTTGGTGAGATTGTACTTATGAGTACAAACGACTTGAAAAATGTAAAAAATCTTGGAAAAAAATCTTACGATGAAATCGTAGAAAAAGTTCAAGAGTTTGGTTTTACAATCGGTGCTGATTTAGCTGATGATGTAGCTAGCGCACTAAAAAAGAAAATTGAAGCGGCTTCTAAGTAAGCCTGCGAAAGAAAAGAGGAAGAAGATATGAGACATCGTCATGGATATCGTAAACTTGGTCGTACAAGTGCTCACCGTAAAGCACTTTTACAGAACCTAAGTGTTTCGTTAATTGAGCATGGTAAGATTGAAACTACAGCTATTAAAGCAAAAGAGCTTCGTTCTTACATTGAAAAACTTATCACTGTAGCTGGTAAAGGTGATAGCAACGCTCATAGAGCTGTATTTGCTGCACTTCAAAACAAAGAAGCTACAAAAAAACTTATCAATGAAGTAGCTCCTAAATATGTAGAGCGTACTGGTGGATACACAAGAATTGTAAAAACTCGTATCCGTCGTGGTGATGCTACTACAATGGCATTTATCGAATTAGTATAATTCTACGCTAACGCTGAGTTTTTCACTCGGCGTCAAGCCCCATTTTCCTTCAACTTGGATAATCTTCCAAATCCTAAAATACTTTTATCAAGGATAATTTATGAGTAGTTTCGCATTTGGAACTTACAGAGTAACTGATCAAAACCCTTTACATATTCAAGCTTTAAAAGAAGCGCTTTACGGCGGTATAAAACTAATAGACACCTCTGCAAACTATACAGACGGCGGAGCGGAACGTGCGATTGCAAAAGCATTGGGCTCCATCGAAGATGAATATAGAGATGTAGAGATAGTGAGCAAGTTTGGTTATATACAAGGCTCAAATATGCTTCTGCATAAGGAGCAGCCTTTTGAAGAGGTTGTTGAGTATGCGCCTGAATGTTTTCATTCTATTTCGCCGTCATTTATGCGTGATCAGCTGAGCCGCTCTCTGGAGCGACTCGAACTCCTTAAGATCGATTGTTATCTGCTCCATAACCCTGAGTACTTTTTATATGATGCTATCAATAAAAATATTGATTACGAAGAGGGTGTAGAGGAGCTTTATAAGCGTATATATAAAGTGTTTGCAGCATTAGAGCAAGAGGTAAAAGAGGGGAGAATCGGTTCATACGGAATCAGTTCAAACTCTTTTTCCAAAGCAGAAGATGCAAAAGATTTTTTACCCTATGAGGGGCTGATTAATTTAGCAAAAAATGCAGCGCTTGAAGCGGGAAATCAAGAACACTGTTTTACAACTATAGAGCTTCCGATTAACCTGTTAGAACAAGAGGGGCTCAAGTGTGCCAACTGGGCAAAAGAGCAGGGCTTAAGAGTACTTGCAAACAGACCTTTAAATGCTTTTCATGAAGGTTTGATGCACCGTTTGGCGGATTACGAAGAACCAAGTGATTATTATGCAAGACTCAATGAACTTTTAGAGGTGTGTGATACCGAAGCACTGCAGCCTCTTTTTAATCTTGTGGAACAGATGGATGCCAATAAGCACAAGTACGGTTGGATAGGTGACTATGAGATGTTTGTAAATTCTCAGATCATTCCTCATATCAAAAAAGCGATCGAAAAAGTTGACAAGTCAGTGATAGAGACCCTTTTAAACTATATCGATGCTTTTTTAAACAGTTACAGAGGTATGGTGGCATATGAGTGTTCACGCTCAACAAGGGTACAGCTTAAACCATACCTAAAAGGCTGTGAGAAAAAACTTCAAGAGTGTGCATTTGAATTTTTGCAAAACGAGCCTAGTGTCGATTATATATTAGTGGGGATGAGAAAACCGAGTTACGTAGCGGAAGTTCTTGCCTTAAATGGATAGCTAAAGCGATATTTTTAGCCCTTGTTAAGTGATTTTATCATATTTTATGGTTATAAAAAGATAGAAGGATAGTAATGATTCCATTTACAGATGAAGAACTGATGGAGCCGGTAAAAGCTGTTATAGACAAGGTGAGACCCTCTTTAGCGCTAGATGGCGGTGATATCGACTTTATAACGGTGAAAAACGGCAACGTGTATGTCCAGCTCAAAGGTGCGTGTGTCGGATGTGCATCGAGTGGAACAACTCTGAAGTACGGAGTTGAAAGACAATTAAGAATGGATATCCATCCTGAACTTTCAGTAGTAAATGTACCTTTTGGGATGGAGAACGATATAGATAATCTATAAGGATTAAAATAAAAATGGCAAATATGAGTAAACATAAGATATTGGATCAAGCCAAAGAGAGTTTTTCAAAAGAGGAGTACCAGCTCGCACTTGATAAATTCGCAGAGGTTCTACAAAACTATCCAAACTCAAAAGAGGCATATAACGGTGTTATTTTATCCGAAATGGCTTTGAGTGGAGAGGGTGGAGCTGAGGCTTTATTTGATTATTATGAGATACTAAAAGAGGAAGATAAAGAGGAAGCTGATGCGATCATGAGCGAGATTCTAAAAAACATGGACGGCACGATCGAAGAGCTTAGCGAAGTGTTTTCGCAACCGCTTAGTGAGCGCCTCGAATATGAAGACGGCATCCTCTACAGCGACTTTCAAAAACTTTTAGAAAACGGTGCTGACTTTAAAGAGATCTTCGAAAATATTATGTTCTCGACTCGCGTGATTATCACAGAAAGAGAGGACTTTATAGACTTTTTAGAAAAACTGATAGAAAACGATTTTACAGAGATGGCTCTAAACTATTTAGAGAGCGCACTTAGTGTCTATCCAAGTGATAAATTCTTAAGAAAATTATTAAAAAAATTAGCAAAAACTAAGGGAAAACAGTCTTGAAAATTGCCCTTCCTGACCATGAATACAAATATATTACCGAAAACTCACAAGAGTGTGACGGTGAGACAGCTTTTGTTCTAACGACACAAAATGAAAAATATCTTCAAAATGCAAAAGACAATAAAGCACATTCGATCATTAAGATCGAAGAAGTTGCGGAGCTTTTTGGAGTTGGCGATATAAAGATAATCGGAATTACCGGAACAAACGGAAAAACAACGACAGCGAGTGCACTCTACTCCTTTTTGCTTGATCTAGGCTACAAGGTGGCTATGCAAGGGACTCGCGGACTTTTTATAAATGATGAGATGATCGAGGGGAAAACTTTAACGACTCCATCGGTACTCAATACCTATAAACATATCTACACTGCACGCGAGATGGGATGTGATTTTTTTATTATGGAAGTAAGCTCCCACGCAATTGTACAAAAGCGTATAGAGGGACTTAATTTTGAGCTAAAAATTCTTACAAATATTACACAGGATCATTTAGACTATCACAAAACATTAGAAGAGTATATAAACGTCAAAAATAGTTTTTTCCAAGATGAAGGGAAAAAACTGATCAACAAAGATGAAGAAAAAGCAAAGTTCAATTTTAAAAATACCTATACATACGGAATCGAAAATCCTGCTACTTACAAACTGATGGCCTACTCACTCAATGACGGCAGCAGCGGAATTATTCAGCATTTTCAAGAGATTGTTCCTTTTACTGCATCACTCCATGGATTTTTTAACCTTTACAACCTGATGGCGGCTATATCGGCTGCACACCTCTTAACGGGGAGAAAGCTTGAAGAGATTGTAGAAGTGGTTGATAACTTTGCAGGTGTGAGCGGAAGAATGGAACAAGTGTGTGAAGCTCCAAACGTTATAGTCGATTTTGCCCATACGCCTGACGGTATGGCACAGGTACTGAATGCCCTTAAAGAGAAAGATCTTATAGTAGTATTTGGTGCGGGCGGCGATCGAGACAGACAAAAAAGACCTTTGATGGGTAGAGTTGCCGCAAATCTCGCCAAAAAGGTGATCATTACAAGTGACAATCCCCGTTTTGAAGAGCCCGAAACAATCGTAAAAGATATCCTCTCAGGTATTGAGGAGCAAAGTGATGTTACAGTTGAACTAAACCGAAAAAAGGCGATTGAAACAGCTTTAGACCTTCAAGAGGGTGAAGATGTCGTTGTGATCTTAGGAAAAGGGGATGAAACGTATCAGATCATATATGATCAGAAACTCCCCTTTGACGACAGGGAAGTGGTTAGAGAACTGCTTAACCTTAAGTAGTTCTCTCTTTAAAATCTAAAATTAACCCCTGTATATAATCCATTTTGATGTGATCTTGAATACTTAAGATGTGATGAATCTACTTTTTGATATGAGATGTTTTTATATTCATAAGCAAGCTCTAGCTCAAAATTCGTACCCACAGGTATTAAAGCTCCCAGAGCTGCATTATATGAACCGTATGTAATACTGTTTTTACCAGTTCTAGCACTTGAACTCATTTTTCCTGCCCCAAAACCGACTCTAACATATGGTAGTGCATAGATGTCAAAATCCCACGCTTTCATTAGTTCAATATCGAAGCCGTACTTTTCTTTGTCATCAAGACTTAGAAGTGGAGATGAGTTATCAATATAGTTTATGGAAAGCTCTACGGCATAAGCTTTTTGTTCACCGTAACCAACTTTAATTTTTGCACCGCTGTTAGAGATGTTTATTGAGGAATCTTTTGTCAGTGTTTCGTTGAGATATGTATATCCTGCTCCAAAATAGAATGTTGCTTCTGCAAAGATAGTAGAAGATAGAAGTGTTAAAAGTGCTAAAGTATTTTTCATCATGTTGTGATATTTTCCTGTTTGAAGTTTGTGCAATTATATCGAAAAAGTTGCACTCAAGCTTAAAAAACAAAATTTATTTTGGCCTCTTAGAAAAGGGATTTAGAATTTTGGTATAATTGCGTTAAAAAAATAAGGACTAATTTATGGGTATCCCTCAACCGGCTTTTTATATAATGAAATGTGAGCAGTCTGCTCCTCCAGGTATGCCAAAACCATCATGTGTAACACCTGAGACACAAGATCTTTTTCAACACCTTGCACAAAGTTTAATGAAACAAGGGATTATGGGAACGGTTCAGCCGATTAGAACATCGTGCATGAACAGATGTCAAATGGGACCGGTAATGTTAGTAGAGCCTGGACACACTATGTACGCAGGACTCACAAAAGAGAAGATCGACAGAATCATCGAAGAGCATATCTTAGGCGGAAATGTAGTTGAAGAGTATGTGATCGATTCAGAGATGTGGGATGAGCCAATCTCTCCTGCTGATATGAAAAAACAGATGGGAATGTAAATAGATGCAAATTGAGATGCTTTATAGCAAAATTCACCGTGCTACTGTTACAGATGCAAATCTTAACTATGTAGGCTCGATCACGATCGATGAGGAGCTCTTAGAGGCTTCAAAGATGCGTGTCGGACAAAAAGTTGAGATACTCAACATCAACAACGGTGAAAGATTTTCAACATATATCATCTTGGGTGAGCGTGGAAAACGCGATATCTGCCTTAACGGTGCAGCTGCAAGAAAGGTGCATAAAGGGGATAAAGTGATCATCGTTGCTTACGCTACGTATGATGAGAAAGAGTTAGAGGGCTACAAACCTACCGTTGTCCTGCTCAATGATGAAAACAATATCGACGAAGTTGTAGAGAGTATATAAAATGTTTGAGAACATGGGTGACCTTAGTAATATGATGAAAGGGTTTGAGGAACAAGCCCAAAAACTCAAAAGTGAACTTGCACAAAAAACTTTCTCCGTAAAATCGGGCGGGGGTATGATCGAACTCACTCTCAACGGTAACGGCGAAGTGGTTGATCTCAATATTGATGATGAACTCTTAGAGGACAAAGATTCTCTGCAGATCTTACTAATCGGTGCGATCAACGATGCCAATAAAATGGTACAACAAAACCAACAGCAAAGTGCTATGGGGATGTTGGGCGGTATGAATCCGTTTGGGGGGAACAAGTAGGTGTTTTTTCGCCTATTTGTCCTTATTAACCTCCTTGCACTCAACCTTCTCGCTTGTAAAAACGGTTACTTCTCCTGTATAGCCAAAATTAAAGATTCACAAACTATTCAAAAAGATTCACTCTCTATCCCGATTCAAGGGGATAAAAGACTTGTTTACTCCAAACATACTCCAAACGCGAAGATACTTAAAAAAGATCCTTTTTTAAACCTCTATATTATCAAAGACAAAAAACATTTCAAATATCCGTTTGATATCAATATGCGCTTGCAATTAGGTACTGCAGCAGTAACCGATAAAACGTTTCAGGAAGGCAAAGTCCTCAAACAGCAGGTTGGGCTTAACAGTTTAGGGCGCTATAGTGCAAAGATTAAAACACCTGCACTTATTGTTAGCTCTTGTTGTGCGTTGGAGGGGCTCCTAACTCCCGATGGTTTAATTGACAAATATTATTTAAAACATTTTATAAATAGCAAGTCAGGCAGATATGGAGATATAGGAATCCGCGTTCAAGATCAGGGGAGATGTGTCAAAATTATTGCAAGCAATCCCTACCTGAAATATAACCCTTTAAAGCGAGGTGACTGTGTACTTGCATTTGATGGTAAAAAGATCTATTCTGCAGCACAGTTGATGAAAAAAATCCTTTTTAGCAAAGTGGGCTCGAAGCACACTATCAAGATCAAAAGAGACGGTAAGGTTCATAGCTATAAAGTAACGGTTAAAACAAGAACCGGCGGTGGTGAGATCAGCGATACTTTTTTAGAATTAAAGGGGATTTTTTTTAACAAAAAGCTTGAAATTGTCAAGGTGAATCAAGAGTTTCAAGAGTATGGTTTAAAACTTGGTGACAAATTGATTCAGGTCAACGGTGTTTCTATTGAGAATCAAAATGAACTTCGTGAGTATATAGAAAATTTCAAAGATTTCTCAAGTCTCCTTTTTGAGAGAAAAAATTTCCAATTTTTTGTAAATATTAAGTAGGTAGATTATATAATTTTATATGCAGAAATTCGAAGCTTTTTTACTTGAGAACTTACCGAAATCTAACTCGATCCATCCCCACTACGAAGCAGCTCTGCAGGAGATGTTAATTGCCGGCGGAAAACGTTTTCGTCCGGCATTGTTGCTCGGTGTAGTAAAAGCTTTAAACCCTTTGATGTTAGAGAGTGCCCGATACGCTGCATATGCTGTCGAGTTGTTGCATACGTACTCTTTGATCCATGATGATCTGCCTGCAATGGATGACTCTCCGCTAAGACGCGGAAAGCCGACACTCCATGTCGTTTATGATCAGGTAACGGCGATCTTGGTAGGAGACGCGTTAAATACTTACGCTTTTGAGGTACTCAGCGGAGCACCGATGAGTGATGCAGTGAAAGTAAAGCTTGTTTATGAGTTGGCAAGTAATGGCGGTTTAAACGGAATGGTGCTTGGGCAAGCGATCGATTGCCATTTTGAAAACACACCGTTAGCGGTTGAAGATATCAAGACACTTCATACAAACAAAACTGCAAAACTTATAGCAGCTTCTATGAAGATGGGAGCCCTTGTCTGCGGTGATGAAGCGTTAGCCCAAAGACTATACGAATTTGGGATAAAACTCGGGCTTTTATTTCAGATACAAGATGATATCTTGGATGTAACGCAAAGTTCTCAAGAGGCCGGAAAACTTACAAACAATGATGGGGACAAAAATAGTTTTGTAACTATCTTAGGACTAGAGCAGACGATCTCGGAAGCTGATACTTTGGCAGAGGAGTTGTCAGTTGAGATGGAAAGTTTTGATGAGAGTTTACATAGTGAATTGTCACCAATACTTACCAAGTATATAAACAGACACAAGTGAAATGAAATTATTAAGGAAGAAAAGATGAGTGATAGCATAATGCGTAAAAAGATGGCGGACACTATTAGGTTTTTAGCAGCAGATATGGTTCAAGCTGCAAACTCCGGACACCCCGGTGCACCTATGGGACTTGCAGATATTGCAGTAGTTTTAAGCGAACACCTAAACCATAACCCAAAAAACCCGTCTTGGTTAAACAGAGACAGACTTGTTTTCTCGGGCGGGCATGCAACCGGACTTATCTATTCACTCTATTATCTTTGGGGATACGGCTTAGAGATTGAAGATCTTAAAAACTTCCGTCAATTAGATTCTAAAACTCCAGGGCATCCTGAATTTGGACATACTGAGGGTGTTGAGATCACAACGGGTCCTCTTGGTCAGGGTGTGGCTAATGCTGTTGGTTTCTCAATGGCAAGCAAGTTTATGGCAGCGCAAGTTAACAGCGATACAGCTGATTTAATTGACCATAATGTGTACTGCTTATGTGGTGACGGAGATCTCGAAGAGGGGATCTCATATGAGGCGTGTTCAATAGCAGGTCACAATAAACTAGACAATCTTATCCTTATTTATGATTCAAACCGAATTACGATTGAGGGGAGCACTGATCTCAGTATCTCTGAGAATATCCGTGAAAGATTTGAAGCTCAAGGTTGGGAAGTTTTAGAATGTGATGGACATAACTACGATGCTATCGATATCGCTATCACTGCTGCAAAAGCTTCACCAAAGCCGGCAATCATTATTGCAAACACTATTATCGCTAAAGGTGCAGGTGAGCTCGAGGGAAGTCACCACTCTCACGGTGCACCGCTTGGTGATGAGATCATCGCCGAGGCGAAAAAAGCAGCCGGATTTGACCCTGAGAAAAAATTCCATGTAGATGCAGATGTAATGGCTAGATTTAGATGTGTGATCGAAGAGGGTGATCTTTTAGAGCGTGAGTGGATCCACAGACAAAAAACTATGCCTCTATTAGAGCAAAACGAAGTTTTAACTTCATTAGAAAATCCTGATTTTTCTCGTATTGAGTACCCGACTTTTGACAAAGCGGAAGCGACTCGTTCAACAAACGGAAAAGTGATGAACGCTATCGCAAAAGCAATTCCTAGCTTCTTAGGCGGTAGTGCAGACCTTAGCCCGTCAAACAAAACAAACCTAAACGATATGGGTGTGTTTCCAAAAGGGAGAAACATCCACTTTGGTATCCGTGAACATGCTATGGCTTCGATCACAAATGCGATCGCTCTTTACGGTCCGTTAATGCCTTTTAGTGCTACATTCTTTGTATTTTCAGATTATATGAAACCATCAGCTCGTATTGCGGCACTTAGCGGGATCCAACAGTTCTTTATCTGGACACACGACTCAATCGGTGTAGGTGAAGACGGACCGACACACCAGCCGATCGAGCACCTTTCACAGTTCCGTGCATTACCAAACTTTTATGTATGGCGTCCGGCAGACGGTGCAGAGAATGTTGCAGCTTGGAAAAAAGCTCTTAGTATGACAAAATCTCCTTCGGCATTTGTATGTTCACGTCAAGGTTTATCAGTATTGCCAAGTGCAGTTAAAGGTGAAGCTGCAAAAGGTGGTTACCTGCTTGCAAGTGAGGAGGGTGCTACTGTTACACTTATGGCTTCAGGTAGTGAAGTACAGCTTGCTCTTGATGTAAAAGCAAAACTAAACGAAGAGGGTACGAAAGTAAATGTTGTTTCTGTACCTTGTTACGATCTCTTTATCGAACAAGAGAAATCTTATATCGATGAGATGATAGCACCAGAGACGAAAAAAGTAGCTATAGAAGCTGCACGCGGACTTGAGTGGTACCGTTTAGCTGATGAAGTTATCGGTATGGACAGCTTCGGTGCATCAGCTCCGGCTGGTCAGCTTTTCGAGAAATTCGGTTTCTCTGTTGATGCAGTTATTGCAAAAATAAAATAACTATTTCCCAGGGTTGTTTTTAGAACTGTTTTGATCTAAAAACAATCCGTGCATCATATTTTTTTGAGGCTTTTTGAAGCCGCGTTTTTCATAAGATTTATACTCTTTCCCTCCATGCATATCTATTTTCCCTTTTTCATACTCTCCAAAACAAATTGAACTTAAAATAAATAGTATCAATAAAAGTTTCATCTGCGCTCCTCATAAGCCGGAAGTGACATAATTCTGCTGTCTACAAAACCTTTTCCGACGGTAAAATGGTAAAGTGTCTGAAACTTATTATCCCGCAGACCTAAAAGGTTGTGAAAGAGATCATCTAAAAAACATCCTATCCCAGTTCCGCTGAGTCCGAGTGATGTAGCTTCAAGATAGAGTTGTTGCCCTATAATTCCACACTCCCAGTAGAGCTCTTTGTATCTATGTGCTCCATAGGTTTGCAACTCTTGGGAAAACCGTGTAAGCATCCCCAGAGTAAAGGCTCCATCACTCGCAATATCTTGAGAACAGGAGATATCTTTAGCCGCTATTGTGAAATCCCCCTCCTGCAAGAAGTAGAGATTTTCAAGTTCGGTTGCTTCCCATAAAAACTGCTCTTTCATAGATGAACGTAAAAGCTCTTTGTCTGCTTCATTGCGTACCAAGATATACAAACCTTGTTTGAGCTCTTTGACTCTATGTACCATGAGTACAGGATGGACAGCACATACATTGCCGTCTAGCGAAGAAGTGACACTTTTAATGATTGTAAAAAACTGCTCTTTTGAGATCAATGAGAGCTCTTTATCCATCACGTGAATACTTCGTCTTTGCAGCACTACCTCTTTAGACTCTCTAGTAGGAGTTTTTAAGTGGCTTAGTTTTGTAACATGCTCTTGTTTTAGAGGAGGTGTCTGGGTTGCTTGCTCTATAGTAGGGATGATCTCCCATTCCTGCATTGTGGGGCTTAATTTATTAGCGACACCGTCATATTTTAGCGGTAGATCATCTGCTAGAGCGGTGAGATCTAACTCCCGTGTAGTTTCATTGGGAGTGACAAGCAAGAACATATCAGGCAGTTCTGTTTCAAAAAAACGTTCATCCTGATCAAGACCTAAAATCTTTGCCATCTGTTGGTCCGTTACATTGTCTAGTTTCTCAACACTCCAGCCTAATATCGCAGCAGAGGTGACTACACTTTGCCAAGCGTGTCCGACATCGAGTTGTACATATCGAAAGGCGCGCTCACCATACTTCCAAACCTCACGCCATGAGATGCTTGAGAGTGCCAAGATAAAACTTTCTTGAGGCAGTTGATCGAAAAAGTTGCTCTCAAACTCTGTCAGGATCTCCAGCTTATGATCTTTGGGAGCGTAGTGGGTTAGAAGGTTTTTTTCTGATATTACAGGGGGCAAGATTAGGTAAGACTCAGTAGGGTGCAAGTTACCGCTTGAGGCATTACAACGAACTGCCCAACTGTTGCCTCCGGCAGATTTCCAAGCTGCAATCGCCAAAGAGAACTGCAAAAACTGCGATATCGACTCTTTACAAACAGGTGCAGTGGGGACAGATGGTGTACTTAAGAGGTGGTAGGGCGGAGTATCGTGATCAAGTGCAAGGGGGAGTTGTATCTTGCTTGTCCCTTTGTACTCCCGAAAAGGGTTAGGCTGAGTCGCCCAGTCCATATAGCCTAGTGATCTGGCATATCTGTGTTGATGATGTTTTGTTGTTTCGTGATAGTGCATCACTGTTTGCAAATTTTTATCCATAGTGTGAGTGTAATAAATTTAACTTAATATTTTCTCTAAAAAAGATCTTAGCTTTTATGGATAGCTTCTTTTAATTTTCGTAGTGCTAAAAAATATCTATGAAATTTTCTGATTGAAAACTAGCAACACCATATTTAGAGCTTGAGATCCTCTTGGATACGTTTAAAACCAATTAATAGCTCTTCATCATCAAGTGTTTTTTTGAGGTCTTTGTAGTAGGTGTAAGCAAGATGACCCTCTTGTTTGATCTCCATACGGATGTAACCGCTTGGAAGACCTGCAGTTTTTTTGGCGTAATTTTGGTTTGAGTTGCACACTATCCCTGTTTTGTAAGAGAGTACTAACTCATAAGAGCAATTTTGCTCAAAACTGTAGAGTGAACGCAGAGTTGTTTCGAACTCTTTATTTGGAGGAAATACCACAAGCCGCATACACTTTATAGGTGTGTCAAGTATCTTCTGATCTTGAATATACACCTCACCCTCTTTACTGCATCCAAGAAGAAATAAGCCAAAAAATAGTACAAATATTGTTTTCATAAGAGTGTTAAAACCTTTACCCCTAAAAATATAAGTCCCAAAAATGCGATCGAAGTGAGCAGCACCAAAGCAGTAACCGTTTTTGGTTCACAGTCATAGAGTGAAGCAAGATTGACATTGGCCACTGCCAGAGGCATCATTAGCTCTATAAAGATGATCCCTTTTATCATTGGAGCGAGATCTACAAAATAGAGTACGATAAAAGTGAGTATCGGCAAAAGTAAAAATTTAAAACCAAATACCCAGCTGATCAGTGTTTTGTTGAGTTCTCTTACTTTTGTACCATAGAGATAGACCCCAAACAAAAAGAGCTGCATCGTCATAGAGGCATACGCCCCCATCATAAGCATATTCATAATTGTTTCAGAGGGTTTGTAGTGTATCACACTAAGTGAAATAGCGATCAAAGCTGCCCAAAGAATTGGAAGTTTGAGAATGTTTGTCAGGGAGGTTTTTATATCAAAACTTCCGCGGGAGTAATAATACACTCCGATCGTATAAACCACAAAAACATTCACGAGGTTCACTACCGTCGTATAAGGGATCGAAGCCTCACCGAAGATGGCGATATTTAGTGGTATTCCGAGGTTGCCGGTATTGCCTATCAAGGCTGCAACCATCGCGATCGAATACTCTTTTTTCTTTTTGAAAAGGTAACGGGCAAAAAGTGCCGAGACAATGAGTGCTATTATAATGATAAAGAGATAGATACTCGGTGCAAAGAGCAGGGTGATATCGACAGGGTGGATTAGAAGTCCCCAAAATGTGAGAAATACCTGTAAAAAATAGACATTTAAAAGGGTGATTGTTTTATCGTCGATCTGCTCTTTGAAGCTGCGTTTTGCAAGGTAGCCCATCACTATAAAGATATAGATACTTAAAATACTGAAAATTATTGAACTCATAAGTACAATTATAGTAAAATTCACCCATGCAAACAATAGAAGGTATAGAAACATTAATCAAAGAAAATTTAGCGGTGATGGTGTATTTTTCAGCACCCACTTGTAATGTGTGCCATGCACTCAAACCAAAACTACTTGAGGCGATCGATGCAAATTTTAAAGAGTTTGAGATTGTAAGTGTCGATGTCTCAGAAGCTCAAGAGGTTGCAGCCCATTTTAATGTCTTTGCAATTCCGACGGTACTTGTATTTTTAGACGGCAGAGAGTTTTTGAGAAAATCGCGTCACATGTCGGTTGATGAGGTGATAAGAGAGATCAAACGCCCTTATGAGATCATGACTTCATAATTAATAATTCAAAAAAACTATAAAATTAGGCTTTATGGATTTTTTTTGGTATAATTAAATACATTTTAACAAAAAGGTATTAAATATGAAAAAAACTTTAGTTTCTAGTGCATTAGCGTTGTCTCTTTTAAGTAGTGTTGCTTCTGCTGATTTTTATGTAGGATTTGATGTTGGAACTGTAAACAATACGGATGAGCTCGAATCAACTACTGGTGCAACTGCTTCTCAAGATAATACATACAGAGATTTAAGTATTAAAATCGGTGCAGGAGAAGATGGTGGATGGAAAGGGCAACTAAAATTATCGAGA
>JBEWQA010000035.1:0-16771 GCA_047689515.1 Candidatus Sulfurimonas kebritensis
CCGGTGGCTGCTCTGGTGGAAATATCGCCGTATATGCTACAAAAAATACTATAGAGATAAGTACTGCAACTAATAATCTTTGATTTGGTGTCATTTTTTCAAACACAAACTACCCTTTATATGAAAAATTTTTAATAATGTGATAACGGTTCTTTTTTTTGGGAACCAGCCAATACTTTATAGAATCAATATCCAATTTTGCAGGTTTTAACTCTAAACGATCCAGAACCGGATAGTCTATTCCCCCGTCAAAAAGTTGATTGCAACGTAGTATTCTAATAAAAGAGTTATAAAAAGCACTTAAAAGTGAATTATTTTCAAAATTTATTCGTGCATATTCGCTGCAAGTTGGGTAATAACGACACGAGCCGTAACCGATAAGGGTGAAAAATTTTTGGTAAATCCAAAGTATTTTAAGTAAGAGTTTTCGCACGGGTAAGGACCTTTTGAAACTCATATTGGAGGTTCTTGTAGGGAGTAGTCAGTATTGCCGCTTTTGCAACAAATATATAACTACCCTCTTGTAATTGAGGAGAGAATTCACGAAAAAGTGCACGCATTCTGCGCTTTGCACGATTTCTCTGCACTGCATTGCCTATCTTTTTTGTTGCAGTGAAACCAACTTTGCGAACTCCTTTGTGCGGTATATAAAAAAGCACTACACTTTTGGAGTGTTGGTTTTTCCCTTTATTGTAGATATATCGAAACTCCTTATGGAGCTTGACTATATCAAATTCCCCTAAACTGACAATCTTTTACGACCTTTTGCACGACGGCGGTTAATTACGTTGCGACCATTTTTAGTAGCCATTCTTGATCTGAAACCGTGTGTTCTTTTTCTAGGTGTATTATGCGGTTGGTATGTTCTTTTACTCATGGACATATCCTTATTTGATTTAAGAGCGCAATTTTACATAAATATTACTTAAACACTCTTTAAGATTACTTTCACCCATTTTTTAAAATTTTTTAATTTTTCTATGTTATAATCATTTTTCAAATAATAAAAAAGATTTTAAAGTTTTAGGAATACAGACATTTGAGAAGTACCTTAATAATAGCCGCTCTTTTATTTTTCACCGCCGAAACCCTTTTAGCACAGGAGAGAGAGCAAAAGCGGATCAGCGAGCTGGCACAAAAACTTAACCTTTACGGAGGTGCGAAAGCTACCATTCAGTGGAAAAGAGTTTTTTCCTCTCAAAGACACCTGAAACGTTACAAGCTTGAAAAGCTTGATCAGACTACACGTGACAGACTTGAAATCTACCTTATCAAACATGCTGCCGACTCAGAGCAGCCCATAGTACCAGGATTATTATAATGAAATACTTTCTCTTTTTTATCACCCTACCGATATTGCTGACAGCCTCTGAGGATCTAGCTCTTAAAGTAAAAAATTTAGAACAACAACTCAAAGATCTTAAACAGGAGATGCGAACGCATCAAGAAGATTTAGATGAGCGTTTGCCTATCATAGAACAAAATGAGAAACACTCTATTTTAGATAAAATCACATTTTCACCGGAGCTTTTACTCTCTATACAGAAGATGGACTATACAACCGGACTAATCGGTCCAAACGGTGATGATACTAAGATCTATAACCACCCCGATCCATCTTATAATGGACAATACAGACGTGATCGCTACTCGAAAGATTTTGAACCTGCGGGATATATCAGAATGCGTTTAAACGCAAACGGTGACTTCGGGGATGTGAAGTTTTACACCCGTTTACTCTATGCAAACTCTTCACAGTCGCATGAGAGACTTTGTATCCTCTCCCGCGACGTTAAGTCATCAGCCGGAGGGAGTGCTTTTGATGTAGATCGCGCTTATATAGACTACACTCCAGATCGGTATAACGGAGGGACACTTACATTTTCTTTCGGTGTACTGCCGACCAGCGGGGGGACACCTTCACACTTCTCTCAAAACAAGCAGCGCTCCTCTATGTTTCCCGCACTTGTATTTGACATGAATACATACGGGGCGATAGTGACCAAAAAATTTTACGATTCACTTTATGTAAGAGCGATCGTCGCTAAAGCATATACCCTCAAAGAAAATTTTTATCCATATCAGTGTAATCGTGAAAATATTGACAATGCGACCGTACTTGGTCTTTACAGCGACTTCTCCTTTGATTTTTTAGGCGACTCTATGCTCTCTTTCGGTATCAATCTCCTCGATGATCTCAAAGCGCACCCTTACCTCGGGCCGGATATTGACTCCTCCTATTCACATGAGCTTGGACGTATGCTCACGTACGGTATCGGTTTAGATATCAACAATTTCTTAGATAGTTCGAATGTAGTTTTTCTCCATACGGCAGTTTCAGATCCAAATCCAAACGGTGCAGAGGATGATTATAAAATCATCTACGATCTTAACGGCACTACGGCAGGTGGTTACTCAGGTTTTACAAAAGAGGATTATGCAAGCGGTACAATGCTCAAAAAAATGGGTTACTCTTTCTATCTTGGCGGCAGATACGATCTAGACCCGCAGCTCTCTTTAGGGGCTGAATATAACTACGGAAGCAAATACTGGTTTGCGGCTACGCAAGGTGCTGAAGATATTTTCAACAAACTTGCACTTCGCGGTCATGCACTTGAACTTTACGGCTTATGGGATCTCAATAAATATCTCAACGCAAAAGTCGGCTATCTCTATATGAAAGAGAACTACACGGGAAGCGGTTGGCACTTTGGCGAACCCGCTACAAAAGATGCAAAACAAAATATTTACTACCTAAACCTTGAGGCTCGATTTTAATGAAAGTAAAATCGCAATCATGGGTCTATTTGGCACTGCTGCTAAGCTTTGCAATGCTCATCTTCTCACTTGTGCTGAGTTATAAAAACAGTTATAGAAGCAGTGCCCTTCTTGAAGAGCTCTCAAACGATCTCGTCAAACTCAGTAATGATGCCCACAACCTCAACTACACGGTAAAAAAGAATCAGTCGGATATATTACAGTATCTTGCACTCTATAACAACTTGGACCTATTAAACATGAAAGAGGCGCAAGCTCGTATCCACCAATATATTCAAAACCTCAAAAAGGGGACACAAGGCAAAGATATCTTTCCAAAAAAGATTGAAACATCTTTAAATACGATCGAGAAACGTGCCATTGGTTACGAACTGGTTGAGAAATCACTTGCAACCGCCGTCGCCTCTAATGATACCGAAGATATCAGAGATGCCCTGATCGGCTTCGATATGATCACTACGAAATTTTCTCACGATATTTCTGTGTTAATGGAGGTGGTGGAGGAGTCTTTAACACAACAGATCGCCACCTTACAAAAAACGAATGAACAAAACTCTGTTATATTGGTCTTTTCATTTGTACTTGCAACACTTCTGATTGTCACTTCTGTTTTAAAGTTTCACTCCTCCAACCTCAGGATATCTAAACAACTTCAACTCAAAGTTGAGGCGCAAAACAAGCTTAAAGAGGCGCAAAAACAACTCCTTGTTTATAATGAAAACCTTGAAGATGAAATCAAGAAAAAGACCAAAGAGCTCTACAAAAAAATCTATACACACTTTTTAAGCAATCTGCCAAATCGTAATAAACTGCTTGAAGACGCCAGTGAATACCAATTTATCACTATGGCAATATTAAATATAGACAAATTTCAGTCCTTTAACGATGTTTACGGCGAAGATATGGGAAATATTGCCCTTAAACAAACAGCACACTGGCTCGAAGAGCATATAGACAGTGAGGAGTACTCACTCTACCACTTAAGCGGAGATGAGTTTGTTATCACCTCACTGAACAACAGACTCAATAAAGACAAATTTATCCGCTTTGTCCATGAACTTTTAAAAGAGTTTAGAAACACCCATTTTCTCCATGAAGACAAATCTTATCAGTTTATCATGAGTGCGGGGATCACCTTTAGCGGTGAGGACAAGATGCTCGCTTATGCCGATATGGCACTCAAAGATGCCAAAAGAAAGAATATCTCCCTTTCTGTATTTGAGGATGATAAAGAGATTGAGCGTACCCACAAAGAGGATATAGAGACACAAAAAAAACTTCTCTATGCTATTGAAAACGATACGCTTAGTTCACATTTCCAGCCAATCGTCCCGCTCAAATCAGACACAAAAGAGTGCAAATACGAATCGCTTGTCCGTCTTATCGATGAGGATGGCGAAGTGATCCCGCCGTTTAAATTCTTAGATATTGCAAAACAAAACCGTGTCTACTACAAGATCACCAGAGCCGTACTACACAATACACTAAACACGATTGAAAAACATAAAATACCCTGTTCACTCAACCTCTCACTTACAGATATTAAAAACGAGCGAACGGTAAAGTATCTCTACTCTGTTTTAGATGGTTTTGAATATGCTGAATATTTAACTGTTGAACTGCTTGAAACAGAAGATTTTGACAACTATGAAGAGGTGTATTCATTTTGTATGAAGATGAAGAGCTACGGTATCAAAATAGCCTTAGACGACTTTGGAAGCGGATACTCGAACTTTACCCATATCCTTAACCTTCCTGTTGATTATATCAAGATCGATGCCTCATTGATCTCAAACATCACACGCGATCTTAGTTCTCAGATCATGGTCGAGACAATCGTCTCCCTTGCAAAAAAACTCAATGTTGAAACGATTGCAGAGTTTGTATCTTCAGAGGATATTTTGGAGATGGTAAAATCACTCGGAGTTGATTATGCGCAGGGCTACCATATCGGTAAACCCCTGCCTATCGAAGATCATTTAACTACGACGTTTATCGTCTGATCTTCAACTACAAACTCAACCGAACTTCCCTCTTTAACTTTCCCCTCCAAGATAAGATCGGCTAGTTTGTCCTCGACGATCTCATAAAGGGCACGCTTAAGCGGTCTTGCACCATATACTGGATCAAATCCCGCTTCGGCGATATACGCTTTTGCTTCTTCACTGAGGCTAAGTTCGATATCTCTGTCTTTCACTTTTGCCTGAATATCCGCAAAGAAAAGATTAACGATACCTTTGATCTGATCAGCGCCAAGGGCATTAAAGATCACAACATCGTCAAGACGGTTTAAAAACTCCGGTTTAAAAGCCTGTTTTAACTCAGCCATTACCATATTGTCAAGCTCCTCTGAGCCCGGGTTATTGATGATCTTATCTGAGGCGATATTTGATGTCAGGATAATGATCGTATTTGAAAAATCAACCGTCACCCCTTTGTTGTCTGTTAAACGCCCGTCATCAAGAACTTGCAGCAGTACATTAAACACATCAGGGTGTGCTTTTTCAACCTCATCGAAAAGCACTACCGAGTATGGTTTACGACGTACGGCTTCAGTAAGCTGTCCACCCTCTTCATAGCCGACATACCCGGGAGCTGCCCCAACTAAACGGGATACTGCGTGTTTCTCCATATATTCACTCATGTCAATTCTTATCATCGAATCTTCCGAGTCAAACAGGAACTTCGCTAAAGTTTTAGCCGTCTGTGTCTTACCGACCCCTGTCGGTCCTAAAAATAAGAAGCTTCCGATCGGAGAGTTTTGTGAACTCAGACCCGCCTTGTTTCTTTTGATCGCACGAGCTACCGCATGGGTAGCTTTAGACTGCCCCACTACATCTTTGTTTAACTCATCTTCAACGTGCAGGATCTTCTCCTGTTCAGCTTGAAGCATCTTGTTAACAGGGATGTGTGTCCAGCGTGAAACAACTGAAGCGATAGACTCCTCGTCAACTGAATTTTTCAGCAGGGTCCCGCTCTCTTGCATCTGCTCCCACTGTTTATTGAGTTCACTTTCTTCCTCTATCAGTTTTGGGATCTCTCCGTACTCTATCTCTGCTGCACGGTTAAACTCACTCTGTGTTTTTGCCTGATCAGCCTCACGTCGTTTGGCATCGATCTCCCCTTTGATCTTAGAGACTCTCTCAAACACCTGTTTCTCATTATCAAACTGCGCTTCAAGTTTCTGCAGCTCCTCTTTTACATCTGCCAGCTCTTTTTCGATCTCGCCAAGACGCTTCTCATTTGCAGGAGTTTTCTCCATTTTGAGTGCTTCTTTCTCAACCATCAGCTCACTTACTTTACGTTTTGCTCCGCTAAGTTCATGTGGTTCCGACTCGATCTGCATTTTGAGTTCCGCTGCAGCCTCATCGATCAAGTCAATCGCCTTATCGGGTAAAAAACGATCTGCAATATAACGGTCACTCAAACGAGCAGCCGCTACAAGTGCAGAGTCTGTGATATTTACATTATGGTGTGCTTCTAAACGCTCCTTGATACCACGCAAGATCTGCAATGATTGATTTACCGTAGGCTCATCAAGTTGAATAGGCAAGAAACGACGCTGTAACGCGGCATCTTTTTCAAAGTATTTTCTATACTCTTTGAGAGTTGTAGCCCCGATAGTATGTAGTTCTCCACGAGCTAATGCCGGTTTTAGGATATTTGCCGCATCCATACTCCCCTCAGATGCACCCGCACCGACAATGGTGTGGATCTCATCGATAAAGAGGATGATATTTCCTGAACTTTTCACCTCTTCGATCACTGCTTTTAAACGATCCTCAAACTCACCGCGATATTTTGCACCCGCTACAAGCGAACTCATATCAAGAGCGATTACACGCTTGTTTTGCAGAGATGTCGGTACTTCATTATGATAGATTCTCTGTGCCAGCCCTTCAACTAAAGCTGTTTTACCAACCCCGGGTTCACCAAGCAACATTGGATTGTTTTTTGTTTTACGGATAAGGATCTGCATCATACGCGTGATCTCTTCATCACGTCCAATTACTGGTGAGAGTTTACCTTCTGCCGCTTCTTTTGTTAAATCAACTCCATACTTGGATAAAGACTCTAAGTTTTCATCGGCACTTTGAGAGTCGATCTTCGCACCTCCGCGCGAAGCTTCGATCTCTTTCTCCAAAGCCATCACATCAAGATACTTCTTAAACAGTGTCGCATAAGGTTCTGTTTTTAAGTTCGCCAATATGTATGTATCTACTGCAAGGTAAGCATCCCCGTTTTTTGTCATCAGCCCCATACCCGTTTCGAGTGTACGTACAAAATTTTGTGAAAGTCTTATATTCTCTTTTGAGACTGAAGATGATGTCGGCAGCTTTTCAGCCATAGACTTAACATCGAGCTCCATTGCCACCTTATCGATCCCCATCTTGTTAAACATCTGATTAAGTACCGAGTCGTGGTTTGTTAGAAGCGCCCATAAAAAGTGTTCAGGTGCTACCTCTTGGTTTTTATTGTGAAGTGCAAGTGAAACTGCACTCTCAATCGCTTGTGTCATATTGTGTGTTAGTTTTTCAAAAATATTATTACTCATTTATAGATCCTTTATTCAATTCTAGATAGCAGTGTACTCTATTTTTGAAAAACACAATGCTACTTAAGTAACATTATACTTTTCCTTATACCTTGCAAGCATGGAACTGTTGCCCGTAACCCCTCCACTGTGGATATACAAAACCTTTTCATCTGTTTGTTCTAAAAGTGTCTGCCACATCTGCGGAGCATAAAGCAGATCAAACTCTACACCTGCTTCTTTTGTTCTTTTGTAAAGTTCATAAAACTCTTTATAGAGTTTTGCAAAATGGTACTTTTTTTTCGGGGATAATATCTCTAAATTTTGAGGCAACTCCTCAACCAAAGCGAGCATCTGTGTTTTGAGATACTCGGCATCTCCAACACACGGTGTCGTATATATAGTAAACTCAGGCAGAGCTCGGGCTAAAAAAAGTGCTGTTGTCCCCGTTCCAGAAGGTGTAGCGAGTGCTTTTACACCCTCTTTTTTCAGAACTTCAGCCTCTGCTCTTATTTCAGATGCCAATAGTTCCAAACCCTCTTGTGCCTCTGTAACCGCACCACCCTGATCTACTATAAATGTTTGCTCATCAGGGTTTATTCTCAATGATGCTATAAAATCTTTATACAACTCATCTGCTATCTCTTGGTGTTGCATACCCAAAGATAAAGCTTCATAAAAATTTCCGCTGTTTTGCTCTTTTTGCGTGGCACTTAATGGTTTTGTATAGTAGATAAACTCCCACGATTTCTGCTTGCATAATGCAGCTATTGCGAGCATAGCATTGGACTGTGAACCGCCGTAAGAGATGATTTTTTTATATCTTTTTTGTGAAGTTTGTAGAAGTGTGTAGAGTTTTCTGTATTTGTTTCCTGCAAGATGTCTGTCGATCAGATCGTCTCGCTTTACTAAAAACTCTCTCCCATCAAGAGAGAGCTTAAAGATGGGGGAATTTTGCATCAGTTACTTGATAACTGCTTTTTTCTGTAATGCGTCCATTTTTTTCTTCATAGCCGATTTAAACTGTTCCATTTTAAGACGTTGTTCGATAAATGGTTTTACCTCAGCATATTTTCTTGTCATTGCAGGTTTTTTATCTTCAATATAGATCACATGGTAACCAAACTGTGTTTTTACAGGTTCTGTAGTTACAGTACCTTTTTTCATAGAGAATGCTTTATCATTAAACGCAGGCACCATTTGTCCCTCTGTAAAGTAACCTAGATCACCGCCTTTTGGTCCGCTAGGTCCTGTTGACTTCTCTTTTGCAAGAGCGATAAATTTTTGTTTGAGTTTATCACCGCTTAATGATTTAAGTTGTGCGATAATTTTTTTCGCTTCATCCTCTTTTTCTACTAAAATGTGGCGCCCGTGAACACTTTTTGGCTCGTTGAACTCCCCTTTGTTATCGTTGTAATACTTTTTAAGGTCTTTATCCGAAACTTTGATTCCGTCTAAAAGCTGTTTTTGCCATACCTGAATAGCAAGTTCTTGTTTCATACGTTGTTCAAGTTTTTTATACTCTGTTTTGTACTCTTTTGTTTTTAAAACACCGTTTTTCTTAGCATCTTCAAAGATCAGCTCTTTTCCGATAAGTTGTTGTAGTACCTGTTGTCTAAAAGCTGCTTGTTTTTCTGCAGGAACTTGGTTAAATCTTCCCTGCGTAGCTCTCATCAATTCAGCATCTACATCTTTTTGTGTAATCGATTTACCGTTTACCGTCACTAAAGTTTGCGCTGATGCAATTGTTCCGGCTAAGAGAACAACAGAGAGTAATTTTTTTGCCTTATTCATTATGTATCCTTATTACATTTGTGTTAAGTAAGTGTAGTAGGAATTGGATAACAAATATTAAACAAAACTATACATGAACTTTTAAATATTTTTCTAAAATTGCTTCTAATTTATCTCGGGTAAGAGGTTTTGCAAGATAATCATCCAAGCCCTCTTCGAGTAACATCTTTTTATCACCATCCATAGAAAGAGCCGTTAATGCGACAACAGGTACCCGTTTCACATCCAGATCCATTATACTTTTGATCTCTTTTGTCGCAACGATTCCGTTCATCTGCGGCATATCTATATCCATAAACACGATATCAAAGCTATTTTGTTTATAGAGCTTGATCGCTTCTAAACCGTTTGACGCAGTTGTCACCTGGACATTATACTCTTGTAATAAAATTTTGATAAGTCTTTGGTTGATTAGGTTATCCTCAACGACAAGAGCAGATACATGCTCCTCTTCCAAAGAGAACTTCTCCTCTTTCTCCTCTTTTACTTCCACTTTGTTAAATGAGTAGAAGTGATCGGCCATAATACTTGGCAAGAGCGGTTTGTTGATCACATCGTCTATAAGGTGTGTGAGTTTAGTTTGGAGTTTTTCATGCTCTTCTAGAAGCATAGCTACCGGTGTTCTTTTTGCGTAAGTTCCAAGCTCTAACATCCATGAGGAATCTTTTTGGTTTGCCACGACATATACCGCATCTACATCATCATATATATGTGCATCTAAAACATTTGATTTAACAACATCTAAAGCAAAAGCACGGAGATAGATTGTCAAAAAGTTTGCCTCTTCGATCTTGTTTTTATCAAGAAGAAGCACCTTTACTTTTCTCTTAGGCACCATTTTATAGTTTTGTCCTTTAGATTTTTTCAGGTTTAGGGCAAAGTTTGCATAGGTACCGTTTCCGTCACTTGAGATATGGAGTTTTGAGCCTAGAAGTTTCGTCAGACCTGAAGAGAGGCTTAGTCCTACACCGAGTCTCTCATCAGCATGTTCCCCTGCAGTAAACGGTTCATTCACCATAGCGATCTGCTCTTCGGAGATCCCCTGTCCCGTGTCTTTGACGCTAAAACCTATAGAGCAGTCACCGTTTTGTTGTCTTTTGAGCAGTTTTACTTCAATGATCACCTTGCCGCCGCGCGGTGTAAACTTCACGGCATTAGATACCAAGGCGGTAAGTACCTGCATCACTTTTTTCGGATCAGTGTTGATCTCTTTAGGAAGTTTCGGATCGATAAAGCTCATCACCTTTATCCCCTTCTCCTTGCCCTGTTTTGTAAAACTCTTGGCAAGTCTCTCAACAAGAGGCAGTACATTAAACGTTTCATTGGAGAGCTCGAGCCTGCCGCTTTGCAGCTGTGCAAGGTCTAAAAGTGTCTCTATATTTGTCATCAGGTTTTTTGACGCTCTATGGATCATTGAGATATATTCGCTTTGTTTCGCGCTAAGTTGTGTATGTTCTAAAAGATCGACAAACCCAAGGATCCCGTTCATAGGTGTACGGAACTCATGCCCTATATTTTCCAAAAATTTTGTTTTTAATTTTTCAACTTCCTGGGTTTTCTCCTCTGCTTTAGCGAGCTCACTTACATCTTTAAGCTGCAGTACGTAAAGGTTATGGTTGTGTTTTGACTGATAGGTTTTTGCATCTATTACCATCACTTTGGCATTCTTGCTTCTGTCAACTAAACTTACTCTGTAGCCGTTGGCTTTGTACTTTCTTATATAGTCTAGCCAAGATTTATCCGATTCGGTAAATATCTCTTCACTTTCATTTAAAAAGATATCACGGATACTGCTGTTGTTTCTTTTAAAGTCGTTGATGTCGTGGTAGTTCATCTTGTGTAAGAAAGTTGCATTTGCACCGATCCAGCCTGTCCCTTTGAGGAAATAGAGTAACATCTCTTCACTTTCATCCGCCAAATCAATGAAAAAATCTCTGTCTAAACGATCTTCAACCCCGCTTTTTACAACCTCTGGGGTATGTGTTACTCTTTTTTGCTCTTTACTACCTGATGAAAATATAGAAAACAAACCCATCACTACACCTTTTAACAAATTAAAATTAACATAAACTTTTGATTATAGCATATAAATTAATATTAATACAAATTTGCTAGAATTTCTCCTATGAAAAAAGCAACAAAAAAAGAGATAGCAGAGATCCACAAACTTTTTGTCGAACGATACAGCGATGCGGTAACGGAACTGGAATATAAAAACGCTTATGAACTTGTCGTAGCCGTAGCGCTTTCAGCGCAATGTACCGACAAAAGAGTCAATCTAATCACCCCCGCGCTTTTTGAAAAGTACCCCTCGCCAAAAGAGCTGGCTGAAGCTGACATTGAAGATGTTAAAGCACTTATTAACACCTGTTCATTTTTTAACAACAAAGCGAAAAATATCGTAACGATGGCCCAAAGGGTGGTCGAAGTATACGACGGCGAGATCCCGATGAACGAAAAAGAGCTCCAAACCCTTGCAGGTGTCGGACAAAAAACTGCCAATGTTGTTATGATCGAATACACAGGTGCAAACCTGATGGCGGTAGATACCCATGTATTTCGTGTCTCACACCGTTTAGGTTTGAGCGACGACAAAACTCCAAAAGCGACCGAAGCTACACTCGTTAAAAAGTTTAAAAACGATCTGCATGCCCTGCATCAGGGGATGGTACTTTTTGGCAGATATATATGTCGAGCGAAAAACCCTAAGTGTGACGAGTGTTTTTTAACAGAGTTTTGTAAAACAAAAGAGACTTTTAAAGTATAAGGAATACTCTTTGCTTACCTACCGATATGAAAAAAACTAGCCTACTATTTATCTTTTTAGTTCTTAGCTTCTCCGGCTGTGTCAACAAACACGGTATCTCTTTAAAATATTACAGTGATTGTAAAGAGTACTACGATCTCCAAGGCTACTACCACAAAGAGTGTGGGGAGGATGATCTTGTTACGTATGAGCAGATGAAAGATGTTATCAGAAAAAAAGAGACAGCCCCGAAAGGGAATGTCTGGTAAGTTTTACTTAATAGCTATAAATGTTGCAAAGTTCGCCCAGCGAAATACCACTTCACAATGGGAAAACCCGTTTTCCAAAGTCATCTTGATATTTTCCTCTTCACTGTAAGGGACTAAGACATTTTCAAGTGCTTCACGCTTTTGCATAATCTCATACTCACTATACCCCTGCTCTTTTTTAAAGTCATAATAACACTCGATCAGGTCTTTGTTGAGTTTTGAGTGGTGGGAAATCACCTTTTCACTAAATATAAACACACCCTCTTTTTTCAGTGTAGCGGCAATCTTTTTGATCAGTTTTTCCCGTACAAGAGGGCGTATAAACTGCAGTGTGTAGTTACTTATAAACACATCTGCTTCTTTATACTCGTAGTCCAAAATATCTGCAAGCTGTACCTCTATATTTGCACCAAAGGCTTCTATCTTCCTTTGTGCACGCGAAAGCATCGCTTCAGAGTTATCAAGCCCGATCAGCTCTGCTTGCTCCTCCAAGTCTCTGTGTATACTTAAAAGTAAACTCGCTGTTGAACATCCAAGGTCGTAAAGTACTCCATCTTTTTGAAGATTTTTAAGTGCAAAAAACTTTGTAATTTTTTGAGAATCTTTATAAAAGGGGACACTGCGCTCCAACATATCATCAAAAACAGCAGCGACTTCTTCATCAAACTCAAACTGTTTCTTTATAGGTTTTGTAAATACTTTATCATTCATAAGTAAAAGTTTAGCGAATTTCTTATGATATAATCCTCAAATGGATTTAAATACTTCAACAATTATGATGATATTTTTCATAGGCTTTCTAATTATAAGTGTATGGAAGATTTATGCTTTTTTGCCAAATGAACGGTTGAGAGATGATGACACGACTCCCGAAGCAAAAGAGAAACTGCTCGAACTTGTACTCCAAACTATACAGAACAATCATCCTGAGATCTCTTTAAATGAACTTTACGAAGAAGTAAAAGCTCATGAAAACTTTGACGGGGAACATTTTTGGCGTTTTAACCCCAATAAATTAAAACACCTGCTAGAGGAACATTATGCCAAATATCCCGATACCAAAAGTATCGAAAATATTTTAAGAAAATAGAACCTAGTTTCTGTCCATCGCATTCAGATCTTTAAACGCTTCGATCACACGCTCTCTAAGCCCCTCTTGTCCTGCACGTAACCATTTTCTCGGATCATAGTATTTTTTATTTGGTTTATCTTCCCCTTCAGGGTTTCCGATCTGTGCTTGTAGATAACCGTTGTTTTTTTCAACATACTCTTTTACACCGGCCCATGTAGCCCATTGTGTATCTGTATCGATATTCATTTTAATTACACCGTAAGAGATAGCTTCTTCGATCTCTTCAGGCTGAGAACCCGATCCACCGTGAAATACAAAACATACAGGTTTCTCTGCCGTATTGTATTTCTCCTGAATATATTTTTGTGAATTGTCTAAAATTTTTGGAGTCAGCACTACATTACCCGGCTTATATACACCGTGAACATTTCCAAATGAAGCTGCAATAGTAAAGTTTGGAGATACTTTACCAAGCTCTTCGTAAGCGTATGCCACCTCTTCAGGCTGCGTATATAAAAGTGCATTGTCGATGTTTGTGTTGTCAACACCGTCTTCTTCACCGCCGGTCACACCAAGTTCGATCTCGATATGCATACCGATCTTTGCCATTCTCTCAAGGTATTTTTTTGAGATCTCAATATTTTCCTCTAAAGACTCTTCTGAGAGGTCTAACATATGTGAAGAGAAAAGCGGTTTTCCATATGCCTGATAGTGTACCTCACCCGCATCTAACAATGCATCGATCCACGGAAGCAGTTTTTTTGCCGCATGATCAGTGTGCAGTATAACAGGTACACCGTAAGTTTCAGCCATCATATGTATATACATCGCACCAGCGATAGCACCAGGGATTGCAGCTTTTTCACCCTCATTAGATAACCCTTTACCGGCAAAGTATGAAGCACCGCCGTTGCTAAACTGGATAATCACAGGTGAAGATGCTTTTGCAGCAGCCTCTAAAACACCGTTGATCGAGTCAGTATTGACAACATTGACTGCAGGGATGGCAAAGCCAACCTCTTTTGCGTGTTCATAAACTTTTATAACATCTTCGCCAAACAAGACACCCGGTTTTACAATATCTAATATACCTTTACTCATAGAACATTCCCCAAAAATAATTTTCTGATCGAATTATATAATATAGTAGTTTTAAAACAACTTTATGATAAAATCTTCTCCATGAAACAAGAGCTTATCACCGACATTATTTTAGTGGATATTATTAACTTCTCAACACTCAGCTCCGAGCAGCAGCTTGAGATCATCACCTTTTTAACCAAAAGCTATAAAAAAGTGATCTCAAAAATGTTAAGCAGCTCCAAAATGCCGCTTTCTACATTGATTCTCAGCTTTGTCTCCACCGGTGACGGCTTCTACTGCATACTCGATCCGAAACTCAAAGGGTATGGAACTTTTTTAGGTTTGAGTTTTAACCATTTCTCCGATCAGATAGCAAACAAATATCCTTATTTTCAAGGGATTAAAGTAGCTGTACATACAGGAGGCGTCAACCGCTTTATCGATATACTCGGAAATGAGAACTATATCGGAAACGGTTTGAACGACTGTTCAAGATATATAGAGTTTAAACACTTCTCGATCTCTACCGTGATGGTCTCTGATGCTGCATATAAAGAGCTTAAAAAATTTTTGCGCTATCACAAAGATTTCGAAAAAATTTTAATAGAGCGGGAGTTTAAACGTTCCAAAGCCTATACATTCCATGATAAGCATATGAATGAGAAGACGGGGTATTTAGTGTGGCTTCGAAAATCGGGTATAATTACCCCTCCAAAATTAGACTTTTTATAAGGAAAACTATGCGACTCACCTTAGATGAATATGCCAAACATTTTAAAATGTCAAAAGAGATGATCAACTCAAAACTAAGAGCAAAAAAACTCAACTATATTATAGAAGACGGAGTCACCTATATAATAGTAACAAGAAACTCCCTTGAGCCCAACAAAAGGGAAGCTATTCATCAAGAAAAAAAAGCGCAGCAGACACAAAAAAAAGCACAGAGCAATAATCCTCCTGCAGCAAAAAAAACAACAGTCTCTATGGTGATCGGGCTCTATCAAAAAGAGAATCGCCAACTCAAAGAGAAGATCGCACAACTCGAAGAGAAGATCGACAAGCTTATAGACGACAAAGAGCAGATGCTTCGTGACGAGATGGGAAGAATCGAGCAGGTCTACAGTAAAAAAGATGAACAGCTCAAAAATATACTAGAGCTTATCAATACAAAACTTACTCTTGAAAAAGAGAACGCAACGATCCATGAAGTTGAAGCGATTAGCTCTGCAAACGATAAAAAGGACGGACAGGTTATCGAACTAAAAGAGTATCTTAAAAGTTTAGATATTCCATCCTCGCAAAGAAAAGTGATCAAAAAAAGATTTTTAGCAGCGTATGGCAGTGATATTCGTGTAATCAAACAAAACGGAAAAATCTATCTCAACCTTTCAAAGTATGACTATTCGGATCTTTTAAACTAAAAATTTAAATTTTATTTTCTGCGCCTCTGAAGTCCCTAAGGGCTTCGAGGCTTTTTTTATCTAAAAAACATACGGTATTCCGTATATTTAACACAATTAATAATTCAATATATATATTTTATATTATTAAAAATATTATATTTCGTACTAAATATACTTTTTTTATTATAATTTTGCATAATAAATGTATATTTAAGTATTTAACCCGTATACTTTTCGTTATGCAAATTGATGACTTGTTTAACATACTTCATAATTCGGTCGAATCACAAAAAAACGGGCGCAAGATCTCTTTAAAAGATATGGCAAACTCTTTAGGGATATCTATGCGTACATACCAGGACTGGAAGCTCGGCCGTGCAAAACCGCAAGCTGCTGCAGCGGTAATCAAAATGCTCGGTATGTTAGACGACGATGAGATTGTTCGTGCTGTAAGAAAGATCAATAAATTAAAGGATGACTAAATGGGAGCTTTAACGAAAAAAGAACGGGAAGCTTTGGAGGATGTATTTCTTTCAATCCATTCCAAAAGCAGACTCGAAAAGTCAATAGTGTACATCAAAAAAAGTTCAAAATATCTCTATAAGCAGATAAAAACTATTTTCACTAGCATAAAACAGTTTTTTTATGCTAAGATCTTCTAAAAAAAGGCGCTCTAAGATGTTTAGTTTTATAAACTTTATACAGTCACTCATTAAAAAAATGAAGCAAAACAAAGGTTTATGGTTTACCACCCTGACCCTTGTTTCTACCTTTGGAATCCTTGCATCAATGTTTTTGATCAACTATATGAGCAACAATGTCGCTCAAAAAATATACATGAAAGTTCATAGAGTCAACTCAACACACTTAGAAAACATTTTAGATCAAAAGTATGATACACTTTTATCGATCAGTGAAGTTATTGCTATTCAGCCCGACATCACGGCAAACATCAACTCAAAATCAGACAAGTCTATCAATGACTATCTTGAAACAGCACAAGAGACTATCAACAAAACACTTGGTTCAGATCCTGTAATGGTTCACTACTATGCAAAAGAGTTTAAGGCCTCAAAATCTGAAAACTTTAAA
>JBEWQA010000036.1:0-16586 GCA_047689515.1 Candidatus Sulfurimonas kebritensis
ATGATACAATTTTAGGAATTATCCGATGCTGACACAGATTATTGAACACTACCCATTTATATTATCACTTATCTTTGTATCATAGCTACTTTTTTTAATGATGGTTTTACTCGTATGTTCTTTTCTGCTCCATTTGTTTTTTTCTTATTAGCAGACAGTGTTGTATCAAAAAGTTTTCGTCCTTTTATTTTTAACTTTGTGGCTGTGGTGATATTATTAATTTTAGCATTTACAAGATTTTCAAACCCCTATATATATCCCATTCTTCAAAATGAAGTAATTACACAACGAGATTATAATTTAACTCATTCACCTTTTGACACATCTACTCTAATTTCGATCGACAATCTACATGACTATGACTACTTTGATAACGACAAAATTTTTAAGATATACCAAACAATGGATCTTTATCGTGAATATACTTTAAAAAAAGGCTCACGCATTACACCAGTAAAAATCATGATTTCTGGACATCCTGATATTTTGGGCATAAGTTACAAACTTCAAATAGACATAAATGACACTGAAATTCAAAATAAAATGAAAAAATATATACTAACTCATCATAAAGATATTTTTTTAGATATTGACAAAGAACTACCTGACAAACTAAAAGATGTACATCTTACCTACTATAAATACAAACAACCAAATATAGATGACAATATCTACGCAGGTGGCTGGTATTATAACGATAAGGAAACGCACACAGGCTACACTACAATTGGACAAAGTAGTATCATTGAAAAATATTTAGGTTGGCTTGTTCTAATGTTTAACCCTATGTTTATCTGGATTTACCTCATTATTCTTATTTTACAATATCTTGTTGTTAGAAAACGGTATCGATTGCTTTATAAAAATTAAACTTTTCATTTTTTCTCGCTCCAATGCTCCAGCATTGGAGTGTATATATCTAAATTATTGAGTTATATTTGTAATTTTAGTTATATGCGTTCCCATCGAGGACGATGGGAACGAGGGAAAAACTAAGTACGCAACTGCAAATACAATATTTCAATCATTTAAATTAATATTTTTAGTGTTCATTTATTTGGAAATGGAACATACAATCAACCACATAAAGAGAAATCATCAAAAAATGATAAATCAGATTGACGAATTGGTATATAACAAAGCCAGAAAAGCCAATCCCACTTTAGACAAATTTTTCATAATAGAGTATCATTAACTATTCAAGTTTAAAAGGGGTACTCTTATGAAAACGCTCATGTCACTTTTACTGCTTTCATCTCTTGGCTTTGGTGCCACACTCTCAAACAAACCGACAGACTCCTCACTCGTTGTTTACAATGCCAACCGTGCACTTGTCCATGAAACGCGAGATCTCAAACTCAGTCGTGATGATACTCTTATCGTCTACGACAATGTAGCAAGCACGATCAACACCGATTCCGTAAGTATCAAACTCCCGCAAGGGATCACACTCTACTCCCAGCAGTACAAGTATGACAAGCTGAGTCTTCAGAAGATGCTCGATGCCCACATAGGCAAAGAGATCGAACTCAAAAAGAAAAAGTCCAAAACTCAAAGAGCCACCCTCCTCTCGGCAAACGGAAAATCAGCTCTCATTCGTACCAAAGAGGGCAATATCTTTACGACCAAGGTCAAAGATATAGTATTTAAGAACATCCCGAACACCCTGATCACAAAACCCTCTCTCGTTTGGAACATCAAAACAGACAAAAAGATCGACGCAGAGATGGAGCTAAACTACCTGCTCAAAAACATCTCTTTTAAAAGCGACTACATCTTGGATCTCAGCGACGACAGTGCCGATCTCAACGGCTGGATCACCATCAACAACCACTCAGGAAAAGCATTTCACAACACTGCACTCTCACTCCTTGCAGGAGATGTGAACTTTGTAGCCAACTACACCCCGAGAACCTACAAAGCCGTAGCGGCACTTGCCGAGCGTGACACCACCGCACAACACCAAGCGTTTCAGGGGTATCATTTTTACAAAATCCCTTTTCGTGTAGATATCGCCAACAACGAAAAAACGCAGCTGAAGTTTCTCACACTCGATCGACTAAAATATAAAAAGCACTACAAAGTACAAACACGCAATCCCCTCTACCTCCAAGGGGAGCAAAAAAGTGACGTGATGCAGCACGTAGTTCTGCAAAAGTTAGAGGATGTGCTTCCAAAAGGGGTGGTAAGAGTCTACTCAAAACTCAAAGGACAAACTATACTTTTAGGGGAGAGCAGCATCTCCCACACACCGAAAAATACAGAGATAGATCTCCCTATCGGCAAAGAGTTTGATCTTAAACTTACACAGACACTGCTGGAGAAACAAAAGTCAAAACACCGTCTCGAGTCCAAAGTGCTCTATACACTCACAAACAACTCGGATGAGACAAAAACCTTTGAGATATATGTTCCTTTTAGTAAAGATAAAAGTGCAAAAGTCTCATCAAAAGAAAACTATACTTTTACTAAGGGAAATTTAGTTACATTTGGTGTTACGGTTCAACCAAATGCAACAAAAAAATTTACGGCAAAATTTAAAATCAATAGAAACAGATAAGAGGTCTTAATGGCAAAATATATAATACTAGATACGGAAACAACAGGGACAGATGAGTTAGACAGAGTTATACAGCTTGGTTACATGGTACTCGGAGCAAAAGATATAGAGGTACACAATGAGTTCTGCTCTTGCGACGTAGAGATCAAATACCCTGCGATGGAGGTGCACGGCATCACTCCCGAAATGCTCGAGGGTATGCCTCAGTGTGTAGATACCACTGCGTACAAAAGACTTCTTGAGCTCAATACACCCGAGAACTATATGATCATCCACAACGCCCCTTTCGATATAGGGATGTTGCAAAAAGAGGGCTTCGATCTGCAAATGCAGCTGATCGACACCCTGAGAGTTGCAAAGCATATATTTGACGACGAAGAGGCGCACAGACTTCAGTACTTCCGCTACAAGATGGGGCTCTACAAAGAGGAGCAGCAAGAAGCCGACAAACTCGGGATCGAAGTAAAAGCCCACGATGCGATCGGGGACGTACTTGTCCTAAAACTCTTTTTGACCAAACTCAGAGAGGCTGTGCAGGCAAAATTTCCAAGCGAAAATCCCGTTGAGAAGATGGTAGCCCTTACAAAAGAGCCTATTCTTGTAAAAACTTTCCGTTTTGGAAAGTACAGAAACAAAACACTTCAAGAGGTAGCCGCTCAAGACCCTGGCTATATGCGCTGGATGCTCACGGGGATGGAAAACCTCGATGAGGATATGCGCTACTCGATCAATCATTACTTAGGAGTCTAAAAAATGAATCTCTTTGTATCTGTTTTTCTCTTTATTGTAGTTTTTTTTAGTGCCTGTTCAGCACCAAAAGCGATACCTCCTAAACAGGAGAACAACACTACCGTAGAGAAAAAAGTTACAAAGAAAAAGGTGGTGCAGCACCCTTCACTCCATGTCGTAGCACCCAAGGGGGCAAGGATCAGAATACTCAACATCCGCCCGAAATACCACCACGACATAAAACTAAAAAGCGGTAACTACCATATCGAGGTGAGCAAAAAAGGGTACAAAACCCACAAGTCTTGGGTCAAGGTGACAAAACCGACAACCTACAAAGTAAAACTCGAAAAAAGTTTATATATCAAAAGCTTCACATGGAAAAGCACAAATGAGCGTTTCTACACCCTTTTTGATCCAAAAACAGATCTGATCTGGGCTCTGCCGACTCCCTATATTGATTATGTACAGATACATCATCCAAAAAGATTTCTCCCTAAAACCATAGCAGCAGGTTCAAAGTACACACCCCGCATAGAGCGTGCAAAATTTGACACTTTGGTCCCTTTTATAGATAACCATATCGTTTTATACCACGCTTCAAAACAAAACTCACGCCACGAAAACTATGCCAAGCTCGACTCCTTGCAACTCAACGGTCTCAAAGACTCATGGAGGCTCCCGACAGCAAAAGAGCTCGATATAAACAACCCTTTTAAAAAGTACCAGAGATATTATCAGGTAGTTTGGAACAAAGGCTACCTCGTCCGCTTCAACCTCCCTGTGTTGTACTCTACAAAAACATCGTACAGCTCCCGTGCTTACAAAAAAAGCGGAAAACTCTACATGGGTAAAAAGGTGCAGGACAAAGAGCTCATCCACAACTCAAAAAACATCTCCCTGCTCCTTCCCGTCCAGCGCAAAGACTCGAAACTCGAGAAGATCATCTACGATCCAAAACTCGATCTAGATACAAAATTTTCAAAACTATATGAAGAGTTCCACTCCGCAAATAAAGCAATCAAAGCACTTCTCGGAGATCCAAAGCTCAAAGATATCTCTTATGATAAAAAGGGTCAAAGACTCTATGCGACACTCTTTTCCACAACCAACAACTTTCACAAAAAGATCGCAATCAAGATGTCACCGAGCAGATATAAACAGTTCAAGAGCAAGATCCTCGACAACAGAGTGCTCCCAAATATCAAACTCAGATTTAACAACGGAAAACTAGAGTACAGATACACTACACTTGTAAGAAACAGATATAAAGAGAAAGAGGCGTATAAAGAGGCTAAAAAGATGGGGAATGTCAACGAGTACAGAGAGTATATCCGTCTCTATCCAAACTCCCCCGAAGCCAAAAAGCTAAAACCACTGATCAAAAAACACCTTAACAAGTACCATATCTAAAGTCCAAAAAGGATAAAAAGCACTAGAGCGATAGCTCCGCTTATAAGTGCGTAGGGCAGTTGTGTTTTGACATGCTCCACGACACCCGTACCGCTGGCAAGCGAGGAGATGATCGTAGTGTCTGAGATCGGAGAGCAGTGATCCCCAAAAACACCGCCGCTTATAACCGCACCTATCACAAGAGCTACATCCCCGTCCAAAGCTACCGCCATCGGGATAGCGATGGGGATCATGATCGAAAACGTCCCCCAGCTTGTCCCCGTAGAAAATGCGATAATGCCGCTTAAAACAAATATCACCGCCGCCAGTAGTGTTACGCTGATGTTTTGCTGGGCGAAAGAGGCAAGATAAAGCCCCGTTTTTAACTCACTTGTCACCTCGCCTATCCCAAAAGCAAAGAGTAATACCATCGCTATGGGGAAAAGTTTTTTGCCACCTGCAAAAGAGGCCTTTATATAGTTTTTCAGACTGATCTTTTTTCGGGGGATATAAAACAAAAACATAAAAGCCATCGTAGTGAGTGTCGTGTAAAAGATAGAGCTCGAACCGCTCCCTTTGAGAAGCTCACCGTTACCCGTAAGATACATATATACAAATACAGAGAGCACCAAAAAAAGAAGCGGCAGGATCATATCCCACAAACTTCCCGGTTTGTTAGAAACGGCTCTGTACTTGTGAACCTCGGCTGCCTGCATCGCTTTTGTGTCGAGTCCGAACCAGATCACCAAAAAGGTCACCACCAAAGCACTGATAGAGTAGAAGTTAAACATCACCGCCTCAAGAAGTATAGAGATACTCTCCCCTTTTATCATCCCTGTGTCTATCTGTGTAATTATAAGCCCAAGCAGCAACGCTCCCCAGCCGTTAAAGAGTATCAGTGAACTGATCGGTGCCGATGTGGAGTCACAGACATAAGCGAGCTTCGCACGACTCACCTTTTGCTGATCACATAGCGGTTTGCCTACAGCTCCTGCAATCATCGAGGTGATAGAGGACTCGATAAATACCACTACACCGATGATGTAACTCACCATCAACGCCCCGCGAGGAGTTTTTACTATCGAGCGTTTTTTGGTCATATAGTGGACAAAAGAAGCTACCGCACCCGAGCGTTCGAGTATCTCCATTATACTTCCGACTAAGATGGCAAAACAGAGTGTTTTTAAGATCCACCCTTTTGAAAGAAGGGCTCCAAAGAGAGCAACAACACCGCTTATACTCTCCGCGATCGCAAAGTTATGGAGTATAAATATACCGACAAATATCGCCCCCAAAAGGGAGAGTAAAACGTTTTTTGTATAAAGTGCTAAAAATATAGCAAGAACTGGAGGGATAACGGAGAGAATCGAGGGTTCTATCACTTAGGTCCTAAAACTCGATCTCAAAGAGCATGATCCCGTTTCGACCAAAGATCTCTTTGTAGCTTTCACACTCTTTTTGCTCTATAAAAGCAAAGCCTAGTTTTTTGTAAAACATCTCTTTTTCCAAAGAGCCTATCTCAATAATGGTCTGTGCTTTTCTGTACCCTTTGAGTCTTGCAGTGAGAAGCGACTTCTGCATCAACGCTTTTAATACGCCTACGTCGACAAAGCCGTCCATCTCCTCCATAAAGTCAAACATCAAAGTGGAGTGTCGTACCTCAAAACTGCAGTTGAAGTATGCATCTAAAACACTTACCTTGTCATCTTCGCAACACCCTATCTCTTCGAGTGCCGCCATAAAAGTCTCCTGTTTGGAGATCCTCGGCTCGTAACTACACAGTGTCCCTACATAATCGCCGTCAATACTTGCAACTAAAAAGTTTTTATAATGGCAGTGACTGCGTGCTGATGTCTGTGTTAATTGTTCGATCTTCTGAAGTAACTCTTCATCAGAGCTCTCTGTAAATACGAGATCAAAAAAACCCCTCTTTTTTCCGGCACGAGAACTCTTTAGTATCATCTTTGCAAGAAAGCTTATGTCGTCTGTAGTTGCTTGCTTGATCTGTATATCCATTATTTTCCCAACTTTTATTTGTATCAAATCTTCCTAATAGTAACATACATTATGATAAAAGTATTCTTAATTGTTCTAAGTTTTTCCTTTTCGGCTCTCGGGGCCTCTGAAATCCTTTTGGTAGTTGCAGATGATTTTAACAGTTCAAAGGCAAAACTCTCTGCTTACGAGGCTGGTAAAAAGGTGTTTGGCTCGGTAGATGTGAACCTTGGGAAGAATGGTTTAGGCTGGGGTATAGGTTTTAAAGAACTGAGACATAAAAGTGATGAACCGATCAAAAAAGAGGGAGATAAAAAGGCCCCTGCCGGGATATTTCACTTAGGGACTGCATTTGGGTATCAAAAAAATTTTGAGCTCAACATCCCTTATCTGTACGCAGATGAAAAACTGTTGTGTGTCGATGACAGCGAGTCAAAATACTACAATAGGTTTGTCAATTTCTCTAAAGGCATAAACAGTTTTGAGCATATGAAAAGAGAAGATGAACAATATAAATACGGTCTGCTCGTTAAGCATAATCCTGGACAAAAGAAACAAAGAGGTTCATGTATATTTTTGCATATAGAAAAAGAGCCAAATCATCCAACGGCAGGCTGTACATCGATGAAAGAAAAAGATCTGCTGAAGATTTTACATTGGTTAGATAAAGAGAAACACCCGATACTTATACAAGTACCAAAAGCGTATCTCAAAGAGGTGTATAAACTCTATCCTGAGCTTATTAATCATCCTCTTTAGTCATTCTGTCTTTTGCTTCGATCCCCATAAGTGAGAGACCTGTTTTGATGCTCAGTGCCACAACCGACAAGAGTTTAAGCAGTTTTGCCTCATCCTCTGTCCCGATAACACGCACATCGTAGTAAAACTTGTGCAGTGATGCAGCGAGTGCCTTAAGGTAATCAGGCAGCTTCTGGATCTGACGAGAGTGAAATGCATCTTCGATCACTTCCGGCAGTAAAAGGGCATCAAAAAGAAGTGTATCTGCATTTTCATTAAGGTTTTTCAGACTCGCATTTGCGATATCTTCATTTGACACTTCAGCTTTTGAAAGAAGTGTCTTTATCCTTGCGTGTGCATACTGTATATAAAAGATCGGGTTTGAGCTGTCTTGCTTTTTAAATTCGCTTAAATCAAACTCTAAAGCAGTGTCACTCTTTTTACTTGCAAAGATAAAACGGAGTGCATCTGAACCGATCTCTTCGACGATATCACTCATAAGGATTACGTTCCCTGCACGTTTACTCATCTTGTACGGTTCACCGTCTTTAAGCAGGCTCACCATCTGAGAAAGGAGCACTTCAAGTTTCTCTTTGTCGTACCCGAGATACTCGATCGCAGATTTTACACGAGCGATATATCCGTGGTGATCGGCACCCCAGATATTGATATAGTGCTCATACCCGCGTTCAAACTTTTGGTTGTGATATACGATATCGCCGGCAAGATATGTCGGGCGTCCGTCTTCACGAACTACGACGCGATCTTTTTCGTCACCTTTGGCTTCTGATGCGATCCATGTCTTACCCTCTTTGTCGTAAACACCCTCACCCATTTTGGCCATCACTCTATCCCAGTCTGCATAAAGTGTCGACTCGTAAACAAAAGTATCAAACTTGATATTTGTGTCGCCAAGATCACTGACGATGATCTTCATCACCTCATCTTTGGCCCACATTGCAAGCTCTTTTTGACGAGATTCGTCAGTGAAGATCTCTACGCCAAATTTCTCTTTGGCACCTTGAGCCAAACCTTCAAGATACTCACCGCGGTAGTATGCTTCAGGGTATTCAACATCCTGGTTTAAGATATTTTCCTGTGCGTAAAGCTGGATCGAAAGACCCAGCAGGTCGATCTGATTTCCTGCATCGTTTACATAATACTCTGCAGTAATGTCATATCCGAGATGTTTTCCTAAACGGTACAGGGTGTCACCGTACACTGCACCGCGTGCATGACCGATATGCAAAGGTCCCGTCGGATTTGCTGAAACAAACTCTAAAAGCACTTTTTCATTGTTCTCTTGTCTGGCAAACTCATCTGGGTTTTCTAAAGCCCAAGATGCATACTCGGCTAAAAAGTTTTCACTCAAACGGAAGTTGAGATATCCTTTGACAGACTCAACAGAAGAGAATTCATTATGCTCATCAAAAGAACCGGCTAACTCTTCAGCGATCACCATCGGTGATTTTCTTAACTCTTTTGCAAGTGAAAATGCTATCGGGGTTGCAAAGTGACCAAAAGAACGGTCACGGGGTTTTTCTAAAACAACTTCGCGACCAAGTCTGTCACGAAGTATCTTCGATACACGTTGTTTCAAAGCGCTTACGCTTCTTTCGTAGTTTTAGGAGTTTCAGATGATGCTACTTCTTCTTTATCACCCTCAACTTTTTTCGGCTCATCAGAAGCAACCTCTTGGTCTACTTCTTTCATCTCATCTTTAAAGTTTTTAATACCTTTTCCTAGACCTTTTGCTAATTCAGGTATCTTTTTTCCACCAAATAAAATTAACACAACCGCAACGATTGCAAACAGTTCCCATCCACCTGGTAAACCCATAATAATATCCTTATATATATTTCAAGAGTGAGATTATAGCAAATTATTCTATTATTTTAATTAATAACGTTTTAACTATATGTCTTCCCATCTCTGTACAAAGTTGTTTATCTCTTCATTCGCCTTTTTAAAACGAGCCGTTTTTGCGATTAACAATAATTTTTGAGCTGCCTCTTTGAGATCGTCATTGACTACTAGATACTCATATTCGCTCACACGCTGTATCTCTTTTTTTGCCATCTTTAGGCGGCGCTCGATCACCTCTTCATCATCGGTTGAACGGTTTCTTAGGCGTTTTTCAAGCTCACTGATTGTCGGCGGTGTAATAAATACCGAAGTGGTAATATCCCCTAAACGGTTGTTTACAGCGGTATTTCCCTGTACATCGATATCAAATATCACGAGTTTCCCTTCCGAGAGAGCTTTTTTTACAGGTTTGAGTGAAGTACCGTAGTAGTTACCGTGTACCAAAGCATGTTCTAAGAAGTTATCATCCTCTATATCTTGCTTGAACTCCTCCTCACTTACAAAGTGATAGTGGACCCCCTCCTCTTCACCTTCACGCATAGGGCGTGTCGTTGTTGAGATCGAGAAGTAACAATTACCCAACTCATCGAAGATCTCGTTGGTCAAAGAACTTTTTCCCGCTCCGCTAGGGCCAGAAAGTACTAAAACCGCACCATTTATAGAACTCATTTATCATCACCTAATGTTATATTTATACTGATTTTCATCCCCTTCATAGAGGCTGCCACATCTTTGTCCGTTAAAGCTTTTAGAAGTTTTTTGAGAGATTCGACACCCTGATCGCCACTCTCCTCTTCGCTCTCTTCAGAACTCTCTTCGAGCTCTTGCTCCATAACTTCCTCTTGGCTCTCCTCTACTGGCTCCTCTTCAGACAGCTCCTCTTCTTGAACCTCCTCTTCAGGTTCCTCTTCCACCTCTTCACCGAGTGCAAGTTTCAGATCGTGTGCAGAGAGGGAGTCAAGATCAAGTTCCACTTCACTCTCAAGCTCTTCAGGTGTAAGCTGGCTTACGGCATCTTCTATCTGTGTCTCCAGATTTTCATCTGCCTCCTCCTCTTCACCCTCCTCTACATTTTCTAACTCACCGAACTCTTCAGGGAGCTCCTCTTCCAACTCTTCTGCAGGTTCCTCCTCAGGTTCTTCAGCTGTTTCCTCTTCAAGTTCACCTAACTCTTCAAGCTCCGACTCATCAGATTCTTCGATCTTATCAGCTACTTTTTGTTCCGGTTCAACTAACTCGTCTACATCCTCAGTCATAGTATGGTCAAGATCTTCGACTTCGTGAAGTTGTTCAGGGAGTTCTTCCTCTTCGGTTTCTTCTACGGACTCTTCGGGCTCCTCTTCACTCTCTTCAAGATTTTCTAGTTCCCCTAGATCCTCAATCTCATCAGCTACTCCCTGTTCAGGTTCAAGTAACTCATCCACATCCTCATCCATAGTATGATCAAGGTCCTCGATCTCATCAAGGTCAATGCTCTCCTCTTTAGGCTCATCCTCTGAAGATTCTTCAAGATCTTCTAGCTCATCAGGAAGTTCACCAGGCTCCTCGGCAGTTAGCTCTTCGGCATCTGATTCTTCCAGTTCCTCCAGTTCTTCAAGCTCTTCACCAAGGTCTGCAATCTCCTCATCCGATTCGATCAACTCGTCCACTTCTTCATCTATCGTATCACCAAGATCTTCGATAGCTTCAGACTCAGCTGTTTCTTCCTCAGGCTCTTCCTCAATCTCTTCCTCAGGCTCTTCTAAAGATTCTTCTAGTTCATCAGGTAACTCAGTGAGCTCGTCTGATTCTTCATCACTTATCTCATCTAGGTCCTCTAGCTCATCATCAAAAGCATCTTCCGTTTCATCTAAAAGATCTTTTACCTTTTGTGCCTCTTCAGAGTCCAGTACACTCTCTCCGGAAGACTCTGCTTCATCGAGATCTTCTAAAAGCGAGTCATCAAGATCCTCTAACTCCTCGATATCATCATCGAGATTTATATCTTCATCAAGTTCAGGAAGTTCATCGACCAATTCATCTTCGGCTATCGACTCAGCAGACTCAGCAGGCTCGGCAACCTCCTCCTCTTCAGCCTCTTCAGCCTCTTCTGGCTCTTCAACACTGCCCAGATCTATCTCTCTGCCAAATATCGCAAAAAGTTCAACGAGGTCTGTAGGCAAAAACGGCTTTTTTAATGTCTTGGTAAAACTGTCTATCTCCGGGGTATCTCTGGAGACTATAAAAAGTGATTTGACAAAAGACGTTTTTTCGCTAATTTCATCTAGTACCGTCTCACTGTATTTTGCATCATCTAAAACAAGTAAATCGTAACTTCTCGCATCTTCAATATCCTCTACACTTCCGACAACATCAAGTTCATCTGAGGTTTTCTGTGCACTAAGTGTAACTAATTTAGTAATTACGGGATTTTCGTTTAAAAGTAAGATCTTCACTTGGTTTTCCTTGCAAGAGAGTTATATGATGTATTGTATCAAAAAAAACTAAAAAAAGCTTTCCAGGGCATTAAATGCCTCATGCACTTCCCCTTTTACGATCAACATGGTAGCCGTAAGTGTTGCGACAATGACAACAAAGGCAACCGTAATTTTTATAGGGAAACCGATAACGAGCAAGTTAAACTGCGGCATAGTTTTCATCAGCATACCAAAAATCACATCCGCTAGCCAAGATAATGCAATGATAGGAAATGCGATCATAAAACCGACTAAAAACATTCTGGAGGCTGCGTAGATCATATAGTTAAAAAAATCTTCCTGTAGTAAAAAACCGCCCAAAGGTATCTTTGAAAGCGAGGCATCTACAAAAAGAAGCACCCAGTGGTGCAAATTTAAAGCAAATAGAATCATCAAAGCGATCAGCGATAAAAACTGAGAGATGATAGGCATAGAGACACCGGTCTGAGGATCAATCGCACTTGCAAGGGAGAACCCCATCATATAGGAGATCTGCCCGCCGGCAAACGTGATCACATGATAAGCCAAAAGGAGCACTACACCTATTGAGAGTCCAAAAATAAACTCGCTGAGGATTGCCAGTACGATCGTAGGTACATCTATCGAGAGCGCCAAAGGGGGCATCGAGGAGTAAAATACAATCGTGAAGAAAAAAGCCATGGCAGCTTTGATCCTTATGGGAATATTTTGGTGTGAAAAGATAGGGACGGCTAAAAACAAAGCGGCAAAACGAAAAAACAGGAGTATAAAACCAACCACGTTCGTATCGTTAAATATTGCCGCCCACTGCATCTACTTTTCCCGCTTTAGTTCTTTATCTTCAAGTTTGTACACCTTGTCACAAAGATTTGCAAGGTCAGTATCGTGAGTAACAAGAACCATCCCGGCATCGTTTTGTTCACAATACTCAAAAAAGAGTTCCATCACTTCATGAGCCGTATGCGCATCGAGATTTCCCGTCGGTTCATCGGCAAAAATTATCTGCGGCTTTTTCGTAAGCACCCTTGCGATCGAGACACGCTGTTGCTGTCCGCCTGAGAGCTCAGTCACTTTCTGTTTGATACAATGTTCGATCTCCAGTCTTCTCAAAAGTTCCTGATCGACCGGCTCTTGTGCAAGTATCTCTGCAACTTCCAAATTTTCATAAGCGCTAAACCCTCGAAAGAGATAGTGAGACTGAAATACAAGTCCGATCTGCTCTCGCTTAATCTTTGCCTGTTCACTTTTTTTCAGATTGTATATATCTTTTCCAAAAAGTTTCACATCACCTTCTTGAGGTTTGAGTAAAGAGGAGAGTATATGTAAGAGTGTTGATTTTCCACTTCCACTCATACCGATGATCGCTATACTCTCTTTTTTATTTAAAGAGAGTGCTACATCATCAAAAAGTTTATAATCAAATGAGTGTGAAAGGTTCTTTGCTTCTAGTATTTCCATAAGGATGATTATAGTAAAAAGTTACTAAATTAATCTTGTGGCATAGAAAATATTTTTTGGCACCCTTTTTTCGAGCGTTTATTAAGTGCATAAAGATAAACTTTTTCGATTATTTTTTTGACAATAAATGCAATATAACCTTTAAAATATATACCGAAAACTTTTCCACAAGCGTATTTTCTTCCTAAAGCGATCAAAATTCCCCGCTGTTTGATCGAATGTTGCTGCATCGCTTCGTTGTTGATCTTCTTCATAATATTTTTTGCAGCCAATACACCCATCTGCTCTGCGATATCTGCCGTAGGAGGTAATCTTTTCTCCGTAATATCGGAAACACTGGTGCAATCACCTACTGCAAATACATCTTCATAATCTCTACTTTGCAGGTACTCGTTTATTTTTATATAACCAGCTTCATTTTTTGACAGTTTAAGATCAAATACAAGCCCGTTTGGCTCAATACCCCCGGTAAAGATCATAAAATCCATCTCTAATACTTCGCCGTTGCTCAAACTAACCGTCGTAGCTGTCAGACTCTCTACCTTTGTTTTGTTTTTGATCGCCACTCCCAACTCTTCAAGGTGCTTTCTAGAATAGTCTACGAGCTTTTGATCCAGCCCTTTTAAAATATCCTCAGCAGCATTGATCAGTACTATATTGAGTTTACGGCACAGAAAATAGTTTTCTTTATAAAACTCTTTTGCAAAAGAGGCCATCTGCGCTGCTATCTCTACACCGCTTAAACCTGCTCCGGCGATAACGATATTTAGGGGTGTACAACTTACACCCTCTTGGTTTACTTTTTGAAAAAGGCTCATCTCAAATTTTTGTTTAAAAAACATCGCCCTGTGGAGTGCTTTTATACCATGGGCATACTCTGTAAGCCCGCTTATATTGGAAAAAAATCTTGTCCTTGCACCTACTGCAACGATAAGATAGTCATACCCTATCCTCTTCTCCTGGCCAATCACTTTTTTGTTTTCAAAGTCGATCTTTTTTACTTCCTGTTTTAAAAAAGTAACATTTTGATCAAAACCCGTACAATAGGTAAAAAGATCTACACATACTTGTGCGAAATCATCTTCGTTTGCGATCAAATCGTAAACATCTGTTTGCATAAAATGGTAAGGGTTTTTATCGATCAGAAGGATCTCGTTATTTGGATACTTTGCGAGCTCCTGCACTGCCTGCAGCCCTGCATAGCCGCCACCGACGATCACTATCTTTGTTGTATCAGGTTTTTGCATAAAAAGATTATAACATGTTAAAGCAGAAAAGTTTTATAAGAGAAAAAAATAAAAGTGGAAGGGTTGGGTAGGCGAAGCCTATCCCATTTGTGCAGCAACTTCAGCTGCGAAGTCGTCTTCTTGTTTTTCGATACCTTCACCAACTTCAAGACGAATGAAGTCAACGATCTCAGCAGTACCGCCAAGAGCTTTCGCGTGCGCCTCAACAGCTTCTGCAACAGTTTTCTTGTCATCAAGTACATATGTTTGATCAAGTAAAGCTTGTTCTTTATCTAAAGTTGTATTGTCATCAACAAAACGAGCTAATTGACCAGGGATGATTTTGTCCCAGATCTTCTCAGGTTTGTTTTGCTCTTTTAATGCAGCTTTGATATCTTCTTCAGCTTGTTTCATCACTTCATCAGTAAGTTGCATCATAGATACATAAGATGGAACGTTTTTAAGAGGCTTACCTAAACGAGAAAGTTCTTCGTTCTCTTTTTTGATAGCTTCGATACGACCTTTTGTTTCAGATTCAACGAATTCAGGTGAAAACTCTTTGTAGCTTAAAACTTGTGGTTTCATAGCTGATGCGTGCATTGCAACTTGCTTAAGTACATCTTTCATACCTTCAGCAGTTTTTGCAGAGTCACATTTCGCTTTTACAACAACCGCAATTCTGTTGTTAGAGTGAACATAACCGTTCATAGCAACAGTATCGTCGTCAGCTTCTAATGAACCGAAACGGCGAAGTTCGATCTTCTCACCGATTTTTGCAACTGTTTCAGTGAAGTATGAACCAAATTCAGAATTCATAACACCATCTACATCGCTAGGGTTGTTTTTGTAAATCTCTTCAGTAGTTTTAAGAACTAAATCTTTGAAACCTTCATTTTGTGCAACGAAGTCAGTTTCAGAGTTGATCTCAACAACTGTAGCTTTAGAAAGGTCGTCAGCCATTTTAAGACCAACAAGACCTTCAGCTGCAACTCTGTCAGCTTTTTTAGCAGCTTTAGCGATACCTCTCTCTTTTAAAAGCTCTTTCGCTTTATCGATATCACCATCAGCTTCAACTAAAACTTTTTTACAATCCATCATAGGAGCATCAGTCGCTTGACGAAGCTCTTTAACCATTGCTGCTGTTACGTTTGCCATAATTATGCTTCCTCTGTAGTTTCTACTTTTTCAGCTGCTTCAGTTGCAACTTCTTCAGATGCTTCTTCTTGCTCATCATTATCAGCACCACCTTCAGCTAAAGCTTTCCCTTCGTTGATTGCTGCAGCAATTTCACGACAGAAAAGTTGGATAGAACGGATAGCATCATCGTTACCTGGGATTGGGTAAGTGATAAGATCTGGATCACAGTTAGTATCTAGTGGAGCGATAACAGGAATTCCAAGTCTTTTTGCTTCAAGAACTGCAGTGTGCTCTTTTGCAGCATCGATGATAAAGATCATGTCAGGAAGTTTTTTCATATCACGGATACCACCGAAATACATTTCAAGTTTGTCTTTTGTACGAGAAAGCATTAAAGCTTCTTTTTTCGTTAAAAGATCGATTTGACCGTTTTCTTGCATCTCAGTAATAACGTCAAGTTTACGGATAGATTTTTGAATAGTTGGGAAGTTAGTAAGCATACCACCTAACCATCTGTTGTCTACGAATGGCATACCACATGATGTAGCTGCTTCTCTTACAGAGTTACGAGCTTGTTTTTTAGTACCTACGAAAAGGATAGTTTGTCCTTCTGCAGCAGCATCTAAAACAACTTGGTATGTGTTACGGAAGTAACGAAGTGTTTTTTGAAGATCTAGGATATAGATATTTTTACGAACACCGAAAATGAATTTTTTCATTTTTGGATTCCAACGACGAGTTTGGTGACCGAAGTGTACACCACATTCTAATAGGTCTTTCATAGTTACCATGAAGTATTTCCTTAAATAGGCAATTCAGCCTAGAGTTATTGAGTTAGTTTGCTTTGGAAAATGTCGAACGATAACTCTTATATTTGAAGAGGTCGCACTAACTTTTTGACATTAGCCTGTTAATATTTTCAACCATGTTCGGAAGAAAAATCGGCGAATTATACCCACTTTATATTTAATTTAAGCTTTTTAGTATAGTAAATTTATATATGGGCACCTCTAAAAACTATCCCTCTAACCAAATAAAAAGCACAATTTAGAT
>JBEWQA010000037.1:0-16538 GCA_047689515.1 Candidatus Sulfurimonas kebritensis
TGCGAACCTGTACCGCTTTGATCACCCTGCGACATATTACTAAAGTTCAAGGAAGCATTTTGTATTCCACTATTATTTAACTGCACTTTAAGATCTTGTGCATGCATCGCTAGAGTGTTAATCGCAGCGTTGTTTGAGCTTAGATTGACATGCAGATTATTTCCGCGCTGCACAACGGTAAGATCAACCTCTCCGAGTTTTTGCGGATTAAGCTGCAGTTTTACTCTCGTAAACGGGGCTTTATAGTCCTCTATAGCTTGCTTCACGTCGTTTGAGAGATATTTCACCATCTGTTTTGCTTCACCCAGTTTCACTTCAAAACTCTCTGCTTTGTTAGTTTGCAGTGTATCGGTTTTTGTACTTGCTAACTCATCACTGCTCTCACCGCTGAGTAAACTCTCTAAATTCTGTTGCCCTTGGGTTTTTGCACTTGGTGCTATTACTTTTGCCGTAGCGACTGAAAAATCTGAAAGCATTTTCGGGTTATCGCTCTTTATGGCTTTCTCACCACGCAGTAACAATTCTAAAGTGTTTTCAGTTTTTTGTTTGTGCTGTTTTTGTGTTTCGTTTACCGATTTTGTCGCTACAAACTGCTGTGTACTGATCTCGGTTCTTTTTGTTTGTGCCTGAAAAAGTGGTGTTTGTTTTAGCTTTACGTTTTCGCTCTTTGTATTTTCCTCAAGATCAAAAGCTATCTGCTTATGTTTTTGGGAGACCTTTTCACTCTTTTCATCTTCAACATCATTTTTAAACGTACTTTTAGCAATGCTCTCAGGCTTAATCATGCCTTTTGAAGTATCATCAGGCTTTATCATACTTTTTGGAGTATCATCAGACTTTAAAGGAGTTTTCGGAATGCTTTGTTCTACCTCTTCAAGAGTAATCTTAGAGACCTCGATCCCAAATTTTTGGGCAACTTGCACCAATCCTTTGAGTGTTTTTGGAAGAGATGCTATCTCACTCTTTTTAAACCCTTCCAATGTTGTGATCTTGTTTTTAAGATACTGTTTTGCCTCTTGGATGATCACTTTGAGCTCTGAGATAGTTTTGTTTTCAAGTACTTTAGGGTTTAACTCAAGAGCTTTTATATCCTCTTTCACACTTATCTCTGTATCCTCCCCTTTTAAAAGTGAGAGGATCGAAGAGTTGGTTTTAGAGTCTTGTGCTTTCTCATCCCCTGCAGCTTCTTTTTTAGGATCCATAGAGAGTACAAGTGCACCGTTTTGGGGTACTTTTTGCTCCCCTTGCAAATCTTGAAGATTATTCAAAAAAGATGCAAAAGAGAGAGTTGAACTAGGATGTTCTTTGGACGACAACGGGAGTTTTACATCTGTTTTCGGATCAGCTTTTAGCTCTAAACCTATCATAATCTCTCTCCATTTGCGGGATTTTGATAAAATATAGCATTTAGTGTTCCAGAAACTTAAAAATATGTCGATATGGATATGATGAAAAAGATAATACTGTGTTTGTTACCGGCTTTATTGTTAGCGGAGACGATCTACGAAAGTAAGTTCAGTGATGCGAATAAAAAAGCGATGAATAATCCAAAAATAAAATGTAGAACCGTATGTGATAAAAAACTTTACAGACAACAAGAGATCTCTAAAGCAGTTTCGTTTTATAAAGACTCAAAACGTTATAAATTTACAGCCAACGGGTTTGACCCGCTGAGATGATACTCTATTTTAGTTTTGCCTCTTCATCCCTTAGTGTTTCCAAAAGCTCTTTAACATTTTCACCGTCGGCAGGATAACTTACCATACAAGATTTTATATCTTTATCAAAAAACTCTTCAAACATCTCTCTTACCGTTACGGCACCGTACTGATCAGTATAGGGAAGAACAAAGTAGTAGTTGTTAGCGTAGTTTACAAGGGAATCTAAAGTACGCAGACTATCTGCTAAACACTCTTCGGCCACAAGAGGATCTACGCCTGAAAAATCACAGTACATGAGAGTAAAACTCTCTGCCCTGTTCTCATCTAACCTGTCTGCCAGTCCGATGTTCAGTGCTACTACCTGTTCAAAGTTATCAAATGAAAAATGTACACCCGCCATATTCTTCCTGCCTTACTTTTTAGAGTTAGTATAGCACAAACTACATTATAGAAAAAGGTTTTATCACTTCACGAGATTCAAAAGGTGTAGCTTGCACCTCTTCACCGTCAAAAGAGAGGGTATAGCTCTCATCCGTTTTTGTTTTACAGTAGGTTAAAATTCCGCGGGTAGCCAACTCTTTATCTTCAGCGCTGGCATTTTTACTTAGTAGTGCGTGAGGTCCAGGGATGCCGATAGTTCTAATATGGTAAAACTTGTCATTTTCAATATTTTGTAAAAACTCGTTTTCATCTTTGTCACGCCCGATCACAAGTTTTGCACCGTTTTCAAGTCTAAAGTGGCGTCCATGTTTCATAACAGGGATATCCTGTTTTTCAAACTTATCGTACTTGATAAAGTCCCACATCTTCTTTCCGAAATTCTCATCTGTTAAAAGACATCCCCCTCCCGGTGATTCATAATCTTCTAAACCTATCTCACGAGCTAATTCCATCTGGCGATCACGGCTTCTACCTATGATCCCCTCTAACTTCTCACGATCTACCCAGCCCTCTGTTTCAGGGATAGTAGGCTCAAGATTTTTTGCAGACATTGGACGAAGCAGCAGTCCCTCACAATTTGACTCATTGAGAACTGTTTTTAGGGCATCTTTGTTTTGAGACATCGGGCGTTGCCCTAAAACCTCACCGCTAATCAAAAATGAAGCACCTTCATCTTCCATAATTCTTTTTGCCACCTCAAACATCTTTGCATGACAATCTATACAAGGGTTAAAATGTTTCCCATAGCCGTATTTCGGATCAAAAAGTACATCTTGGAGATACTCGTCTTGAATATCTACGATCTTAAATTCCGCACCAACTTGGCGACACATATTTTCCATATGCTCGCGTCTGTCTTTTGTGCTTCCAAAACCTGTCGCGATATTGATCGCCAAAACATCTATACCTTGGTCGATGATAAGTTTCATCGCCAAAGTAGAATCTAATCCACCGCTAAATAGGGCTATTGCTTTCATTTTATTTCCTTGTAAAGGCACATGGGTATTAAAAAATACTGTTTACCTTGAGTTAAATTTGAATGGAATTTTATCACAAAAAAATTATTACACTATAAAAAAAACTAATTAAGCTTCAAAGCCTACTAAGATCCCTCTTTTGAGCTTAGTGATCTTATCCCGATATTTTCGTATATAAAACGCTTTTTGCTCAAAACTGATATTTGTGGACATATTGATCTTTTTATACTCTTTTTCATAATACTTTCTCAAAAAATAGATCAGTTCACTTTGAAGCTCATCGATCGTCTTCCACACCTTAACACTCTCATCAACCAATATTGCCATCAGCTCGGGTGCATCCGAATTCCCCTCGAGTGCCACAGAAAATTCACGAGAGTGAAACTGCAACATTGCAGGTTCGATCACATCTAAGATAGTATCTATAAACTCCGGCTTTTCCAAACTGGTTTTGATCAAAGAGAGCTCCCACATATCTTTATGGCTGTTTTTCTGTACTAGCTCTTTGGGTGCGTTGTTTGTTTGTTGATTGACTTTCACAAGTGACGGGGAGATTCCCAGCCCGCCAAGACGAGAAGCGAGATAGGTTCTATACTCCTCTTGTAAAATAGGGGAAAGTGTTTTTAAATATGCCACACCCTCAGCCATACAACTCTCTTTTTGTTTTGGGTCTTTAAGATCATAAAGTGAAAGGAGTTCATCTAAAACAAATTCTATAAAAGGTTTAGGGTGATGAAAGATCTCCGAGAGCTCTTTTGTACGCCCCTCTTTTACCATATCTGCCGGATCGAGTCCACCCTCAAAGACAACTACACCGCCGTTAAACCCTGCAGCGCTTAGAAGTTTACTCGCTTTAAGTGCTGCTGCACGCCCTGCTTTATCTCCATCATACGCCATAATAACTTTTGGAGTGCCTTTTCTAAGCAGAGGAAGGTGCTCGTTTGTAAGCGCCGTTCCAAGAGTGGCGACCGCATTGTCAAAACCTGCCTGATGGAGCATAATAACATCGAGATACCCTTCTGTAATGATAATCTCAGACTTTTTGTAGATCGCCTGTTTTGCTATATTGTACGCATATAACAAACGCGACTTGTTGAAGATCTTTGTCTCGGGAGAGTTTACATATTTTGCATTATGCCCCGTGATCGTACGCCCGCCGAAACCGACGATAGAACCGTTTGCAGAGTAGATCGGGAAAGTGATCCGCTCAATAAAACGTGCATAGGTTTGACGACGCTCTGCATCATACCCCACTACTCCAAGATCTACCGCTTCACGAACGGTGAACTGTTGTGATTTGAGATAGTTGATACTCTCATGCGATTTTGGCGCATACCCCAGGCCAAACTTCTCTATACTGCTCTCATATATCCCGCGATCTTGCAGATAACTCATAGCTGTTTGGTTATGCGAGAGGAGGTTTTGATACCACTCGTTTAATTTCTCCACGAGTTGTGAGCGCGGTTTGTTATTTTTGTTATCGGTATAGGTGAGTGTAAAATTATAAGTAGACGCGAGTTTTTCGATCGCTTCAGGGTAGTTGAGCTTTTCATACTCCATCACAAACTTGATGCTGTCTCCGCCTGCTCCACACCCGAAACAGTGGTAGATCTGTTTTGCAGGACTCACTACAAACGAAGCTGTTTTTTCATCGTGAAACGGGCAAGGTGCTTTAAAGTTGGCACCTGCCTTTTTCAGCTCCACATAGCTGCCTACTACATCAACAACATCAAGTCTTGCCTTTAAGGCTTCTATGGAATCTTGGGAAATCATAAAGAGATTATATAAGAAAGTGTTTTAAAACTTACTATGTCACAAAAGAAAAATACTCACAAAAGAAAAATAATTTAGTTTTTTTTGTTATAAATAAACATAAATTAATCTCATTATAGCTAAACTGATTCAAATTAAAAAAAAGGGTAAAAATGGGTCTTCCAATTCAAGTTATAAGACTAGGTGTCGTTGGGGTAGTTATAGGTGGCGTAATAGCTTTTAAAACAATAGCAGCAAATAATGCTGAAGAAAAAATCGATCTCGCGATCACAAATATGGGAATTCCAAAAGATAAAATATCTTACGATGTTTCTGTCGATCTTTTAGGTTTTGCAACACATATAGAAGATATTGAAATGAAAATATCGGAAAAAGAGAGTTTTAAAATTGATGAGATTGTGATCAACGATATAGATACCGAACATCAGAAGCCGGAATATCTAAATGTAGAGATCAACGGTATTCATGGTGATACAAAAAGTTTAAAAATGGTTGATAGAAGCATAGCTAGAGTACTAGATTCTATGAATAAAGATGAACTGATCACAAACTTCGCACTCAACTATACATTTGACAAAGATGCTAAAGTTTTAAACTTAAAGAACCTCTCACTTGATGTAGAAGATATGGGTACCTTGTCTTTAGCAACAAAGTTTCATAATGTGCAATCTGTAGAAAATGCAGTTGCGAGTTTTAATTATGCGAAACTCGGAAACTCGTCTCTTACATATGAAGACAGTAGCCTTGCGAATACACTATTTGCTTACAATGCCAAAAGATCAGGTCAGGATCTCGATCAATTTAAAGAAAATATCATAAAAGATATCAATAAAGAGATTGAAAAAGCAGAAACAAAAGAAAAAGATCTTGAAGTCAAAATGTTAACTGCTATGGCAGATTTTGTTGAAGATCCAGAGTCTATAGAGTTTTCTATGGATCCTGAAGAACCGATAAGTGTTAACAGACTGTCAAGAAGATTCAATGATGAAACAACATTAAAAACTCTTAATTTTGACATCTCGGTAAACTAATCACTTCACTTTCGCTATTATGGGCTTGCTTATAAAATATAAGATCAAGCCCCATAATACTATACTCGAACCTATCTCAATGATACCGGCCTCTTCATGAAGATGGATCATCTCTTTAATATCCACACCGCTTAAAACATAATCTAAAACAAAACCAAAAAGTACGGAGCCTATAATAATAGTCCCCAGATAAATATACAGCGATGTTTTACCGAGCATCTCTTTGACAACACCTATCGTTACCGTATTTGTCGCAGGCCCTGCACTCAAAAACACAAAAGCAGCTCCGGGAGAGACACCCGCAAGCATAAGCCCTGCAGCAATCGGCAAGGAAGCTGTAGCACATACATACATAGGTACAGCTATCAGGATCACTATGATATATGAGAGCCAAGAGTACTCAAGAAGTATTGCACTCAAGTTTTCAGGAATCGCAACGGTGATCAAAGCACCAAGGAGCAAACCTATAAGCAGTGGTGATGCAATATCTCCTAAAAGAGTAACAAAGGCGTAACGCAATACCCCTTTTAGTGAAAACTTTTTACTTTCACTGCTGCATGAAGAGTTAGATGAGCTACAACAACTGCTGCCGCTGCAGCAATTCTCAGTCTCCATTTCATCTACAACTGCAACCTCTTTTTTTGTATAGAAGTTTGCTATTACACCCGCAATAATAGAGATAATAACCGACGTGATCACTCTATAGATCGTAAAAGCCCAGCCAAACATCCCGTATGTAGCCAAGATCGAATCAACTCCCGTTATCGGTGTAGAGATCAAAAAAGAGAGTACAGAACCGTTACTCGCACCGCTTTTTTTCAGACCTGCAGCCAAAGGGATCACACCGCACGAACACACCGGCAAAGGGACACCGAAAATAGCCGCTTTTATAACAGAGAAAAAGGAGTCGTCACCCAGGTGGTTTTTAACAATGGTATCGGGTACCAGCTCGTGCAAAACTCCCGCGAACAAAAGTCCAAACAGGATATACGGCGCCATCTCATTACTGAGATCAAACAGGGTAGTAAAAAAGAGTGTTACAAACTCCATCAATCGGGCCTTTTAAATATTTTATGATAAAATTGAATTGTATATCAATCTACTTGAAAATATATTAACATAAATATTAAAAATAATAATAAAGGTTTTGCTTATGGATCTCTCAATGTTTGAATTTTTCGGCAAATTGGAACAACCTGCAAAAGATTTTCTGAAAATGCGCCTGCACCCTATCGAAGTTCCCGAAAATACAGAGCTTTTTTTTCAAGGGGACGTTTGTGACAGTATTTTATTTTTAACCTCGGGTGAGATCAAACTAACAAAACAAACAGATGATAACGAAGAGGAGTTACTCTACACTCTTCAGCCCGGAAAACAGTGCATAGTAAATACCGCTTCAACACTCTCACAGACACCTGCTATCGCTACTGCTGCGACAACAACTGAGATAAAAGGTTATATTTTAGATATGTACTCCCTGCAGGATCTGGCAAAGAGAAGTGACGTCTATTTGAGTTATCTCTTTTCGATCTACACCTTGGACTTTTAAAGCTGATTTTACTTTTACAGCTTTTTTAGCTATAATTCGAATCCAAATTTATACAGAAAGTGGGTGATGTGATATGCCAGGTATTGTACTACGCCCAGATGATAATTTTGATGCAGCTTACAGACGTTTCAAGAAGCAGACTGATCGTAACTTAATCGTTACAGAAGCTCGTGCTCGCCGTTTCCACGAAACAGAAACTGAAAAGCGTAAAAAATTCAAAATTGCATCTCGTAAGAAAATGCTTAAACGTCTTTATATGATGAGACGTTACGAATCACGCCTATAAGAGTAAGCCTTCGGGCTTATTTCTTCGCATATTAGGGCTCTATCCTCAACTTTAAGAATCACTTTTAAACTTTATTTCTACCCTATATCTACCCATAAAATTTTATTTAGCAATTTAATAGCCAAAACTTACCATCTGAGACTATTCAAAAGTTTACTAATATTATGATTTATGTTCCAAAATTTCTAAGAGTTTTAGAAACGTACAACGGTTGAATACACCAATAAAGTTCCACAGGTACTTTATTGGTGTGCTATGTTTTGTTGTATCTGAACTACTGCAATGGTTTGTTTTTTTGAAATATATTTAATATTATTATACAGTTATTGTTAAGGTCAACTTCGTAGATAATTGTATAGCCTTTAAAAGTCATATCTCTAACTTTTTCATCATCAAAGTAATATGATTTTTTAAATTTATATGGGAAGTTTGGAAGATTTTGAATTTGTGCAAATAATTCTTTTTTAAATCTCTTAGAAGCGGATAGTTTATCTTTTGCAATATACTCAAAGATGATATTGAAGTTTATTTCAAATTTTCTATCGAGTTTAATTTGCATATTTTAGTTCAAGTTCTTTTTCAAGTTGCTTAGTGTTGTTTTCAAAATCATCAAATGAAATCAACTGACTTTTTCCACTTTTTATATCATCTCTTATTTGATGTAATTCTTTCTTTCGTTCATAAAAAAATAAATCATTTTCTAAGTTTTCATCTTTTGAAATGGTGATACTTTCACTATGCTTATTAACATAACTCATAAAATCTTGAATATAATCATCTTGAACTTGCACAGCTAAAGTTTGCATAACGAACTCCAGTAATTTATTTGACTATTATTATAACAAAACTAAAGTGAAACTCACTTTAGTTTTTTAAATTATCTTGCTATCCAAGTTGTCATACCAGTTGGTAGTTTAACTAATACACCTTTTGTTTTACCAGCATACGCTTTATCAAATGGTTTCGCCTTTACTACTTTTAAATCCATTCCTTCAGTGATATTTTTGCAGTTAACATTGCTTAAATATCCTGTTAAAAATGCCCCACTATATTGAGCAATACCATCTGCAGCAAATTCCATATGACCAAAACTTGCACAAGATATTTCATCTTTTGATTCGATAATTGAACCTTTTTTTTAAATTGTGTGCATTTATTGCTGTTGATAGTAACCCTACCGCCATTAAACTAAAAAGTAGTCTCTTCACTTGAGACCTCCGAAAAATTAAATTTACCAATTTATTTTCATAAATAGGCATATTTAAAATTGAAACAATATTACAATCTTAGATACAACGGCATAATCAAAATGCAAAAAACGGAGCAAATCGGACACCCATGCCGGTTGAGTTCGGACACTCATGCCGTTTCTAATCGGACAGTGATGCCGGAGAACATCCGGACACTTTAGAGTAAAAAACGGCACGTAAAAAAAGTTTAAGAAATAGATATTTTCTAAATTTAAATACACTCATAGTAAATGAATTTACAAGGGTGTTGAATGAGGATAATATCAATGAAACAAGTTCGTGATGTATTGCAACTTCATAGTGTTATGGAGTTGTCACTGCGAAAGATATGCCCTGAACGAAGTGAGGAAATGCCCTTGGGGTACAAGGTGCTACCAATGTAGCTAAAAGTACAATATCTGATTATATCAAGCGATTTAAAGAATCGGGCTTGAGTATGGAACAGATAAATATTCTAAACGATGATGAACTTCAACTAAAACTATTTCCTGAACACTCAATAGTTGCTAAGTCTAAAAAAGAGATGCCGGATATGGCTTACCTGCATCAAGAGATGAAGCTTCGTAAAAAAACCAAAGTCACCATGAGGCTCTTATGGGAAGAGTATATTGAATCAAATCCAGACGGTTACCGATACACCCAGTTTAGACTGCACTACAGCAGATACAAGCAAAAGCTTAATCCCTCAATGCGTCAAACCCACTTAGCCGGAGAAAAACTGTTTGTAGATTACAGCGGACTAACAATGCCTATACACAACCAAAGAACGGGAGAAGTTGATTATGCTCAGATATTTGTAGCAGTACTGGGTGCTAGTGGATATACATTTGTGCACGCAACACCTAGCCAAAAACAAGAAGATTTTATCCACTCTCACGTAATGTGCTACAACTTCTTTGGTGGAGTACCAAAAGTAGTGGTTCCAGATAATCTAAAAAGTGCCATCATCTCCAATAATAAAAATGGAATAGTCGTAAATGAAAGTTATGCAGATCTAAACAGACACTACAGTGTTGCAGTAGAACCGGCAAGACCACGCAAGCCAAAGGATAAACCTAAAGCTGAACAAGGTGTACAAGCAATTCAAAGATATATCCTAGCAAGACTGCGTCATCATAAATTCTTTAGTGTAGATGAGCTTAATGAAGCATTGACATCTTTACTAGATGATTATAACAATAAGCTTGTAAAACATCTGCAAAAAAGCCGCACTGAACTATTTGAAGAGATCGATAAACCATACCTAAATCCACTTCCAATGAATCAGTATGTGTATAAACAATTTAAAATTGCAAAAGTAAATCAGGACTATCATATAACATTAGAAAAATGCAACTACTCAGTACCCTTTAAATACATAAAAGAGGAAGTGGAAGTGAGATACTCAACTCAGAGTGTATATATCTATCATAAATATAAACTCATCGCCACTCACCCAAGGCTTAGACGCATAGGAGAGACATCCACACTGCATGAGCATATGCCTAATAAGCATCAATATGTAAATGAGAAGATGAATCCGGACAGACTTCGTTCTTGGGCTAAAAACATTGGAGAGTTTGCAAGTGTATTTGTAGAAGATGCATTTGCAGAGGTTGAGCATAATCCACAAGCATATAGAAAAATATCAGCAGTACTATCCCTTGCAAAACTCTATGGAAATACAGAGTTGGAGTTGGCGCTGATGTATGCAACCAAGATGAACACAATTACCACCAGGTCTATAAAATCAATTCTTGATAAAAAACTCTACCTTGCTTCAAGTGCTAACAATATACCGCCCTTGCAACCATCACTGTTTAATACCCATACCAATATCCGCGGTGCGGATGAATATAAATAAAAAAGGATTTTAAAAATGAACCATACAACCATCATAAACAAACTAAATGAGTTAAACTACAAAGGTTTTAAAGAAGCGTATATGCATCAGACAGAGGGTGTAAACTATAATACACTTCCTTTCGATGAGAGGCTCTATCATCTTCTTGATGCACAAGATATATTTCTTCGCAATAAACGTATAGTTATGAATCATAGACTATCAAAAATAAAAGATAAACAAGCAGCCATAGATGCTATAGACTTTAATGCAAGAAGAAAAATCAATAAATCTCAGATACTTTCATTAGCATCTCTGGGCTTTATAAATGCTCAGCAAAATATTATCATTACAGGTAAAACAGGGACAGGTAAAAGTTACATAGCCCAAGCATTGGCAAATCGTGCCATCATTGATGGGTATCGTGCATATTATGTTAGGACACCATCACTGCTTGAGGAGATTAAAATATCAAGAATCGATGGAACCTATACAAATCTCCTTAAAAAATACTCCAGATTTAAACTGCTTGTGCTTGATGACTTTGGAGTGGCTCCAATGGTTGAAGATGATGCTACCAATTTGTTTGAGATCATTGAAGACAGAACAGAGATAAATTCTACCATTATTACATCTCAACTCCCAGTTAGCGAGTGGTATAACTATCTCAACAATAACACAATCGCTGATGCAATACTTGATAGGATTGTACATTCATCTCACAGAGTTGAACTTAGTGGACCATCTATGAGAAAGATAAAATCAACTATAAAAAATGAAGAGGTTTAAAATTCAAATCGGACACTTATGATAAAATACGGCTACAGAAAATATCTACTTTCAAACTGTCCGATCTCAAACGGCACAGGTGTCCGATTTCACCGTCTTATGCAATCAGACTAAAATTTGCAATACTGAAAAACCACCTTTTATAAAATGGAAGATCATCTAATATAACGTCCATTAAGTTCCTTGTTCTGATTATAGTTCTCTTGATGCTCTAACGTGCGCTTCAGGCGCGGCGTTTAGCCGTCGCCTGCAAGCGATGGTTAGCATCTCTTACCAGCCCTTTTAAGGTGCATAAAAACAACACTTCAGATCAGAGAGTTACAGAACCAGTTGAGCCTGTTTGGCCATCGGGCCCAGCGATCTTTCACAAACACTTTGAAGGAAAATCAGGGGCTTGCAGTCGGATGGATTTCGTCACCTTAAAAGGGCTGCATCTCTTACATAAACAACCATTACCGGGTAAGTTTGCCCAAGATCAGGTCTATCTACCTCCCCGATCACTTGCCCGCCCATTTTTGAGTAGAACCCAACGGCATTTGGCTCTACAGTTACTTGAAATTCAAAACAATGAATGCTTTCAAGATAGTCTAAAACGTAATAGAAAAGCGCCTTCCCCATACCTGATCCTGTTAAGTTCGGATCAATCCAAAAATGTTTTAAATCTATTGGGTTGGCTCTCAAGTCAAACGCAAAAAAGCCTACAATTTGTTTATTTTCTTTTAGCGCAAAAACGGGGTTATTAGAAATAAAGCTTGGGGTTAGCAATTGGTCATGCTTCCACTTTTTCATGTACTCATCATCGTAACCCCAGTACCTTTTGGATTTCCGAGCGAGATCCTGTAATGCATCTGCTTCGTTTGGAATGGCTTTTACAAGCTTTTTCATCATATACTCCAATGCTCTTGCTAACTAATTATTCAAGGAACATTGTAGCAAAAACACATAAATTATTGAATATTAACAGAACATAGAAAATGTCCTTTTATATTGTTGAAATTACTAAAAATAAGACAATATCCTATATTTCTTAGTTTTTTGAACTATTTAACTTTTAATCCTTAAAAATAAAATGTCTTTTTTTATCGTATATAACTATTAAAAGGACATAATGTCCGTTAATTGTTAAAAATTCCATTAAAAAGACACAATGTCCCTTAAAAAAATTTGGTTAAGTAAGTTCAACATGGACAGATTCCACAACCTGTTCCTTTTGGAGAAGGAAAAATAACTGCTCAATAATTAAAGTCTTAATTAAACAGGTTTTAACATCTTTTTCTGCTCTAAAAGTAAGAGTTTTATGAGTGAATAGTGTCTAGTTTATAGGGGATATTCCAACCATTTGATTATGTTCAAAGGGTTGTACAGGGGACCATTTAACAACCTTTTTAGTCACTTAGTTGTAACCAAACAGTTATGATTATGTTATTTTTTCCAGATAATATCACGAAAAAACTATAAGGTTCGTCTTTTGCGAAATAAACTGTTTTCATTACTCTTTTTACTGACTCTTACTCTAGATGCACAAAACTGTGACTCGCTTGTAGTTGATGAACGCCTTCCAAATCTCATCACTTCAGATATGCATCTTGATAGCTCGAAGGTCTATGGGATAGACAGAAGAGTACTAGTCGATCAAGGAGCGACACTCACTATAGAGCCGGGTACGGTGCTTGCAGGATGTAGTCTCTACTCGTATCTTGTGATTGGAAAAAATGCCAAAATAGTTGCAAAAGGTACACGACGTAAGCCGATAACATTCACTTCACAACTAGATCTTTTGGGTTATACAGATCCAAAATATACAGGGGAATGGGGCGGTATTGTGATCGCAGGGAATGCGTACACCCACTACAAAGACAATAAGTTTGAAGCAGATGAAACTATTGCTTTTGGAAGTCAAACACACAAGTATGATAATGAATCATCCGGTATCTTAAACTATGTCGTTATAAAACACACAGGTTTTAAAGTGAAAAAAGATAAAGAACTTAATGCTCTCTCACTTGCCGGAGTAGGAAGAGGCACGGTGATCAAAAACATCGCTATTATCGGCGGAAGTGATGACGGAATCGAGCTGTGGGGAGGAAGTGTAAATATCGATGGTCTTTATATCTACAATGCCCGAGATGACTCTCTTGATGCAGACTTAGGTTATAGGGGTACTATAAAAAACGTACTTATAGATCAGTGCGGTGTTGATTCTAAAAATAATCACGACTCCTCTGCCATGGAGTTTGGCAACGATGAAAATCTCATCACAACAACTGCAAAAGATGCCACCTTGCCAAGTGTAAAAAATCTCACTGCCTATGTAAAGGGTGGCGGTCTTTATAATAAGTATGATGCAGGATGGCGGCTCAAAAATATTAAAATCATTAGTGAAAAGTCAAAAGATTGGGAGATGCTTTACTTTAGAGGTGATGATTCCTATACCACAGCCGCAAAGTTTTTAGACGGTGATGTTTGTTTTTACAATACTAAAAAATCTCTAAGACTTGAAGAATTCTTTGCAAAAACAAACAGCAAACGATCAAAAAAATCCTATACACCGTATGATTATTTTTTTAAAGATCATAAAAAACAGGGTAAAGGAAGATTTTTGGTATCAAAGCGCTGCAAGGGTGTTGATGAGAAAACTATTTTCAAAGGTAACTAAAATATTATATATTTTTTGTTAAAATCAAATAAGTAGTTCAAAGTATATACTAAAGGATCATCTATCAAAAAGCTTACATTAAACTGCGACATGGGTGAAGGATTTGGAGTCTACAACCTTGGACTTGATGATGAAATCATGCCATACATCGATATGGCAAATCTGGCATGTGGATTTCACGCATCCGATCCTGTAGTTATGCACAGAAGCATAAAAAGTGCTCTAGCAAACGGGGTTAAGATCGGAGCACACCCATCATACCCTGATCTCAACGGTTTTGGAAGACGGGAGATGAAATGTTCTGCTGAAGAGATCGTCTCATTTGTGATCTATCAATGCGGGGCTTTGGATGCACTCTGCAGGACATACGGCAGCAGAGTAACTTATCTCAAACCTCATGGCGCTTTGTATAACACTATGATGAAAGACCTTCATGTTTTCAAAGCGATATGTAAAGCGGTATCAAAATACGACAAAAAAATAAAACTGATGATCCTCTCAAATGCAGACAATGAAAAATTTAGCAAAATAGCTAAAAAATACGGTATAAAACTTCTTTTTGAAGTGTTTGCGGATCGTGGCTACAACGATGACGGTTCACTTGTAAAACGAGGTGAAAAAGGTGATCTGTTAAGCAGTGACAAAGAGGTTCTAAAAAGAGCAAAACTTCTTTTAAAAAAGGGTGTTATAAAAAGTAAAAACGGCAAAAAACTCAAACTCAAAGCAGATACTCTTTGTGTCCACGGTGATAACGAACATGCTTTAAAACTTATAAAAGCACTCCACTCCCTAAAAGAGTAAACATGAAGATAAAAACCGCCTCCATAGACTCAGTCATAATCTACTTTAAAGATGAGATAAGTGAAGAGGTTTTAGATCAAGTACTCTCTGCAAATGAAGCACTCAAGAGTTTAAAACATATCATAGACATTACTCCATCATACAGCTCAATTCTCATCCATTACGACACAAATTTTTATAATGAGTCTGAGATAAAACAAACTATAGATCAGCTGTTACAAAGCCATCAACAAAACAGTGTGACGAAAAGTGCGAAAACTATCGAGATACCTGTAGACTACTCCAAGGGCTTAGATCTGCAAAGAGTAGCAGAGTTTAATAACCTCAGTGTCGATGAAGTGATAAAGTTGCACACATCTATAACATACCGTGTATATGCCATAGGTTTTATGGTCGGTTTTGCATATCTGGCAAAAGTGGATGATTCTATAGTGACACCAAGGCTTGATACTCCAAGGGCAAAAGTTGCAAAAGGGAGTGTAGCTATAGCAGACAATCAAACTGCCGTGTACCCGAGTGATTCTGCAGGGGGATGGAATATCCTCGGTCTCACCGAATTTGATGAGTTTGACAGCTTTAAAGTAGGTGACTCAGTGAGGTTTGTAGCGATATGAGTTTTGAAGTAGTAAATGGCGGCATTTTTACAACTATGCAAGACCTTGGAAGATACGGCTATGCACACCTTGGAGTTACAAGCTCAGGTGCTATGGATGAGTACGCTTACAAATGGGCTTTAAAACTTTTAGATGATGTTGATACAAACGCTTTAGAGATACTCATGGGAGGGTTGCAGCTCAAAGCAACTGCCGATACCTATATAGCAGTTACAGGGGCTGATTTAGATTTTAAAATCAATGGAGTCTCCAAGCCTATATGGCAGAGTATCAAGGTCAAAAAAGGGGACACGCTAAGTTTTGGAATGCAAAAAAGCGGTATGCGGGCATACCTGAGTGTCAAGGGTGGTTTTAAAACACAAAAGATAAAAGGGAGCTATTCCACAACCATAAGAGAGGGGATTGGGGACAAACTAAAAAAAGGGGATATTTTGAAGTGTGAAAGCTTTCAAAAACAACCTCTCAGAAGGCTTAAGCAGGAATATATCCCAACATATCAAAATGAGCTCACTTTACGTCTGGTACTTGGTTATCAAGATCATTATTTTACTGACGAACAAAAAGAGAAATTATTTAACAGTGAATATAAACTTTCACAAGATATAAGTCGAATGGGGTACAAATTAAACGGTCCGGCATTAACGCCGAAATCAACCTCTCTAATATCGGAAGGTATCGCTTATGGAGCTGTGCAGATTCCAAAAGAGGGAGAGCCTATAATACTTCTTAAAGAGAGGCAAACCATAGGCGGCTATCCAAAGATAGGATCAGTTATTCCGGAAGACTGCTTTAAACTCTCACAGATGCCTATAGGTTCAACTATAAGATTTAAAAGGGCAACAAAAGAAAGCTTTTAGCTACAATCTCCCATAGATCTCGTTATAAAAG
>JBEWQA010000038.1:0-16469 GCA_047689515.1 Candidatus Sulfurimonas kebritensis
TTGTTGATCATCTTATCCATAAAAAAAGCAGCTTCGGGATAAGTAGATTTCTCTTTTGTAAAATACTCTACAGCTTTTTTGTTTTTTCCTGCTTTGAGATAAAGATAACCTAAATTAGCATATATTCCCGGTGGAACTCTCCCTGAACGGCTGTCATCAGCTTCTTTTATACAGTACTCCAGAGCTTGTTTGTACTCTAAAGCCGTATCTGCAGTACTCTCTTTTTTCAGAGCATAGTAGCTCTCACTATAATCTCCATAGTTATATAAAGGAGTATGGGAGGAACATCCGCTGATCGCAAGTATAAGTGTACCCAAAGAGAGTACGATAGTTGTTTTAATTTTATCCATTATTGCACCTTGATCTCTTTAGCGATGCCGTCACCGACATAGATCTCTCTTTTTTGGATAAGTACTCCGTCTTTTAAGATTTCCACGGTATGTTTGCCCGGTTTAATAGAGTATTGGTTATTTTGACCTGACTCTACTTCAAATGCTTCACCCTGATCGATAGATACAGTGATATCGTCGGTATCTCCGTTAAAGTAGAGGTATGACTCTTGTGCCGAAGTCTGCACACCTGTTTTTGAACCGCATCCCGATAGGAGTACTACGAGTGTTATAAGTAATGTTGCTATTGTTTTCATTATTTATCTCCTGCTTGAATGTATAAGTTTGAAAAATCTTTATTTTGAATATATGAAGACAAGTTACCGCTTGTTATTTCTGCTAAAGAGACCTCTGTTTCAGGAGTATCGCCGAGTGTTGCAGTGATAGAGATAGTTGCCAGTTTTTTCCCAGGAAGGGTAATCATCATGTTTGTTTGAGGATTTTTTACTTGTTTTCCTTTTTTGTATACATCAAATGTATCGTCCACCTTGATATTTTGACTTTTACCGCCTGAGGTTATCAAGCTTCCATCTTGAAATCCTAAGATGTAACCTCTCCACGGTTTATCGGTCATATTTTCGATGATATTTGATGTTAGATCGGAGATAGCTGCATCGATCGCTTTATCGTTAAGCTGTGAGTTGTAGCCTGCTTTTCCACCGATTCCCATTACTGTTCCGGCTTCGGCAAATGCTGTCCCTTTCCCCTCTTCAGAGTAGATGATTTGTCCTGTACTTACATCGACAACTCTTATGTGTACCTTTGCGAAAGCTTCCTGCTTCTTAACGCGACTAAAGAGACCGACATCACTTACCTCTCTACGCCCAAATTCGGTAATTGAACCAAGGATAAGGTAGTCAGCAGAATTTGAGAGAGTCTTTAGGTTTCCGATCTCTAATTCTTTCTCTATTTTACTCATATCGGCACGCTCAAGCATTATGAATTTGCCTGATTGAAAAAGCTTGGCGGAGAGTATATCCATCGCCTGTTTACCAATCTTGTCATTATTCTTATCGATAAAAAAACTCTGACCGTATTTTGTTTCGTTGGTAAATCTGCCGATAGCCACTTTCCGTTTAAGACCGTTTGGTTTATCTTGGTCAACTTGTAGGGATTTGCTTACGACAGGTTTTTGTGTCGTGGGTGTTTCATGTGTTTTTGTTTTTTGCATAGTGGCACAGCCGCTAAAAAGCAATGAAAGGCCTAATGTGAAAAAGAGACTTTTGGATATCATCTATCCCTCCTATAATTTTAGAATAGGAGATTGTACTCTTTGTATAGTTAAAAATAGTTAAATCCTACACAAAAGAAAGCATCTTTTTTATCTGCTCCTCTGAAATTTCAGTAGTACCCTTCCCAAAAACAGGCTTTTCTTTTACTTTGCCGAAATAAGATGTGTCTCCGCCGAGCTTGACCTCTAAACACAGAGCCATTGCAGCGATCGGATAACCTGCGTTTGGACTTTCATGTAGTTTTGCATATTTCACAAACGAGAGATCAAACCTTTTTTTGCACAGCAGTACGATTAAAACTGCCGTGATCCTTGCAGGAATAAAGTTGGCTATATCGTCAAGGCGTGCGGCAACTTTGCCAAACTTTTCATAACGTTCGTTTTTGTAGCCGATCATAGAGTCCATTGTATTGATAGTTTTGTAGATGATGATCCCAGGAAGGCCAAAGAGGAGAAGATAAAAAAGAGGAGCTATCACCCCGTCACTAAGGTTTTCGGCATAGGTTTCAACGGCAGCTTTGTGGATTTCGTTTTCACTGAGATCTTGAGTGTCGCGTGAGACCAGCATAGAGACAGCCTCTCTTTTTTCCTCGATCGTCTCTAAAGAGAGGAGCCCTTTTACGGAGTCTTTTAGCATTGTATGGGCTATAAATACAGAAGCGAGAAAAGAGCTGATGATTATGTAGATATAGGTATTGAAATAGCTTAGATAGCTCTCCAAGACAATAGCGATAAAACCCATTATACCAAGGACTATAAACGCGAGTAATGCTCCCCGAGCTATTGAATTTTGATAAAGTTTTTCTTCAGTAAAAGTGATAAGATCACCGATCATAGTTACAGGGTGTTTTATAAAACGAAATTCACCAAAAATTTTGTCTATCATATACGCGAAAAAAGCGATAATTAAATTATTCATATAAAGCATTAAGAAGTTCCTCCATATTGATATGTTGTTTTATATGCTCGGCAAAACGGGCAATAGCTTCTTTTTTGTAGAGTTTAAAGTTGTAGGTTTTATAAGCGGGGTTGATCGAAGTAAAGAGCAAAGAGCGGAAGTTGTCGTTATCAAAGATACCGTGAATAAAGGTGCCGTAGAGATTTTTTTTCTTTTTTGCATTTCTTTTGGCAGTGGCGTTGTGGATTTCATACCCTTCACCCATGACGCCAAAGAGGTTGTAACATCCCTTTTTGACAACCTTCTCTTTTTGGAAAGTCACCTCCCCTTTAAAGCGTGCAAACCCTTCTATATTTTCTATTTTTGATTCTACACGAAAAGGATCTTTTATGTTTTCAAACATCATCTCATAACCGCCGCAGATAGCAAGGAGTTTCCTTTTTTTATCTGTTAAAATATTCTCAAATCCCTGTTTTCTAAGCCATAACAGATCCTCTACAACCCGTTTTGTTCCGGGAACTATCACAAGGTCGTAGGCATCTGCCTCTTGGGGAGAGCGGATAAAAGTTACCTCTATAAGGGGATCGATGATGAGTGGTTCAAAGTCTGTAAAATTACTGATATGGGGAAGTTCAATAACAGCAACTTTGATCAAAGGGTCTGTTTTGTGTTGTGAATAGTTGATAAGCGAGGCACTATCCTCAAAACCGAGGTTAAAAGGTTTGTATGGGACCACACCCAACACGGGAATTTTAAACCGCTCTTCGATGATATTTACTCCATCTTCAAAGAGCGTAGTATCTCCTCGAAATTTGTTGATGATTACGCCCACTACGTTCTTTTGCAGTTTTTTCGGTAATAGGTTGTATACACCGTAGATAGAGGCAAATACACCGCCGCGCTCTATATCGGCAACGAGTACGATCTTTGTGTTGAACTTCTCGGCGATATAGATATTGCTTAGATCTTTGTCCATCAGATTAAGTTCAACGGGGCTGCCTGCTCCTTCAGCTACTATACATTCATACTGTTTTTGCAGTTTTTTAAAAGCTTTTTTGACAATCGGTTTGAGGGTGTCGAGTTCTCGGTAATAGCGTTTGACATCTATGTTGGAGACTGCCTTGCCGTTTATGATCATATGGGCTTTGTTTTTTCCTCCCGATTTTAATAAAACGGGGTTCATCAATGGGGTAGTAGGCAGACCGATAGCCTCGGCTGCAAAAGCTTGCGGAATCGCTATCTCACCGCTGTCTATATCGGTAACCATTGAATTATTGGAGACATTTTGTGCTTTAAAAGGGGCAACGTTGATACCGTACTGTTTCAGCAGATATGTGAGTGAAAAACTCAGTGTCGATTTACCCGCATCACTACTGGTACCGAAGATACTAAGCGAGTGCACTAAGTGCCTCTTTGAGTTTTTGGTGTGAGGCAGAGTCTTTTACCGCAAAGCGTAAAAAAGAGTTGTCAAGGTAGTCAAAATCAAAACAGCGGCGTGTGAGTATTTTATGTTCAAAAAGATGGTTGTAGATCTCTGCGGCTCGCTCGGATCTGACGAGGAAAAAGTTTGCATCACTTTCAAATACCTGAGTGAAAAGCCCGGAGCTTTCCAGAATATCAAAGAGCTCCTGTTTCTGTTTTTTATGAGTTGCTTTCGCCTCTGTTTTAAACGCTTCGTCATTAAGGCGGGATTGTAAAAACTTTGCATCGAGTGATGAGATGTTCCAGATGTTTGGATCAAGTTTTTGAATATTTTTCTTTCTGGAAAAAATAGCCCCGATACGTACACCTGCACAGGAGTAAAACTTGGAAAAAGACTGGATGATGTAGAGCTTTTTGTACTCGTTTATTTTCTGACGTACAGACTTGAGCCCTTCAAACTCCAAAAAGCTCTCATCGATAATAATCGTACACTCTTTTTCTATCCACATAGCAAAGAGTTCTTCAAGCTCCTCGTTATCGTAGTAGGTCCCGTCAGGTGTAGCGGGATTGACAAACACTACGATCGATTTTTCAAGAACTTCATCCTCCATATCTCCACCGAGACGGCTTACTTTGAAGATCGCTTTTTTTGTTTTTTTTGCCGCTTTTTCGTATTCGCTGTAAAGGGGTGCATAGAGAAAAACCCTTTTTTGTTTGATCGAGCGAAACAGCTCATAGATTGCAGACGTTGCACCGTTAAACAAAGCGATCTGGGAAGGTTTTATACCGTAGTTGTCTGCAATGGTGCTGCGAAGTTCTTTGTAGCGGAAATCTGCATAAGGGGTGATCGTTTTGTTGGTAAAGGTGATTTCACTCTCTGGTGCATAGCAGTTGATATTTGATGAGAAGTCTATGATCTCATCGCTGCTGCAGCCTAATATTTTCGCGCTTTTGTAGATATCTCCGCCGTGGCTCATAGATCAACTCCGTCCCAAAATTCGTCATAATCAAGGTTGGTCATCGCGTTTTCATCTTCAAGATTTTTCTCAAGCAGTTTTTTCTGTTCCTCTTGAAAATAGTTTTCTAAAGCTTCATTGATCATTTGTGACGGTTCTTTTTTAAGTATCTGTGAAAAATTCTCTAAATTTTCGTAGTTATCTTCTGTCAGTTTTATTTCCATAATCAAATTTTATCGAAAAATTAGTTTATTCGCTGTTTTAGTGTTATGGGTTCGACCGATTCGCAGTAGTGCATAAAGCTTTTTTGCAAGCTTGAGTTGAGCTGTCAGTTCTGCTAAGAAAAGCTTTTTAGGGGCTGACTGATTATATGTATCTAAAAATCTATAGAGATATGAAGGTCTGTTTTTAGGATTAAATGAGAGCATTGCTACTGCTATATCAAAAGCAAACGGGCCACATCCGCCGTCTATAAAATCAAATACTCCGATTTTATCCTTTTCAAAAACGGTATTGTCGATAAAGATATCTCCGTGAATAAAGCCGTCACATAACTTTGGTGTATATTTTAAAACTTCCAACTCTTTATAGTGTCTGTAAAAGTTTTGTTTTGTAAAAAGTAAAAGCTCCTCTATGGCATAGTGATCAAAAAAATGTTTTTTATCTGTTTGTTTGTATGTTAGAGAGTGGTATTTTGCCATAAACCTTGCAAGTGTTTGAATATGGCAGAGTCGGACTGTCTTTGGAGTTACCCCTTTGAGACGTTTAAAAAGATACCAGCCTCTATTTTCATCGATATAGAGGGGGACGTTCAGTCCTGAACGGGAGAGTTGTTTGAGGAGCTTTTTATCATCATCTATTTTTGCTTCTATATCTCTGTCAAAATGTTTGAGAATATAACTTTTTTGTTTGTTAGCAACTATGTAGGTGGTGTCGATCACCCCGTCTGTTGTAGGGGTGAGCTCGGTAAAGTTGTAGTTTGGAAACAGTGTGTTTACCTCTTTAAGGGTGATGTGAATATTCACACCCATTAAAGTATACACTCCTGCATAATCTTCTTCCAGTCCAGATCAAAGTGTTTCTCAACGTATGAGCGGTGATGGGGGACTGTGCATTTTGAGCAGTCTTGGTGGATCTTCTCACCGTAGATCCCTTGACGTCCATCTTTTGAGTCGATTGCACAAAAACTGTATTGTGTTTTATCCTCTACTTTTTTGACCCCTTCATCCTTAAAACGAAAGTTTGGGCAGGCACACAGATAGCAGTTTAACTCATCCATATCGTGGCACTTTCTGTTCTCGGCATAGAGGGGACAGAACTCCGGCTCGTTTTTCACCATATTTTCAAAATCGAAGTAGTCGATGATCTCCTCTTTTGTTTTGCCTGCAGCAACTAACTTCTCTACTATCTTTTTGTGTGCTTTTGCGTGTTGTTCAAACCAAGATAAATAACCCATATAACTTCCTATTTTGTTTTATTTCGTAAGAGGAGGTAGATAAAAAACGGACCTCCCAAAAATGAGGTGACGACACCGATGGGGATGTCTGAATTTATTCCTAGATTTCTTGCTATAAGATCACACAGAACCAAAAATACCCCTCCGTAAAAAAAGGTAACTCCCAAAAGCTTGTCGGCACTTTTTTTGTAGAGCGTTTTTACGATATGAGGGACTATCAAACCTACAAAGCCTATGGGACCTACGACACTTACAACCACACCGATGGCGATCGAGACAACAAGCAGCAAGATAGAGCTCACCCTTTTTACCGCCACCCCTTTTAAAAAAGCATTGTCATAAGATGTTAAGAGGATCTTGAGCTCTTTTTTAAATATGTAAGCACTCAGTAACAATATAAGTGAAGCAAAAACGACAGGGAGTGCAGAGCCAAGACCTACTACATCCAAGCTCCCCATGGTAAAACGAACTATCTCGTAGCTTTGCGACTCATCGCTGAGGTAAAACAGCACCATAAGCGCAGCGCTATAGAAAAAGGAGAGGGCGATCCCGATAAGCAGCAGTGTTGCTATGGCAAAGTTTTTGAGTCTTGAGGTGATTGCAAAGAGGATAACAATGGTCATCACGGCTCCAAAAAATCCAAACAGAGCCGTAAGCCCTACAAAACCAAATACGATTGCAAATGCAGTCCCCAGAGTCGCCCCGCTCGCTACACCGAGAGTAAAAGGCGTACTGAGAGGATTTCTAAAAAGTGACTGAAACAAAAGACCGCTGAGACTCAACAGTGCCCCGCTGAAAAATGCCGTGATTGTACGGGGAAAGCGCAGATCGAAGAGCAGAACATGATCGACGCTTGCAACTTTGGAGATATTTGTAAGGTCAAGGGTGATCTGCCCAAAAAACGGAGCGATCAACAGCAGCAGCAAAGATAAAAAGATAAAGAGTGTTTTCATAGGTTCACCATAAAATAGTTATCGATTTTTTTCAGGCTTTTCCCAAAGAATTTCTCAAGGTTTTTCTCCTCAAAAAAGAGACTGTTTTCACCGCAAAACTCTATCTTCCCCTCTTGTATATAGAGGATCTTGTAACCCAGTTTGTAAGCGATGTTGAGATCGTGGGTGATGATGATCTTTTGCTCTAACAGGGTGCTTTGCAAAAATGCAAACACCTGTTTGGTTTTTTGGGGATCAAGGTTGGCTGTGGGTTCATCAAAGATGGTGAGTTTTGCATTGTGCAGCAAAGCACTGCAAAGCATTCCAAGCTGCTGTTCACCGCTGCTGAGTGTTTTGCAGCTTTTTTCTGCCAGAGCATCCAAACCCAAAAGCTCCAAACTTTTTTCGATCTCCATATCGCTATGGAGCCGGCTGAGCTCCAGGTACTCCCTAAGGGGGATATACTCATCAAAGATCTCGAGTTTCGGAGGGACGTAGTTTATAAGTTTTGCACGCTCTTTTGGGGAAAGCAGCGAGAGTTTTTTGGAAAAAAGGGTAACGTTTTGTGAGGGTGTGAGTCCGCACAGAAGTTTTGCAAGGGTGGATTTACCCGCACCGTTATTTCCGAGGATGATAAGGTTCTCTCCATCTTTAAGGGTGAGATCGATATCGTGAAGGATCTGATCGCTGTAGTTAGTGACGCTGAGCATAATCTTCCAATACTTTCTTAAAATCATCTATAAATAAAACTATCCGATCGCTTGGGATACTTGCGTATTTGTTCCCTATGATGTAGATCGAGTCTGTTTTTGAAGCGTTGATCGGAAGTGTTTTCCACGGCGTGATGAGATCATCGGGTGTAAGCTTTTTCTCTTTCATCGAGTGTGCCAAAAGGATCACGATGTCGGGATTGGTTGCGATGATGTTTTCGGCATTTAAAACAGGCTGCCCTTTACGTGTGCTTTGCAGAGCATTTGTGTTGCCGCTGCTGTTTATGATGTCGTCAAAGTAGAGGTTTTGTCCCGCTACAAAGATATTTGAAGCCAAAGAGATGTTATGTCCAAACACCATCAATATGCGTTTGTTAGTTGTTATGTTTTCAAGACTCTGCAACGATGTTTGTATCTGGTCTAAAATCTGTTTTGCTTTTTTCTCTTTGTGGAGGAGTTTGCCGATCTCTGCTATTGAGATCTGAATATTTTTTATGGTGTCTATTTTTACTATCTTTGTTTTTATGCGGAGCTGTTTGAGCTTTTGGCTAAGTTTGTAGTTGTTTTGCTGCATGATCACAAGAGTGGGATGCAGAGCTACGATCTTCTCCAAAGAGGGGGAGAAGTACCCTCCCACCTTTTGTACTTTTTGTGCAGCTTTTGGGTAGGTGCAGTACTGGGTGTTTCCCACTACCTGCCCACCGCTCTCAAGAGCATATATGATCTCGTTGATCGAGGGAGAGAGGGCAATGATCCTCTCGTTTGTACTTGCAAAAACAATGGCACTAAACAGCAGTAAAAATATCTTTACACCCATCTTCTCTCTTTAGTATTTCAATGTAAAACCGACTCTTGCAGTAGTTGTGAAATTGACAGGATAGATCGCATCATCTCTGACCCACAAACCGTTGCTTTGGTTAAACAAGTTGTTTATTTTAGCGAAAACTTCCCAATTCTCTTTTGCGTAAGTTGCGGAGATGTCAGTTGAGTAGTACGCCTCTTGCTTTTGGCTGGCATTATTGTTAAAGTCGTTTGCCGAGTATGCTTTACTTCTATAGACCTGGATCAGTGAGAGTGTTGTGGCTGAGTTCGGCAGATATGTAAATGTCGCTTTGATGTTATGGTTGCTTACTCCCGGCAGATCTTTATTTTTGTAGTTCTCACCGTTTTCGATCTCTTCATCGATGATCGCTTCTACGTAATTGTAGTTTAGTGCCAGATTGAACTCTTTTGAGATAAGCCATTTGTCGTAAAGATCAAATCCATACTTATGTGATTTGTCTATATTTGTGTTTTTTGAATTTATAAAGCCCGGATCTGCGTAGTAGTAAATTTCATCTTTTAGATCAACATAAAAAGCTGAGATTTTAAGTTTGTTTGTTGCCGTTATACGGTTATATCCAAGTGTATAGTTATCGGCTTTCATCGGTTTTATAAAATTATTGAAGGTTCCGCCCCAGTTGAAAAACCTGTCGATATCGGGAGCCTGAAAACTTTTTGTATAGTTGGCAAAAAATGAGCTTGTGTTATTTAGAGTATAGTTATAACCCAGTTCGGCACCGTGGAGTTTGTCACTTTGCGTTAAAGTTGTACCTGTTGTCGGTGCATATTTGTACTCGACTTTTTCAAAGCGGTAGCCGGCTTTAAAACTGTTGTTGCCCATTTTATATTTTGCAGCAATGTAGAATGCCGTGTTGTCTTTGCTTGTTATGTTTGTACTTGATCTTCTATCACCGTTAAAACCATCTACGCCCGCTTTAGCACTGAAGGAGTCATTTAAGTACTCGAAGTTTACCGCATAGCTGTTATAGACATATTTTGAGGGTGAATATGGAAGATATTGTGATGTTTTATATTCGTGGGAGAAATCTCCGTTAATGGTGAGTTTGTTTGTCAGATCGTAACTCGTACCGGTACCGATCACGTCACTTGTGTAGAGTTGGTGTGCAGCACTGCCGCTTCCCTTTTGGTAAACATCTTCATCATACTCAGCTTGTGTAAGTGCCCCTGCATACCATACATCAAGATCGGATGTTGCTCCATTTAAACGGAGTTCGAGTCTATCGATAGGATTGTATGCGAGATCGAAGTTAAAGTTTGAAAATTTATTTTCATCTTTTGCTCCATTGTCGTCAACGTAACGGATCCCTCCATTCTTTTGTGCTTCTCCCGAGAGGTTTAATGAGAGTGTATCATCGCTGTGGCCGAAATAAAAATTACCGTCAAAAGTGTTGTATGAACCTGCATAAAAACCAATCTCTGCAGAGTTTTCGCTTTTTGTCGTGATGTTGATAACCCCTGCATTGGCACCGTCACCACCCTCAATGATACCGCTGGACTTAACGATCTCGATTCTTTCTATCTGGTTTGGTGAGATAGAGGAGAGCAGTTGCGGAACCATATCGATATTGTTCATTTTTCTGCCGTTGATAGTTACAACTATGTTTTGGTAACCGTTGGTGATACCGTATCCTCGCATATCGATCTTTTGGGTAAAGGGGTTACCGAAGCTAGGCATTGTTATAAGTGATGTGTTTTGATTGAAAAATTCATACAGGTTTTGTGAGTGACTCTTCTCGATATCCTCTTGTGTGTAAACTTCGACTGCTTGAGCCGCATGCAACTCATCCGTTTTGATGGCTGTAGAGCTTACTTCAAGTGGTGCAAGTTTAAGTTCCTGCGCGTTTAATTGACTCAGTAGAGCAACTGAAAGTAGTGATAGTTGTAGTTTTTTTTGCATAATAGTCCCTTGGTGCAGTAAATCCCGCTCGCGAGCAAACATTTGACTGTGTAATCTTGTTAATTTTATTGGTGAAAGAGAGTTATGCTGCTGGTGGCGAAGCGATACATACACGTAGGGGTTTTCCGCTAAGTGTACAGACAGAGGAGACGAGGGCAATGATCTTTAGTTGCGAGATATATGCCTGGATCGCTGCTAATGAGAAGTAGTTTTTTCCAAAACCTCTGGGTGTGTATCTATTCATAAATCGAAGTTTAGCTAAAATACCCTTATGAAATTATCACACCTCAAACAGATCGTAGAATATCTCAGGCAATTTAAAAAAATATCGGCTATTCACCGTGTAAGCGATACGGTTGTAAAGATCGCTTTTGACAGAGATGACGATATCTACTTTAATATGACACGATCAAATTCGAATATATTTAAATGTAAAGAGTACCCCCGATCTAAAGTGTATAATGCCCCCTTCGACGTGATTTTGGCAAAACGTTTTAACCGTTCAAATATTTTAGATATTGAGCTTGTTAACGGTGACAAAATTCTGCGTTTTAAAACAGCACTCAGCTCTGCATATAAAGAGCAGATCACCTACTTGCAGTTTGAATTTACGGGAAAATATACTAATGTGATTGTACTTGATGAGGATGATGTTGTTCTTGAGGCTTTGCGCCATATCGATCTCTTTGCTTCGTTTCGAGAGGTGAGAGTTGGGCAAAAGCTCTTAGATCTTCCCAAGCCCGATTTTGTTCCCAAAGAGTACCCTATAGAGGATGTGGAAGCGTTTTTGTACGGGGTATATGAACAAGAGCAAGATCAAAAACTTGCATCACTCAAAAAGCAAAAGATTAAGTATCTGCAGAAAAAGCTTGATAAACTGGAAAAACTCTATGCAAAGCTGGACTCCCAAGAGCAGTTGTTTGAAAATGCACAAGAGTATGAGCATCTGGGAAGTTTGGTGCTAACAAACGCACAAAAAATAAAACCCTATGCACGACATTTAGAGTTGGAAGATTATGACGGAAGTGTGAAAATACTGAACTTGGAGAAAGAGTACCCCAATGCTTACATGATTAGTGAGGCACTTTTTGCTAAAAGTAAAAAAGCGAAACAAAGAGCGAAACATCTCCATATAGAAGAGGAATCGCTAAGAAGCAAGATCGAACATACAAAACTGTTCATAAACAGTGTACAAGAGGCGAAAGATACTGCAAAAATTGAACTACTTTTTCCTAAACAGATTCAAAATAAAAAGATAAAAAAAGATGAATCGATCGAGACCTTTTGGATCGAAGGGTATAAGGTGCAGCTGGGCAAAAATGAAAAAGGGAATATCAAACTGCTTGAGAGTGCCAAAGCTAGGGATATCTGGCTTCATCTCAAAGATCGTCCCTCTACCCATGTAATCATCACTACGGACAAACAGAGTCTGCCTGAGAGGATCATAAAATCAGCTGCTAGATTGTGTGTAGATTTTTCGACCGCTTCAAAAGATCGATTTTTGGTCGATTATACTCCTCGTAGAGAAGTGAACATTCAAAACGGGGCAAATGTTCTTTACAATAAATATAAAACAATAGAGATAGATACTCGAGAGTAGGAGAAAGTTATGGCTGTAGGACCGATAGGAAATGCTGTTTTTGTTAACCAGATGACGCCTGCAGCTACTGCTTTGCAAAATGCCCATAACAATCGTGTAGATTTTCAAAACATGATCGCTCAATCCCAAGTTCAAGAGAAAGAGAAAGAGGTACTTGAAGTACGTCCAACTGAGGAAAATCAAGAAGTTGATCCAGATCGTGAACATACAAAACAAGAAGCGGACCAGCAAAACAAAAGAAGTAAAAAACGTGAAGATCAGGAAGAGGAGGAAGAGACTCCTGAGGGGTATCATAAGCTTGATATCAAAGTGTAAAGTTAAAGATAAAAGTCCCGCTCCTCTTTAGGGACAAATCCTTTAATATCGTAGAGGAGTCCACCCTCTTTTTTCAACCCTTTCCACTCTATAGACTTAAAACGCTCATGTGCAAGTGTGACGATGATGATGTCGTATTGTTTTTGATCGGGAATTTCCTCTAAAAGCTCTATACCATAGTGTATTTTGACTTGCCCTTTATCTGCATAAGGATCGACTACATCTACATCCAAATCTCTTTGTTTAAGCAGTCTGTAAATAACGGCACTTTTGGAGTTTCGAATATCGTTGGTGTTTTCTTTATAAGCGATACCAAGCAGTAAAACAGTTTTGTTGCTTAGGAATTCCTGACGCTCCTGAAGAGTTGCTTCAATCTCATCAATAATTCGAATCGGCATTTGCTCATTGGTGCTGCGGGCTTGTTCGGTGATAGGCATGGAGATATGCTTGTTGTGTGCGTTGAGCAGAAGATAATAAGGATCAACACTGATACAGTGTCCACCTACAAGTCCAGGAAGGTATTTGTGAAAATTCCATTTCGTCGATGCAGCTTCTATAACATCCTGCGTAGAAATACCGAGTTTAGTATAGAGCTTGGAGAGCTCATTCATCAATGCTATATTGACATCTCTTTGGATGTTTTCCGTCAGTTTTGCCGCTTCTGCCACTTTCATCGACGGAGCTTGATAAATACCCGCTTTTACAACAGTGCTGTAGAGTGATACCAAACGCTCTAAGGTCTCGGGTGTGGATGCAGAGACAATTTTTTTGATACTTTCAAGAGTGTTTACTTTGTCTGTAGGATTTATCCGCTCGGGGGAGTAGCCGCAAAAGAACTCTTTGTTATAAAGAAGTCCGCTCTCTTTTTCCAGAATCGGTATACACAACTCCTCCGTACATCCTATAAACACTGTACTCTCATAAACAACTATATCCCCCTCTTTTAAAACTGATGCAACGGTAGAGGTGGCACTTTTTACAGGGTAGAGATCAGGGTTTAGGGAGTTGTCTACAGGAGTTGGGACTGTAATGATGTAGATATTTGCAAAGCCAATATCTTTGACCTCGGAGGTTACTTGCAGTGCAGAGCTGTTAAGCTCTTCTGCTGTAAAATTTTCGGTTCTGTCGTAACCGCTTTGAAGCTCTTGGGCATGCTCTTTTGAGTGTGTAAAGACAGTTGTCTCAAAATGTCTGCTCAGTGCATAGGCCAACGGGATTCCGACATAACCGGCTCCGATGACACAGATTTTTATCTCTTTCACAGCTTTGTCTCCTAAAATCTTCGAGTAATGTAAAGTCCTGCCGAGTAAACGCTGTACTGGTTGTCATAATATCTGGCGCTATAATCTATCCCTGCATTTGCTTTAAACATCCAATCTCTGTATCGACCAAAGATCCCCTCTAAGTGTGCACCGCCGCCAAATATAAACTTATTCATATTGTTATCTTTAAACACTCCGGCATTTAATGCAAGGTTTATAGTGTCGTTATCACTTTTTTTCCAGGTTATAAAACCGGTGACATAATAAGACTGCGCCAACTTTGGAGCATAATAACCGAGATCGTTATAGACCTCACTCTCTTTTGCATACCCTTCAAGGTTTCCGTTTAGTCCTAAATCAAGATTCCAATATTGACGACGTAAAACAGCCCAGGTAGGGGAAAGACTAACATTCCAGCTGCGATTATTATAATAGTCATCAGAGAGTATGTCGTATCCACCTGAAAGGTTTACATACATACTTGTTGTCGGTTCGGCGTAAATATTTGCCTGTATACTATCATCAATGGTACCGCGTCCCATAGTCCTTGGTGTGACGATAAAGTAGTGATGGTCGTAAACTAGACTCAGTCTCATCTCATCAATAGGTCTATAAGAGAGGTTCGCACCGTATACCCCTGTAGTATGTGACTCCGTATTAGCTATACCGGCAGAGAGACCCCCTGTAAGATCGGGTGAAAATCTGTGACTGATCCCTGCACGCAGGCTGTTGTGTTTGGCATCAAGTGCTCCGTCATCTCGGGTGTATACAGCGGGTGAAGAGCTGCTAAGGGAGACGGAGTCTGTATGTGCAATGGCATATACACTTGTTAAAGGGGATGTGAAGTATCTTCCCTCCAACTCACCCGATAGTACACTGATGTGATCGGTATCATATGAGAAACTCAATCCCCCGCGTATATAGTGGCGAAGATCGGTAGTTATAAATTTCTTTAGGAACTTAGTGTCTTTGGAATCCGGGGAGAGTTTTTCTGTTTTTTCAAGACTCTCTAAAGATTCAAGTATCTGTCCGTCTTTATATAAAGCGACAGTGTTAGTGAAGTTAGTGTTATAGTTGTTTGGCTCTTTTCCCAGCATAGGGTTTAAAATCACAAAAGCTTTGGTTGGACGGTTTGCCCACACTAAAATGTCTGCTTTTGTTCGTAGGTAAACCTGGTCTGCTCCAAATTTTTCTTTATAAGACTCCAGTATATCAAGTGCACAGGTATAGTTTCCTCTCCAGGACTCAACTTGAGCATGTTCGATCATCGCCTCTTTATTATCAGGATATATCTTAGCATAGATCTCATAATACTTCGCAGCAGTATCAAGATGGTTTGCCCATACTGCCGATTGCGCAATTTCGAGTATAGTTGCATCGTTGTCGGGATCAAGTTTATGTAGACGAAGAGCACTGTCTAAAGCGATATCAGCTCTGTCTGCCGCACCTGCAGTTTCAACTCTTTTTAACAGGTAGCGAATGTTATTTGGTTTGAGTTCTACTGCTCTGTTGATTGATGCCAGTGCTTTATCGTATTGACCGAGAGTTGTAAATCTATTACAGCTTTCAAATGCCCGTTCAGCTTCATCAGGATGGAGTTTTGCCACAAAAAGATCTTCTGGACGTGTCGGATCAGGGATCACGGAGACACCTTTACTCTTTGGATCGCTGGCGGGGTGTACCCCGTATATACTAATTCTCGGGAGATTTAAAAAGTTGGTACTACTGCTTTGTAAAATACCCCCTTCTGCTGCAACTGCCGTTAAATAGCCGTATTTACTTAAAATAGAGTGTATCTCTTTGTTAGCTGCTCCATCACCGAAGGGATAAGAAAACGATGTAACATCCTGATTTGTATTAGCTTTTATTGCGAGTTTTGTATAGAGCAGTTGATAAGTCAGGTTGGCATCATCAAGTTCACTCATATAAGGGTGTGATTTTGAATGTGAGCCAAATACTATGCCGTAATCAGACATCTTCTGTATTTCGGGCCAGACTAAATACTCTGTCAGAGATGTTTGACCTGTTTCTCCAAGTTTTGTTGCATCTGTCCCCTGTTTATTATCAATTCTTTCCTCCTTAGAATCACCCACGGCATCTGCGATGAGGTATACCTCTGCGATAAACCCGTGTTTTTTCAGTATAGGAAAAGCATCTGTATAGAGGTTTTTACACCCGTCGTCAAAACTGATCACTACAGGGTTTTGAGGAAGTTTTTCCCCGTAGTTTTGATAGTCGTAGATATCTTTCATCACAACAGATGTGTAGTTATTATCCTGAAGTGTTTGCATCTGTGCATCAAATTCATCCGTTGCAATCCAGTAATCATTTTGGGGTTTAGTACCTATACAGTGATAGAGTAAAACAGGAACTTCGACATTTGGCTGTTTTTGTGCCAAAGGAGCTTTGTTAGGAGTCTTTTCAAGAGAATCATACCCTTTTTGCAGTGTCTTGTTTGCACCTTTGATATCTCCAAAAAGCTCCTGAATATCTACAAGTTCTAGTCTTGCCCGGAGATCATCAGGGTTGTTTTTGAGGTAGTGTTTGTAAAACGCCAG
>JBEWQA010000090.1:0-2849 GCA_047689515.1 Candidatus Sulfurimonas kebritensis
TCAACTGTTCCTACGCTCTCATATCCGAGGCGGAACATCGCTTTTGTTGATACTCTAAATAGTTCTTTTCGTACATTGTCATTGAGACGGGGAGAGGGTGCTATCTCGATCACTTTTTGGTGGCGACGCTGAATGGAGCAGTCACATTCACCGAGGTGAACAACATTTCCATACTTGTCGGCGATCACTTGTACTTCGATATGACGAGGATTTTCTACGTATTTCTCTATAAAAACCTCCCCTTTGCCAAAGTATTTTAGTGCTTCATTGGTAGCTGATTCAAAGGATTTGGAGAATTCTTTGGCAGTTTTTACAATTCTCATACCACGACCGCCACCACCAAAAGCAGCTTTTATGATCACAGGAAAGCCGATATCTTTTGCGATCTTTTCCCCGTCAGATTTGTTAAGTATAGGCGTATCGGTTCCTTCAAGAACAGGCACTCCGATCTCTTTCATGGCAACTTTTGAAGCCATTTTATCCCCAAAAAGTTCTATATGTTCTGCTTTGGGACCTATAAAGATGATTCCGTTTTCCTCACAGGCTCTGGCAAAATCGGCATTTTCCGATAAAAAGCCATAGCCTGGATGGATAGCATCACACTCAGCTTTTTTTGCCATAGAGATGATGCGCTCATAATTTCGGATAACACTCATCCGCTTTTTTGACCCATACACCGTCAACATCCACTTCTGAAAAAACGACGACACTTGTGATATCCAGCTCTTTACACGCACGGATGATCCTCAGAGCGATCTCCCCTCGGTTTGCAATGAGTACTTTTGAAATCTTTTTCATTTATTTTCTCCATTTGAAAAATAACGACACCATTGTAAAATTTCAAAAGTTACAATTCTTCACTTCTTTTGAGCTAAAAGTTATCTATTTTTGTGCACTTTATTACTTTTAATTGCTAAAATAGTTGTCATGAAACGAGAAACACTGGATCAGAAAATAAAAATCAGTAACAATATAATGTTTTACATCTATACAAATATCGACAGTGATATAAATATGGATGAATTGGCACAAGAGTACAGTATCTCTAAATTTTATATGCATAAAATTTTTAAAGAGGTGTTCGATAGAAATATCTATGAAAGTATAAAGTCTATCCGACTGCAAAAAGCTTCTAATCTTTTGCTGACAAACAGATACTCTACGATATCTGAAGTTGCAAACGCCTGCGGATACGCCTCGCAGACCTCATTTATCCGTGCATTTAAAGAGCGTTTTTCGATGACGCCGAAAGTCTGGAGAAAAGGGGGATATTTGGAGTATTCAAATAAGATTGTTGATCAGACATTAGCTGTGAGAAACTCGGTTGTCACGGTGGATAGTTTTGACAATCTAAACCCCTCTATAGTTAAAATGCCGGAGATTGAAGCGTATTATATACGCCATCAGGGCTATAACGACGAGATACGTCAAACCTGGCAGAAACTTCAAACATGGATCTATACAAACGAACTGGATGAGCATCAACAGATCAGTCTGTTTCACGATAACCCCTCTGTAACCTCTTTGGAAGATTGTCAGTATGTGGCCTGCGTTGTTGATGAGAAAAACAAAGCATTGACCAATAACAGGCTTCCAAAATTCACCATCGCTGGGGGTGTGTATGCAAAGTTCACTATAGAGGGTGCATGTGGAGATCTACTCCGTTTTATCCAGTGGCTTTACCATGAATGGCTGCCGAGAAATGAGTATGAAACCACGACAAAACCCCCTTATGCAATCTACAGACAAAATAAATATCTCTCACAAGAGGGAAACTTTGATCTCGATTTTTACCTCTCTATAAAATATTAGATTAAACTTCAAAGTGTAAGATTTCGTATCTATATAATAATGGAAGCGAGAGCAAAATATGAAGACATACTACTATGCACACACCGGTCATAGAATAGGACTCGACAGGTTCCGTCGGGCAGTAGCGGTTCTTAACTGTTTAGAGAGTGATATTACCCTGTTATGCAGTGATTTTAGAATAGCACAGGAAGCCAGAGATTTTGGGATCGACAAGGCTGTTGGGATCGATGTTGTCAGAAATATTGCAAATATTGCTCAAAAAGGGGATCAGCTTATCCTCGATTCTGCAGAGGTCAACCCAATCATGCTTGAGGATATGAAGCAGTATTTCTCTAAACTCTATGTTATGAAAGAGGATGAGATCGTTGTCGCGGACAAGTACTTTCAAGAGCAGGAAAAGAAGGTAAAGGTATCTTACTTTTTCGGAGATGATGACTATGAAAAAGATCTTATGGGGCACTTAGAGTTTATTGAGGAACTCAAGCCGCACCTGCAGCTTGGATATTACTACTTTTTAGATTATGAGGATCAGCTCCAAGAGACTTTTGAAAACTGTTTTGAGTTTGAGGCGTATGATGAGATGATCATGCAAAGTGAGATCCTCATCACTGCATCCCCTCAGGCAGTTTTAGAGTCTTTGGCAGCAGGAGGAAAGCCTGTCTATATCCAAAGGGACGATTATCCAAACGATTTTGTGAAGAGATTTGAAGCACTCAATATACCAATAGTAATAAACTACGATAAAAATCGCTTAAACGAAATTATTCATCACATAAATGAGATAAATTATGGTAAAATCACCTTTAATTGCCATAAGTTTGCTAGTTTTATAAAAGAAAACTTAATTTTATAAATAATTAAAACTTATTTGGTATATAATAAGAATTGAAAATTCACAAGAAAGTGAGCATTAAACATGAAAGATAGTAGCCGTAGAGGTTTTATGGGGAAAGCATTCGGTGCGGTTGCCGGAGTTGGTGCTGTCGCATCGCTTTATGCTATGAAAAAAAGTTGGGATCCGCTCCCAAGTGTAAAGG
>JBEWQA010000006.1:0-54544 GCA_047689515.1 Candidatus Sulfurimonas kebritensis
CTAAGATTTTACCAAGATGATGTTAAGCTATCGCTTTTATATTCATGAAACTAGGCAACCATAATGTGGTGAAACTGGACATTTATGCATTTTTACAAAATGTAAAACACTCCTCTGTGCAAGAGGCACTCAAAACAGAGATCGCACCTCAGGCATCCTGCGAGTTTATGAAAACAACTTTTGGTTTTATAGAGAGTGACAAACCCCACCTCATCGCCGCGGCTTTTGCACTCGGGCGTGAACACATCATTCCGAAAATGTTTCGCGCACTGCTTGAAAAAATGGCGATAAAACAAGAGGATACAAAAGTGTTTCACTACTATCTTGAGCGCCATATAGAACTCGACAGCGATCATCACGGTCCTATGTCACTAAAGATGTTGGAGATACTCTGTGAAGATGATCCGCAAAAGATCGAAGAAGCACAACAAGCTGCGATCGAAGCGATCAAAGCCCGTATAAAGTTTTGGGACGGGGTTTTAGAGGTTATCGAACAAAACAAGGCCTTTAGCTCTTACTCCCGTAAAAGTATTGTTACTTACTAAAGAAACTAATTTTTGTTTACCAGATACGGCATAAACATAAAAAGTAGCAAGGTACTACATTCCCATGAGGAGAACATGGGAATGTAAAGGAGAATTGGGAGATAGGAAAAGATTGTTACTTCACTTCAATACTTTTCGTTTTTACCGACTCGTCAACTTTCGGGATTACGATCTCAAGTACTCCGTTATCAGTACTTGCCGTGATGTTTTCAGCATCTACATCATCAGGAAGTGAGAAACTTCTTGAAAACTTTCCAAAGCTTGTTTCCACTTTGTAGTAGTCCTCCTCTTTTACTTCCTCTTTGAAGTTACGCTCACCAGAGATAGTGATGTTTCCATCTTTAACATCCACCTTAATGTCCTCTTTTTTGACACCAGGAAGATCAACGTCAACATGGTAGGCAAACTCACCCTCGCGTGTATTTACACTCGGTGTAAATGAGCTGATACCGCCTCCGCTCTCTTTAGCTTGAAACGGCTGCATCATTCTTTTTTCGAGTGCTCTGAACTCTCCATACGGATCAAAACTTGTCAAATACATGATAGACTCCTTTAGTGTTAGATTAGTATTTTTAGATCCATATTATTTCAAAAAATCAGATAGTTTTTTGCTACTTTAGTTGCATAAGTATCGAAATGGTATAATTGCAAAAAAGTTACCGAATTTTAGGAAATTATTGATGAAGTTTACCCTCGAAGCGACAAGTGGAAAAGCCCGCGCTGCTACTATAGAAACAGCCCACTCTACTGTAAAGACTCCTGTATTTATGCCCGTTGGGACAGTTGGAAGTGTCAAGTCACTTGACGTACACGATGTACTCGATATGCTCGGTGCCGAGATCATCCTTGCAAACACCTACCATATGTACCTGCGCCCCGGTGATGAAACAGTTAAAAAGATGGGAAAACTCCACGGTTTTACAAAGTACCCCAAAAGCTTCCTGACAGACAGCGGCGGTTTTCAGGCATTTTCACTCTCAGATATGTCCAAGCCAAAAGAGGACGGGATCGAGTTTCGCTCGCATATCGACGGAAGCAAACACTTCTTTACGCCGAAAAAGGTTATCGATATTCAGCTTAACCTCGGCTCAGACATCATGATGATCCTAGATGATCTTATCGCCCTGCCAAATACACAAGAGCGTATAAAGCTTAGTATAGAACGCACTACAAAATGGGCAGAGGAGTCGATCGAATATTTCCGCGCTAAACAAGCTGAAGGGATCGGCGTAGATCAGAATATTTTTGCGATCATCCAAGGGGGAACTGACAAAGCATTCCGTACAAAAAGTGCTACAGAGTTATGTGCGCTTGATTATGACGGGTTTGCGATCGGCGGGCTTTCTGTTGGTGAAGCAAATCAAGATATGTACGATACGGTTGAGCATACTACGCAGTATATGCCCGAGGACAAACCGCGCTATCTTATGGGTGTTGGAACTCCTGAAGATCTGATCGAGAACATCGAACGCGGTATCGATATGTTTGACTGTGTTATGCCGACAAGAAATGCCCGTAACGGGACACTCTTTACATCGTTTGGCAAGCTCAACATCAAAGGGGCAAAGTTTAAAGAGGATGAAGCACCGATCGATCCGGAGTGTCAATGTCTGACATGTAAGACATACTCACGAGCATATATCAACCATCTTTTTAGAAGCCGTGAGATCGCTTACTTCAGACTTGCAACTATCCACAACCTCCACTACTATCTCAACCTTATGAAAGAAGCACGTCAGGCTATTTTAGATGATCGTTTTGCAGAGTTTAAGGCGGAGTTTTACGCTAAAAGATCATAAAAACTATGAGAGGTTTCTTACCTCTCCAAAGAGCTCTTCACCTCTATAGAGTGAGTCTGCGTTTTCCACTTTATAATTTTTAGCAGGGTCAAAAAGGACAAATGCACCTTTGGCACCTGCTTCGATCTTCGCACCCTCTGTTGTCAGTTTCAGCAAAGTCTGCATATCGATAAGTTCGTTTTTCACCAGCTTTGTATAGTAAAGCGGCAGTGCATCGGCAAGTGCAGATGAGCCATATGCCGCATCATCAAAAGCCACCTCTTTATTTACAGGAGAGTTTGGCTGGTGCAGTGTCGTAAGGGTGTCGATTGCACCGCTTTTAAGGAGTTGCTGCAGCTGGTTCATATCCTTTTTTGAAGCCAGCGGCGGATTGATCTTTGCGATAGTATTAAAATCCCGACACGCTTCATCACAGTTGATCAGGTGATGGATCGAGACCTCGCAGGAGACTCGCATCCCCTCCTCTTTTGCTTTTGAGATCAGCTCTATACTTCTCGGTGAAGCGATCGCTTTAAAGAGGATCTTGATATCAAAATATTTTGCGATCTCGAGCATTCTTGAGACATGCAATACTTCGCTGAGTTCAGGGATCCCTGAGAGTCCAAGCTCTGAGCTCACATCCCCGTCAAACATCACACCTGAATGGATCAAAGAGTTATCTTCTGCTTTACAATGGAGTGTAGTGTCGTACATCTTGACATATTCGGCGATTTTTATGGCGATGTTATTTTTTGCGATTGTGCTCATATATGGAGCTGCAGCCCCTTTTTTGAGTAAAATAGCAATATTTGAGAGACTAAGATCATCCTGAAGAGTGTTGAGCATCAGATCGATTGTTACATCATCTATATCTTTGATGCTGTTTTGAGCAAACTCCAAAACCACTTCATTATCGATCGCAGGAGTAGTATGGGGGTTCAGCAGTATCTTTCCCACTCCCCCTTTTTTCGCTTCTTCGGCAAGAAGTTTGATATTTTTTGCATTGAGGGTGCTATCAAGGAGACTGACATCCTGATCTATAAGAGCCGGAAGGAGGTACGCACCTTTGGCATCGATAACCTCATCACCGCTCAAACCATCTCCAACAGCTACGATCTCATCGTTTTCGATCTCTACATCACACTCTCTGCAACCTGTTACATCACAAACAATCGCATTTGTTATAACCATTTTACACCACCTCTGCACACTATCTGATATAATTACGACATTATAAATGAAAAAGGCTTAAGGGGTGTTTGTCTATGAAACTTTTAGTATCGGCTCTTGAACACTCTGCAAACGTACATCTAACATCGCTCAAGAAAGAGCTGGGAGATGATGTGGAGTTTGTGGGGATTTTCGATAAAAACTTAGGGGAGCCGATCATCGATCTGCAGTCTTTAGCAGTTATGGGGCTTGTTGATGCGATCAAAAAACTCCGCTTCTTTTTCAAACTCGCCGATGAGATGGTAGGGCTCTCAAAAGATGCCGATAAAGTGCTGTTGATCGACTCTTCAGGCTTTCACCTTCCCCTTGCCAAAAAGATCAAAAAAAAGTATCCCGATAAAGAGATCATCTACTATATCCTCCCGCAGGCGTGGGCATGGAAGAAAAAACGGATCCCGGTACTAGCCCGTACGATCGACAAACTTGCATCGATCTTACCGTTTGAACCCGCTTATTATCCATCTGAAGCGAATATCGAGTATGTCGGTCATCCGCTGCTCGATCAGATCACAGTTTTTAAAGAGCAGCTAAATAAGCAGGTTAACTCTATCGCCTACCTTCCCGGAAGCAGAAAAAGTGAGATCAAACGTTTGATGCCTGTATACAGAGAGCTTATCGACACTCTTAAGATTCCTGCCACGATTGTGATCCCAAAACACTTCTCCGATGCAGAGGTCAAAGAACTCTACGGTGACCTAGAGGGTGTCACTATCTCCCATGATACCCACAAAACACTCTATGATGCCGACTTTGCTTTTATATGCAGTGGAACCGCAACGCTTGAAGCCTCTCTGATCGGGACTCCGTTTATCCTCGCTTACAAAGCAAAATCACTTGATTACTTTATAGGGAGCCGTCTTGTAAAGCTTGATCACGTTGGACTTGGAAATATCCTCCTAGAAAAGTATAACGGCTCTACACTGCATCCTGAGTTTTTACAAGATGCAGTTACGGCCGACAATCTCTTAGAGAGTTTTCACAACTATAACAGAGAGAATTTTTTAAAAAACTCAAAGCTTTTAAGAGAGTATCTGCAACACGGTTCATCAAAAAGAGTAGCACAACTCATAAAAACATAATATAAAGTACAACTTTACACTTTACATATACACCGTATACATAATTCTATGCTATACTTTTTTTTATAATTTTAACCGAATAGGATTGATATGAAATTTTTTCTTACATTACTGTTTTCACTTGTCAGTTTTGCATCGGCAGCGGGCTTTTTGATGCCCGATCAGGCGTTTCAACCTTATGCAAAAACAAATGACAAGATGGAGATAGAAGCAGGGATCACTTTAGGCGAAGAGATCTATGTATATGAAAAACAGATCAAAATCGAGCTGATAGATGCTAAAGATCTGGAGATAAAAAACATAAAAAAACCGACACCTGTTGAGCATCACGGTGACAAGGTGTACTTAAAATCCCCAAAGTTTATTGTCACCCTACAGGACAATTCAGAGGAGAAAGCACTTAAAAAGATCAAACTAAAACTCTCCTATCAAGGGTGTTCAGAACAGGGGCTTTGTTACGAGCCTTACTCAAAAGAGTTTGAGCTGAGTGTCGACAGTGCAAAACTCGGAGCTGTCGGCTCCCCTGCTCCACAAGGAGCAACTGAGTCAAAGTCTGAAACAGATCTGATCTCAGATACGATCAAACACAGCGGCTTTTTCGTGATAGTTGCCACTTTCTTTGTTTTTGGTATATTACTCTCCCTTACCCCTTGTGTTTTTCCTATGATCCCGATTATCTCAGGAGTTATCGTATCTCATGGCGAAGGGTTAACTACTAAAAAAGCATTTGCACTCTCTGTGGTGTATGTACTTGCTATGGCGGTAGCTTATACGATCGCAGGAGTTTTAGCAGGTCTCTTTGGGTCTAACTTGCAAGCGGCACTGCAAACACCGTGGGTAGTGTACTCTTTTGCCGGTGTTTTTGTAGCGTTAGCTCTTTCGATGTTTGGTGTTTACGAACTGAAACTTCCCGACTCTATCGTCTCAAAAGTGAGTCAAAATTCAAACAGAAGCGGTTTTATCGGCGTAGCTGTTATGGGATTTTTATCTGCACTGATCGTTGGTCCGTGTGTGGCAGCTCCGCTTGCGGGTGCACTTGTATATATCGGACAAACCGGTGATGCACTTTTAGGGGCGGTAGCGCTCTTTTCTATGAGTATCGGTATGGGGCTTCCACTGATAGTTGTTGGTGTAAGTGCAGGTAAGTTTATGCCAAAACCGGGCGGATGGATGACTATGGTCAACGCGATCTTCGGTGTGCTGATGCTTGGTGTCGCTATCTGGATGCTTGACAAAGTGATTGCCAGTGATATTGTCGCTCTGCTTTATGCTCTGCTTGGGATCGGGTTTGCTCTTTATCTCGGAGCATTTGATAAAGAGGGGCATATCTTTAAAAGAAGTGTAGCCGTTATCTTTTTTATCTACTCACTAGCACTCTTTTTAAGCTTTCTAGCCGGCAAAGTAAGCATGACACAGCCTCTTGGGTTTTTAGCGGGTTCTGCACAAGTTGCAGCGCAACAAAAAGAGGAACTCCATTTTACAAACGTTACTTCGATTGCTGAACTTGATAAAGTTCTGGAGGCAAACAAAGGGAAGAAAATCATGCTCGACTTCTCTGCTAAATGGTGTACGGCATGTAAAGAGTTTGATGAAGTGACTTTTAGCGATCCTGCAGTGATCGATGAACTCAAACAGTATGTACTTGTACGTGCAGATGTTACAGCAAATGACGCAGAGGCAAAAGCACTAAGTAAAAAGTACAAAGTGATCGGACCTCCCGTCATTGTTTTCTTTGATAAAGAGCTCAACCCGATCAATGCAAAAACAGTAGTAGGTTTTACTAAACCGGAAAAATTTTTACAACACTTACAAACAATTTATTAGGAGACTAGATGATAGACCCAGATACTGAGATCTGTATATGCAACTCTTTGACAGCCAAAGATATTGCGGAGTGTATCAAAAAAAACAATTTTCAAACCTTTGAAGAGATACTCGAAAATACAGACTGTCCGATGGGTGACAAGTGTGAAGCTTGTCACGATGAGGGTTTTAATAACGACGGGCTTAATATCCCCTTGGTGCTTTCTCTGGTGAAACAGGGCAAGTTATAGGGAGTTTGATCGTAAAGATCGACTTTCCGTCACCGCTTTGCACATCTATCGAACCCCCAAAATGCTTCTCAACGATCATCTGTGACATATAGAGTCCCAGACCCGTACCGTTTTTCCCTTTTGTACTAAAATAAGGTTCGAAAAGTTTATCGAGATGCTCCGCAGGGATCCCTCCGGCATTATCCTCAACTGTTATATATACAACCTCTTTATGCTGTTGCAGAGATATACGTAGTGTTCTTTTGCAGTTTGTACACTCTTCGTATGCATCAACAGTATTGTTTAAAATATTTAACAATACCTGCATCAACTCATTTTCAAATGTCATGATCTTGATCGAATGGTAGATGTCGATATTGAGCTCTACCTCTTTGAGCCTTGGTCTTAACAAGTTGATCGACTTGTTGATCAGCTCTTCAAGATCAATGACTTCAGGCTCCTTCCCTTTACAAAAATAGGTTTTAAAATCATCCACCGTCTCTGAAAGGTATAAAATCGTTGTATTGATAGCTTCAAAAGTTTTCAGTATCTCCTCTTTGCTCGGTTGATCATTCATCAGATATTTTAGCTGTATATTTGAGATCTGCAGTGTCATTGTATTGAGCGGTTGACGCCACTGATGGGCGATCATGGAGATCATCTCCCCCATCACCGCCTGTTTCGACTGACTTGTTAAAAGCTCATCTTTTTTGGTAAGCTCCTGCACTTTCTCCTCAACACTCTCCTCTAAAGATTCATTGTGCGCTCTTAATATTTTTGTTTGTTGTAAAACCTGCTCTTCAAGTTTTTTGTTGAAGGACCTGAGTTTTCTTTGATAAACGATCATCACAGCAAACACAATCACCATAACTAAAAACACCTCCCAAAAAAGAGAGTAATCCACTGTTTTTTGATAACGTGAGATTCTCCAGCTGCTTAAGATATTTTCGATCCTGTTACTTGAGATCTGCTGTAGACTTTTCTCTACGATAGTAAACAAAAGAGGCTGATCTTTTTGCACGCCTATACTTATCGGTACAGGATGCTCCTTTGCCAAAAAACCGTTGATCTTCAACTTTCCGTAACCATATTTATCTATCAAATAATCTGCTTGAAAATCGAGTGCCGCTACAGCGTAAACTTTTGAGTTATTCAACATCCTTACCATCTGATGTTTATTTTTCGCAACAACAATGTCAAGAGCAGGATAATAAGTTAGGAGATACTTTTTATAGGCCTCTTTCTCTACGGTAATTGTTTTTCCCTTAAGCTGATCGGCTGAGAGGATAAAAGGTTTGTCAAGATTACTAATCAAAGTGAAATGGATCCGCATAAACGGTGCAGAGGGTTCTAAAGTCGGGAACTTTTTTGAGTTTGTCGCATAAGCAGATAGAAGCTGACACTTCTGATCTTTGACGTTACTTTTGAGCTCCTCAACGGAACTGCTTGGAACCGGTTGAAAACTAAGTGAACTGATATGGGAAATATCGTTAAATATATCGGACATGATCCCCGTCATCTTCTGATCGTTTATACCGTCTATCGGAAACGCTTCATGGTGGATACACACATCGATCACCGGATGCTGCTTAATATAGTCGTTTTCATCTTCGGTGAAATAGAGTTGTTTATCTATATACTCATAATTAAATACATAATCGGAGAGTGTTTTTGTCGTATTTATACCGTATCGTTTTTTAAAAAACTGCATCTGTTTGTGCAAAAAGTTTCTGTCAATTGAGCCTATATCGTAAGTCATTGGAAGTATCAAACGTTCAATAGTATGAGCCTCGTGTATCAGCTCATCTTTTGAGATCTGCGGAGCATATTTTTTATGGATCAGCTCTACAATCTCCTCTTTATGTGAGAGCGCATACTTCCACCCTTTGATCGAGGCATTTCTAAACTCATTGACCCTTGTCGGGTGTTCTCTCAGCTCATTTTCAGAGGTAAAAAGCTCCATTTGAAGTACATAGAGATTATCATTACTCGGATCCAGGATATTGTACTTTATCCCTTTTTGATCGAGTTTATACACCTGATCGGAGACAAAAGCCGTCATTCCGTCTATCTGTGGGTCTGAAAAATCATCTGTATTATAAGTATGTTTTTTTAAAATGATCTCATCCGCATCAATACCGTATACATCTAAAAACGGTTCAAAATTGAGTTCAAAGTCCTCTTTTGTAGATGCCATGATCGTTTTTCCCGCCAAACCTTTAGGGGATTTGATCTCCGGTTTGACGATCAAAACAAGTGCAGCTCGTTTGAAAAACGATGCAACCAGTTTTAAGGGTTTTCCCCGTAAACTGTCAAGGAGTGTCGAGGAGTTGTAGATTCCGTAAGTGGAGATGCCCTCTAGCACATCATCTTCGATATCGATCCCCTCTTGATACTCCTTTAACTCTACATCAAGTCCTACATCTTTATAAAACCCCTTCTCTTTTGCAGCTATAAATCCGGCAAACTCAAACTGATACTTCCAGTGAAGCTGCAGTGAGACCTTCTCCAGCTGCTTTGTCTGCTCACTATGTACTGAGAGGGTTAATAATAAAATTAAAAGCAGGTATCTCATATCTGTGTAATCACCTTGAGTACATCTTCAAAACCACCTGCAACGATCTCCTCTACCGAGCATGCTATCATCAGGTTAACAGGATGATCAAAATCTTCGATCACACGCTCATATTTATCAACCTCATAACCCTCTCTTTGAAACTTCTCCTCGTGTGAGAATCTGTCTATGTAGTTAGTGCACTCCTGCATATAACCATACACCTTTTTCCCCTGTCCGCTTGCATAACCACACTCCCAGACAGTACCGCTGTCAGGCTCTTTTCCACGAAACGGGTTTAGATTTGCTATCACTATATCGGCTTGTCTGATCATCTCTTGGTTTGCTTCAAAAATATCCTGTGCTGTCTTATGTTTCTCCTGAGTAAAGTCAACAACGTTATCTAAAGGGTACAAACCTTCAAATCCATAACTCTTGCAAAGTGCGACCAGCTCTTTTCCGATCTCGATCGAGTCCTTTTCAAATACATCAGGCCCGGCAATATATATCTTTTTCATAAAAAATCCCATTTTTTCATTATTATTTTAATATTGTAGCATGTTATTTTTTTTAAGGACAAAATTAGCCTCTTTATCATACTCTACGATAAAAAGAAAAAAGAGTTTTTTATGGCAAACAGATTAGAAAAAGAGGATTCCCCTTACTTACAACAACACAAAAATAATCCCGTGGAGTGGTGGCCCTGGTGTGATGAAGCGTTTGAAAAAGCAAAAAAAGAGAACAAAGCGATATTTTTAAGTATCGGTTACTCATCATGTCACTGGTGCCATGTGATGGAGGAGCAGGTTTTTGAAAATGAGGAGTGTGCCAAGATCTTAAACGAGCACTTTATCTCGATCAAGATCGATCGTGAAGAGCGCCCAGATATAGACAAACACTACCAAGAGGTGTACCAACTCCTCAACCGTCGCTCAGGTGGATGGCCTACATCGATCTTTTGTACCCCGCAAAATAAACCGTTTTTTGCAGGGACTTACATCCCGCCTGAGTCAAGCTCAGGAAGTGTAGAGGGGATGGGGTTTAAAGAGCTCACCTCTTTAATAGCACAAAAGATCGGAGAAAATGATCCTCAGATCTACCAAAATGCAGATGAAGTGCAAGGGTTTATCAACCATATCGAACATCCAAAAGAAGCTACGGTTCTTAAAGAGGAGTTTTATCTCACTTTTGTCAATCAGGCAAAAAGCAACTACCAACCCGCGTACGGTGGTTTTTCTGTTGCACCGAAGTTTCCGCATGCTTCAACACTCAAAGCACTGCAGATTATCGACAACCTTTACGATGACAAAGCGGTCAAAGCGATGGTGACAGACACCCTTAATCAGATGAAAAAAGGGGGGATGTACGATCTTATCGACGGCGGATTTTGCCGCTATTCGGTGGATGAGAAATGGTTAGTACCCCACTTTGAAAAGATGCTTTATGACAATGCCCTGCTGTGTTCTAACTATCTTGAGGCGTATCGTGCCTATAAAAAAGAGCACTACCTCACTACCGCAAAAGAGATAGCAGACTTTTGGCTCAACTTTATGAGTGAAGAGAAACTGCTCTACAGTGCGAGCGATGCAGACAGTGAAGGTGCCGAGGGGACATACTTTACCTATACGTATGAAGAGGTGTATTCACTTTTAGAACAAAACGGTTATAAAGATGTAGAGGCTATGTGTGGACAAATGAGTGTAACACCCCACGGCAACTTTGAGGGGAGAAATATCATCCGTTTTGAAAGCGAGATCCCTGAATGGTTTAACGATGTTAAAAAACTGCTTCAGACACACCGTGCAAAACGGGAATATCCGTTTATAGATCGTAAGGTGCAGACATCATGGTCCGCTATGATGATCTCATCACTTTTTGAACTAGCAGCTATCGATCACAAATACGAGCAGATAGCAGTTGATACACTCGAAGCTCTTTTAGAAAAGATGTATATCAACGGGCAGCTTTATCACACTTCACTGCCTGAAAAAACTCCTAAAGTGGAAGCGTTTTTAGAGGATTATGCATTTTTAGCCAAAGCACTATTAAGTGGCTATAAGATCACACAAAACGAGTTTTATCTGATCCAGTCACAGATGATGGCCAACAAGGCACTTGAAAACTTTTACGACAAAGGGCTTTGGAACTTTAGTGTCGGAGAGTTTCAGACCAAAGCGGAGGTAGCAGATCACACATATACCAGTAGTGTCAGTATCATGGTAGATGTACTGCTTTCACTCGGCGTGCTTTTAGAGGATGAAAAATACACCCATTTTGCTTTTAAAACGATAGAGTACAACTCTTATGAACTCGGTCGTCGTCCACTCTACTATCCGTATATGTTGATCCAGATGCTCAGACACCTTAAAGGTGTTCGCGTAATCAAGTCCAATTTAGGCAGTTTAAAAGAAAATTGTCATACACTTGGAGATATCAAGTACCCTTTTACTCTTTTCAAAGCGGATGAGAGCCAGGAGTTTATGGTGTGTGGCGAGAAGAGTTGTTTTGCAGCCACTCACAACGCACAAGAGTTAGAAGAACTGATCGAAAAATCTCTCTAAGGGGTTCAAATGAGCAAAAACAAAATGGTAGCTGATGAGCTGTATGATGGCGAAGAGCTGAGTCAGATCGTACATGAAGATCGAAGAAAAAGCGCTAAAAACAAACATAAAAAACGTGTCCCTGTCTGGGTTAAAAAAGAGGTACTAGAGTATGAGGATCAACTCAAACACCTTCAGATAGAGTTGCTAAAGATGCAGAACTATGTCAAAGAGACGGGGCAAAAAGTGCTGATGATCTTTGAGGGGCGTGATGCTGCAGGCAAAGGGGGTACGATCAAACGTATCACCGAACACCTCAATCCCAGAGGGGCAAGAGTTGTAGCTCTTGATAAACCGAGTGATACCGAGATGACACAGTGGTACTTTCAGCGTTATGTACAACACCTTCCCTCTGCGGGAGAGATTGTGCTCTTTGATCGAAGCTGGTACAATAGAGCGGGTGTTGAACCTGTTATGGGGTTTTGTACACAAGAGGAGCATAAAGAGTTTCTCCACGAAGTACCTGAGTTTGAGAAGATGCTGGTTAATTCCGGGATCAGAATATTCAAGTTTTATTTTTCAGTTTCTAAAGATGAACAGAAAAAACGTTTTAAAAAGAGAAAAAACGATCCGCTAAAACAGTATAAACTCTCCCCTGTCGATGAAAAATCCCAAGGACTCTGGGACAAATACACAATCGCGAAATACTCTATGCTCTTAGCATCCCATACAAGTTATGCACCGTGGACGATCATTCGCTCAGACAACAAGAAAAAAGCGCGGATAAACACCATAAAACATATACTTAACCATTTTGATTATCCAAACAAGATAGCCAAGCAGCATCTCAAAGCAGATCCGAATATCCGTATCTTTGCACACGACGAGATCAAGATAATGGAAACAGAAATGAGTCTAAAAAAGACGCAAAGTTAATTTTTTTTGGCTATAATCACCTTTTATAATTTATGAGGTGATTATGGTAAAAGATCTTAAAAAATATATATTTATGATTAAACTTGGATATAGATATATCTATATTTTCAAAAAAATTTTCTTTCACCCTTATATCTCTCTAAAACATGCTTATGAAGAACTTTCTAAAGCCCGTCAAGACTACTCCAATAAAGTACTGCAATACCTAAACATAGAGGTAGAAGTTGACGGAGAACTTCCAAAAGAGGACAAGATTCTTTATGCTATCAACCACCGTTCCCTTTTAGATATCATCGTTATGGAGCATATCTTCTCTAACTACAATAAAAACGGTACATGGATCGCAAAACAGGAGCTTTTTGACAGCTTTTACGGAAAGTTTTTCGAATACAGCGGCTGTATAAGTGTCGATCTTGAAACAAAGCGGGGACTGGTCAGTTTTTTCAAAACTATTAAAAAAACTTTCAAAAAAGTGGACAATATGAATCTCTATATATTTCCCGAAGGTGAAAGACATCAAGAGAAAGGGATCAAAGAGTTTCAAAGCGGTGCCGAGAAGATCGCTAAAGCAAACAATCTAAAAGTTGTCCCTGTTTTTATCGACGATGAGCTTGAAAAAGTTTTCAGAGAATCTCCGTTTAAAGAAAAGTACACAGTAAAAGTACATATCGGTGAACTTGTCGATCATCAAAATTTAGAAGAGAAATATATCTCACACTATAAAAATGCATTAGAAAAAGGGAAACAGTAGATGAAACTCGGAGTCAATATCGATCACGTTGCAGTACTTCGTGAAGCAAGAGAAGTAAACGATCCTGACATCATCCAGGCACTCTATGTAGCGTGTCAAAACGGAGCGGATCAAATCACAATCCACCTTAGAGAAGACAGACGCCACATCCAAGATGCTGATCTAAAAAACATTATGATGCTCTCAAAAGTACCTGTCAATTTAGAGTGTGCAATCGACAAAGAGATCATCGACATTGTCTGCAAAAACAAACCGCACCGTGCGACACTTGTCCCTGAAAAGCGCCAGGAGGTGACAACCGAGGGGGGACTTGATCTCTTCGGCAACGAAACAGAGATCCAAGCAGCTGTCACAAAACTCCAAGACGCCGAGATTCCCGTTTCGCTCTTTGTCGATCCAAGCATTGAAGCGATGGAGAAGTCAAAAGCTCTTGGGGCAGATATGGTGGAGCTCCATACTGGGCTATTTGCAAATCTTTTTGCAATGCTCAACTCCTCTTTGCCTCATTCAAATCACTCCATAGAGACTTTAGAACTCTCACGCAACGAGCTTACAGAGCAACTGCAAGAAGCTCTTGAAGCTATTAAAAAATCTGCAGAATATGCACGAGAGATAGGTTTAGAGGTTGCTGCAGGGCACGGTCTCAACTATCACAATGTAGAGGAGATGGTGAAAATCGATGCGATCACCGAGCTTAATATCGGACAGAGTATCATCGCCAGAAGTGTCTTTACAGGTCTGGATAAAGCGGTATCTGAGATGAAAAGACTCACTACGAGATGAAACCGAAAATCGCGATCTCCATAGGGGATCTAAACGGCGTAGGGCTTGAGATAGCTCTCAAGTCCCACGAAGAGATCTCCAAACTCTGCTCCCCTATCTACTGCATCAACTATACAATGTTGCACCATGGAGCAAAACTTCTCGACTTTCCACTTCCTGACGATCTGCAACTATACGAGGTTGCAGGTGAGTTTACAATCAAACCCGGAGCAGTAGATAAGGAGAGTGGAGAGTACTCCTATAACTCTTTTATGGCAGGGATAAAACTGTGTGAAGAGAAAAAAGCAGATGCAGTTGTCACTATGCCGATCCACAAAGAGGCTTGGAGCTTAGCGGGTCTTGATTTTGTCGGGCATACCGATCTGCTTCGCAAACACTTTCAAAAAGAGGCTATTATGATGCTCGGGTGTGAAGAGATATATGTAGCACTTTATACGGAACATATCCCTCTAAAAGATGTACCTTCATATATAAAAGCTGACAAACTCCGTACCTTTTTAGCTGATCTGCATAAAAGCATAGGAGATAAAGATGTAGCAGTGCTTGGACTGAACCCTCATGCAGGTGACAATGGAGTTCTCGGAGATGAAGAAAACGAGATACTACAGGCGATAAAAGAGACAAACAGCTCTCTGGACAAAGAGCTTTTTCACGGTCCGATAGTTCCCGATATAGCTTTTACCCCCTCATTTAGAAAAAACTTTCACTACTTTGTAGCGATGTATCACGATCAAGGCTTAGCACCGCTTAAAGCACTCTACTTTGACGAGAGTGTCAATATCTCCCTGAATCTTCCGATTGTAAGGACATCTGTCGATCACGGTACCGCTTTGGATATCGCCTATAAAAACAAAGCTAACAACCTTAGCTATCTCAATGCAATAAAATCTGCATTAAGTTTTATAAATAATTAAATAAGTACAAGATATACTTAAGAATTAGAGGTTATAATTTTGACATCTATAAAGGATAATTTTTATCCTTTAATATTATTTACACGGAGTACATTATGAAAAAAATGGTGTTATTATCTTTAGCAGTAGCAAGTTCGTTGGTTGCTGACTCTTTAATAAAAGAGGCGACAAATGCAGGTTTACAACCTATCCCTAACTCTGAAAAAGAGTTAATGAAACTTATTGACAATCCAGATAACCCTATAACTGATGCAAAAGTGGAGCTTGGTAAAAAACTTTACTTCGATCCGAGACTTTCAAAAAGCGGTCTTATCTCTTGTAACACTTGTCACAACTTAAGTGAAGGTGGTGATGACGGAGTACCTGCGGCTATCGGACACAAATGGACGGCAAATCCACACCATTTAAACTCACCGACTGTATATAACTCAGTGTTTAACTCTATTCAGTTCTGGGACGGAAGAAGTCCGCACTTAGAAGATCAAGCGCAAGGACCTATGCAAGCAGCTCCTGAGATGGCAGCGACAAAAGAGCATGTTGCAGCAGTTGTCTCTTCAATGCCTGAGTATGTAGAAGCATTTAAAAAGATCTACGGTGATGATGTAAAGATCACATTGAAAAAAACTGCAGATGTTATCGGTGTATTTGAGCGTACACTAGTTACTCCGTCTAGATATGATGACTTTTTAAACGGTGATGAAAATGCACTTAATGCAGATGAAAAACAGGGTCTTAAGACATTTATCCAAGTTGGTTGTGCTACATGTCATAACGGTGTAGGTCTTGGTGGTGATATGAATGTGTTTAACGTTGTAAACAAATACAAATACAATGATATCGGTGACTTTAAAGGGGATGCTAACGGTATGGTTAGGGTACCGACACTAAGAAATATCGATCAAACTGGACCGTACTTCCATAACGGAATGATCAAAACTTTATCTGCGGCTATCCATGAGATGGGTCGTGTACAATTAGGTGCGGATCTTTCAGAAAAACAAGTTGCAGAGATTGAAACTTTCTTAAAAGCTTTAGATGGTAGAAAACCTGAGATAGTAATGCCTATCTTGCCTGCATCAACAGTAAATACTCCACTGCCGGATTTAGACTAAAAGAGCTTTGTCTCTTTTAGCTTCGGCTAAACTTCCCTCTTTTTAAATATCAATAACGTTTTATCTTCCGTATCGTAGAGTGAAAATGTCTGCTTATCAATCAGTTTGAGTGATTTTAAATTTTGAAAAAACTTTATTTTATGAAAATATTGAACAATAGTATCTTGATACTTTGTATATCTATCGTCATCACCTTTTAAAAAAAGTGTGAATTTTGTATGCAGTTCATCGTTGCCAAACTGCGCATCGACACTTAAAAACTCATCCTCCTGATCGTTGCTCATACTTCCCTCGGCTACATCTCTGAATCCATAAAGAGTATTGATATCGGCAATAAAAATCCCGTTGTCATCAAGTCTCTGGGCTACTGCATCCAAAAACTTTTCCAACGCCTCTTTGTCCATAAAGTTGAGCACATCAAAGATACTCACGATCGCATCGTAGGAGCCTGTGACTTCACCGATATCTTTACACTCGGCATCAAGACCTTGGGCTTTACACTCCTCAACCATAATCGAGCTGAGATCTACCCCCTTGCATTTGACACCGTCGCTCTCCATACGGCGCATAAATCCGCCGCGCCCGCAACCGACATCTAAAAGGGTTTTTACATCGTACTGATCAAGTTCTGAGCGATAAAGATCGTAAAGTGCCTCAGTCGCTTCTTCGATCCCAAGCAGGTGTTCTGCTTTAGCGTAGAGATCAAGATTAGTCATTTTGCTCCGCTTTGATCACCTTGTCGATCTTTTCATAGATATCGAGAACTTCATCTTTTTTAGAGATATACGAGTTTTTATTTGCAATCAGGTAGGTTGAGCTCGTCATGATATCCTCAACAACCTCTAAGCCGTTTTGCTTCATAGTAGTACCGGTTTCTACGATATCTACGATCATATCAGCTAGTCCGATAAGCGGTGCGAGTTCGATCGAACCGTAAAGTTTAATGATCTCAACACTCACGGCACGCTCTTCAAAATATTTTTTCGTGATATTTACCATTTTAGAAGCTACTTTGAGCTCAGGTTTAGATAGATCAAGTTTCTCACCCTTTTTCATCCCAATCGCTACTTTACATACACCGCGGCGAAGGTCTAAAAGGCGAACAACGTCAAGCCCCTGCTCCTCTAAAGTATCGAGCCCTACTACACCGATATCTGCTGCTCGATGGTACACGTAGGTAGCTACATCTTGGTTTCTTACAAGTAAAAAACGGAAGTTTGGAGTCTCTAAAATCAGTTTTCTATCATCAAACTTGAAACTCTCTCCGAAAATAGTCTCAAATATTTCAAGTGTCTCTTTTGCTATACGCCCTTTTGGAAGTGCAACTGTTAGCATAAATGTGCCTTTTTGATAATCTGTTTCATCCCCTTGAAGATCAACTCTTGGTCGATCGTTGCATCGGGAAATAATTTTTTAAACTCTGATGCATCGCCACCGGTTAAAATAATCGGTAATTCTTTTCCCCTAATCTCGTCATAAAACGGTTTTAGATACCCGTAGGAGATCGCATCCTGAGAATTTTTCGCCATTTTACCCAAATCTAGCTCAAAGTTAAATGAGTAATCGAGCCGATCAGAAATATTTTTATAACACTCCTGCATCGATTTGACTCCGGGAATGATAAAACCGCCCTCAAATTCTCCATTTTTAAGAAGATCAACGGTAACGGCACTCCCTGCATCGATCACCACTGCATCTTGCAGCGACTGCAATGCCGCTATACGATCGATTCCCATCGTTTCGTAATAATCGATTCGATCGACAAAAGCTTCAAGATCGATCCAGTTAGTCAGATTTTTAAGTTGATTTTTTGTTTGGGAGTTGACACTTATGTAGTATATTTTTTCTTTTATCCTGGAGGGGTCAAAACCTGCTACCAGCTCTTTGTAGTCCCTCTTACCATCAAAAAAATGGTAAGAGGTATTGCCGATGTCACATAGAAGCATTACTGGATCTTCCAGCCAACTTCTTTAAATGCTTTTTCAGCTTTTGAACAAAGCGGGGCATCGATAAATAGGATCTTTTGTTTGAAGTTGTGTTCACTAAAAATTTTCAATTTTGCAAAGATCTCTTCAAACTTATGCACATCCTTCATCAAAAGTCTGCTTTTTTGACTCACTGCAAAAATAGCCCAATAGTAACCGTTCATATCGGTTGCGACGTACATCTTGATCCGATTTCGGATACCCAGATCCTTTGGAGTGACCTCCACCATCTTTTTAAATAACTTCCCCTTAGTTCTCAGGGACTCTACAACCATCTGCATATCTATAGAAGATCCTTACTCTATGCCAAGCTCGGCAAATAGTTTTTCAAAAAAGACACTCTTCTCAATCAACTCATTTTTAAGTGTTCCAAAAGCCTTGTCTTCGAGTACCCACTCCTCTATTCTTTTTACACTGTCTGTTTTTTGACTCTCATCGAGCAGATCTGTTTTTGAGACCTCCTCTTTGATCTTTTCTAAATTTTGTTTTACTTTTTGGTTCATCATCTACCCTTAAAAATAGTCATACTTGCCAGCTTCTACATCAGCTTTAATTTTGTCTAATTTTTCCTGTATCATATCAAGAATTACCTTTGCCGCCTCTTTATCGTTTGCTTCAGGGACATTCCAGTCGGTAAATTTCATATTTGCTTGAAACAGCATATCTACTTCTGATTGGATCTCCGCTTTTCTTGAGATCAGGTCTTTCATCACTGCATCCATACTTTATCCTTTTGTAGAAGTTTTACACTATTGTACAACGATAAAGATAAACAGTTATAAGTTATTCATAAAGTTTGGGTAAATCTTTTTAATCAGATGGTATATCTGGCACGCTATACAAAATCCGAAAAATGCATCAAGCAGTGAACACGCTAGAAAAACTCCCGCAATTGAGAGCGATACACTCCATACGTCAAAGTAGTGTGCAACAAGCAGCAATAATACAAAAAGGAGTCCAAATAGTCCGGCCAACCTTTTTGCACCGCCGTCAACAAGGTGTTCTTTGATCTTAAACACCCCTTTGAGAAATTCTGCAGCTATACTTATCGGCGAGATCCCCCGATTGAGAAAAAGTTTCATGACAAAATCAAACATCAAAAAGTATAAAATATAAACATTTAACGTATAAAGATACAAACCTACCAGACTCGCTACCAAAAGTGCGGAGATCCTTGAAACATTTGCATCTACTTTTTGAAAGTTAAGTGGACAAGCTGACATAATAAAACACCTTATTGTAAACTAATTATCAAATTTTAATCACATTTTCTTAAAGTTTAACTATACTTTTTACTTATATTTCTTTTTATAAAACAATTGTATAATTTGAAATGTAACATAATAGTATGCTATAATCTGAAAAAATATATGTTATAATTTGTACTTAATTTATAACAATTTTATAATAACAAGGAAGTAAGATGAAAAAAGTAGTAAGTGCACTCCTTTTACCTTTGTTTTTATCTGCATCTAACTCCCCTTTATCTTTAGATGAAGCGCTGGAGATACTCAAAAATAAAAACTTAGAGATAAAAACTGCAAAACTTGAAGTAAAAAGTGCCCAGCAGGATATAGAAAAGACTTCTGGAATGAACTGGGGTAAGTTAGAGTTTACTCAAGATGTAGCCAGATCGAATGATGCGGGGAATGTATTTGGTTTTAAACTCACTTCTCGTGAAGCGAATTTTGGGGATTTTGGGTTAAGTGACTTTGCAGCATGCCAAAGTGCAACACCACCAGCATATTGTGCAGATGTTCTTTCACGTGAGCCAAAAGATCTTAACTATCCAGAAGACAGAAATTTCTTCCAGTCAAGACTCAAGTATGAGGTGCCCCTCTTTACAGGTTTTGCGATCTCAAGCTACGAAGATATTATGCATAAGGCCAAAAAGATCAAGTCACTCGATAAAGAAAAAGTTTTAAACGAAAAACTTTTTCAACTTAAAAAGAGCTACTACGATATGGCACTTTTAGAATCATCGATCACAAATATGCAAAAGATCTTGGACAATATCGACAGGCTAGAGTATACGACACAGACAATGATCGATGTAGGTTATGCAAAAAAGGTTGATCTCCTCGAAGTCAAAGCCAAAAAAGGCAATGTCAAGAGACTCCTTATACAGATGAAAGCTAATGAGGAACTCCTCTACCACTACATCAGCTTTTTGCTCAATGAAAAAGTAACACAGATCGTTGTGCCTACAAAAGAGATCGAAGAACCGAACTTCAATGATACCGATGTACTAGACAGAAACCTAGATATCCAAAAAGCAGCTACCGCCTTAGAGATCAAAAAAAGTATGTTGGATGCTTCTCAATCTGCATACTACCCCACTCTAGGTGCTTTTGCCGAAGTTGGTACTGCAGATGACACTTTCTTGGGTGATGCAGACAATCACAAAGCGTATACAGTTGGAGCAAGACTTACCTGGAATATCTTTAACGGCGGTATTGACGCTGCTAAAGTGGAAAAAGCAAAGATCGAAAAACTAAAGATGCGCTCACAAATAGAGCTTGCAAAAAAAGGGATCGCACTTAAACTCGCAAAGATAAAAACAGAGATCAAAAGTGTCAACCAAGAGATTAGCTCACTCAAAAAAGAGCTCGATCTTGCAAATGCGATCTATGCAAATTATGAAGCAAGGTATAAAGAGAAACTTGTCTCTATGAATGATGTTATAATAAAACAATCATCACAAATAGAGAAAATTTTACAACTGTTGGTTGCAAAAAATAAAAGAAATGAAAAGATCTTTGAACTAGAAAAATTAGCAAATGTGGAGAAATAGATGAAAAAATTAATGTTAGTGGTTGCGTTTGCAACATCATTGGTGGCAGAGACACTTACACTTTCAGGAAGTGTAATATCTGACAACCAAAAAATGATCACAAGCCGTTTTATGGGTTTTGTAACAAATGTAAAAGTGAGCGAAGGTGATAAGGTAAAAAGAGGACAAGTACTCTACTCGATTGACTCTCGTGAGATCGATTCGGCAAAACGTCAAGCGGAACTCTCTTTACAAATGTATCAAAACCAGTATACAAACGTACAGATCAACCTAGAACGTCACAAAAGACTCCTTGCTCAAGATATGGTTTCAAAATATGAAGTGGAAAATTTAGAGCTTGCTGCAAAAAACCTTCAAGATATGATAAGTATCGCAAAAGCAAGACTCCAAGAGGTGCAAAACCAGTACAAATACCTTATCATCAAAGCACCAAACAGCGGTGTAATCATCTCTAAAAACATCAAAGTTGGTGAGATGGCTATCCCAGGGATGCCAGCGATCGTACTCTCAGATCTCAGCAACTTAAAAATTGAGATCGAAGTAGCTGAACAAGATATGAAGAGTATCTATGCAGGAAAACAAGTAGCTGTAAATATCCCTTCTCTAGAACTAAAATTGATTGGTAAAATAGCAGCTATCATCCCAAGCTCAAACCCTATGACTCATACATTTAAAATAAAAATATCTCTAAATGCACAAAACAAAAACGTCTATCCGGGTATGTATGCTACAGTTGATATCGAGGTAAAATAGTATGCAAGAGAATGATGTTAGCAAGATCAAAGTAAGTGATTATGCAGGGAAACTTGCAAAGTCATTTTTATACAACCCTCTTACCGCTGTTTTAGCGATATTTTTACTCGCTATCGGCTATATCTCGCTTGAGGTGATGCCACGTGAGGAGGATCCTCAAATCGCTATCAGTGGAGGGAGTATCATCGTAGCTGCCCCGGGGCTTTCACCAAAAGAGGTGGAGAAGATCGTAGTGGAGCCGCTAGAACAGAAGATCCGTGAGATCAACGGTGTCGAACACATCTACTCTATGAGTCGTGAAAATGTAGGTATCATCAATGTAATGTACTATATCGGACAAAACAGAGAGGCCTCAAACCTCAAGCTTTACGATAAAGTGATGCAAAATATGGACCTTATGCCAAAAGAGGTTATGCAGCCGCTTGTAAAACCTTTTGATATCGATATCGACATCCCGATCGTAAATATCGCTTTTTACCAGACACAAGACAAACTGAAATACCCTCAGTTTCTAAAAACGATCCAAGACCTTAAAATGAAGATCGCACAGATCGAAAATGTTTCAAAAACAGATCTTAAAGGGGAGCATAAACAACAGTTTAATGTTCAGGTTGATCTCAACAAACTCAAAGGGTATCACCTCTCTTTAGGGCAGATTGTCAAAGCTGTTAAAGCGATCTCTATCAAAGCACCAAATGTAGATACCAATACAAAAGACAAAAAACTTGTCGTTTTCGGTGTACAAAACGTCATAGAGAGTGTAGAGGATGTAAAAAACATTATGATTACCCAGTATATGGGCTCACCGATATATCTTAAAGATGTAGCCAATGTCGAAGATGGAATCGATGTAAACAATAAACGCTCAGCGACAATAACACTCAATGATACAGAAGCAAAAAACAGTTACTCCCAAATTACACTCAGTATCTCAAAACTTGCAGGTTCCAATGCCGTATTTGTAGCTGACGACGTAAAAGAGCTGCTTGCAAAATATGACGACAGACTAAAAGCGCAAGGGATCAGCTACAGAATCACAAGAGACTACGGAAAACGTGCGAACGAGGCGGTTAATGAGTTAGTACACCACTTAATTATCACTATCGTGATTATTGCCGTAATGCTGGTATTTTTCCTTGGATATAAAGAGAGTGCTATCGTTACTTTTACGGTTCCAGCTATTTTAGCAGCTACACTTTTTGTAGCATACTTAAGCGGACAGACGATCAACAGAATTACTCTCTTTGCTTTCCTATTGTCGCTGGGACTTCTCGTTGATGCAGCTATCATCGTGATCGAAAATATCCACAGACACCTTCATGCCCACAACAGTGAGCATAAAGATATCGACACTCTAGTTGTAAAAGCGACAGATGAGATCGGAGCACCGACAAACATTGCCACTTTGGCTATCATCCTTACGATGGTACCGATGGCATTTGTCGGAGGTATGATGGGTGCATTTATGAAGCCTATCCCTCTTAATGTCCCGGTGGCTCTTGTAGCATCTTTGATCGTTGCATATATCTTTACACCATACTTAAGTAAAAAACTACTCAAAATTAAAGATGACGGTGCACACCGTCCAAAAGAAACACAACAAGGGGATGAATAATGGCTCATCAAGGTAAAAAGTTTGAAAACTTTATCTACGGGATCTTACAAAACAGATCGAAAAAACTTTTAGTTGTCGCTTTAGTTTTTGCATCCCTTTTCGGAACTATAATGCTGCTGCCGACCGAGGTGGTACTTGCCCGTATGTTACCGGGAAAAAGCTCCAACACTTTTAGTATCTATGTTAAAACACCTGCGGGGAGTTCCATCGCACAAACAAAAGAGATGGTCTCTTGTGTTGAAAATGTACTCAAACCTGAAACAGAGGTGACAGATATAGAGAGTTTTATCGGTGAGGGTGCACCGCTGGATTATGCCGGGCTTGTTAAAGGGAGCGGTATGAAACAGGGTGAACGGTTTGCCGAGATTGTCGTTAACCTTACCGACAAACATGCAAGAGATGAAAAATCTTTTCTGATGGTACAGCGTTTGCGACCTGAGATCAAAAATCAGTGTGAAGCAAAACTTGACGGCAGTACTATTCAGATGATCGAGATGCCGGCAGGACCTCCTACGATGGCATCTATCGTTGTAGAAGTTTACGGAGACTCACATACAAAAGTAGCCGATGTAGCTCGCGACGTATCTCACGTTCTCAACGACACCGATGAGATCGTAGATGTTGACGTAATGAGTGAAACACCTTACGATCAGTATAAACTGATGCCTATCTCTGAAAAGATTGCCAGAAGCGGTCTGAGTGTCGAGCAGGTAAACCAGATCCTCTACCTTGCGTTTAAAGGGATGACTGTAGCTGTCAAAAACACTATTGAGCTTAATGATCAAGTGGGTATATTTGTCTCGCTCAGTGATGATACAGAAAACATCTCACAGCACTCTCTGGCAGCTCTTAGAGCAAAGTTAAGCTCTTTATACCTTATGAACCAAAAAGGGATGATGATCCCGCTGACAGAAATGGTTGAGATCAAAGAGGTAAAATCAAACTCTACGATCTACCATAAAGATCTAAGAACTATGGTAAACGTAACGGCTGAGACAGATAACCAGAGTCAGGTCTACCCTCTTTTAGATGCGAGAGATAAGATGATCAAACATTTTGAACAAAAGGGATTTAAGGTTGAAAAAGAACCGGGTATCTCTACCTATATGTTCGATCTTACATTAACGGATCAACAAACAGGTGAGGAGTACCTGCTTCGCTGGGACGGCGAGATGAAAGTAACACTCGATACTTTTAGAGATCTTGGTGCTGCTTTTATCGCTGCTCTTGTACTAATCTTTTTACTGATGGTTATCTACTACAAGTCGTATGCGATAAGCGGAATTATTCTCGGTGGAAGTTTCCTCTCTATCATCGGTGTTATTTTAGGGCACTTAGTGGCAGATATGGTCACTGCCGATACTTTCTTCTTAACTGCTACAAGTTTGATAGGTTTTATCGCACTTATGGGTATCAGTTCAAGAAACTCTCTGCTTCTTGTAGACTTTACAAAAGATCTGATCCAAAATCAGGGTATGGAGAAAAAACGTGCTATTGCAGTAGCGAGTGCTACAAGAGCAAAACCTATTCTTTTAACAGCTATCGCTATCATCTTAGGTTCTGCACTCCTTGCTAGTGATCCTATCTTCGGTGGACTTGGTGTGGCACTTATCTCCGGTACTGTAGTAGCGGTGATCGTCTCAATCATCTTCGTACCTGTACTTATGGATAATACAAAAGCTATCTAACTTCAGATAGCTTTCTCTCGCTCCAATGCTCCGCGTTGGAGTGTATATATATGATTTATAAAGTTATATTTGTGGTTTTAGTTATATGCATTCCCATCGAGACGATGGGAACGAGGGAAAAAAAGAAGTTTTATTTATTATATACGAGCGTAACTTACGCTTAAACAAGCGTCTAATGCTGCCAATTCATTTAATGTAGCTTCACTAACTGCATCATCTACCAATACAACTGCTAAAGCTTCTTTATTTGTATTTCTCGATAAAGAAAAGTCTGCAATATTTACATTTTCATTTGCCAATGTAGTACCGACACTTCCGATAACACCAGGGACATCAGAGTTTTTAAACATGATCATATCACCTTTTAGAGGTACTTCGATCTCAAAACCGTCAATAGCTACAATTCTTTGTACACCGTCATCGAAGATAGTTGCACTGATAGTAGTAGTCCCTTCCGATGTAGTAAGTTTTGCACTGATAAGGTTTTTATATACTGTAGAGTCACCTAAGTTTTCTGTTTCAATTTTAATGCCTTTTTCTTTGGCTATAAAATCAGCATTAACATAGTTGATTTTGTCACTGCTTTGTGTCATCGCACCAACAGTTACAAAAGTTGAAAGTGAATCAACATACTCACCGATCTCACCCTGTCCGCTTACTTTGATAGAGATGATTTGTGACTTGTTGATCTGAGATGCAAGGAAACCGATCTTTTGTCCCATCTCTAAGAAAGGTTTTACAAACGGTGGAATTTTTGATTCATCGATAGGTAAATTTAGTGCATTTGGATATGCCATCCCTTTTGCAGCAGCAATTGCATTCTCAGCTGCCTGTGTACCGATATTGTATTGAGATTCGTATGTATTTGCACCTAAGTGAGGAGATACAACGATATTGTCAAGATCAAGAAGTTTGTTGTCAGTTGCCGGTTCTTTACCAAATACATCGATCCCCGCAAAACGGATTTTACCAGACTTGAGACCATCATAGAGTGCATCTTCATTATAAAGATCACCACGCGCACAGTTAACTAAAACTACACCGTCTTTCATTTTTGCGATCTCTTCTTTATCGATGATTCCGATAGTTTCTTTATTTTTCGGCGTGTGGATAGTAATAACGTCACATGCTAAGATATCATCAAAATCTTTTGTATAAGTCATATCAAGATCTGTTACTTTTGACGGGTGGATATACGGATCGTATGCAACGATATCCATCTCAAAAGCTTTTGCACGTTTTGCTACACGGCTACCGATGTTACCAAAACCGATGATACCAAGTTTTTTACCCTTAAGTTCATGCCCGTACCATTTTTCACGTTTCCAGATACGTTGGTTTTTAAGGTGATCGTGAGAGTATGGGAACATTCTCATACAAGAGAGCATATGCGCCATTGTAAGTTCAACCGCAGCGATAGTATTTGCCGTCGGTACATTCATTACGATTATCCCCTGCTTTGAACATCCCGGGATATCTACATTATCTACACCTACACCTGCACGAACAATAGCTTTCATATTTTTCGCATGCTCTAAGAAAAAAGCATCAACATCTGTTGAACTTCTTGTAATCGCAACGTCCGCTTGTGGAATAATCTCTGTTACCAACTTATCTTTTGGCTCGTCAGCTGCCATAATAAAATTTACATTGTCATCATTTTGTAACATATCCAATCCGGCTGTATGGATATGATCACAAACTACGATAGTATGTTTTTGCATTTAATATTCCTCTTTGTATAGCTCTATTTGAGCCTGAATTTTATAATTTTTTAAAACTTTAACCAAGTTCGTTAATTTACCAACATTTTGTGAATAAATAAGTAAATCTATCCCCGCTTTATCTTTTTTAAGATAATATTTAAGCTGATGCCGTTTAAGCTCCTCCTGCAGACAAAACTGCTGATAAGGATCTCTCACTTTAGCAGACAACTTATAGGTTTTAGTTTTAGTTATTTTTTCATCTAAATCAAGCTTCACATAAACCTCGTTGACAGGATAACTGTACCCTTTTCTTTGGTTTTCAGAAAAATGATTCAACCATACCCTTTGCGGTTTTGATGCTACAGTTTCACTCTTTAGCTCTAAAGGCTTAGAGTCTGCGATTGGTTCATGAGAATTTATGGAGATGAGAAAAAACAGTATAAAAACAGCAACTCCCAACGCTATCGCAGGAGTTAGCCATTTTAAAATAATTTTCATAAATTATTTTTTAATTTTGTCTTTTATCAAGTCACCGAGAGAGTGAGACTCAGTATCGTTGATCTCCTCTAACATTGCTTGATTTTTTAGGTAGTCTAATTTTTTAACAGATAAACGGATACGGTCACGACGAGTATCGATATTTGCAATTGCAGCTTCGATCTCTTGACCAGCCTCTAACTCCTCTTTGTTAAGCGGAGCTAAGTCTTCATCACGGATAAGTGCGTCAACACCATCCTCTAAAGATACGAATACACCGAAATCTTTAATATCACGAATTGTACCGTTTACTACAGAGTTCACTTTGTGAGTCGTAGCAAATTTATCGATTGGTGATTCAAGAAGTGCTTTTCTGTTTAAAGAGATTTTTTGCTCAGTCTCGTTAATCTTAGCAATTTTCACTTCAACTTCGTCACCCGATTTTAAAACATCTTTTGCTTTTGAGTTTTTGTCCCAAGAGATATCTTGGTTGTGTAATAAACCTTCAACACCGTCGATACGAACGAAAGCACCAAAATCAGTTAATGAAGTGACAGTACCTGTTACAACATCACCTTCACGGTAGTTTTTCATAAATTCGTCAAACGGTTTCGGAAGTAATCTCTTCAATGATACACGAAGTTTATGTGATTTTGGATTAATCTCAATAACTTCAACATCGATCTCTTGACCAACTTCTAAATAATCAGCAGGGTTTTTAACATTTTTATCCCATGTGATCTCAGAGATATGTAAGAAACCTTCGATGTCATTACCAAGGTCAACAAATACACCGTAGTTTTCAATATTTGAAACAGTTACGGTAATTGTATCACCTTCATCTAGCTCAGACTCTACCTCTTCCCATGGATCAGGCTGTACAGCTTTGATTGAAAGTGACAGGTGACGTTTGTCTTTGTCATAAGCGATCGCTTTAACAGTTACTGTTTCACCTTCACTATAAAGTTTTGCAGGGTTAACAGGCCCTTTGTAAGAGATCTCGTTGTAGTGTACTAAACCGTCTACACCACCAACATCAACAAACATTCCGTAGCTAGTAATCTTTTTGATAACACCCTCAACTACTACATCATCAGCCATGATTTTGTCGATGATCTCTTTTTTCTTTTTGCGCTCTTCGTTGAAAAGCTTACGGCGAGAAATTACAATTGAGTTTTCCTCAGGATCAAGTTTAATAACTTGTGCTTTAATCTTTTTACCAACTACATCGTCACCGTCTCTAAATGCAGCAAGTGAACGTGGCATAAAAAATGAAACATCATCAGCTTCTACTACATAACCGCCACGGTTTTTCTTAGTAATTACACCCTCAACAACTAAATCTTCAAAGTTCTCTTTGTGTGCATCGATAAATTCGATAGTTTTCTCTTGTTCAAGTACTTTTTTATAAGAGATTTTAGGACGCTCATTGTAGTATCCCGTAATCATTACTCTAATCTTGTCACCTGTGCCGAATTTTAATTCACCATCAGCATCACGGATCTCATCAAGATTGATAATACCCTCTAACTTGTCACCTACACCAACTAATGCTTTGTTGTCATCAGCTTGAATCTCTACTATCTCACCCTCTACGATGCGACTTGCTTCTTGTTGTTTTTCACTTGCAGCCAGCAACTCTGCAAAACTTTCTTCTTCTTCGAATGATTCGTTATCGAACGCCATTACCTATCCTCTGTTACATAAAAATTGTTGCAATTATAACTAAAATATGATTATTTTTTCATAAATATTTGAAGAATTTGAAGTTTTAAGAAATTTTTTCTTTTATATTGTCAATCACGCTTTGGATGATCCAATCAGGCGTCGAAGCTCCCGCTGAGATTCCACATAAGTTTTTATTATCAAACCATGAAAAGTCGAGATCTTTTTCATCTTCTATATGGTAGGAGTCTGTACAATTTTCTTGAGAAATTTTAAACAGTTGTTTTGTGTTTGAGGAGTTTTTCCCGCCGATGACTAGCATCACATCTGCTTTTTTTGAAAGTTTTCTGACAGCGTCTTGGTTTTCAAAAGTTGCATTACATATAGTATTAAACACCCTTACCTCTTTATGGCGAGGTATAAGGTAGTTTGCTACTTCCATATAATCTTCAACTTTTCTGGTAGTTTGTGCAATCAAAGCTACTCTGTCATTGAGTTTAACACCCTCAAGATCTTCAGGAGACATCACAACAAGAGCACCCTGTGTAGCATATGATTTTACCCCTTTGATCTCGGGGTGTTCTTCATCGCCGAAGATAACTACGCTGTATCCAAGTTCACTCATCTCCTGGGCGATCTCTTGCGGTTTTGTCACATAAGGGCACGTTGCATCAACAACATTGACCCCCTTGTCTTGAAGCTCTTTGAGTTCATGTTTTTGAATTCCGTGGGTACGTACGATCGCTTTATCGCCAGCTTTAAAAATCTTATGATCATCTGTAAGACCCACTTTAAAGTCTTTTTCCAAACGGGAGATCTCACGAGAGTTATGGATAAGCGGTCCGTAAGTCGCTGCATTTTGGTTGTCTTCTGCGATCTTAATCGCACGTTTTACACCAAAACAAAACCCGTAATTTTCTGCCAACTCTATCTTCATAATGATTATCTCTTTTATTTAAATTCCACTTTTGTAATTTTTTGCAAAATTTCAAAAAAGTTTGGAAATGAGGTATTGATACACTCTAGATCAGTTACTTCCATCCCACATTTAAGCCCGGCAATGATAAAACTCATAGCTATCCTATGATCACCGTCACTGTCTACCGTAGCTTTTGTGAGTTTACCGCCTGTGATCTTGTAACCGTCTTTATACTCTTCTACTTCGATCCCGCTTGCTTTTAATCCCTCTACAACCGTAGAGATACGATCAGACTCTTTTACACGAAGCTCTTCGGCATTTTTAACAATGCTGTCACCTTCAGCACAAGCCATAGCTATACTTAAAGCGGGAAGTTCATCGATCAGCCAAGAGATATTGTCCTCTACCGTGATCGCCTTAAGAGGTGCATACTTTACTCTGATATCACCTATGGGTTCATACTTATTATCAGTTAATGTATAAGTGATATCTGCACCCATTCGCTCCAGAGCTTTAAATGCTTCTATACGTGTAGGGTTAAGCGTAACACCCTCTAAAGTTATATCGCTTCCTTCAATGATAGCAGCAGCTACCGCAAAAAAGAATGCGCTTGAGGGATCTGCCGGGACACGAATTGTCAGCGGTGATAAGAGTTTTTCCATCGGTTTGATAGTTGTTTTTAAACCATCCACTTCGATACCTGCACCCATCCCTTTTAACATTCTCTCTGTATGATCACGGGAAAGTTCAGGTTCGGTATATGTACATATTCCGTCAGCTCTCAGAGCTGCTAGAATCATACACGATTTTACCTGAGCAGAGGCGATCTTGCTCTTATAGTTAAATGCTTTAAGCGATGCTCCACGGATAGAAAGCGGCGCTAAATTGCCCTCTTCACGTCCGTCGATCTTTGCACCTATGCTTTTTAACGGTTGGGCTACACGTTTCATAGGGCGGCGGCGAAGGTACTTATCACCTGTGAGGACAAAATGCCCCTCTGCAGAGCTTAGAAGTCCGCAAAACAGACGCATTCCAGTCCCTGAGTTTCCACAGTCGAGTACTTCAAAACTCTCCTGGATTCCCTCTGAAGAGATTTTTATGATCTTACCGTCATCTTCCACTTTAGCACCGAGATTTTTTACGATTTCTAAAGAGTTCAAAGTATCTTCAGCGCGTAAAAAATTTTCAATAATACTTTCACCCTCAGCAAGCATCGCAAACATCACACTTCTATGCGATATTGACTTATCGGGTGCTATCTCATTAATAGCTAGAGAAAAAGACTCTGCAGGTAAAACCTTTACTGCACTCATCTCAGCCCTACCCCTAGTTCGTTTTGAAGCGCATTTAAGATAGACTCCATAGCAGTAGTAATATCTTCCTCTTCAAGTGTTTTCTCATTGGACTGAAGTACGAAACGTAAACTAAGACTGATATCATCGCCTAAAGAGTCGTCACTGTATTTGTCTACAGGATAAAATCTTATAAGTTCTCCGGTTTTATTTGCTTCGATCACTGCTTGGATCTTCTCGTAAGAAAGCTCTTTAGAGACTAAAAGACTAAGGTCTCTAAAAGATGCTTGATACTTCGAAGTTTTATGTGCAGTTTTGAGCTCATACTCTAAAGCATCAAATGCTAACTCACACATAAAAGTATCCTCTAGGTCGTACGCTTCTTCAACACTTGGATGAACTTTAAATAATTCCCCTATTTTCTTGCCGTTAAGCAGCACTTCGGCACTTTGGTACGGATGTGCCAGTGAATGTTTTGTTTCACATTGACGAAGCTCAACATCCCCGATAACATCCGAGATCTTTTGTACAAAAGTTCCAAAGTCGATCTTCTCAGGTTTCCCGCCGTTTAAGAGGCTTTCCTGCTCTTTGTCGCCGCTAAATAAAAATGCCATATTTAAGCTCTCATCACGTGTCGGTGTAAACACTGAACCGAGTTCAAAAAGTTTTACAGAGCTATAACCGTTTTTCTTGTTTTGCGAAGCCGCTTTTAAAAGCCCCGTTAACAGTGTCGGTCTAAGCGTATCGAGTGTTTGCACGATAGGGTTGATAAGCTCTAGCTCTTTTTTTGTTGTCTCAAAACCGTAAGACTCCAACACTTTTTTCTCGTCAAAAACAAAATGAACAGACTCGAAAAATCCGCTTTGAGCTGTACGGTGTCTATAGTGTGTACGTTTTTTGTATGCAAAGTAATTGTCTTCGAGACGGTTCTTCTCAGTGAGTACAAACGGTTTTGCAGGGATATTGTCGATCCCTACCATTCTTACGACCTCTTCGATAATGTCTTGTTTGTTAGTGATATCGTGACGGTATTGCGGCACTGAAACTACAAAATTATCCGGTGTTGATTTGTTTGTGTTAAATCCGAGATTTTTTAGTATCTTTGTGATCACCGCTTTATCGATGCTCGACCCGATGATCTCATCCACCTCTTGTTTGGAAACGGTTACGATCTTCTCTTTTACAGAGTTTACCATCTCAATCGTACCGCTAAAAGTCGAAGAGTTTGAATAGTTCTCGATCAAATCGATACAATAAGAAAGACCCGCTTCTAATTCAGGTTCACTCCCTCTTGAAGTTCTATAAAAAAGCGGACCCGATTCCACTTTGTTCTCATCCATCTTTTTCGAGATGGTATCAGGCGGAATATAACTCGCTTCGATCATAATAATGCCGTTGTTATCTGCAACTTTTGACTCGGTTTTTTGGATAATTCCAACCGTTGAAGCAACTTTACCCTCTTCATCGGTGATGCTTGCAAAACCTTTCTCATCTTCACTGAGATGGATCTTTGCCATTTTTTCATTATCTTTTGCAAAGAAATCATGAGAGTACGCTCTCATAATTACACCTGTAGAGTGTGTAGCGTAAAGCATTAAAGACTCTACATCACTCTCACGATTCTCTTCGATCTGTGCAAGTCTCATTTTCACTAAAAACGGCAGAGTTAAGTTGTCCAGTTCAAGCGCTTTATAGCGTAGGTTTACATCAAGATCTTTTTCGTGCACTAAAGAGAGGATTCTTCCAACTCCGCGCATATCGTCATTATCGGAAACTGCATACTCTTTTAAAGATCTGTCAAAAGCAGCGCTGAGATCGCGAGCTACACCGCGGATACTGAGACAGTCACCTCTGTTGGCTGTCAGTTCGATCTCGATCAGGTCATCGTTTAAGTAGCTGTTTTCACACACTTCCTCTCCTAGAGTGATCTCACCGATACTCTCATCAAGCTCCATGATACCGTCACAGAAACTTTGCAGCCCTATCTCTCCGGGTGAACAGATCATCCCTTCAGAGTCAACACCGCGAAGCTTTACGGGTTTGATTACCATTCCGCCAGGGAGTTCCGCACCGATCGTCGCTACGACTACAGTCAGTCCTTCACGCACATTTTTTGCACCACATACGATCTGGCGTGTAGCAGAACCGAGATCAACTTGACAGATATTCAATTTGTCTGCATCAGGGTGTTTTTCACACGCGACAACTTTTCCGAAAACCACTTTTTTTGGAACTCTGAACTCTTCAACTCTATCAACTTCAAGACCGATAGAGTTGAATGTTTTTGCGATATCCTCAGTTGAGATACCGTCTAAATTGATCCACTCGTTTAACCAAGATCTTGTTACTATCATTGAAACTGCTCCAGTAGTTTTATATCGCCTTCAAAAAGTGAACGTAAGTCACCGATTTGGTGAATAAGCATAGCGAAACGCTCAACACCAAGACCAAATGCATATCCGCTTACATCTTTATATTCTACCGCTTCAAAAACATTCGGATCTACTATTCCACATCCAAGGACTTCAAGCCATCCCGTATGTGAACATACGCGACATCCATCACCTTTACAGAATACACAAGAGATGTCAACCTCTGCAGAAGGCTCCGTAAACGGGAAAAACGATGGACGGAAACGTACATCTACATCACCGAACATATACTTCAAAAAGTCTTCTAAAATATGCTTAAGATTTGCAAATGAAACTTTCCCCGCTTCATCAACTACAAGCCCTTCGATCTGGTGAAACATAGGTGTATGCGTCAAATCGTAATCACGTCTGAAAACAGCACCCGGTGCTATCATTCTGATCGGCGGTTTTGTAGAGAGCATTGTTCTGATTTGTACCGGAGATGTGTGTGTACGAAGGAGCATCTCGTCTTTAAAGTAGAACGTATCTTGCATATCGCGTGCAGGGTGATATTTAGGAAGGTTCAATGCTTCAAAGTTATGGAAATCATCTTCAACTATATTTCCCGTTTTTACGGCAAAGTTCATTGAAACAAAATACTCAACTATGCGATCCATTGTCTCCATTACAGGGTGCAGTGCACCTGCTGAACTTTTTTGAGAAAACATAGACACATCTATTGCTTCTGCTTCCATCTTCTCTTGCAACTCTTTTGTCTGGAGTTCAATTTTCTTCGCATTAAGCTCATTTGTCAATGCTGCTTTATGTTTATTTAACTCTTTTGCTATTTGAGATTTTTCTTCATTAGGGGCTGTCTTCATCTTTGCAAACTCTGCTGCTAAGACACCCTTTTTCCCAAAAACAGCAATGCGGATCTCTTCGAGAGATTCAACACTTTGTGCTTCGTTTATTTTATCGTACCACGCTTTCAATCTATTCCACCCAATATCATAAAATTTGAAAGTGATTATAGCAAAAATTGTTTATAAACAGCTTCATGTAGCCAATTATGTGCTACAATAACTAAAAAATAAGGATAATAATATGTGTATATTTTGTAAAATAGTAAATAAAGAGATCCCCTCAAATATTGAACTGGAAAATGATGATTTTTTAGCATTTCACGACATCAATCCAAAAGCACCTGTGCATATTTTAGCTATCCCGAAACTTCACGTTGACAGCTTTAATGAAGTGACACCTGAAATGATGTCAGGGATGACTGCTTTTATCCAAGAGGTAGCTAAAAGAGTGGGAATTGATAAAAGCGGATACAGAGTAATTACAAATATCGGTGAAAACGGGGGTCAAGAGGTACAGCATCTTCACTTTCACATCTTAGGCGGTGCGAAACTTAAATGGGGGCACTTTAGCGATTCCGATCCGAAAAACATGATCTAAGATGTTTAAAGAAACACTTCTAACTCTCTGCCTTACGTCAACTGTTTTAGCTGCATCCTCCTATAAGGATCAGCTCCAGCAGTTTCAAGAGTACAAACACTCGCAAGAAACTAGCTTTGAGAACTATCGTAAAGAGCAAAACAAGATATTTTTACAATACAAAAAAGAACTGCGTGCCTACTGGGATGACCCAAAACTCTCCAACAAAAAAGAGTGGATCTCTTACAGCTCAGATAAAAAAACCCGAACAGATATCAACTTTGAAACCGAAACAATCAAGATCGAAACTGTAGCAGACTCCGAAAAAGAGGCACAACAAAAGATCGATCTAGCACTTGCAAAAGCTGTCACGATCGATACAAAAAGTGCTTTTGAAAGCGATCCGCTGCAACAACGACTGGGCAAGGTCAAAAAACCTGCCGAGGTTGTCGATGCAAAACCGGATGCAAAACCGATCTTAAAAAATATCGTCTTTAAACAAAGCCCTACTAAAAAAGATGTAAGGGAATATGTCACGAAAAAGACACAACAACTCAAACTCAAAAAGAAAAAAGAGAAAAAGATCTATTTCGTAGATATAAAACTTCCAAAAAACACAACTTATAAACGCTCCAAAGAGTATCTCTACGATGTGAGAAAAAACTCTCTAAAGCAATCTATACCGCTGCACCTGATCTTTGCTATTATCCACTCTGAAAGTTCATTTAACCCTATGGCACGATCACATATTCCGGCATACGGTTTGATGCAGATCGTACCCAAAACGGCGGGAATCGATGCCTACTATTACCTTTATAACAAAAAACGGCTCGTTAGCGGATCCTATCTGTACAACTCACAAAACAACATACAGATGGGAAGTGCCTATCTGCACATCCTGTACTACCGTTATTTGCGAGCGATCAAAAATCCCAAAAGCAGACTCTACTGCACTATCGCAGCTTACAACACCGGTGCCGGCAACGTCGCACGCGCATTTGTCCGCTCAAACAATGTAAAATCAGCTGCAAAAGTGATCAATAGACTCACCCCTGAACAGGTGTATAATAGACTTCTTAGAGATTTAAAATATGATGAACCGAAACATTATCTAAAAAGAGTTCGAAAAAGAATGAATGTGTATAAAGAGGTATATAAAAGCAGCTAGGAGAGGATCCTAACTGCAACAAGCGTCGATATCGCCCATATCTATTTTGCTTCCGCCACCGCTGATCATCTTCTCATTTTCACGGATAAGTTTTCCGTTATGTGTAATAGAGTAAGAGATCTCTGTCGTATCGCGGATAGTGTTGATCGTTGAACAGTATGTTTCAACTGATGCCATAACCCAGCGAGCCGCTTGTGTGTCATCATCTGTATCTGAGTTAAAGTTGTAAGTGAGATGCAGCTTTACAAACTTTTTAGGGTGCTCTTCAGCGCGTTCTACTTCACCGTCAACAACTAAATCGGTTACGGTTTTACCCTGGTTTTTCGGAATCATAATAATATCTGTCGCACTACAAGTGATAATACCCGATAAAAAGTATTCTATCGGTGAGATTGTAGGACAATCAATAACGAAGCTTGATTTTGTCGTTTTTGCCTCAAACTTCATCTCGCTTTGGTGTGATACGCTTATTTTCATACGTTTAACTCCTCATCTGTTTGATTAAGATATTTTCGAAAATATTCTAACTGTTCCATTGTTCTTACAGATGCCGTTCCACCTTGGGAAGTTCTCGCATTCATAGAGTGGTGAAGTGCTAGAAACGGCATCACGTCCTCATTGATTCTCTCATCGATCGCTTTAAGCTCTTTGAAGTCAATCTCACTTAAGTCGATCCCAAGCTCTTCACCGCGAGCAACTGCACGCCCTGTAATGAAGTGAGCTTCACGGAAAGGGATATCACACTTCTCAACAAGATAATCAGCCAAATCTGTAGCACTTAAATGTCCTATTGCACACGCTTTTTCCATATTTTGCGCTTTTACGGTCATTGTTTTGATAGCTTCTTTTAATATCTCTAAAGAGATCTCAGCAGTCTCGACCGCATCAAATACACCCTCTTTATCCTCTTGCGTATCTTTATTGTATGCAAGCGGGAGCCCTTTCATAACTGTTAAAAGGCTCATAAGCGATCCAAAAACACGCCCCGTTTTTCCGCGAAGCAGTTCAGGTACATCCGGATTTTTCTTTTGCGGCATGATAGAGCTTCCCGTTGAATACTCATCACTTAACTCCACAAAACCAAACTCATAAGATGACCACATAATAAGCTCTTCACTCAGACGTGAGATATGCATCATCATTGTCGAGATATTAAATAAGATTTCCAAGGCAAAATCTCTGTCACTTACAGTATCTAAACAGTTTACACTCACACTGTCAAAACCTAAAAGGTCAGCACTAAGTTGGCGGTCGACATTATGCGGAGTTCCCGCTAATGCTGCACAACCAAGAGGTGAAACATTGTTACGTTCATATGAACTTTCAAATCTCTCAATATCACGCTTAAACATTGAAAGGTATGCACCAAGATGAAAACCGAAGTTAATAGGCTGTGCATGTTGCAGGTGTGTCATACCCGGGATAAGTGTCTCAGTATGCTGTTCCGCTACATTTACGATCTCTGTCATAAGAGCTTGTAACGCTTCAATAATAGTTTTATTTTTTTTCAGAGTCCAGCGTCTAAAATCTACTGCGATCTGATCGTTTCTGCTGCGGGCAGTGTGAAGCTTCTTCCCTGCATCACCGATAAGCTGTGTTAAACGTTTTTCGATCCCCATATGAAGATCTTCATCAGAGATATTCCACTCAAACTTATCCGCTTCGATCTCCTCTTTGATCTGTTCAAGACCACCCAAGATCTGCTCTAACTCCTCTTGTGTTAAGATCCCTTGCTTATTAAGCATTGTTGCGTGAGCTATTGAACCTTCTATATCTTCTAAGTAAAGCTTTCTATCAAACATAATAGATGCATTAAATCGATCCAATAGGCTTGAAGCACCGGCACTGAAACGGCCTGACCACATTTTATCCATAAGAGTTTCCTTGATTAAAAAAGTTTGATATTTTATCGAAATATGGAGGATTTTACAACGAAGATGTTGCAGAGCTCCCAAAAGAGCCCTCTGTATAGAGTCTAGTTACAAGCAGGAACGTTTCCGCTGTCTTTTGCATACTCTATAAAAAACTGTTTTAAGTGTCTGACTTTTCTTTTGTATCTGCGACTTTTAAAATACTTCCAAGATTTTTTTGCTTCCTGATCTTTCAGATGCACCTTAGCTAGTTTTTTCCCTTTTCTTCTCATGAGCTTTTTCCACTCTCTGATCTTTTTACTAGCTACAAAGTTTTGACCTGTGTCATGACACTTTGTACACTTTCGGACAAATTCTCTTTGCCCCTTATATATAGCCGCATCAGCTACAGAAGATGATAGTATTAAAATTGTCAATGCAATAAATACAGATTTAGTCATTTTCATGCCTTAAAAATAAATAGAAGTCATCTTACATTACAATTTATTATATGAAGCTTAGAATTTCCACAATTGGTTACTATTTATCACAAACTTATCATAATTGAAACTTTTTGTTCAGATCCTCTTTGAGATCCCACACACCTTTTTGCTTTAACCGCTCTATAACCTCAGGTGTACAATCAACATCATCGGGCCACTCTCTGTTAAAACCGTCTAACTCATTTTTATTTGTTCCGTCAATCCCTACCATCAAACCGGACTGGTAAACATCACGCTGTGCATCCATATTGTTTGTAACTCTCCACACTAACATATAAGCGTTTCTGACGTCATTTTTCTCAACATCTACGAAGACTACTATTCTCATATGAGGTGAAAGTGGCAGCAGTGCATCGAAATACTCTTTTGCACTTTTAGACTTTTTGACACTGATAACAGTGATCGGGTTGTTAGTTCTTCTCATAAACTGGTGAAGATCCTCAGCATCGGGAATCAGGTCACGTACCTTTTGTAACAATTCATCGTCACCAAGGAGCTGCGGCGCTTCCACTTTGTTTGCACCTGTTGCATCAATACCTAGCTTTCCGCCAACTAACGCTTCAGGGGAAGAGTGATCGAGTGCATCTAAGATCCCCTCTGTTATAAACATAGACTTAGGTGTAAAACGGTTGAGTACATAGGTTGCAAAGTTTTCATAACTTTCTAATTTTGGAGCTTTTTCATCTACAAAGATCGCGTGTTTTACAAAACTCATCTGTCCGGCACCCCAAAAAGCGTGCATAAACTGTTTTGCATGCCCTTTGTAAAGCGGCTGCATCTTTGCAAAGATCAGGTTATGAAAACCTGCATTTTCAGGCATATGGTAGTCAAGCAGATCTGGCGTTGTCGTTTTTAACAGCGGAAAAAAGATCTTTCCGGTCGCCCACCCCATATACTTGTCTTCTAATGGCGGCTTTCCAACCACGGTTGCCAGAAAAGTTCTATCTTTTTTCATGGTAATAGCCGTCACGTCTAAAACAGGATACGGTTCTTCAAGCGTATAGTAACCGGTGTGATCACCAAAAGGCCCCTCCACTTTTAACTTGGACGGGTCAACCCACCCTTCGATCACATAGTCTACATCTTTAGGGATATAGAGTGGTGTTGTGATCGACTTTACAAGCTCTGCCGGTTTTTTCTTGATCAGTCCATACATAAGAAGCTCATTTACCCCGTACGGAAGCGGTGCCGTAGCACACCATGTATAAAGCGGATCGCCGCCGATACCGATAGAAACAGGCATCTTTTTACCCGCTTTTTGATACTGATCAAAAAAGTGTGAAGAGTCTTTATGGATCTGCCAATGCATACCGAGACGGTTTTTATCATATACTTGTAGTCTATACATTCCCAGATTTACCATCTCACCGTCAAGGGATTGTGTATACACTTGTCCCATCGTGATAAAAGGACCACCGTCTTGCTCCCAAGTAGTCAGTACCGGAAGCTGTGTCAGATCAACTTCATTTTCGGTATATACGATCTCTTGACACGCCCCTTTTGACTTCAGACGTTTTGGAAAGATATTTTTGAGCTGAAACAGTTCACTGGCCATAGAGAGTTTTTCACGAAACGAACCCGGCGGCTTCATATGGAGCAGTTTTGTGATCTCATCGGCTACACTCTCGATCTTGCGACCGAAAAGAAGTTCACACCTTTTAAATGAACCAAATACATTCATAAGAACGGGTTCGTCAAATTTGTGACCCGTTTTTTTATCAACGACATTTGTAAAGAGCAGTGCCTTGCCACCCTCCTCTTTTTTCACCTCAGCGTACGCAAGGTGCGGTATCTCTAAATAGATATCTAATTCTGTATCAATTATTTTTAATTGCTGGTTTTTTTGTAGTAAATCAATAGTGGTTTTCATAGTAAAATTGTAGCATAAAAAGTCTCTGTTACTCTGTAATTAAACCATTACAGGTAAAGATACAGTCCCTACCGTTACGTTTTGCTTTATAAAGAGCTTCGTCCGCACTTTTTATAAGATCTTGGTAGTTGTGTTTCTCAGTAGGGACTACACTTGAAATGCCGAAACTGATAGTAAAGGGCTCTATCTTTATCCCCTCTATATCAAAATTTTTTTCATCACTCTTAAGGGTGTCTGCAATTTTTTTGCACACTTTACTTGCACCTTCAACATCACTGTCATAGAGTGCGACGATAAACTCTTCCCCTCCATATCTCGCAGCTATATCTGTGGTACGTTTCAAAGAATTTTTAATAATTGCAGCGATATTTTTAAGGACATAGTCTCCGGTGATATGTCCGTATGTATCGTTGATATTTTTAAAATAATCTATATCACACATAATTATAGAAACCGGTATCTGTTTACGCATGCTAAGGTTCCATATAGATTCTAAATGTGTTTCAAAGTGGCGTCTGTTAGACATTTGAGTAAGAGAATCGGTGGTTGAAAGTTTTTCGAGCTTTTTGTTTGCATTTTCCAACTCTTTTGTCCTAATACTGACTGCTTTTTCCAACCTGTTGTACACTAGCGCATTCTCGATCGAGATCGCTATCTGTCCGCTAAGGTACTGCAAAAGCTTTACCTTCTCATCGGTAAATACACCCGCTAATAAATTATTTTCCAGATATATGAGCCCTTTTATCTCCCCTTTTAAGATCAGCGGTGCACAAAGAAGGGACTTTACCTCTTTATAAAGATTTTTTGTATCTCTAAACATTTCATTTTCGTTTAGATTATCGATAACGATAGACTTCTGTGTCCGCAAAACATAGTTTATAATTGGATGGACTATCTTTTTAGACTCTTTATAAGGTTGGTGCTGCATCACTTTTGTTTTTTTGTCATCTATAGAGTACTCGGCCTCTATAAAAAGCTCTTGGTCCTCTTTTAAGAGCAGAAAAGCATCTTGTGCACCGGAGTTTTTGATGATAGTTTTTATAAGAGCCTCTAGCAGATTCGAAAGTCGCTGTTCTTTCACGATTATTTCCGATGATTTCATAAGCATTTCAACATCGAACTTTGCAACTGTTTTTTCCACTTCTTTCTCTACCGCTCCCCAGGCAATTAAAGCTTCCCAAAATGCTTCTTCATACACCTTTGCAGCTTTTTTCTGATTGAGCTCTTTGTAGATCTCTTCTGTCAGTTTATTGGCAAGGACTATGATATTTGTCTGCATATAGACGGTAGCAGTATTAAGAGCTTTTTCATACAATGCTATTGCTTTGCTGTTATCCCCTTGAAGTCGAGAGAGCTCTCCGTCTAAAAGATAAGCTCTGGCCATAAAATTTTCCGCACAATCCAAAGACCACGTATAAAAGCGTTTTCTTGCTTTTTGAACTACTCTTTTATATCTGTATCGTACTGAAAAAGTTTCATACTCATAGAGTTTTGCCATAGTTAGCGCTTCATAAAAGAGGTGTTCGGTATTGTGCAGCATCCCTTTTGAATCGGATGCAAACTTTTTCCCTTCATTTGACACTTCTAGTGCCTTTTTATACTTTTTATGCCTATAGAGTACACTCAACTTATTGATGTAATAATAGTGTGCAAAATGTTTGGAGTTATACTCTGCCAGGGAGCGGACAAAAGCAATTTCGTCAAAATCGGTTCTTTTGCCCTGTAAACTCAATATCGCCTGTTTAATACTTAATACCGTACCATACTGCTCCACTGTCGCTATATTTTTAAGTACCACTAAAAAGTGGTCTGCCTTCTCTAAAAGGACGTTGAGATTGACACCCCGCATAAACATACTCTGCATTATCCCCGCTGCAGCACATCCCGTATGGAACCAGTCCCCTATCTCAAGACCGTTTTGATATGCTTCCTCCCACAACTCTTCAGTCTTGAAAGCGGACTGTTTCCATGAAGTAGCGAAGTAACCGCTGACAAACTTTACCTCTGCATGCTGGATAGTGTTCTCAAACCTTTTAAGCATATCGATCGAAAGACGGTAGTAGTCAAATCCTGCCGTATGATTGCCTAAGATACCCCCTTGAAAGATCACACCAAAAACGGTAAATGCTATCACCGACTCTTTAGTCAAACCTTTTTCTAAACAGAGAGTAACTATTTTAACGGCATTTGCTACACACAGTTCAGGCTTTATCTGATAAGCAGCTTGCAGAGAGTTAGCTGCCAGTTTGACAAGTAAGATAAACTCTTCATCCTGAGCATCGGGCAACTTACAAATCGTATCGACACTTTTTCCTCTGAGCTTTATCTTTAAACGGAGAAAATCAAATACAAATTGTGGCGGAAAAAAATTTTTCGGCATATCAAAACCGAAAAGCTTTGTCGCTTCACAGCCTGTCGCATACGCTTTTTTAAAATCTGAAATGTCAGAATAAAACTTAATCAAAAGCTCATATACCTGTGCTTTTTCTATCTTGGAACCACTCAGTTGCAGTGCTAGTTCATAGTAGTATACCGCTTCGTCACTGTTATGACACAAATGTTCACATTCAGCTCTGTCTTTGAGAACAGAGAGCTCTGGTGTATTCATCGTCATAGTGGAGATAAGCTCCATAGCTTTTTTAATATATATCAAAGCACTTGTAAAGTCACCGCTTTTTTTAGAGTGTAATGAAGCTTTTAGATTTAGCTCTATTAGCAGATCGGTATCTTGAAACAGTGAAGCTCCTGCATTTAAATGGTTGACACAAGAGATAAGCGCTTTGTTTTTCAGTTTGTGCTTATTTTGCAGAATATCGTTACCTATTTTATAGTGAATCAATACTAATGTCTCATCATCAAGTTTTGAATAGATAGCCTCTTGCATTTTATCGTGAGAAAAACGATACCCCTCTTGTCGTCCTTTGGAATCTACAACAATCCATTCATCTTTGATAGCCGATTCCAAAGCCTCTCTAAACAAAACATCATCTGCATAGATAGTTTGTAATCTCGTATAGGTAAAATAGCTGCCTATGCAAGATGCTATGTTTAACAGGGTACGTATGGAATCATCAAGCAAATCTATTCTTCTGCTTAAAACCTCAAATACATTGTCACTGATTGGCATCTCTTGTAATTTTTGCACATTACAATACCATTGCAGAGTATCAGGGTTAAACCCTATGGTACCGTTTTCTCGAAGCTGCTTAATATACTGATTTACAAAAAAAGCATTTCCGTTGGTTTTTTGTACTACAATATCTGCAACCTCTTCCGCCTGTTCCAGCTGCATTGTGTTGTACAACAGTTTTTTAATATCCTCTTTCGTCAGGCCCAGCAACTGGATCTCTTCTATTTTTATATCGCAAGACTCAAGTCGCAGAAACATCTTTTTGATCTCGTGCTCCTCTTGAACCTCTTCATTACGATAGGTGACAAATATAAAAAGATTTTTGAACTTTAACAGTATGTTTTGTATCCACTGTATGATAACCTCATCTGCCCATTGCAGATCATCTATATAGATACAAAAACGTTTTTCTTTATCGAAAAATAGTTCCATATAACGAAACAGCATATTATCAAAACGCGCTTTTTTATCTACAGGGTTTATATCTTGAACTTTTTTCTGTTTGCCGATAATAAGTTCAAGCTCCGGTATTACATCGATCAGGATCTGGGCTTCATTGCCGAGAAGTTTTTGTAACTTTTTTCTGTAACCTTCCAGTATATTCTCATCTTGCAGCAAGAGCTGCTTGGTAAAGTTTCTCAAAGCATCGTATAGTATCTCATAGGGGGCATTTTGTTTATATTTTTCAAGTTTCAACTCTAAAATATGACTAAAATGCTCTTGATTATCCTGAAGCACTTTGTCCATTAAAAAAGATTTTCCTACACCTGAATTACCGTAAACTGCTACAAGGGTATTTAAGAGCTCATTTGCTCTTATGATCTTTTCGAGCTCATGAATGGAAGCTTCCCTTCCGTAGATAAATCCATTCGCATTGATCTGAAAGTCACCAACTGTACCGTTTTGTTTAAGCTCTTTAAGACATTTTGCAAGGTCTATATGTACTGCGAGTATATCGTTGTACCTTTCGTCACGGTTTTTTGCCATCATCTTATCGACAATGCAAGAGAGAGTTAAAGGTACACTCGGATCAAGTTCATGTAATGAGGGGAGCTCTTGCGTGAGAAGATCATAAAAAAAGTCTTGGGAACTTTTATGCTCTTGTTCAATTTTTTCATAAACTATTTCGTAAAAAATGACACCGAGACTATATATATCTACAGAGTTATCTACAGTAAGGTTTAGCCTCTCATTTTGTTCAGGTGCTCTGTAGATACTATTTTTCTCTTCTGTACTACTTATCTCACCGTAACGTATCATAACAGATAAACTATCTTCGTTATCTATGAGTACAGAGGAGGTGTTTAAATTTCCAATAATAATGTTTTGTTTATGGGAACTCTCTATAGATTTGCACAGTTCTATCGCAATATATAAAAAGCTTTGAAGATCAAGTTCGTTTTTTTGGACATATTTATCCAAACCGATACCGCTACAATACTCTTCTTTCACTTAATAACCTTTGCCTTAATCGATCTTTATCCCTATTGGCAGTTTATAAAAACTTATAATTTCATTCTAGCCATTTTAAGTTTAAAGTTAATGTAATCTCAACTTTTTTTATTGTCCTGTATTTATTTTATATCTAAATCAAATTAGATATAATATTTGAAAACAAAATACTGTGTCATTTATCAAGTATATCGGTAAAGAAAGAAATGAGGTTTTAGAACTACTTTTTAATACGAAAGGTCAAATGAAGATCACCAAAACAGGCGAAGTATAAGAATGTGCAAAATTTCAAAGTATAGGTTTAAAGATAAAGAAACGAATGATCATTGATTAGAAAGTGGTGGGTTCGCCGTGACTCGAACACGGGACCACTCCGTTATGAGCGGAGGGCTCTAACCAACTGAGCTACGAACCCACACCTAGTGTTAGTAGGGCGAAATTATACTGATGAGTTGCTTAGAGATAGCTTACTAGCAAACTAGTCCTCTTGTGTGTTTACCATCCATAGCGAAAAGATATTTAAATAGTTCCAAAAAGATTGTAGTGAAATCTCAGTCACCCCATTCTCTTTGAGCTTTTTAAGAAGCGGTTTATAGAGTTCCAACCAAGTTTCACGTGCTTGTGGTGTGATGCGAAACCGTTCGTGACGCCCAACCATTCTCGGTGCACCTCTGCTCTCGTTAAAGTACTTCGGACCGCCACAGATCTGTATAAAAAAGTCCGCTGCATGTTTTTTTGCCATTTCAAACTCTTGCGGATCTATTGGAAACAAGTGTTCTATATCACTCCCTTTGATCGACTCGTAATGTTCCGAGATTAGTTCTCTAATCCCATCTTGACCAACTTCGATCAAAAACTCCGGTATTGGTTTTGTAACCGGTGGTCTTACACCAAACTGTGCATATGCTATCTCTAAATTCATCTATTTTATCCTTCAATATTTTTCGGTGCTTTGATCCTATATACCACTGAATAAAGAAGTGGTACATAGATCAGGTTCAGCACGGTAGCCCATGCGATCCCAAATCCGAGTGATACCGCCATAGGCTGCAAGATCTTTGCCTGCCCTGAAGCAAAAAAGATCAACGTTAAAAGCCCCAGTACGGTTGTAAGCGATGTCAGCAAGATCGGGCGCAGTCTTGTTTTTGCCCTGCGCATAAGATCTTCGGTGTCTTTTGCCTTTCGGATAAAGTCAACCATAATAAGACCATCATTTACAACTACTCCGGCGAGTCCTACGACTCCTATCATACCAGGCATGGTGAGATTGATCCCCATTACAAAATGCCCAACAAAGACACCAAGTAGTACAAGCGGAATTGTACTAATAACTATTAAAGATTTCTTGATAGAATCAAACAACCATACCAATGTAATAAAAATTAAAAACAAGGCAATAAGGAAAGACTCACTCATCTCTCTCATATTTTTCTTGTTCTCTTTCTCTTCCCCTTTGATCTCAAGCATGATCCCTTCAGATCGAAGCTTTTCAAACGTCGGTTCAAGTTTTTTCATCACCTCTGAGGAGGTTACCACTTTTTTGTCGATCGAAGCATAAAAACTTTTGATCCGCTTTGCGTTCTCTTTTTTCAGCGTTACATAACTCTGTATATACATAAAGTCCGCTATCTCTTTTAAAAGTACATACTGGTTCGAAGACGGCACTTGAAGCTCTAGGTCTTTAAGCGAAGTGATATCTTCATTGAGATCACTGTCGATCCTTATACGGACAAGTCCGCTTTTATTAAAGAGTTTTCCGTACTCCCCTTTGAGATAGTATGCACGCAGGTTGTTTGAGAGTATCTGTTCGTTGAAGCCTAACTCCTGTCCATATTTATTGACACGGAGCTTGAGCTCTTTTTCCCCGAGTATCGCATCATCGGAGATATTAAACACTCCGTCGATCTTTGCGATCTCCTCTTCAAGCTGTTTAAGGTACGGTACTACATCTCTGCCGTCTTTTGAACGCAGTCCGATCTCAATATCATTGGCTACTACACCTGCACCGGGAACTTTGACAACCAGCTCCTCAAAATTTTTGCTCTCATCTGCTAAAAGTTTTTCAATATCTTTAGCGATATCTTTTGAGTCTTTATCCCGTGTTTTTACACTTTCATCATACTCGATCGAGAGGTATGGACTGATGTAGGTATCGAAAAGATTGACAGGTGCTCTCTCTTTGAGATCGACAAAGATATGAAAGAGGTTTTCCCCAACTTCAGCCTCACGTTTTGCATCCATCTTAAAACCTATAACCGAAGTAACAGATGAAACATTTTGCGGCTTCACATTTTTTAAAATCTTATCTTCTAGTTGTGAAACATACTTTTCAGTATCTTCAAGTTCATTGTTGATATCGACTTTTCCATATACATACACCTGCGTAGCATCAAAGTCGGGAAAAAGTTGAAACTTCGAGTGTTTTGCCATAAAAAAAGTAGCACCAAGGATAAGTGTCACCATTGTAAGCAAAGAGAGCACCTTGCGTCTAAAGAAAAAGTGCAATGCTTTGCTGTAACGCTGATGCATCCTGCTCCAAAAGTTTTTGGTAAAACTTCCCTCTTTTGAAACTTTTAACAGTTCATGAGCATGAAGCGGAAGAAAATAAAACGCTTCAAAGAGTGATGAAAGGAGTAAAACCGTGATCATGATCGGGATGATCTTGATAAACATCCCCATCTCTCCACTCATAAGCAGCATCGGTAAAAATGCAAATACAGTCGTAAGTGTCGCAGTAAGTACGGCAGGGAACATCTCCGCAGCACCGTTGATCACCGCCTCTTTACGCTCCATCCCCTCTTCTAGGTGTCTGTAGATATTTTCAGCAACGACGATCGCCTCATCGACCAACATACCAAGGGCTATTAAAGCACCTAATAGCGAGAGCATATTGAGACTGTCGCCAAGTATCTCTGTTGCGATCAAACCTATCATAAAACTTACAGGAATTCCGAGTGCTACGACAAAAGCGATCCCGCGGTTGATAAAAATAAGCATCGCCAAAAAAACTAAAATAAGCCCAAACATAATGTTTGAGAACACAACATTCAGACGGTTTTTGATCCAAACCGATGTATCGGTATAGATATCGTAGTTAAATTCAGGGTTTTTCTCCTGCTGCAGCTTTAGCAGTTCCCGTATCTCTTTCACCAACTCGATCGCATTTCCGTCTTTGCTCTTTGTTACATTAACAGAGATGTTTCTTACCCCGTTGTAGTGGGAAAGTTCCGCTTCATCACTCAGCTTAAAAGAGACATCGGCGACATCTGAGATCTTCAGCTTCTTGCCACCCACATCAATCAAGGTGTCTTCAACACCTTTTTTTGTTTTTTCACCGTTATATGTAGAGATATAAAGATGGTTGGCTTGTTGTTTGATAGTACCGATCGGAAAGATCGAGCTTATATTGCTAATGGCAGAGACTACCAGTGCAGGTTCCAGTCCGTAAGCGCGGATCTTGTCGTTGTTGAGTACGATACTCAGCTCTTCATCGGCATCCCCGCGGATCGTAATATCACTGAGCTCTTTATATTTTGAAAGTTCTGTTTTTAACTCATCTGCTTTTTTAAGCAGTTCACTCTTTGGCACATCACCTGATAGTGCTATAAGTGCGAGAGGAAACGAGTGGAGTTTGATCTTTGCAACAGGTTCGTTCATATCTGCAGGGAGATCTTTTTTAACGCTGCTGACGATATCTTTGACATCATTTAAAACCAAGATATTATCCGCTCCCGGCTTTATATCTGCCGTGATCGTAAAAGCTCCGTTTTTTATATTTGTTTTGATCTCTTCAAGATCATCGATATTTTGCATATCATCCTCGACGGTTTGAACGACCATCTTGTCAAGGACATCGGCAGATGTACCGCTGTATCCGCCAGTTATGATAATCTTATCCATATTCATCGGCGGAAAGATCTCTTTTGGGATATTGATATATGCAAAAATCGAGAGCATAAATATAAAGATTAAAAGTATATGGTTTAAAAGGGGTTTTTCAATAGAAAATCTTATAAAACTGCGTACCAACTTGATCTTCCTTGGTTAAAATATAGTATCTAAAACTTGGTTTTTAAACTTCATCGACTCTACAGATGAGCGGATCAGCTTGTTTTGCTCTTTTAGCGTTTCATACTCCACTTGCAGTTTTGCGATATCTCTGCTTGTATAGTAGATCTGCTGATTTATATAAATTTTCGGAAAAGCAAAAGTTGCTATCAATACAATCAGCAAAAGCATATATAAAAAATAATTAAAATCAAGTTTCTGTTTAACTTTAATTAAACTATCGTACTCTTCTAAAAGCTCTGTCTTGTCACTCATTCTAATTCCATTTGAAATACTCTTAGTTTTGCACTTCGGCTTCTTGCATTGTCTTTGAGTTCATCAGCTTGTGCAGTTACAGGCTTTTTGGTAAGAATTTTCCCCAGTTGATGGTTATTGCCGCATTCACATCGAAATGCCTCTTTTGGACAGATGCAGCTCTTTGCCCATCTGACAAATGTTTGTTTTACGATGCGATCCTCTAAAGAGTGAAAAGAGATAATAGCTATCTTCGCATTTGACAGTTTAGCTTCCTCAAGGGCTAGTAGTAAGTTTTTAAGTTCCCCTAGTTCATCATTGACCTCTATACGGATCGCCTGCATAAGAAGTGTCGCGGGGTGGATCTTTTTCCCCTTAGGGAGTGCAGGAGAAAGCTTGGCACTCAACTCCTTTGCAGAATGAAATGGTCTGTTGTTTACGATCATCGATGCTAGTTTTTTATAGTTTCTGATCTCTCCGTATTCGCGTAAAATATTTTCAAGCTGCTCTGACGAATACTCATTTACAACATTTGAAGCGCTCAAAGATGCCCCTTTGTCCATACGCATATCGAGGTTTTCACTCTCGTACGAAAACCCCCGATCTTTTTGATCAAGTTGTAAGGAGGATACGCCTATATCGGCTAACACACCTTTGATCTCTGTTTTATCATACTCCTGAAGTATATCCTGAATAACATTGGAAAAACGCCCCTTACGGATCTCGACACGCTCACCGTAGGATTCTAAACGTTTGGAAGAGAAATCGATCGCAGTCTGATCCTGATCGATAGCGATAAGTTTGATATTTGGATTGTTCTCAAGCAGCAGTGAAGAGTGTCCACCGTACCCCATAGTACAATCTATAATAATTCCATCTTCTATATCGCTAAAAGTATCAACAACTTCTCTGTACAAAACAGGTATGTGCGGGATATTTTCCAAAATTTTCCTTACTTTATTGTTAAGATAGGATTATACCTAAAAATAATTTACCTTTAATTTTAGTTAGTGTACTATTAGTAAAATCCACAAAAAAGAGAGCAAAATGTTAAACGAATTACTTCAAAATATAGACCTTGTCGGCATTGCTGCTGCGGTTATCCTTATTATCGCATTTATCATCTACAAGGTTGCTCAAAAAAAACACCGTCAAATCCACCGGTGAAGTTGTAGAGGATGAATACGATGAAGCAGAAACACCTGTCCAAGAGGAAAGCCCCGCTAAAGATCCGGATGAGCCACAAGAAGTAATTCAAGAAGAGCCTGAGGTACAAGAGCCTGAAACTAAAAAACCTCAAGAGCCTGCAGAACCTCAAGAGCCCCCTAAACCTGCCAAGGCTGAACCAAGCGGTTTAAAAAAGCGGGAGGTACCTATACACGGCAAGATCGTAAAAGAGGACTTTCAAGAGTTTGCAGGTACAAGACTTCTCCTTGCCGAAGACAATATGATCAATCAAAAAGTTATTTTAGGACTATTGGCAGACAGCGGTATAGAAGTGGTTGTAGCTAACGACGGTCAGGAAGCTTTAGAGATCTTAGAAGAAGACAGTGATTTTATCGCCGTTTTAATGGATGCCCATATGCCACGCGTTGACGGTTTTGAAGCTACACGCCGTATACGCCAGAACAGTGACTACGATCATATCGTAATTGTAGCACTCAGTGGTGATACTGCAGCTGATGATATCCGCAAAATGACAGAAGCGGGAATGTCTGAGCACCTTGAGAAACCGCTCAAGATGGATGCACTTTACGATGTACTCTACGCTTACACTAGTGATGCATCACAAGAGAATCAAGAGGATGCTGTCGATACTATCGATGTTGTATCAACCAGAGAACTTGACGGAGAGAAAGGCTTAGAGATCTGTGGAGGGGATGATAATTTTTATCACGAAATCTTAAACGAGTTCCTACAAACATACAGTAACTCTGATGAGCAGCTGATCTCTATGTTGGAGAACGATGAACTTGCCAAAGCAGATAAACTGCTGCTTGATATTGTGGGGGTATCTGCAAACATCGGTGCAGTTAAACTCAACAATATCGCTACACATATCAAAGATTCACTCTCAGATCATGACGAGAAAAGTTATCTTACACTTGTACAGCAGTACCAGCACCATTTAAAAATCTTACTAGAAGATATCAAAGCGTATCAAACTATTTAGTTTGACCGCTTCCGTAAATTTTATATTTATAAGTTGTTAACCCTTCGATCCCCATTGGACCACGTGCATGGAGTTTATTTGTTGAGATTCCAACCTCTGCACCAAAGCCAAAAGAACCGCCATCTGTAAAACGCGTACTTGCATTTACATAAAGTGCCGCCGCGTCAATATTGTTTAAAAATTCTTCAGCTGCTGTGATATTTTCAGTGATGATAGCTTCAGAGTGCCCAGAACCATACTTGACAACGTGTTCGATCGCTCCATCTACACCGTCAACGATCTTGATACTTAAGATGTTTGCGAGGTATTCAGTATCGTAATCTTCATCAGTAGCATTTGCAACATTGATAACCTCTTGTGTATTGCCACAGCCTCTTAGGTCTGTCCCTGCTTTATCAAACTCGGTTTTGAGTTTCGGTAAAACCTCTGCTGCAACTGCTCTGTCAACAAGTAACGTCTCCATAGCATTACATACACCGGGACGTTGCACTTTGGCATTGATCGCAATTTTTACCGCTTTTTCCTGATCTGCATCTTTATCAATATATGTATGACAAACTCCCTTATCGTGTTTTACTACACTTACGGTTGCATTTTCACTTACATATCTTACAAGCCCTTCACCACCGCGAGGGATGATAAGGTCAACATATTTGTCCATCTTGATAAGTTTTGCAACACCTTCACGAGAACTGTCGGGTAGTAGTGAGATCAACTCTTTCGGCAAGTTGTTTTTCTCTAGAACACCCTGCAATATTTTTGCGATCGCCTGATTTGAATTCTCAGCCTCTTTACCGCCTTTTAAAACACATACATTTGAGCTTTTAAAACAAAGTGCTGCCGTATCACTTGTCACATTTGGACGTGATTCGTAGATGATCCCGATCACACCTATCGGGATAGAAACTTTTTCTATCTTGAGGTTATCTTCCGTTACCCAACCGTCAAGTACTCTTCCAGTCGGTTCTTTTAAAGCTGCAATCTCTTCAACGGCTACCGCCATTGCGTCGATTCTCTCCTCATCTAAATAGAGGCGGTCCATCAACGCCGAAGAGAGATTATTTTCTTTGCCGTTTGCCATATCTTTTGCGTTTGCTTCGATCAGGCTCATAGTGTTTGCTCTCATAGCTTCAGCCATCTCTCTAAGGATTCTGTTTTTTTCTCTACCGGTTAAAGTATTTAAAACTCTACTCCCTTTTTTTGCGTTTTCTAAAAATTGTTCCATGCTCAAATCCTTCTAATATATTGATGTTATAATAGCATAAAATTTATTGAGGACGAAATATGAAAACAGTAACTTTTATCGGTAACGGAAATATGGCATTGAGCATTGCCCAAGGATTAAAAGATAAATATAAAATAGAAGTTGTCGGTCGCAATATGGCAAAACTAGAAAAATTTGAAGCGGCACTCGGTGTGGATATAGAGAAAGCTACAATGGACGGCTTTAACATCGAAGGCAAACAGATCATCTTGTGTGTAAAACCGTATAACATCGAAGAGGTTTCAAAAAAATTCACAGGAAAAGCAGAAGTTATCTTCTCTGTTTTAGCGGGAAGTACGGTAGAGAAACTCCGCAGCAATTTCAATACGGGAGCAGTAGTAAGAACTATGCCGAATCTTGCAGCTTCGGTACACCACTCAATGACTACTATGACAGGGGATGAATCATACAAAGCTCAGGCAACTGAGATCTTCTCAGCTATCGGGTCTACGGTATGGTTAGGGAGCGAAAAAGAGTTAGATATAGCTACCGGTTTAGCTGGTAGCGGACCTGCATACCTTGCGCTTATCTCAGAAGCACTTACTGACGGTGCAGTAAAACAGGGACTAAAACGTGACGATGCGATGGAGATTATGCGCGGACTTTTCGGCGGTTTTGGAAAACTGATCCAGGATGTCCACCCTGCACTACTCAAAGATGGTGTTATGAGTCCAGGAGGAACTACGGCTGCGGGATACGGCGCACTTGAAAAAGGCAATGTAAGAAACGCTTGTATGGATGCTATTGAGACTGCATACAACAAAGCAAAAGAGCTGTCGTGATAAAAAAGTGACTTCTCTGTGCTATTATTATAAAAATTAATGTAAAGGTCTTGTTATGTTTAGATATATCTCTTTAGCACTACTATGTACAGGTTTATTTGCTGCAGACAAAGATACGGAGTTTTTCTGCTCCGATCCGAGTGAATATATAGTAAAGGATCATGCACAGAAGTCTACTTATAAGAACTGTCAAAGAAACGGTATGACCTATTGGTATACCGATACAGGAAAAGTAAAATCGCAGGTGAACTTTGTTGACGGCAAAGAAAACGGTTTATATACCTCTTTTTACGACAACGGTGCAAAAAAACTTGTCGTAAAATATGTTAACGGGCAAAAAGACGGAGTTCAAAAGATCTTTTATAACAACGGTGTATTAGGTGCCCAGGTCAACTACGATATGGGACGTCGTGAAGGTGTTATGAAAGAGTGGGATGAAGATGGATACCTTTACTCCGAAGTGTATTATAAAAACAACTACAAAGTTGGGCTCAAAAAATACTACGACCACGATGGAAACATTGTAAGAACTGAAACTTATAAGATGGATAGAAACCCGGTGATGCAAAAACTGCTTAAAGATAAAAGAAAAGAGATCCTTATAGATCTTTCAAAATACGGGCTTGTTCCTAAAGATGCGCCTGAAGAAGAGAGAATGAGATAAACTCTCTCTTCGCATCATCCAAATCCATAAGGATCATACTCATCATCCTGCTCATACTGCAGGAACATAATAAAGATCCAAAAAAGTAAAAATGCTGCTACGATCTCATAGCCGATCATCCATACAATCAAAAATGAGTTAAGATTTAACAACATAAAGTTATCAAAATCACCACCTGCGATAAAAAGAAATAAAAATACCGCTCCCGCTATATACGGCACAGCGACAAAATAGAAAATATACGCTACCATTCATAATCGTCAGGGGCATAAACATAGTCTTTAAAATCAACTTTTTGCGATCCAAAGCTCAATCTATCTTTGCGCTTTTTTTTACTCTTCTTGCCTTTGAGCTTTTCACGTCTGTCACTTTGCAAAAGCTGATTGTAGTACAACATATGTTTTTTATGTTCTAAATCTTCATCGATACTCATAACATGTCCTGTC
>JBEWQA010000007.1:0-54447 GCA_047689515.1 Candidatus Sulfurimonas kebritensis
GTCACGGTTGTAAAAGAGGAAGATGACCGTATATACTTTATGGACTTTACGGTAAACGCACTCTTAGAGCGTTTAGGTCTGATCGAGCTGCACAGAGAGTTTAACTTTGTAAGCAAGGCGTTTTATTTTGTAACGGCAAACTTGATGATACTATTGGCTATTTTTACACTTGGGTATAGTATTTATGAACTTGGTCATTCTCTGTTTTTCAAAGAGGGAGGTGTCTCGATCGAATCGATATTTAAACCTATTATCGCCTTAACCTTAGGACTTGCGATCTTTGATCTGGCAAAAACGATTTTAGAGCAAGAGGTTGTGTTTAAAAGTTACTCCAAAAACTCCAAGTTGGAGTACAAGGTGTTTACGAAGTTTTCGATTACGATCATCATCGCACTGTTGATCGAGTCTTTGATGGTGGTGTTTAAGATCGCACTGCATGATTATTCGCAGATGCTCTATGCCGTGTATCTCATTGGTGGGGTTTCGATCTTAGTCCTTGCCCTTGGTCTTTTTATCTTTTTTACGAAAAAGATTGGCAGCGGGGATGAAAAACTCTAGATGATCCACCTTTTTTATATCGACCTGTTTCTCCGCTAAAAGCTGACTGAGGCGCTTTTGACTCTCCTGATCAAAAAGCAGAGATATATCCTCTTGAGTCAGGGGGCGTTTGTCGAGTGTGTTGATGATATCCTCTTTTGTATAGTTTGCATTGTTGGCCTCGGCATGTGCACGCGAAGCGATATGGATAGGCAAAGAGGGATCAAAGAGGTGTGAAAGCTCATACAACTCTTTGTAGCTGACTCCACTGACAGGATAGGCAGGTGGTCTGTCTATAGTACCGAGATCGATTCTCGTAACATCGATCGAGAGTAGCAGTTCGTTAAGTTTTTCTACCTCCTCTTTGGTATCGTTTAAACCGTGTACGAACAGTATCTCTATAAAAAGTTTCCCCTTATATTCTTTTGAAAACTCTTGAACTTTTGTAACGATCTCATCGATCTTGATAGAGTGGTGCGGTCTGTCGATCTTTTTAAAGATGTCGGCGGTAATCGCATCAAGTGAGAGTTTGACCTGATCGAGCTTGAGCAGGGATCTATATACCTTGTCATCTGTCAGCATCGCACTGTTTGTAAGGATAAGTGTCTGTATATCACCCTTTATCTCATTGATCGCATCTATGAGTTCATTGAGGTGAGGGTAGAGTGTCGGTTCACCGTTTGCAGTTAATGTTATTACATCTATTTTATCGCTGAGGTGTTTTTTAAGCTCAGTGATGATCTGACCTACAGTGATAGTATTGCTTTGTTTTTCGATTGTCGCAGCAGGAGCTAGTTCACAGTAAAGGCAGTCAAAATTGCACTGTTTATAAGCGGGGGAGAGGTCGATCCCTAAACTCGTACCGAAACGGCGGGAGTTGATAGGGCCGAATATGATTTTATTTTCCACTGACTCTGTGGCACTCATCGATGAAGTGTTTTGCATTTTCTACAGGTACATCGGGAAGGATTCCGTGACCGAGGTTAAAGATGTGGCGTTTACCGCCCATAGTTTCTTGGATAACCTCTACACATTTCGTAGTTGCCTCTTTTGAATAAAGGCGGCACGGCTCCATATTTCCTTGAAGAACGTACTTGTCACCTAAACGCTCTTTAGCAAACTTCATAGGCGTTGACCAGTCAACTCCAAATACATCAAAGTTTCCGTATACTTTGTCTAAAAATGCAGGGATCCCTTTAGGGAATAAGATCACAGGGATGTGCGGGTATTTCTCCTTGAGATGTTCTGCAATCTCAACCATATATTTCCAAGAGAATTCATCGTACATTCCAGGCTCGATTGCTGCCGCCCAAGAGTCAAATACTTGAACAACGTCTACACCCGCTTCGATCTGCTTTTCCATATAAAGTTTTACGACATCTGTTACTTTTCTAAGGATTTTATGAAGTAAATCAGGGTTAGAGTACATCATCTTTTTACAGATGTTATACGTTTTTGTCCCTTGCCCTTCGATCATATAAGTTGCTAGTGTCCACGGTGCACCCGTAAAACCAATCAACGCTTTTTCATCGGAGAGTTTTGTTTTGATAAGCTCGATAGTCTCATATACGTAGTCAAGTTTATTTGCAGCTTCTTCACCACCTAAAAGACGGTCGAGATCAGCTTCATCTTTGATAGGATCGGAAAATTTTGGACCTTCACCTTTTACAAACGACAAGTCCATCCCCATTTCGTCTGGAATAACTAAGATATCGCTAAATAAAATAGCTGCATCTACATCGAGTCTGTCAACCGGTTGCAGTGTTACTTCACACGCTTTGGCCGGATCGTGGCAAAGATTTAAAAAGCTTCCCGCTTGTGCTCTTACTTCCATGTATTCAGGAAGGTAACGACCCGCTTGTCTCATCATCCATACGGGAGTGTAAGGTGTCTCTTTCCCAAAACATGCATCTACAAATATCTTACTCATCTTTTTCCTTAATTGTTATAATATTTTCTAATGTCCAACTTTACTTAAAAAGTATAAACCAACAGCAACAGCAGTAATAGATAGTGCCAAATATAATAGTTCTAGCGGTGAAGTGTAACTTGTAAGCCCAACTTTTTGGAAAAAACCGACTACTAAAACCATAACGATTACTTTTGAGATCTTATCTTTGAGTTGATCAAGAGAGTGGATAGAGAGGATTTTGTTTTCCCCGTCATCTCCCTCTCTCGCAACATCAATATCGGAGATAAAAAGCTCATATAAACCAAATGCAAAAAGAAGCATTACAACACCGATCAGATAAAGATCAACTGCACCGATGATACCACCCACTACAAGTTCGTGGAAATGTTCAGGATGGCGATGGTGTACATAGGTATCGATAACAAGTTTTACCGTTTCATAGATATCAAAAGATGCCACTGCAAATAGTGCGATAGCTCCAAAGAGACCAAACACTACAGCCAAGATTACAATAAATCTTGAACCCCACAGGCTGCTTTCAAAGAATTTTTCTACCAACATAGTATTATCCCTCGTTCATCTCGATAAATTTTTGCGCAATTCTTACTGCATTTGTCGCAGCACCTACTCTGAGATTGTCGGCTACTACAAACATATGTAGCATGTTGTGTGCGTAGTTGTCCTCACGGATTCTTCCGACAAATGTTTCGTTACTGTCTACACAATCTTTCGGCATTGGATAGAGCGCTTGGTCTGGATCATCTACTACAACAATATTTGGTGCCTTAGAGAGGATTTCTCTAGCTTCCTCGGCATTTACTTCAGAGTCAAATGTAAGCGTTAAAGCTTCAGCATGACCACGAAGGACAGGTACACGTACACAAGTTGCACTGAGTGCAATCTCTTTGTGCATGATCTTCGTAGTTTCATTTACCATCTTCATCTCTTCTTTTGTGTAACCGTTATCCATAAACTTGTCGATTTGTGGGATTACATTTAACGCGATCTGCTGATTAAATGCTTTATGTTCACTTTCGTCAAGTTTAAATGCAAAGAAGTCCTGCATCTGCTTCACAAGCTCTTCCATAGCCGATTTTCCCGCACCGCTTGTCGCTTGGTATGTAGCTACATCGACACGAACAAGGTCATATGCTTCATCAAGCGGTTTAAGTGCTTGCACCATTTGAATAGTTGAACAGTTAGGATTTGCAATGATTCCGCTAGTTTCCCAATCTGCAATATCTTCAGGGTTTACTTCCGGAACTACTAGAGGAACTTTCGGATCCATTCTAAAGTGTGAAGTATTATCGATCACAACTGCTCCCGCTTGTACCGCTGCAGGTGCAAAGGCTTCACTTACGCTTCCTCCGGCACTAAAGATAGCGATCTCTATATCTTCAGCTTCAAAGATCTCATTTGTTAACTCTTTGATCACGAGATCGTTACCGTTAAACTCAACAGTATTACCCGCACTTCTGCTACTCGCTAAGGGGACAAGTTTTGCCAGTGGGAAATCGATCTCCTCTAAGATTCTAAGTACCTCTTCACCAACAGCACCGTTTGCACCAACTACCGCCAAATTGTATTTTTTCATCTTTTCTCCTACTTTCTTGTATCTAAATACAGATCATCTTTTTGAATTTCATCTGTTTCACTGAGTATGACAGCTCTCTCTATCACTGAGATAAGCTCACGAATATTTCCGGGCCAGCTATATTCGAGTAACTCATCTTTCGCTTCTTGTGAGAAGCTTTTTGGATCAAAACCGTACTTTTTACAGTTTTGCTCACATGTCGCTTCTGCAATACTGAGTATCTCATCCTTACGCTCTCTTAGTGGCGGAATATTTAACGGGATAGTATTGAGACGATAATAAAGATCCTCTCTAAACTCTCCCGTTTTGATCTTCTCTTCGAGGTTTGCATTGGTTGCCGAGACAACACGGATATCTATCTTGATAGATTTTGACGAACCGAGACGTCTTACTTCTTTCTCTTGCAATGCGCGCAAAAGTTTTGCTTGAAGTCCGTAAGGCATCTCGCCAATTTCGTCTAAAAAAAGTGTACCGCCGTTTGCAAGCTCAAACTGTCCAGCTTTTGCTTCAAGTGCATCGGTAAAGGCACCTTTTTCAAACCCAAACATCTCACTTTCTATAAGGTTTTCAGGTATTGCAGCCATATTGATAGCTACAAAAGGTTTTTTTGCTCTTGGTGAGTTCTTGTGTATATAAGAGGCAAAAACCTCTTTCCCTACACCGCTTTCACCCAACAATAAAATAGTTGCATCTGTTTTACTCGCTTTATCGGCAAGTTTTAAAATTTTCTCCAAGGGTTTTGATTCCCCTAAAAAACCGCTCGTATCTTTTTTAGATTTTTTAACACGTTTTTTAGTGTTTTGGACTTTCTCTTCCCGTTTAATCGCAGCGACTAAAGTGTCTACGTCAAAAGGTTTGAGAAGAAAATCTTTCACACCGAGATGGATCGATTCGATGGCGCGAGAGAGGGTGGCATTACCGGTCATAATGATCACCTCAAATTTACCGCCGAGCTCTTTTATAAACTCTATACCGTCCATACCGGGCATATTGATATCTGTGATCACAAGATCAAAGCTATCATCCAGCCCTTTGAGTGCATCTTTGGCGTTTTTAAAGGTCTTGATCTCAAACTCTTTATAATCGCCCATAGCAATCTCTAATGATTTGCGCATATTTATATCATCTTCAACTATTGCTATCTTCACTGAGTATCCTGTTTTAGAGCTATTTTAAAGGTGCGATTCTAACAGAATTATCATTAAAATCGACTTTGAAACAAGTTGTTTGGAGTGTAAGCACCGTAGTAGAGGTGTTTTGAAAGTTTTTTGTTTTTTCATTGTGTTTGACCTGCAAACCAAGTTTATGAAGATAATTAATAAACTCTTCTTTATTTTCTTCAATAACTGTTGTTAAGTTCTCTGAATTATGAGGATCTAAAATGATGCCTTCTTGCTCGTCTCCAAAGCATTGTTGCATAGCAGGAGAGATATCAAGGTACTCATTGTATAAAATGGCATCCTTGACTACATATCTATAGGAGATAAGGTACTCACCTGCACTTAAAACAAGTGAGTTACAGAGGATTATTGCGCAAATTGTGCGTAAGATAGAGTGATCTCCATCTCTACTTCGCATAGTCCCTCTTTGAAGTTAGTCTCTACGATATTTGCATTTTTTACCATCGCTTGCACAGATGTTCTTACAGTAGAACGTTTTACCATCATATTTTTGATAAGGTCTTGACCGTCTACACGTACACCTTTGACTTTCTCAGCAATAAGTCTGTAAGCATCGGCAACCGCTGCACGTTTTGCTAACGCATACGCTTGAGCAGGTGATGCAGTGTTCATCGGTGCTACACCTTGACCTACTACACTGATGATCAGTTTTTTATCGGCTTCTAAAACGGGCTCGTTATCTACAGCACCCGCAGTCGCTTCTTTCATATCAGCAGCTTCCATACTCTCTTGAGCAGGTGCAGGTTGTTCAACCGTCGGATAGTTGACGTTGATTACAGTTTCACTAGGCGTCGTCATAACCTTAACAGGCTCCTCTTTCTGAGGAGCTTCTGCATCAGCCGAAAAAGCGTTTAAGCTTAACAAAGTGAGTAATACTAAAGAGTATTTCATAAAATATCCTTATCGAAGAGAGTGCTCTTCAGAGTTATTATAGTGTGTTTAAGCAAGTACTATTCCACATCGAGAGTCGGAATCTCATCGACATCCGGATCTTCCTCTTTTTTAGGACAACGGGAGATACTCGCAACATCATCACCTTTTACTATATATACACCCGATGTATTACGGCTTGATTTTGATATAGTCTGCATATCTACACGGATCATTTTACCCGCTTTTGTAAGTGCCATCATATCCATAGTCTCATCAACCATTAAAATACCTACGACATTTTTCCCTGTTTTTGCAGTCATCTTCATCGCTATCACACCGGAACCGCCACGGTTGGTTAAGCGGTACTCACCGGCTTCTGTACGTTTACCTATACCTTTTTCACTTACAATGAGGATCTCTTGCTCATCACTTGAGATGATGTTTGCGTCAACCACTTCGTCACCTTCATGTTTAAACTTGATACCGCGAACACCACGTGTACTTCTACCCTGTTCACGGGTTTTTTCGATCTCAAATTTGATACATTGTGCCATTTTTGTCACAATAAAGAGGTATTTTGTCTCAGGTTCAGCGATTTTTGCCGTGATGAGTGAGTCGTCGTCATCAAGAACGATAGCTCTTACACCGTTACTTCTGATATTGCTAAACTCGCTGAGATTTGTACGTTTTACAACACCGTTTTGTGTGAAGAATACTAAAGATTTTTCATCACTGAAGTCCGTTGTCGGGATGATAGACTGGATCTGCTCATCTTGTACTAGCTGGAGAAGGTTGACAACAGCTTTCCCTTTTGCCGTTCTTGTACCCTCTGGGATCTTATACACTTTTAACCAGTGAAGCTGTCCGCGATCGGTTACAAACAACAATGTATCGTGCGTATTACATGTAAAAAAGCGTTCAATAAAGTCATCTTCGTATGTAGTTACGGCAGTTTTCCCTTTACCGCCGCGTTTTTGTTTTTCGTAGTTTGCTAAAGGTACACGTTTGATGTAACCTCTGTGAGTGATAGTTACAACCATCGGCTCGTTAGGGATAAGATCTTCGATGTCGATATCGTCATAATCATCTTCAACATCAGTTTGACGTTTAATAGTGTAAGTCTCTAAAATCTCGTCAAACTCCTCATCGATGATTCCATGAAGTACCTCTTCGCTTTTAAGGATAGATTCTAGGAATTCGATCTGTTTTACAAGTTCTGCAAGTTCGTTCTCGATCTTTTCGATCTCTAAACCTGTAAGGCGTCCGAGTCTCATTGCTACGATACTTGCCGCTTGGATCTCGGAGAAATCAAACTCTGTTACAAGGTTCTCTTTTGCAAGCTCTTCTGTTTTTGAAGCACGGATAACACGGATAACATCATCGATGATATCGATCGCTTTTCTAAGACCCTCTAAGATGTGTGCACGCGCTTTTGCTTTTTCAAGATCAAAGATTGTACGGCGGATAATAATCGTTTTACGGTGATTGATAAAGTGTTTTAAGATGTCGATCAAACCAAAGATACGAGGCTCTTGATTTAATATAGATAGCATGATGATACCAAACGTCACCTGCATAGCTGTTTGTTTGAAAAGATTGTTAAGAACGATTTCGCTCATAGCATCACGTTTTAGTTCGATAACGATACGCATACCGTCACGGTCAGATTCGTCACGGATCTCGCTGATCCCTTCTATCTGTTTATCTTTTACAAGGTTTGCTACATTTTCGATCAAACGAGCTTTATTTACTTGGTAAGGGATCTCATCAACGATGATCATCTCTTTTTTGGCTTTTTGTTCGATATGCGTTTTTGCACGGATCTTGATACGACCGCGTCCGCTTTCATACGCTTCTATAATCCCTTTTTTACCAAAGATGATACCACCTGTTGGAAAATCAGGTGCAGGGATATGCTCCATAAGTTCAGGGAGTTCAATGTTAGGGTTTGCCAAAATGGCTTTGAGTGCATTCATCACTTCGACAGGATTGTGGGGAGGGATATTTGTAGCCATACCTACCGCGATACCGTTTGAACCGTTTATAAGAAGGTTCGGTACACGTGTAGGCATAACATCCGGCTCTTTTGTCGTCGAGTCGTAGTTGTCTATCATATCTACGGTATTTTTATCAAGATCTTTTAAAAGCTCTCCTGCATACTTTGTCATACGAGCTTCCGTATAACGCATAGCAGCTGCGGAGTCACCATCGATAGAACCGAAGTTCCCCTGACCGTCAACAAGTTCCATCTTCATGGAGAAGTCTTGCGCCATACGTACAAGTGCATCGTATACAGCAGTATCACCATGTGGGTGGTACTGACCGATCACATCACCGACGATACGAGCCGATTTTTTATACTTTGATCCAAAAGAGAGGTTAAGTTTATCCATAGCATAGAGTATACGTCTATGAACAGGTTTGAGACCATCTCTAACATCCGGCAACGCACGACCGACGATAACGCTCATCGAATAGTCGAGATAACTACTCTGAAGTGTCTCTTCTATATTAATGTTTTCCACATTATTATCATTATTTAGCAAATCACTCATTAAAACACCTAATATAAAAATAAAATTTAGTAGATGATACCTAAATCTCTCTTAAGAAAATGTTTAAAGCATAAAAATATCTGCTCTTATTTCAATTGATTAAAAAATAGTCAATTAATTTAAATAGTTGATTAATTTTTGTATTATAATTTGGTTAGATTTAACGAGAAAAAGGATTAACATGAAGAAATGGTTAGTAGCGATGTTATTCGCATTACCGACTTTGGCATTTGCTGAAGACGCGTTAGACACTGGTGATACAGCATGGATGATGGTATCGGCTGCATTAGTATTATTAATGACACCGGCAGGATTGGCGCTTTTTTATGCAGGTATGACAAGAAGTAAAAATGTACTTAATACATATGCAATGGTATTAGGAGCATTTGCAGTAGCATTTATTGCATGGATCGTAGCAGGTTATTCAATGGCATTTGGTGATGGCGGAAGCATGCAGACATTTATGGGTGGATTTGGTAATGCATTTTTAAATGGAATAGCATGGAATGACTTAAGCGGTACATATCCAACATACGTATTTGTAGTATTCCAAGGTACTTTTGCTGCTATTACCGTAGCTATCGCTTCAGGTTCTGTAATTGAACGTATAAAGTTTTCAACATGGTTAGTATTCGTATTTATCTGGACGATCGTAGTATACGGTCCTATTACTCACATGGTATGGGGTGGTGACGGTGCATTACTATTTGATGCAGGTGCATTAGACTTCGCAGGTGGTACCGTTGTACACATGAATGGTGGTTTAGCTGGTTTAGTACTTGCTTACTTAGTAGGTAAACGTAACGGTTATCCAAAAGTTGCAATGAAACCAATGTCTGTGATGTTAACAGCTCTTGGTGCAGCTTTATTATGGTTCGGTTGGTACGGATTTAACGGTGGTTCTGCATTTGGTGCAAACGCTATCGCTGGTTTAGCTTACTTAACTACAACTCTTGCAACAGCATTTGCAGCACTTGTATGGGTAATGTTAGAGTGGGCTGTATTTAAAAAGCCAACATTATTAGGTGCAGCATCAGGTGTTGTAGCTGGTCTAGTAGCAATTACTCCGGCAGCAGGTTTCGTTGATGTAACAGGTGCATTTATCGTAGGTGGTGTAGGTTCAGTAGTTGGTTTCTTCGGTGTAGCTGTAATGAAGAAAAAACTTGGTTATGATGATTCTTTAGATGCCTTTGGTATCCACTTCCTAGCTGGTCTGTGGGGTGCACTTGCAACTGGTTTATTAGCTCTAAACGATCAAGATTTATTATGGGACGGTCCACTCAAAGCAACTGGAGACAGAATGGGTCAGTTTATGGTTCAAGTTGAGTCTGTAGTAGTAGTTGGTATCTTCACTCTTGTTGGTACTGTTATCGTTTACTATATCGCTTCAGCATTAACTGGCGGTGGTAGAGTTGATGAAGAAACTGAACAACTTGGTCTTGATGAAGCTGTTCATGGTGAAAAAGTACTTAACGTATAAGAGAGTTGATTAAAACCATAAAAGTGGTTACAATTTGAAAACTAAAAAAGAGCCTTCATGGGCTCTTTTAGAACAAATGAATGGAGTTTGTAGATTATGAAAAGAGTAGAAGCGGTTATCAAACCTTTTAAACTAGAAGATGTGAAAGATGCGCTGGCAGAGATCGGCGTAACTGGTATGACTGTAAGTGAAGTGAAAGGTTACGGTCGTCAAAAAGGGCACTCTGAACTTTATCGCGGTGCTGAATATGTGGTAGATTTTTTGCCGAAAATTAAAATGGAGATGGTTGTATCTGAAGATATGCTTGAGCAAACTGTAAGTACAATCGTTGAATCTGCCCGTACAGGTAAAATCGGTGACGGTAAAATTTTCGTAAGTGATGTAGAAAAAATTATCAGAATCCGTACAGGTGAAGAGGACAACGAGGCTATATAAGCAAGCGTTCTTTTTAAACCTCCCCTGCATATGCTTTATGGCATATGCAAAATCTTTCCTTAAAACTAATTAATCAAAAAAAAATCTTCTTTTTGTTACACTTATCCCTATTATTTAAAAAAGGGTATATATGTCAGAGCTTGATTTAAAGTATGTGTTAGATACGTTCTTCACACTTTTCTCAATGGTACTTATCATTTTTATGGTCCCCGGTTTTGCCATGCTTGAAGCAGGTATTGTCAGAACAAAAAATGTTTCATCGGTTCTTACCGTCAATACAATGATCTATACGGTTGCGTCGATTATGTTTTTGCTAATCGGATATACGATCGCTTTTGGTTCGTGGGAAAATACATCGATGAGTATCTGGGCGGCATTTTTGTTTCAAATGGCTTTTGTCGGTAAAACAGTAAACATTATGAGCGGCGGTGTGAGTGAGCGTGTCCGCATCATCCCGTTGATGTTTTTTACAGTGCTTATGGGCGGGTTTATCTATCCGTTTATAGTAAACATCTCCTGGGGTACAGACTTTTTGGCAGATACTGTTTTTGATATCAATATGTACGATTTAGCAGGTTCAACGGTTATCCACTCTACGGGCGGCTGGGCACTTTTAGCGGCTATTTTGATTATGGGACCTCGTCGCGGAAGATATAAAGATGGAAAGATCAAAGTTATCCCTGCATCAAACATACCTTTAGTCGTGCTTGGCGGTATGCTGCTATGGATTGGATGGTTTGGGTTTAACGGCGGAAGTGTCGGTTCAATATCGAGTGTTGATAATGCCGATACAGTAGCAAAAACTATTATGAATACAAATACGGCCGGTTTGGCAGGTGCGTTTATCGCCGGGATATTAATGTATATAAGATATAGACTATTGGATATTACAATGATTATCAATGGTGCTTTAGGAGGACTAGTCGCCGTTACTGCAGGACCTGACCTTTATGATATGTACACACCGTTACTGATCGGTGCTATCGGTGGGGCATTGGTTGTATTTGCTGTACCGATGTTTGATAAATTTAGACTTGATGATCCTGTCGGTGCCCTTTCAGTTCACCTGGTTAATGGCATCTGGGGGACACTTGCAGTTGGTATATTTGTCGAGAAGATCTCATTTGTAGATCAGCTCAAAGGTGTAGCAGAAGTCGCAGTTATAGTATTTGTAGTCTCCTTCGTCGTGCTCACTATTATTAATAAAATAGTAAGATTCAGAGCTGATGATGAAGCACAGATCGAAGGACTTGATGTTCAAGAAGTGGGTGTGGAAGCGTACCCTGAATTTAAACGTGCTATCTAGAGAGAGCATTGAGATACTTTAACTCCTTAAGTTTGTCGTTGCTGGTACACACTATACTAGCAGCGGCTGTTTTTTTCTCCTATAAACAGTTTGTCTCCTCTTCAGAGGAACACGAACACCCTTGTGCGTGTTGTACTACCACGATCAATCTAAATCAAGTAAAACATACTGTTACTAAAAAAACAGAAAAAAAGCCTGTGAAAGCTCAAAAAAAAGAGCAGCTTGAAAAGATGGAAAAAAAGCCAAAGAGGAAGCCAAAACCGAAGGTGAAGAAGAAGGTAAAGAGGCTAGAAGAAGCCAAACCTGTTCAAGAGCCCAAAGAAAAGATAGAACAAGTAGAAAAAACTGTACCAAAAGAGGTTGTACAAAACAAAACCGCAGAGTCTATAGTGCCACATGAAGAGTTAAATACAACAAAAGATACCCATTGTAAAAGCGAAGTGTTAGCCCCTGAAAAAACAAAGAATAAACAAGAGAATTATCTTTCTTTACACGTTAATGAGATCGTAGCTCTTTTACAAGAGAACCTTTATTATCCTAGAAGTGCCAGAAGACGTGGTATAGAAGGTGTGGTCAAGGTAAAGTTTACACTCTCTAAAGATGCAAAGATATCAGCTATTGAAGTACTTGAAAGCAGTCACGATATACTCTCTCGTGCAGCTACGCAAACTATAGAAAATCTTGAGGGTAAAATGCCAAAACCTGACGAAGAATTAACGCTGACGATTCCGATAAATTATAATTTGAAGTAACAATATGATAGCTAAGATCCCAAAAACTGTATGGTTACTAGGATTTATTTCATTATTTATGGATTTTTCTTCAGAACTTATTCATAGTCTGGTCCCCCTTTTTCTCGTCAATGTATTGGGTGCGAATATGCTCGAAGTGGGTATTATTGAAGGGGTGGCAGGAGCAACCGCCTTAATAGTAAAAATATTTTCAGGTGCCATTAGCGATGTAGTAGGAAAAAGAAAGATCCTTCTTGTAATCGGTTACGGGCTTGCCACTCTTACGAAGCCCTTATTCCCTCTTGCACAACATGTAGAAACAGTTTTTATAGCACGTTTTTTAGACCGTATAGGGAAGGGGATCCGTGGCGCACCGCGAGATGCATTTATAGCAGATGTAACTTCAAAAAAAATTTTGGGTGCGAGCTATGGGTTGCGTCAGTCAATGGATAGTATAGGTGCCGTACTAGGTCCTCTAACAGCTGTTTTATTACTCTTCTTATGGGGAGATATCCGTTTTGCTTTGTGGTTTGCGTTTATCCCTGCATTAATATGTATGTATATTATAATCTTCAAAATTAAAGAGCCTGAGCAGGTTGTAAAAAAAGCATTGCCGCAAAAGATCTTCTCTTTTTCAGTAATGCGTGCTTTCCCTGCTTCTTTCTGGCTTATAGTGGTGATAAGCTCAGCATTTATGCTTGCACGTTTTGGTGAGGCCTTTTTGATTTTAAAAGCGCAAGAGGCAGGATTTGAGATAGAGTTTACCCCGCTTGTAATAGCTGTTATGTCTATCGCCTATGTATTGTCTGCATATCCTGCGGGGATACTGAGTGACAGATTAAAACGGAAGTATATGCTTTATATGGCATTGGTATTGTTGATCTTGGCTGATTTGTGTTTAGCTAATGCTGACTCCTATTTACCTGTATTTTTAGGAACTTTATTATGGGGATTTCACATGGGGTTTTCACAAGGTATATTGAGTGCGATGGTAGCTGAGACAGCACCGGAGGATAAACGAGGCAGTGCATTTGGTTTTTTTAATCTTTTCAGTGGAATCTCTATGTTGATTGCTAGCATAGTAGCTGGATGGGTATGGCAAAATTTTGGTTCTGCTTTTACTTTTTATGCGAGTATCGGTTTTGCAGTATTGTCATTAATGTTTACAAGTTTAGTGAAAAGATGGTGACCCCAAGGAGACTCGAACTCCTGTAACATGGATGAAAACCATGGATCCTAACCGCTAGACGATGGGGCCACTATTGTGGTGGTTTTTGATTTAGTTGTGCCAAAGTTTTGAGCGAAGCTTACATGGAGTAAGTGAGCTTGAAACTGCGGTGCAAATAAACAAAAATGGTGTCCCGTGATGGATTCGAACCATCGGCCACATCATTAAAAGTGACGTGCTCTACCAGCTGAGCTAACGAGACATTTTATTTCTCTCATTTAAGAGGCTGGAATTATAGACAAAATAGTTTCATATGTCAAGAGTTTTGGCAAAAAAATTTCAATTAATATATCATTAAACTATATTCAACTACAATTGTTTCACAAAGGACAGATATGAGAAAGTTTATTTTTATCGGGGTATTGGTAGCAATCCTGTTTAGCGGATGTGCACAAAAAGTGGGTATTTCGGCACTTGAGCCTGCTGAAGTGGATCGTATGTCGCAAACGAAAAAAGTAACAGTTACTTACTTTGACAACGATCGTGTAGGTCTTTCAGAAAAGATTGAGGCGAAGCTCGCAGGCTTCAGACTAGATCGTCAAAAGTACTTTACTATTGTAAGCCGTAAAGATTTTAATGAGATTATCGGTGAGCAAAAACTTCAAAACAGCGGACTGGTAAATCCTAAAGATGCGGTAAAAGTGGGGAAAATGATCGGGGCGCAGGCGATTATCTCAGGGCACGTGAGTTCTCCGTCAAAACAGGACAGCTATTTTTATGAAAAACGTGTGCGATGTGCAGATAAAAAGTGTAAAGAGCTGGAGTACTATAATGTACGTTGTATGAAAAGGGTTTCAAGCCTCTCGGCAGATCTTCGCATTATCGATGTGACACGCGGCGATATTATCTTTGCAGATACACTTTCTCGTTCTATGACAAACAAACACTGTAGTGATGACTCAAGAGCTTTGCCTTCAAAAGAGATGGCGGCACAAAGTCTGGCAAATTCTATTGCTAGAAGTTTTGCATATAAACTTACTCCTCATTATAGACAATTTAATGTTACTCTTTTAGAAGATCCCGATATCGATTATGATGACAGATCTGAACAGCTTTTAGAGGTCTCGCTCAAATACATAGAGCAGGGCAGATACGATAAAGCGGAACAGTTGTTGATGCAGTTAGTTGATGCTACTGGACAGAAAAGTTATGTAGCATTTTATAACCTCGGTGTACTTAAAGAAGCACAGGGTGATTATAAAGAGGCAAAAGAGTACTACTCGTACGCTGACAACTTGATGATCGAACCGGTAGAGGAGATCAACCGTGCAGTTGTAAGGATTGATAAACTGATCGAAAAACGTAAACGCAGTATGGAGCAGATCAACAGATGAAAATATTATTTGCTTTTTTAGTCGGCATTACCGCTTTTTTTAGCGGATGCGGCAGTTCTCAGGAACCACAACCTTTAGTCCAGCAGCAAAAACTTCCACAGTGGTACACGTCACCGCCGCTTTCAAACTCCACTACACTCTATGCACTGGGGGAGGGGAGAGATAAAAAAGAGGCAGTGGCAACAGCTCTTAGTTATATGGCTTCCACTTTGAGTGTCTCGATCGAGTCAAGCTATCGGGCAAAAACAAGGGTGCGTGAAGGATCTGTCACTTCACATGAGGGGGTTTATGACTCAGATATCGCCTCTGATGTAAAAAAAATCAGGATCTCTAACTATCAGGTGCTGCAAGCAAAATCATTGGGTTTTAAACGTTATGCAGTACTTATCAGCTCAAATAAACAGACTCTTTTTTCGAGTTTGAAAAAAGAGCTTGAACAAAAGATCACCCTCACACACTCAAAAGAAAAAAATCTGAAAAACGATCCGCTTGCGCACTATCTGTTTTATAAAAAACTCCAAAATGATCTCAGTAATATACCTAATACTCTGATAGTGATGGGGGAACTGCATAACGGATTTCGCGATCAAAAATATATAAACTTTTTAGAGGAGATAGAGAAAAAGTACAACTATTACCACGCAAATATCAGTTTCTCTATTAGCTCCAATATAAGTAACCTTGGCACCCCTATCGCAAAAGCTCTCAGTAAAAAAGGTTTTGCGCTAAAGAAAAAAAATTCGAAAATGCACTATAGGGTTATAGTGGATACTTCTGTAGAAAGAGCTAATGCTTACGGCTTTACACTCGCACGCGCGGAACTGCATATAAAAACAAAAAGTGCCAACGGGGTTACTGTCGCTTCAAATGTGCTGCATCTTCAAGGACAGTCTTCACAAGGTTATAGTGTTGCAAAACAGGATTTAATTAGGCAACTTAGTAACACTATAGAAAAAGATGGAATCGCAAAGGTGTTAAATCTTAATATTTAGCAACTATTTACCTCAAACGAATATACTTACAATACTTTATATAAATAAGGCAGGGTAAGTATGATAAGTAAGATTGAAGAAGTTAAAAAAGAGGTTGCAAAAGTTGTAGTTGGTCAAGAGAAGATGATCGATTCCCTTTTAATAGCACTTTTATGTGAGGGGCATATCTTGATCGAAGGTGTCCCCGGTCTTGCAAAAACAACAACAGTCAATGCACTTTCAAAAGCTTTGGGCTTAGACTTTAAGCGTGCGCAGTTTACCCCCGATCTACTCCCTTCAGATATTTTAGGTGCCGAGATCTTCGATCCACAGAACAATCAGTTTAAGATCAAAAAAGGGCCGATTTTTACAAATCTATTACTTGCAGATGAGATCAACCGTGCCCCCGCAAAAGTACAGTCTGCTTTACTTGAAGTTATGCAGGAGAAGCAGGTTACCATCGGTGATACTTCATTTAAGCTCGACTTGCCGTTTTTTGTAATGGCGACGCAAAACCCGGTAGAACAAGAGGGTGTTTATCAACTTCCAGAAGCACAACTTGATCGTTTTATGCTCAAACTTGTGGTGGGTTACAACACAAAAGAGGAGGAGCTTGAGATCGCAAGACGTATCTCTGCCGGTAACTTTGAAACGATAGAAGCGGTACTCAATAAAGAGGATATTGCCGAGATAAAACAAGCTATCAAAAACGTTCATGTAGATGAAGAGGTGGAGAAGTATATGATCGAGCTTATCTCCGCTACAAGAAACCCGGAGGAATACGGTCTTGATGAGATAAAAGATCTTGTCCAGTTCGGAGCTTCACCAAGGGTAAGTATCGATATGTTCAAAGCAGTAAAAGCTATGGCATTTATGCGCGCAAAAGATTATGTTACACCTGTTGATGTTGCCTATATTGTCAAAGAGTTGATGCGCCACCGTATCGTGCTAAGTTATGAAGCGGAAGCGGATGGAGTCACAACTGATGAGATTATCCAAAAAGTGCTTGAGATAGTTCCTATTCCATAAAGGGTGATGCTTTGTCTAAACTGCAAAAGATCTTAGTAAAAGCCCGTCGCCAAGTATTCTCAGAGATGGTTGGAAACAACCCCTCTATATTTCAGGGGGAGGGGTATGACTTTATAGAGCTTCGGGAGTATATGCCCGGAGATGATATTCGCCATATCGACTGGAATATCACTGCAAAGATGCAGCGTCCCTATATTAAGATCTTTCGTGAAGAGCGGGAGCTTAATGTGGTTGTCGCTTCGATGTTAAACGGAAGTATCCATTTCGGTTCAAAACGTTTCAAGCAAGATCTGATCGCAGAACTTGTAGCGCTACTTTCATTTTCTGTGATCAAAAACGGTGATCTCTTAAGTACTTACAATTTTACCGATCGTCTCGTCTCCCATCTCAAACCGAGTAAAAAGGTATTTCAAGTGCATCGCGCTGTTGAAGAGATTTTGGAGTTTGAGCCTTTAAATGAACGTGCTGATTATAAAAAGATGGCGGATACTCTTTTTAAAAGACTGAAGCGTAAGTCTTTGATCGTAATGGTGGGAGACTTTTTTGAGATCCCCGACTTTAGACTCCTTGCCAAAAAGCATGAAGTAGTTGCCCTTGTAGTGCGTGATCGTTTGGAGGAAAACCCACCTGAAATGGGCTTTGCCTCACTTGTTGACCCTGAAACTTCCGGAGTTTTAGAGGGGGACTTTAACAAAGCAAGCGTAGCTGAATATGCAAAAAAAGTGCATATCCACGATAGAAAACTCTACGAAGCGTTTAAAAAACAGCAGATCCGTTTTGCAAAAGTTTATACCGACGAGAGTGCGGGTGTAGCACTCAAGCGTCTTTTTGAGGGGAGATAGGGATGGAGCACCAAGAGATACCACTGCATGATATAAAACCCCTTTTAGAGATACAGGAGTACTCGATCTACTATTTTAGTGCCCTTGTAGGAGCTGGTGTGATCATCCTTCTTGGGGTGTTGTATCTTCTATATAGATGGCTCAAAGAGAGAAACAAGTACAACAAAAGAAAAGATCACTTTGCACAACTAGAGGAACTTGATCTTAGCAATACAAAACAGGCAGCGTATGATCTGACCGCTTACGGTGCAACGTTTAAAGATGATTCGCCGAGGCACCGTAAACATTATGAGCTGATGGTGGAGAAACTTTATAGCTATAAGTACAAAAAAAGTGTCGAAGCATTTGATGCTGAGACACTCAGACAAATTGAGATATATAAAGAGATGTTAGATGTTTGATCTTTTTGGCGGTATATATTTTGAGTTTCCAAAGATAGCTTTTGTGATCTTTTTTTACATAGCGTGTGAGACGCTGTGTAAAATGAGATTACCGTCGCTCTACTTTCCCCACTCTTCGCAATTTGTTAAAACTGCAATCTCCAACTCGAAACTCCTCTTTTTACTCAAATGGCTTGGGATCGTAATGATGGTACTCGCACTTATGTCGCCTGTCAAAGATGAACCGTACGAACTTAAACCGAAGCAGGGGTATGAGATCGTTTTGATTCTGGATGCTTCAGAGTCTATGGCACAGCGCGGCTTCAATATGCTTAACCCGGGGGCAAGCCGTTTTGACATAGTGAAAAATGTCGTGGATGACTTTATCCAAAAACGTGAACATGACAATATGGGGCTTGTGGTGTTTGGGCAGTACTCCTTTATCGCTTCGCCACTTACCTATGACAAAGATATTCTCTCAGGTTTAGTCGGACAGCTCCACGAGGGGATAGCGGGAAAATATACAGCTTTGTATGAGGGGCTGGCACAAGGGGTGCATCTGCTGAAAAAAAGTGAGTCAAAAACAAAAATAGCAATCCTCTTAACAGACGGGTTCTCCACTGCGGGAATCGATAAGATTCCTTTTGACGTAGCGCTTGATATGGCAAAAAAAGAGGGGGTAAAAGTGTATCCGATCGGTATAGGTGCCCCTGATGAGTACAACCGTGCAGTGCTCTCCAAAATAGCAAAAGAGACAGGCGGTATCGCATACGGAGCATCGAATGCTTCACAGCTAAAAGAGATATACGAGAAGATCGACAAACTTGAAAAATCGGAGATCAAAAACGAAACATACACCTATAAACAATACTACTATTTTTACCCATTGTTTATAGCATTTTTATCTTTGATGCTATTTATCTATCTGCGCAACAAACGGGGAGGTATGTGATGGAGTTTTTACACCCTGAGTTTTTATACTTTATGTTGCCTCCGGTTTTTATACTCTTTGCTTTGCTGCTGACGCAAAAAGAGACCCAGGCGACATTCTTTTCCGACGAGGTGCTTGATAAACTGAGAGTGAGTGCCAATACACTCACTATGCGTGCACGTAACGCACTGTTTTTGCTTATGGCGGTTCTTCTGGTGATAGCACTTGCCCATCCGGTGATCAAAGAGGGGGAGATCGAGATCGAAGCCAAAAGTGCTGATATTATCTTGGGCCTTGATATATCTGATTCGATGCTTGCAGAAGATCTCTATCCAAGCAGATTGAGACTGGCAAAAGATAAAGCGCTGGAGCTTTTAAAACTCTCACCCAGTGAGCGTATCAGCGTGATTGCATTTGCGAAAAACTCCTATATGGTAGCACCGCTGAGTATGGACCACGACGTCGTGGCATTTTTACTCGATAAGTTAGATACCGGTTCGATCACCGAAAAGGGGACAAATTTCCTCTCGATGTTAGAAGTGGTAAACAACAGTATAAAAAGCGATCAGAAAAAGTATCTTTTAGTTTTGAGTGACGGCGGTGACCAAAAGGATTTTTCAAAAGAGATAGATTATGCCAAAACAAACAATATCGTAGTTTTTGTGATCGGTATCGCTACAAAAAAAGGTGCCCCTATCAAACAGGACAACGGAGCGTTTATCAAACAAAACGGTAAAGTGGTGATCTCGAAGCTCAATAGCAACATCTCCGATCTAGCAGTAAAAACAGGGGGTGTCTATATCGAGGGTGTGAACTCCGATCAAGATATAAAAGCGATCTATCGTGAGATCGAGTCGGTTGCGAAGAAAAAAGAGCTTAAATCGAAGAAGATAGAGAAGTATATACCGCTCTTTTATTATCCGCTCGGGCTTGCGATGATCATCTTTTTGATCGCTACATCTTCAATGAGTAAACGTAAAGAGGTGCTTGTACCGCCTGCTGTGCTGTTGATGCTTGCACTTTTTGCAAATGTACCGCTGCAAGCGGGAATACTTGACTTTAAAGAGCTTAATGATGCAAAAAGTGCTTATGAAAACGGTGAGTACAAAAAGGCACAATCGATCTATAAAAACTATGCAGATACCCACACAAACGATGCGAGTTACTACAATAGTGCCAATGCTCTCTATAAACAAAAAGAGTATAAAAAAGCGATCGAGAACTATAAAAAGGCACACTTTATAGAAAAAGATTTTGAAGCTAAAAAGTATGCAAACATTGGAAACTCCTATGCAAAGGTCGGAGATGAAAAAAGTCTTAAAAGTGCGATCGAAGCATATGAGAACTCTTTGAAACTTGATGATGATAAAGATGTAAGGGAGAACTTAGAAGCTGTTAAAAAAGCGCTGGAGAAGAGAAAACAGCAGCAGAAAAAACAAGACCAAAAAAATAAGCAGAATAAAAACGATAAAAACAAACAACAAGAGAAGCAGGAAAACGAGAAAAAAGATTCTCAGCAGCAAAACGGCTCCAAAGGTGACAAGCAACAAGATCAGAAGCAAAACCAAAAGAAGCAGAAGCAGCAAAAAGATGAGCAACAAAAACAAGAAGAGCAAAAGAAAAAAGGTGATGAACAAAAAACTTCTCAAAAAAAGGAACAAGAGAAACAGAAAGAGGAAAAACTAAGCTCTCAACAAGGAGTAGTTGGACAAAAACATAAGGATATGATGAGTGAAGCCGAAGAGAAAAAATGGCTTAAAGCTCTAAATAAAAAACAGAAAACTTTCTTATACCAACTTAACAAAGATCAGAAAATCCGAAGGAGTACAGATGAAAAACCTTGGTAAGATACTCATAGCTTTTTTTATAACTATCAGCTCTTTATATGGTGGCGTAAGTGCCAGCCTCTCTCCACAAAGTGTCAGAAAGGGTGATGTGGTTACTTACTCCTTAAAAGTGAGCGGTTCCGACATCTCTACACCTTCGATCTATGAGCTCTGCGGCAATAAGATCATCTCCAGCGGTTCCCGTACAAATATCGAGATGATAGGGACGGACTATAAAAAAACACGTACATTTTATTATCAGTTTGTCGCAAAAAAGAGTTGTACAATTGAACCTGTAGAACTTGAGATCGATGGCAAAAAAGAGCAAGCAAACAGTGTAAAACTGACAGTTACAAAATCGGTTTCGCAAAACGGGGATGATTTTATCTTGGAGTACGATATTCCCAAGACTGAGCTTTATGTAGGGGAGAGTCTTCCCGTTACTTTGACCCTTAAGCAGAAAAAAGGGGTCTCGGTCGTAGACAGCAAGTTCTTGCCCTCTGATTTTCAAGGTTTTTGGAAGAAAAAAGAATCTAAACCACAAAGAACGGAGACTGCAGAGTATTTAGAAACTAAGGTGCACTACACGCTTGCTCCTCAAAGAGAGGGTAATGTGACTATTGAACCTTCAGAGTTGCGGGTAGCTGTGCGTGCAAACTCCCGTGGCTGGTCTCCTACATTTATGCCACAGGTCAAATGGAGAAGTTATTTTTCAAATGAGGTACAACTCCATGTAAAACCCCTGCCGAACAATGCTACACTGATTGGGGATTTTACTATTGAGGCTAATGCAGATAAAACTACGATCAATGCGGGGGAAGCGGTGAATGTAGTGATCAATGTTAAAGGGAGTGGAAATTTTGAAGATATAGAGAGTTTTAAACCCCATATAAACGGTGTAAATATATTTGACGAGAAGCTTGAAGAAGGTGTAAACGGTGTAAGTCAGAAGCTGGTATTTGTGGGTGATAGCGATTTTACAATTCCCCCTTTTACATTGACATACTTCGATACAAAAACAAAACAGCTCAAAAGGATCCAAACAGAGGCGATAGATATCAAAGTAAAAGGTTCTGTGAAAAAACAGGAGCTTACGATCAAAAAAGAGCAGATTCCCGTAGAGGAGAAGGTTACTCAGACCCAAGTTCAAGAAAAAAATAATCCTGTAACGGTTGTGATCGCATTAGTGCTAGGGGTGTTAATCGGTATAGCTGTGATGTTATTAAAAGAGAGGAGAACGCTTTCAAAAGAGCGAGCGAAGAAGTTTTCTATAAAAGACGAAAAACTTTTATTTGTAAAACTATTGCCGTATAAAGAGAGTGATGATGAGGTGAAGGAGATCGTAGAGATCCTGGAGAAAAACCTTTACAGCTCTTCAAAAGAGCCGCTTGACAAAGCAAAACTTAAAGAGATAGTCAAAAGGTACAATATCACTTAAAGATATCGTAGAGTTTATTGCCGTCTGACATCTCTTTGTGTACGGCATCCCACTCCTCTTTCTCGATCGCAGTTTTCATACATGAGAGTTCTTTTTCAAAAAGCTCGATCGCTTCTAGGATATTGGACTTATTCTGTCGGAAAATATCTTCCCACATATTTGGAGAACTTTTTGCCAGACGGCTCATAGAGCGAAAACCACCCGCTGCTAAAGCTAAAATATTGTGTTTGTTCTCTTGTCTCATTACCGTGTTTGCCAAAGAGTAGGAGATGGCATGGGGCATATGGGAGATAAAAGCGGCATGACGATCGTGCTGATGTGCTTTCATAAAGTATTTTTTCATCTTGAGGGCTTTAAAGATTTTACGTGCAACTCGCTGTTGCTCTTCACCGCTTTCTTCAAGATCGCATAGCACGACTACCTTGTCCTCGTAAAGCCCCTCTACGGCAGCTTGAGGGCCAAAGTTTTCAGTTCCGGTCATAGGGTGGGCCGCAACAAAGTTTTTGCGAATCTCAATAGGGACCGCTTCGATGATCTTCTCTTTTGTACTTCCGAGATCGATAATGGTTGTGTTTTGCTTTACCCCTTTAAGATCTTCGAGGGCACGGATAATGCCATTAACAGGGATCGCCAAAAAGATCACATCTGCTTTTAGAACCTCTTCAAAACTAACAACATCTTCAACAAGTCCGAGTTTGAGTGCTACTTCGTTATGCTCAGCATTATGATCATACCCGATCACCCTTTTAATAAAGTCAAGTTTTTGAAGTCCAAGAGCAAGTGAACCGCCCATTAGACCTAATCCTATAATCGCTACATTCATATTTGTGTTCTTTAATTTTTAATTTTGTCAAATTATACATAATTTACCTAATGTTAACCTCAAAACAGGTAGAATCTAATCTAATTTTTTATATGGAATTTTAATGAAAAGACTTTTATCGATATTATTTTTAGTTTTCACATCGAGTTTATATGCCGAAGTGGTGCAATCTATCAAGTTTGAAGGGATGGTACATATCTCCGAGAGTGTAGCGAAACGGATGTTGGGATTTGAAAAGGGTGACGACATCGATGTGAAGATGGTTGACAGATCGATAAAAAAGTTTTTTAAACAGGGATATTTTAACGATATCTGGACAGAGTTTGAAAACGGTGAACTCACTTACTACTTCAAAGAGAAAGCGATCATCTCAAAAGTGGAGCTCAAAGGTTATAAAGAGGATGACGATGAGTTTAAAGAGGGTGTCGTTCAGATCAAAAAAGGTACCCTTTACGATGAGAAGAAGATAGAGTCGGCAAAAAAGAGGATCATCGATGCTATCGCTCAAGACGGCAAGATCGACTCTGTTGTAGAAGTAGAGACTACATATCTCGAAAACGGGAGTATTCAAGTCACTTTTTTAGTCAATGAGGGTGAAGAGATCATCATCGACACACTTAAATATAGCGGCGTAATTGGGCTTGACAGTGATGATTTTGATGATGTCATCGCAAATAAAGAGCATCAGTTTATGGGATGGTTCTGGGGTCGTAATGACGGGAAGATGTCACTTCGTGATCTTGAGTATGATCACTTAAGAATCCGTGACTATTATATGCAAAACGGTTATCTCGATGCAAAAGTACAGCCCCCTTTTGCCCGAGTGAACTTTGACAGCTATAAAGCTGATATCTCTTACCAGATTGAAGAGGGTGAGCAGTATACGATCTCAAAAGTATCAGTCTATCAGACAAAACATGTGATAGAAGATGCGAAGATCGAGGAGTTGCTTACCCTTAAAAAAGATGAGATCTTTAACATCAAAACTTTTAGAGAAGATGCCGAGAAGATCAAAACACTTATCGCTGACAAAGCTTACGCATTTGTACAGGTTGTGCCTGATCTCAAGAAAAATCCAGAAGAGAAGACAGTTGAGGTTGTGTTTGCGATCAAGCCGGGTGATAAAGTAAAGATCAGAAACGTGACCATCTCAGGAAACACGAGAACCCTGGACAGAGTAGTACGCCGTGAGCTCTATTTGGGCCCTGGAGATATGTACTCTCTTACCGATCTTAAAGACTCAAGAAATGCCATAGGGAGACTCGGATTTTTTGATGGAAATACGATCGAAGAGAAAAGAGTTGACAACAAAACAATGGATCTCATTGTAAAACTCAAAGAGGCTCCGACGGGAAATATCCAAGTGGGTGGCGGATACGGCTCTTACGGTGGACTTCTTATAAGTATCGGTGTGAGCGATAGAAATATCTGGGGAAGCGGTATCAATGTCGGTTTAAAAGCTGAAAAGTCACAAACAAACAAAAGCTTTTCGATTAACCTCTCCAATCCGCGCCTAAACGATAGTGATTTCTCCGGAAATTTTTCGGTATTTCACTCGGCGTATGACTATAACGACTACTCGGTTACTACTGATGGAGCGAGTATCGGGGTAGGGCATAGATTTTCAAGATATATAAGCGGTTACTTGGGGTATGGTTATTCTCAAAACTCTTATGATTTTGCAGGTGACTTTAACACTTCTCAGTATCCAAGTTATTATTTTGAAGAGTATGCAAAATCGGGTATTACCGTGAGTGCAAAATGGGACAATACGGATGACTACTACCTTCCGAGAAGCGGATTTGTATTTTCACAAAGTTTTGAAAAATCGGGTGTAGGTGCAGATGCAAACTATCTCAAATCACGTACAAACTTTTCAACATACAAAGGTTTGGATGAGTGGATAGGGTTTGATGCTATCTTTAGATATAAAGCACGGTTTTACAATATCTTTGACAACGGTTATATTCCATTGGCTGAGAAGTTTTATATGGGTGGTATAGGAAGTGTAAGGGGGTATGAGTCTTACTCGCTTTCTCCAACGGTATCTGACAGTGATGTTGCAGACGGGTTGAGACGTATCGGTGGTACACAAACATTTTCCAACTCTTTAGAGATAAGTTTCCCGCTTGTACCAAAAGCGAAAATGCGCCTTGTAACTTATGTCGACTGGGGATTTATTGCAGATAATAATTCGGAGACGACACTGTTAGATAACAATATAGCTCGCGGCGGTTACGGTGCGGGTATAGAGTGGTTTAGTCCAGTCGGACCTATTCAGTTGATGTTTGCCAAAGCGATCTCTCCTGAGAAAAAGGACAGAACACAAACATTTGAGTTTACGATGGGGCAGAGGTTTTAATCTTTAAAAACTACCTGCACATCTTTTAGACACTGGATCTTCTCCACGCTGTCTTTAGCGAGGTAAAGGTTTGCCTTAGACCTTACCTCTAAAATACCCTCTTTAAAATCGACTTCAAAATCTATATTTCTCGGTCTGTGACTCAATAGTATAATACTTAAAGAGAGTATAAAACTTAGTGAGTTTACGGTAGATTCTTCCGGCAATAAGATTGCATATTTGGCGAGATGTGATTTTGAAGGCAGTTTGTTTTTTGCATAACGCATCAATGTAGCTATCAAAATGATCTCTTGATGGGTAAACCCATATTCCAAAGCTGTTTGAGCTATATAGTAGCTGTGTTTGTTTTGTGAATAGTAGTGGATATTGCTACCGCTTGAGTAAAGTTTTGCAGCTATTGAGAGCTTCTCTCTAAAAGAGGCATCTATATCGAAAAACCTGTGCATAAGATCAAAAAGCTGTTTTGTCAGTTTTGTTAGATTGTTGGCAAACTGTTTGTCGCTTAGATGGGCATCTAAGATATAGCGTACAGATGTATTGTAGTTTGCAGGGAACTGATGTTTTGAACTGCGAAGCAGATCAGCCAGGTAGATCCCCTCTCTTACACCAACACCGCTTGTAATAAGCCCTTCGATCGAAAACTTTTTGACTAGCAACTTTAAGATAAGTGCACCCGGTTTGATCACATCAAATCTATTTGGTTTGATATATAACTCTTTGAGTTCATTCTCATCCGCTTCTAACACTTTATCGATATAGTCTCTAAAAGTTTTTGTGCTATATTCAAAAGCATGGAGTTTATTTAAAGGGTAGTTTTGCTCTTTTTGTATAGCTGATGAGATGGCACGAAAGGTCCCGCCTATACCGATAAGAGTTGTAAACTCTTTTGAGGGGATCTTTGCTAATTCATTCTCTATATATCTCTTGGCACCCTCTAAGTCACCTCTGTCAAAAAAGAGCTCTTTAAGACGTACAGTCCCAAGTTTCAGTGACTGTGTATATGATACTTTGTCCTGATCGATAAAAGCGATTTCTGTTGAGCCTCCGCCGATATCTATACTCATTGCATCCGATTGCTTAGGCAGAAGATTGGCACACGCTATAGCACCGTAGTACGCTTCTTTATCACCGGATATGATCTTGATGTTGAGTCCCAGTTTTTCTCGAACTTTTTGAAGAAATTCTTGTTTGTTTGGAGCATCACGCAAAGCGGAAGTTGCTACACACAACACTTTTCTTACCTGAAACGAGTCGGAGATGTTCAGAAAGTTTTCAAGAGCATCAAAAGTTCTTTGCATAGGGGTCTTTTGCAATACCCCGTCATGCTTATAAGCATTTTCTGAAATTCTAACTTTTGATTTCTCTTCGTGTAGGAGGTGAAATGCAAAACGTGAAGTTTTTTCATAGACAACCATTCTAACAGAGTTAGAACCTATATCTATTACAGAAACACGTTTTGCCACAGTAGACTCTACTCTTCTAGGTCTAAGTGTTTATATTTAAATTGTAGTTCTGCGATAGTCTCTACGTTATCTTTATCAGGAACAATACAATCAACAGGGCAGACAGAGATACAAGCAGGCTCGTCATATACGCCGACACACTCTGTACATCTATCGGGATCGATGAAGTAGATCGGGTCTCCCTCTTCGATCGCAATTGTCGGACACTCTTCACGACAAGCATCACATGCTATACATTCGTCATTTATTAGTAAAGCCATATTGAAATACCTTATAGTTTATTTGTTTATTTTAGGTGTTCGATTTATAACAAAATAAACCTTTAGTAAATTTGAAAGCGATCTATTTTCTTGGAATTATACAAGAGAGTTTAGAATTTAGCTGCAGTGAAGCTACAGTTCCGTCAACTCCATCTGTTCGGTTTTCAAGACTGATCTTTGCCCCCAAAGCATCAGCTGCACTTTTAGCCAAGAAAAGTCCAAGGCCCACACCGCTTTTATTCCCCTGTCTTTTAAACGGTGCATAGAGATCGACACTCTCGTCGATCCCGCAACCCTCATCAATCACCTCGATGAGTAGTCCGTAATCATCCTGAGAACTGCGAAGCGTTACTTTTTTCTCCTGAGGGGTAAACTTCAGGGCATTTTGCAAAAAGTTTTGCAGAATCTGGTTTAAAAGTCCCACCTGAAGCGTGGCCATAAATACATCAGGGGCAAAGCGCATCTCTAACGATTTTCCCTCATTTTCGGCTAAAAGGGCGAAATCATTAGCTTTCTCCTTGAGCAGTTCTATCACATCAACCTCTTGCGGTTCATCGAGCTGTGCCCCCTCTTGACGGCCTATATTCAAGATGTTTGAGACGATAATGTTCATCTCATCAACTGTTTTGTTGGTTGTTTTGATCGCCTCTATATACTCCTCTGCGGAACGTTTTTTGATAAGTGTTACCTGGTTTTTAAGCTTTATAACTGCCAGAGGAGTTTTCAGCTCATGGGCTGTCCCGATAAAGAGCTCTTTTTGGTACTTTACAAAGTTTTGTATCCGGGCTATGAGGTGGTTGATCGTCCCTGCTAACGGGCTAAACTCTGAAGGGATCTCATCCATTTGAATAGGTTTCATAATATGTTCGTTCATATTTGCAAGATCCTGACTCAGTTTTTTGATAGGGGATGCGAGCATCTTTGAGAGTGCCACGGCATAGAGAATAACGAGTAAAAAACCTACTATATTGATGATAAATATATAGTTGAGGATCTTATGAAGCAGATGTTTCGTCTTTGTGATATCTTTAACAAGTTTGAGGTATATCTTGTTTTCTATATCAAAAGGGTAGATGAGCGTCAGATAGGTTTTATTCTCTAAAGTTTTTTCATATACGTCGAGCTCTTCCATTTTTGCATTGAGGGTGATTAGCTCAATAGATAGAGATAAAAAGTTATCGGGAAGTTCACCAAAGTCGTAAACTGCCTTGTAGTTGGAGATATTTTGTGCATAGTGTACAAGTTCATCTTTTTTTTCATCGTAGATCGACTTTTCGATATAGAAATATAAAAGTGATGAAAAGATTAAAATAAGTGATGCGGAGGAGATCAGTAGTTGAACTAAAAAGTTCTTTCGTATACTCTGTCCGGTTGCCATTGTGTAGAATCTCCCAAGATTTTTGGGAGATTATAACATTTTTTAGTTTATTTCTTTTGGAAAGCAGAAGCGGTATCCGCGGCGACGAACTGTTTCAATCGTCGTGATACCAAGTGGTTTATCCATCTTTTGACGGATTTGGTTGATTGCAACTTCGATAACGTTTGGAGTTACAAGTTCAGGTTCCTCCCAGATAGCATCAAGAAGCTGCTCTTTAGATACGATCTGATCACGGTGGCGAGCTAAGTGAGTAAGTACTTCAAAAGGTTTCCCTTTAAGTTCGATCTCTGTCTCTTTATGTGTGATTTTTTCCTCTTCAGGGTTGATGATAAGATCTTCGATTTCGATAATATTGCTTCCGCCAAAACGCAGACGAGCTTCTAAACGAGCGATAAGCACTTCAAAGTCAAAAGGTTTTCTAATATAGTCATCAGCACCCGCTCTTAAAGCTTCGATCTCACTCTCACTGTCATCTCTAGCTGAAAGTACGACAACAACTGTTTTCGGTGTATTTGTTTTAATATCATTGATAATATCTACAGAGTTTCCATCAGGAAGCATCCAGTCCATAAGAACTAGATCGTAGTTACGGATATCTAGGTAGTATTCACCATCTTTTAAAGTTTCAACAACATCGCTTTGGTAACCAAACTCTTTTAGTCCCTCTGCTAGCATTTTGTTTAATGTTACTTCATCCTCTATAATCAGAATACGCATTCATTTTGTCCTGTTTGTTTAATATTTGTGCGGAATGATAGCATATTTTTAGCTAACTTTAAAGTTTTTTTCAATTAAAATTAATCAAAAGTGAAGTTTTATTTAAGCATTGAAGTGATAACTGTCTTCAACACTTACCCTGCAATCGGGAAGTATAGAGGGTTTGGTGATCTTGATTTTAAGTGTATGAACTTGTTGAAAATTTGTCGAAATTTTCTTTGATATTTCCGTTATTGCATCCTCTAAAAGTAGAAATTTTTCCTCTACCATTAAATTTTTGACCATCTGTGCCACATCAGCGTAGTTGATAAATTGATCATTATAGTCGTATTGAATCTCTATATTGATGATCACATCTTGAGCTTTTTTTCGCTCAAAATCCAGGATTCCAATGATACATTGAAAGCTTAAATCCTCAACATAGATCTTCAATTATATAACTCTCTTCTCTTCACCTTTGATCAAGCGGATAATGTTTGGAATATGTTTGTAGAAAAGGATGATAACGATCAGCACGATTGGTGCATGAGGGGTGTCTGGATGGATATAAAAGCTTGATACCAACATCGCAAGTACCCCTGTTAAAGATGAAAGAGATGAGATTCGCAGAGTTTTTGCCATCACTACCCATACGATTAAAGCGATTATTGTCTCTATAGGGAGCATAAACATCATCACACCCATCCCCGTTGCGATCCCTTTCCCACCCTCTAGACCTAGATATGGTGAGAAGCAGTGACCGACTACTGCAAGAACGGCTATTGCCCAAAGTGTCGCTTCACTTACACCGACAAAGTAGCCAACTGTTAAAACTACTATCCCCTTAAGTGCATCGAGCGCAAGTGTTGCAGCACCCAGTTTTTTCGCTAAAGCTGGATTAGTCTCTTTGACTACGCGCAGTACATTCGTCGCACCGATACTTTTACTTCCTGCAGACTTTACGTCTACTCCTGCAAAAATTTTTGCCAAAAGGAGACCAAAAGGGATCCCTCCTACTAAATATGCTGCTATATAAAACTGTACGTTTATATTGAAAAGAATATCCATAAAAAACCTTAAATTATTTTTGTTATGGTATTTTACTATCATTATGCTAAATAAATTTTGATATAATTGCAATATTAACAACTTGAGGATATTTTTTGAAATTAAGTAACGAAGAATTAAAACAAGAGATAAAAAGATTAAAAGATAAACTGAGTGTAACAATCGTCGCACACTTTTATCAACGTGATGAAGTGTTTGAAATGGCAGACATTACAGGGGACTCGCTGGAGCTTGCTATGAAAACGCAAGCCGATGATGCTGAATTTGTACTTTTTTGCGGTGTCGGTTTTATGGGCCAGAGTGTAAAAGTTCTCTCTCCTGAAAAACGTGTAGTGATGCCAAAGATTGCCTGTTGCGCAATGGCAAAGATGATCGATTCGCTTTATTATGATGAATCTGTGAAGTTTTTAAACGATCACGGCATTAAGAGTGAAGATATTTTACCTATCACTTACATCAATTCAAATGCAGATGTAAAAGCAAAAGTTGGAGAGATGGGCGGTATGGTGTGTACAAGCTCAAATGCTAAAAAGATTATCACTACAGCTCTTAAAGAGGGGAAGAAAATCCTTTTTGTTCCCGATCGATGTTTAGGACAAAATATCGCGAACCAGATGGGTCTGAAATCTATGGTTATCGGTCAAGGCGGTGATCCTAAAGAAGCGGACATTATCTGTTATGACGGCTTCTGTTCGGTACACCAGCTTTTTACGGTTGAAGATATTGAGTTTTACAGAAAAAAATACCCTGGGATTAAGATAGCTACACACCCTGAGTGTGATCCTGCTATCTGTGAAGCGAGTGACTTTGTGGGTTCAACTTCACAGCTGATCAAGTACATCAAAGAGCTTCCTGAAGATCAAAAAGTGGCAGTTGGGACAGAGTTTAACATGGTGAACCGTCTACGTCCGAAAAACACTTATGTACTGAGTTCTACAAAACCTGAGTGTCCGACAATGAACGAGACAACTTTAGAGGATGTTTACCTGACACTTAAAGCGATCGAAGACGGTGAGCCTATCAATGAGATTCAGGTAGATGAATCGACGCAAAAATGGGCAAAAATCGCCTTAGAGAGAATGTTGGCACTATGATTGAAGAGTTTGTAAAAGCAACACTGGCGGAAGACCTTGGGCGTGGCGATCTTTATGCACTTGTTGAGGAGAGTGTAGAGACAAAAGCAGATATCATCGCTAAATGTGACGGTGTATTTGCAGGGGTGAAATATCTTGATGTTTTAGCAAATCTGGAGAACATTGACGTGATCTGGGGCAAACAAGATGGTGATACCTTTGTCAAAGGGGATGTGATAGCTATAGTCAAAGGGAGTTCACACGATGTTTTAAAACTCGAACGTACTATTTTAAATATAGCACTGCATGCAAGCTCTATCGCAACACTGACAAGAAAGTATGTAGATATTATCAGCCCTTACGGTGTAAAACTGCTCGATACAAGAAAAACACGTCCGATGCTTCGCGTTTTTGAGAAGTATGCTACACGTTGCGGGGGTGCGACAAACCATAGAATGGGGCTTGATGACTCTTTAATGATCAAAGATACCCATCTTAAAACTATTGAAAACCTGAGCGAATATATACAAAAAGCGCGACAAGTGATCCCTTTTACTGCCAAGATTGAGATCGAAGCTGAGACACTTGATATCGCAAAAAAAGCTTTTGAAGCAGGTGCAGATATTGTGATGTGTGACAATATGACTCCACAGCAGGTAAGTGAAGTGGTAGCATACAGAGATGCACATTATCCCCATATCTTACTTGAAGCAAGTGGAAACATCTCACTCGATACTATCGAATCGTATGCTAAAACGGGGATAGATGCGATCAGTTCTGGTTCGCTTATCCACCAGGCAAACTGGATCGATCTTTCAATGAAGATCTCTTAAAACCAAAGCGGGAGTAGGGCGTGGCTGACGATCAGGAAAAAACCGAAGAGGCCACCCCCAAGAAGATAGAGGACGCCCGAAAAGAGGGGAATGTTCCAAAATCTCAAGATGCTTCGGGTGTCATGACCCTTTTTGTAGCGATCCTTGCTACACTACTACTTTTTCCTTTTATTGCAAAACATATGCTGCTTCTTTTTCAGTATTACTTCTCCTTAGTAGGTACCCCTGTTGACAAACTGTTTGTAATGGATATAGTCCTAGTTACAATTAGGGAAGTGTTGCTAATGATCATGCCTTTGGCGATTTCAGTGGCTGTCGCGGGTATCATTGCCGCATTTTCCCAATTTGGATTTTTATTTACTACAAAAGCGATCGTGCCCGATCTGAAAAAGATCGATCCGATCAAGGGGACAAAAAACCTCTTCTCTCTAAAAAAACTCATAGAAGGGATCAAGATAACACTGAAGTCTTTTACGACACTGGGTGTGGGGTTTGTTTTTTTCTTTTTGTTTATCGTCGAGTTGCCGACTGTTGCTTTGTTTGGTTTAGAGGATCAGTTGGCTTGGCTGCAAGAGAAGGTGATCATTATCGCTTTGGTGATGCTGCTGATCATCTTTATATTTGCAATTATCGATCTGGTTATTGTGAGAAAGCAGTATTTTGACGGACTAAAGATGTCGAAACAGGAAGTTAAAGATGAGATGAAAAACATGGAAGGGGATCCTCTCGTTAAGTCAAAAATCAGACAGATTCAGATGGAGACATCGAGACGAAGGATGATGGCCGAAGTACCTGAAGCTGATGTAGTGATCACTAATCCAACCCACTATGCAGTTGCAATCAAATATGATCAAGAACGATCACACGCACCGCTTGTTGTAGCTAAAGGGGTAGATAATGTCGCGCAACAGATCAAAAAAATTGCCCGAGAGAATGATGTGCACATAGTACAAAATCCACCGCTTGCACGTACGCTTTACAGTGATGTAAAACTTGATCAGCCTATTCCGGAATCTCTCTTTGCTACAGTCGCGGAAGTTCTAGCTTATGTTTATAAGGTGAATAAAAAATAGTATATAATTCCCTTTAAAAAAGTGACCCTATTTTGATCGAAAATACACAGATAGCTCAAAGCAAACATATTGTGTTAATTACCAATAATGAAACTTTTGCGCTCTCAAATGCTCTATATTCGTATATTTTAACACTTCATAAAAAAGTCTCTTTAATTTCCGAGGAAAAAATCGAAAAAAAGTTTGCTTTTTTACCATGGTTTGATAAAGTACGAAAACAGATTCCCAGCTCAAAAGATCTGAGTCTTGAGCCAAGGTTAGAGACGCTGGAACTTTACAAAGAGCTTCAGACACTTGGTATAAAGATCAATGCAAAAATAGCAACATCTTTATACAGTTCTTTGTTGATTGAGCATCAAGAAAATGATATCTTGTGTGATAGTGAAAAGCTTACAGCAATGGGTGAGCTTATCACTGCGGGAGCAGATGCACAAACTGCTAAAGAATTTCTGTTATATAGTAACTCTTTAGCACGTTTTCGACTCAAAGCGATGATATTTGCAGGTTTTGTGCTCAAAGATGAGGCGAGGGTTGCAGAGGCTTATATTGATGATATGATGCTTAAAAGCAGCGGTGCAGACTTAGAAGATGCCATAAACATCTCTCGTGAGCTTTTAGAGATAGCCCATGTGCAAAAAGTTGTATTGGTCAAGCAAGATGAAGAGAAAATTTTATATACAATAAAGGAAGAAGATTGAAAAGAAAAAAGAATTCGTCGTTTTTAACACTACTGTTAATGTTGGCACTTGTAGGTGGCGCTTTATATGTCTATTTTTCATCGACATTTGAACGTGTAGCACCGAAAGTTAGTTTGGAGAGTAACGGGTTTTGGAATTTAAGAGAACCTATTCATCTTAATATCAGCGACGAGAGCGGAATCAAAGCGTATAAGATCTCTATGAAAAGCTCAAAAGGTATAAAACAACTACAGTATGAACAACTGATCAACCCTGTGGGGAGTATCGATCTTGAGATCGAGCCGCCAAAAGGTGCATACGCTTTTAAAGATAAAGAGGTGAGTATCATTATTGAAGCGAGCGATACAAGTAAATGGAATCTCTTTAAAGGAAACAGTGCATTAAAAGAGTACAAGTTGACGGTTGATAGAAAAAGACCAAATGTAAATATCATTAACAACTCATATAAGATCTCCCGAGGCGGTTCTGCTCTTGTTATCTTTAATGTAGAGGACCCAAATCTTGAAGAGTTTTATGTATTGGGGAACCACGATAAAAAATTTAAAGCGCAGCCTTTTTATAAAGAGGGATACTACATCGCACTATTAGCTTGGCCGGTAACAGACAGAGGCTTTAAAGCGACAGTAGTCGCAAAAGACAGTGCGGGAAATGTTGCAAAGTCGTATGTCCCTTTATATCTCAAAGAGAAACATTATAAACTTTCAAAGATTACCCTTTCAGACAAGTTTTTAAAAGGGAAGATCTATGACCTTGCAGAGGAGTTTGAAGAGACTCAGGGGGTAGAGAGTTCGTTAGAGCAGTTTAAACTGATCAACGAAGATGTGCGTGCGAAAAATGAGAAACTGATTCATGAGATCACTTCAAAAGTACCTGATGAGATGATAAGCGACTTTAAGATGAAAAGAGTACATCCGCTTAAAAACGGACAAGTTGTGGCACATTTCGGCGATCACAGAAAATACTACTATAAGGGTGCGTTCGTAAGTGAAGCGTATCACCTAGGGCTTGATCTTGCAAGTTATGCAATGGCTCCTATCATGTCACAAAACGGCGGAAAAGTGGTCTATACAGACTATAACGGTTTATACGGAAATATGCCTATCATCTCACACGGTTTAGGTTTATATACACTATACGGGCACTGCTCAAGCATAGAGGTGGGGAGTGGTGAGAATATTCCTGCGAACTCTAAAGTGGCAAATACGGGAAAATCTGGATACGCTATGGGTGATCACCTACACTTTGGTGTATTGGTTCAAGGGATCGAAGTAAGACCGCAAGAGTGGATGGACTCACAGTGGATAAAACTTAATATTAGTGATATAATTAAAGAAGCGAAAAAAACTATAGACAGAAGATAGAGGCTAAAATGTATCAAACAACTATAAAAAAGAGTGTAGAACTCGTTGGGATAGGGCTTCATAAAGGTTCACCCGTAAAACTCAGACTTGAGCCTTTAGAAGCAGGAAGCGGAATTGTATTTTACAGAAGTGATGTTGATGTTTCAATTCCACTGATTCCTGAAAATGTTGTAGATACAAAGATGGCTACAGTAATTGGGAAAGACGGGTACGTGATCTCAACGATCGAACACCTTCTTTCAGCCGTATATGCTTATGGAATAGACAACTTAAGAGTGATCGTTGATGCCGATGAGGTCCCTGTAATGGACGGAAGCAGTGCAAGTTACTGTATGCTTTTGGATGAGGCTGGGATTACTGAACTCGATCAGCCTAAAAAAGTGATGCGTATCACTAAAGAGGTGGAGATAAAAGATGGGGACAAATATGTAAAATTATCTCCTGCAAAAGATCTCAGCTACGATTTTACGATTAAGTTTCCCCACCCTGTGATTCAAGAACAAGCTTATGTACTTAAGTTTACGAAACAGTCGTATAAAGAGGAGATCTCAAAAGCAAGAACATTTGGCTTTTTACATGAAGTACAGTATTTGCGCTCTAAAGGTTTAGCACTCGGCGGTAGTTTGGAAAATGCCGTTGTTTTAGACGAAAAGAAGATCTTAAATCCTGAAGGGTTGCGTTATGATGATGAGTTTGTGCGCCATAAAATCTTGGATGCAATCGGCGATATGAGTCTTATCGGGATGAATTTTATCGGCAACTATGAAGCATTTGCAGGAAGCCATGAACTTAACCATAAGCTTACCTTAGAGCTGCTTAAAGATCCTGCAAACTACGAGGTGATTGAGCTTGTAGGCGAAGAATCGAGAGAGTTAGAAAAAGCGTATGCGTAAAAGCGTTGATATCCTGTGTATCACTTTAACCTCTCCGATCTTAATTGGCATTTATGAGGATCAAAAACTGATAGAGGTAAAAAGTTCAGAGGAAAAAAGCTCCGATATCCTCCCTTCATTGTTTGAAGATATTTTACAAAAGTATGATCTGCGGGCACTGTTTTATGTCAATGGTCCCGGGAGTTTTATGGCGATAAAGGTGGCATATATTTTTTTAAAATCTTTGAGTGTTTTAAAAGATATCCCCCTATATGCAAAAGACGCTTTTTATTTTAATAACAATCAACCTATAAAAGCGATAGGAAAGCTATTTTTTGTTAAAATGCAAGAAGATATAAAAACTGAAAAACTAGAAACAGTACCGGAGTCGAGTTTTAAGCTCCCCGAGTTACTCGAGTATGATGATTTTAATAAAGAGGCGGCACCGCTATATAAGATAGCGGCCGTGTAATAGGAAAGTATTAGTGATAATTAGCGTACCGGCGACATCTGCCAATTTAGGACCCGGCTTTGACTCTTTAGGCTTAGCGGTTGATTTGAGAAACAGAGTTGAATTTCACCCTTCAAAATTTTTTAGTGTAAGCATTAAAGGGGAAGGGGAAAACAACTCCAGACTTAAAGGGAACAACCTCTTTGTAAGTATCTTTAACGAGCACTATTCCAGACTCACTAAAAAGAAGCAAAATTTTAAATTTACTTTTTATAATTCTATCCCGATGTCACGAGGTTTGGGTAGTTCATCTGCTGTGATAGTCAGTGCTATCGCTTCGGCACACGAGGCGGCAAATATAAGGGTCTCAAAGCGTAGAATACTTAATCATGCCCTTGTGTATGAACCCCATCCTGACAATATTACCCCTGCGGTAATGGGTGGTTTTAACGTAGCTACTATTGAGAAAAACAAAGTGTTTTCCCAAAAGAAACATCTTCCCGATTATCTCAAAGCAGTAGTGGTTATCCCAAATAAACAGATGAATACGTCTCGTTCGAGAAATATTTTGCCGAAATCTTATTCAAAAGAGAATGCGGTGTACAACCTCTCTCATGCCTCTCTTACGGTAGCGGCATTTTTTAATGAGGATTGGGAGATGTTAAAACTTGCCGCTCAGGACAGGTTTCACCAAAAAGCGAGAATGAGAACACTGCCGGAGCTTTTCTCCGTACAAAAAGCGGCATATGAAAGCGGCGCGCTAATGAGTACGCTTTCAGGAAGCGGCAGTACTTTTTTCTCCCTAGTTTATGATGAGGATGCAGCTATGATCGCAAACCGCTTGAAACAAAAGTTTCCCGAGTTTAATGTGAAAATTTTAGATTTCGATAACAGCGGTTTGATTATCGAAAGATAAACAGTAAAGATCAAGTATTATTTAGATATAATGGCGAAAAAATTTTATAACCCAACAAGAATGTGTGTCTCTTGTCGCTCAAGAGCTGTACAAAAAGAGCTTTTTAGATTAAGCTGCAAAGATGGAGAGTTGTCTTCATATGACGGAGTTGGGAGAAGTTTTTATCTTTGTCAATTATGTCTCGATGATGAAAAGAGAGTAGCCAAAGCACTGATGCGCGAGTGCAGAAGCGGTAAAAAAGAACAATTGATGAATAAATTAAAGGAGATTGTCACGAATGAGTGAAAAAGTTAGAGTACACGAAATTGCTAAAGAACTGGGTATCACCTCAAAGGATGTTCTAGAGAAAGCTACAAAAATGGGTATGGATGTAAAATCTGCTCAAAGCGTAGTAACTATGGAACAAGCCGAGGGCTTAGCAAACTATATTATGAATGGTGAACCCGCTGAAGAGCAGTCTAAACCTGCACCAAAACCAAAAGCGAAGCAAGAGCCTAAAAAAGAGGAAACTCCTAAAGCTCAAGAGAAGAAAACAGAAGCAGAAGATTCTAAAGCTTCAGAGTCTAAAGAGCAAAAACCTGCACAAGAGGCGAAAAAAGCCCCAGAGAAAGAAGCAAAAACTACTGTAGAAACTAAAAAAGCTGACAATACTCCTAAAATCAAAACTGCAGTAAAAAAATCTGGTCTTAAGATCGTTAAAAAGAAAAAAGCTCCTAAAAAAGAGGAAGTTGTAGAAGCTCCTAAAAAACACGAAGCTGTTGTCTCTTCTTACGGAAAGATGAGTCAAGAGGCTCTAGAAGAGCTTGCAAACAAGAAAAAAGCAAAAGAGAAAGCAGCTGCAGCGAAAAAAGATCACGGTAAAAAACTTGAAGTGGATATTTTCGGCGGTTCTATGTCAGATGTGTCTGTAGATATGGATGACCAAGTTGTTCTTCTTGACCTTAACGCAACAGAGAGAGCGAAGATCGAGGTTGAAGAGCCGAGAAAACCGAAACAACCAAAGCCGATAGGGCGAAATCCACATAAAAAACAAGCACCTAGAACAAGAAAAGTGGCTCGTGGAAAGCGTAAAAAGTATAAAAAAGAGACACCAACTGAAGAGGTTGTTACTCACGTAGAGATTCCAGAAGATATCCGTGTATATGAGTTTGCTGAAAAAATTAAACGCCCTATGAGTGATATCATCAAAGTACTTTTTGATCTTGGTATGATGATGACGAAAAACGATTTCTTGGGAGCTGATGAGATTGAGATCTTGTCCGAAGAGTTTGGTGTAGAAGTTACCGTAACAGATCCAAAAGATGAGTTTGATTATGTAGCAGAAGCAGAGGCAGATGAAGAAACTGGTGAAGAGCGTCCACCAATTATTACTATTATGGGGCACGTTGACCACGGTAAAACTTCGCTTTTAGATGCTATTAGAAAAGCAAAAGTAACAGAAGATGAAGCGGGTGGAATCACGCAGCATATCGGTGCGTACACTATCAACCAACACGGTAAAGAGATTACATTTATCGATACTCCGGGACACGCAGCATTTAGCTCTATGCGTCAAAGAGGTACAGATGTTACAGATATTATTATCATCGTAGTGGCTGCAGATGACGGCGTGAAACCGCAAACCGAAGAGGTGATTAAGATTGCAAAAGATTCAGGTGCACCTGTTATCGTAGCGCTTAATAAAATGGATAAAGAAACAGCAAATCCTGACCTTGTAAAAGGGCAAATGGCAGAGCGCGGTCTTAGCCCGGTAGACTGGGGTGGAGACACAGAATTCGTTCCATTATCAGCTAAAACAGGTATGGGGCTTGATGACCTGCTTGAGAACATCCTGTTAACTGCGGACATTTTAGAACTTAAAGCTGATCCGGATGCAAGTGCTAAAGCGGCAGTAGTTGAATCTTCACTTGAAAAAGGTCGCGGACCGGTTGCAACTGTAATCGTACAAAACGGTACTTTAAAAGTTGGAGACAATGTTGTTTGTGGTAAATCGTACGGACGTGTAAAAGCACTTATCAATGAAAATGCAAAACAGATTAAAGCTGTACCGCCGTCGCATACGGCAGTTGTAGTTGGACTTAATGAGGTTCCTGCTGCAGGTGAGATTATGGTAGCGATGAAAAATGATAAAGAAGCTAAAGAGTATGCACAAAAACGTTACGAATACGATCGTCATAAAGAGTTGAGTAAATCGACAAAATCAACGCTTGAAGATATGACATCAATGATCGCAGAAGGGAAACTCAAGTCCCTCAAAGTTGTTCTTAAAACCGACGTTCACGGTTCACTTGAAGCTATCAGATCTTCATTATCCGAACTAAGAAACGAAGAGGTTAAGATCGATATCATCTCTAGCGGTGTCGGTGGAATCACTGAAAGTGATGTTGAGCTTGTTAGCAACTCTGAAAACTGTGTACTTCTTGGATTTAACGTGCGTCCTACGGGTGGCGTTAAAGCTTTAGCAAAACAGAAAAATGTAGATATCCGTACATATTCGATCATCTATCAGCTTCTTGATGATATGACTGGAATGTTAACTGGTATGATGGCACCGAAATACACTGAGGAAAATACAGGTCAAGCGGAAGTTCGCGACGTATTTAAATCACCAAAAGGTATGGTTGCGGGTTGTATCGTTGTAGACGGTAAACTTATTCGTGGCGGACTTGTCCGTGTTATTCGTGACGGTGTTGTTGCGTTTGAGGGTGAACTAGTAAGTCTTAGAAGATTTAAAGACGACGTTGAAGAAGTTGGTAACGGTTACGAATGTGGTGTTATCATCTCTAACTACGATGATGTAAAAACCGGTGATGTGATCGAAACATTCAAAAAAGTTGAAAAAGAGGTAAGTTTATAACCAATGACTGAAGCCGAGATCAAATTAAAGCGTACGGAATCAATCCTTATCGAACTTATCCCAGAAGCGCTTGCACAGCTTAATGATGCAAGACTTCATGAACTTGGCATCGTCGATGTAAAATGTTCACGTGGGCGAAGTGATGCGAAGGTATATCTTGATCCCTCCTACTTTGATCAAAAAGAGCAGAATGTTCTTTTGAAACAGCTCAGAAAAGCAAGACCTATTATAGAGGATTATTGCCTTAAAGAGCAAGGGTGGTACCGCTGTCCGAAACTCGCTTTTGAATTTGATGAACATATCAAAAAAACAGAGACGATCGAAGCACTTTTTAAAAAGATCGAAAAAGAGAAGGGGGAGTAATGAGTTTAGAAAAAGATATAGACTCTTTAGTAAAATCAGTAGGATTAGAACTCTACGATACTTCTGTGGTTTCAGAGTTTGGTGAGACTATCTACAGAGTTGCCGTTATCTCTCCAGATTTTGAAGAGGGGAAAAGAAAAGGTGTGACGATGGATGAGTGTGTCGAACTCACACACCTGATTTCACCGCTTCTTGATGTAACTCCACCTGTTTCTGGTGAATACAGACTTGAAGTTGGCTCTCCTGGACTAGAGAGAAAACTGACAACTATAGAGCATTTTGCAAAATCTGTCGGGGAAAACATCGCTTTTACTACGGCAGAAAATGACAAAATCAAAGCAAAACTTTTAGAAGTGAATGGTTCAAAACTTGCATTTGAAGACAAACATGAAAAGTTTGAGATCGATTTTAACGATATTAAAAAAGCGAAAACCTATTTTGAATGGAATTAGATAGCCGCTTTTTTATGGAGCTTGCCCTAAAAGAGGCATGGAAGTATCAAGGATTGACTTATCCTAATCCTGCCGTGGGCTGTTGTGTCGTTGGTGAGCACAACGAGATACTTGCCGTCGAAGCACATAGACGAGCGGGTGAGCCGCATGCTGAAGTCAATGCTTTACAAAAAGCATTTGTTAAACTTAGCGGTGACGATGCTATCTTGTCACTACAATCTTCGGAAGATATTCACAACTACCTGCTGAAAAACCACAACAATATATTTCATAAATGTAGTGTATATAGTACACTCGAACCCTGTTCACACAGGGGGAAAACACCATCGTGTGCCAATCTTTTAAGTGCCTTGGGTGTTAAAAAAGTTTTTGTCGGGGCAAAAGACTTTAATAAAGAGGCTGCACAGGGGATAGAAATCCTGCAAAAGAGTTCTGTAGAGGTTGAGGACTCCCTTTGTGAAAAAGAGTGTAGGAACCTTTTGCTCCCATTTAAAAAATATCTCGATTCTCAGTTTGTGTTTTTTAAATGGGCACAAAGATTAAACGGTACTTTTGATGGGGGGACGATCAGTTGTGAACATTCAAGAAAACACGTCCATAGCTTAAGAGACCGATGTGATCTTCTGATAATCGGAGGCAACACAGTCCGCATAGATCGTCCGACACTTGATGCGAGACTCGTAGGTGGAAAAGCTCCCGATGTTTTGATCATATCAAGAGAAAAAGAGTTTGATCGGAGTATCCCTCTTTTTCATGTAGAGGGGCGAAAAGTGTTTATAGCTGATGATTTTTCTATCATAAAAAACTATAAAAATATCATGATAGAGGGTGGAGAGAGTCTTTTCTCTCTGACAAAAGGTTTTGTTGACTTTTACCTTTGTTATGTAGCACCTAAATTTGGCGGTATAGAAAACTTTTCAAATAGCCAAGAACGCTTTGAAGTTTTAAATGCAGATCAAGTGGATGAAGATATAATTATTTGGATGAAAAGAGAGGATTAAACTTTATGGAGAAGCAAGAGAAGATAGTTTCTATGTTTGACGATATCGCATCGACATACGATACTGCAAACCGTGTAATGAGTATGGGAGTAGATATCGCTTGGAGAAAAAAAGCGTGTGATCTGGCATATCAATATCTTGGGAAAAAAGAGCTTGATCGTATTATCGATGTCGCTTGCGGTACGGGTGATATGATGGGACACTGGAAAAAACAAGCCGACAAAGCCGGTGTCAAGATAGATGAGATCGTAGGTGTAGATCCTTCAAATGGGATGGTTGATGTAGCACGTGAGAAATTTCCTGAGTTTTCTTACCATATAGCAAAAGCAACAGAGATCCCTTTAGAAGATTCAAAAGGTGATGTTGTAAGTATCACTTACGGTATCAGAAATGTTGTAGAGCGCCAAGAGGCATTTTATGAGTTTAATCGTGTGCTCAAACCCGGCGGGCTTGTCGTAATCTTAGAGTTTATGAAACAGGATAAAAAAAGCTTAAAAGATAAAATTCGTGATTTTTATATGCATAAGATCCTCCCTTATGTCGGCGGGGCAATCTCAAAAAACTTAGAAGCGTATACTTATCTTCCCGACTCGATCAAAAACTTTGTAACTGTCGAGGGGATGCAGGCTGAATTGGAGCGTGCCGGTTTTGAAATGCTTTATACGCAGAGTTTTTCTATGGATATCTCTACACTTTTTATAGCGAGAAAAAAATAGAAAGCTATGCAAGCACTCTCCGTATCTACACTCAATGAGCAGATCAAAACAGTTTTAGAAAGCAGTTTTGAAAGAGTATTTGTAGAAGGGGAACTCTCCCGTGTCACATACCATAACTCGGGGCACATCTACTTTACACTCAAAGATCAAAACTCTGCGATCTCCTGTGTAATGTTTCGGGGTAATGCTACAAAACTTAAGTTTCGACTCGAAGAAGGGCTTAAGGTCTTAGTAGACGGTGCTATAACTGTTTATAAACCCCGCGGATCGTATCAGATCAATTGTTTTATGATTGAGCCTTCAGGGCAGGGAGCTTTAGCATTAGCGTATGAACAGCTTAAGCAAAAACTTTTGGAAAAGGGATACTTTAATGAGGAGTTGAAAAAACCTCTTCCGAGATTCCCGCAAAAAATAGCCCTTGTTACCTCGGCAACGGGGGCAGCACTGCAAGATATGCTTCGTGTTGCCAACAAGCGCTATAGAAATATTTCAATCGATATTTATGATGTTTTAGTACAGGGTGAGGGTGCAGCACCACAGATAGCTCAGGCGATTACCCAAGCAGATCAAGGAGAATACGATCTTATTGTCATCGCCCGTGGTGGCGGCAGTATGGAAGACCTTTGGGCCTTTAATGAAGAGATCGTCGCAGACGCCGTTTATCAAGCAAAAACTTTAATTGTCTCTGCCGTAGGGCACGAGATCGATTATCTAATCTCGGACTTTGTTGCTGACTTGCGAGCGCCTACTCCGAGTGCTGCGATGGAGATGGTACTGCCTGATGTCAATGAACTCTATCAATATATAGACACTCTCTCAACCCAGATGAGTCATAAGTTAGAACAAAAGATCTATAATAAAAGCCAAGAACTGCAACATCTGCAGCGATCTTTTATGCAGCATTCAGTTGAGAAAAAACTGCAACAGCACAAAGAGAGTATTATAAGTTTGCAAAAGAGTTTTGAACAAACTATTGAGTACAGGCTGCAAAACTTCAAGACAACATTAAATAATATAAGCGACAGGTTCCCTCAGATGATTCAAAACAGAGTAAACAACTATCAAGCAGAGATACTTAACCTGCAAAAGATGTTGGCAGCTCAGGACCCCAAGCTCAAAAGAAAAAAAGGTTTCGCACAGATCTCTCGTGAAAACACAGTTGTGGAGCTAAATGCTTTAGAGGTTAACGATGAGTTTGAGGCGCAGAGCGATGAAGTGGTCATCAGCGCAAAAGTACTGGAGAAAAGGGAGATCCCCTCATCTTAATGAGAGGGTAGGGAAGTGGGCATAGAGTGTGACGGCTATGGAGCTTGAGATCTTTTTCATAAATTTCTCAAACTTATCCTCTTTGTTCCAGATCGCTTTTTTTACACCGCTGAGTTTAATCAGTTCATTTTTGGCATCATATGCAACTCCCAACTCATCGACAAGACCAACCTCTTTGGCTTGAGAAGCAGTAAATATGTGTGCGTTAGCATACAGATCTCTTTTGTTAAAGTCTAATCCTCGCGCATCTGCTACATCTTTACTAAACATATCGTAAGTACTTTGGATCACTTTGTTGAGTTCATTAATCTCATAATCTTTCCATGCTCGATCGGCAGTCCCTACTTGTTTGTATTTCCCCGCTTTTACCACTTGTGTCTTTACACCTATAGTGCCCATAAGTTCGCTAAAATCGGCTCCTTGCATAATCACACCGATACTCCCTATCATGCTTCCCGGATTTGAGATGATCTTGTCGGCCCAGATACTTGCATAATAGCTTCCGCTAGCTAGAGTACCCTTTGCATACACAACTACAGGTTTTTTTGCACTGGCACGTTTGATTGCATAGGCTATCTCCACAGAAGGTGCTACGGCTCCGCCGGGTGAGTCTACAGAAAAAAGTATCCCTTTGATATCGTTGTTGTCCGCTGCTTCATTGATCTTCTCTACCACTTCAGTCGCATCAAAAATAGGGCCTACGAGTTTGATCTGTTCCAGGTTATTATTATAGATCTGTTGCTCATCATGCGGAGCAAAAAGGATAAACAGGATAAGGACAAAAACACTCGCTTTGAAATGGTTTTGTATAAACTTGATCGGTGCAGTGATCGGCCAAAATAATTTTTTTAAAAACTCCATTATAGTTCCCCTTTTTCAAGTTTTCCGTTGATGAAAACTTTTGAAATATTGTAGTGGTGCAGGATCAGGTGAGTGTAGAGTTCTTCATTTGGTTCGTTGTCCAGATCGAGCACAAGCATATCGGCATTTTTTCCCTCTTTGATCTCACCTGTATTGAGTCCCAAGGCTTGTGCTGCATTTTTTGTAGCAGCTTCGATCAAGGACTTTGAAAACTCCAAAAGCGGTGCATCTGCATGACTCATCAAAGAGATCTTCATCTCTTCAAACAGATCGAGTTTGTAGTTTGAACTCAGCCCGTCAGTTGCTATGATCCATGGGATTTTATGCTCGTTTAACTCTTTTATATTGAGTGTTCCGTTGCCAAGAAGTCTATTGGAGATAGGGCAGTGGATAACCGTATGTCCCGACTCTTTGATGTTTTGGAGTTCACTCTCATTTGACTGGACTACATGGGTTAGCAGTGTAGGTGTCGTCTTGAAGTGTTCTAAAAACTCATTGGCATCGCTTACATTCTGCTTTTGGTTTAGAAACTTTTGAAAAAATTCGCTGAAATCCCCTTCACTGCTATCAAGCCATTCTCTCTCGGCAGGACTTTCCATAAAGTGGGCTGTGAGTTTAAGCTTTTCGTTGTTGACTATATCGAGTGCTTTTTTAATCAGTATAGGATGTACAGAGTATGGAGAGTGGATCGCAACTGCAGGGATGAAACCTTCGCGTTCTACTGTCTTGCTTGCATCGAGCCGTGCTACAAAATCTCCAAAAAGTGCATCTGCCATAGAAGCTTGAGAACCGATAAGTTCATTAAAAAATACAACGTTTTGTTTTGCATCTGCACATGCTTGTAGATCCATCGCGTGGGAACTTATCGCACCAAATGTTGTGATACCGGAGTCAAGCATAGCATCGATCGCTTTTGCCATACACTCTTGATCACATCCGTTGATAAGCTCATCGCGATTTTCGATGACACTGTAGAGCCAGTTGATAAAGTCGCCGTAGCTCAGTTCAGTTTTATTTGCCGAAAACTCTATATGGACATGGGCATTTATAAGTCCAGGCATCACAAGGGAGTTTTTGCCCAGCTTACTCACAGGGGCATCGGGGAACTCCTCTTGGAGTTGTTGTAGTGGTGCGATCTTTTTTATTTCCTTGTCAAAGGCGATAGCAAGATCTTTAAGTAGTTTATCAGGTGTTAATATATAATTTGGTGCTATAATATTCATAGTTATCAATTCTTTGTATAAAAATTCAGATAAGATTATACACTTTATTGTCTAATAAGTGTAACAGGAGTTAAAATGATAAAATGCCATTTGAAGTATGAAAACCTTGAGGATGAGTTGACAGAGCTTGAAGATGTGCTAAAAAACAGCTTGCAAAAAGAAGTTTTAACGATTAAACAACTCAATAAAGAATCGGAAAAATATAAATATGTTAATGAAAACATACGCAATATTGAAAAGGCTGAATATGTGATCTTTTCAGCGTTTATGAATGAGAATTATCATGAGTCTGAGCAGTTTGTTTTTATCGACAAAAATGGAAAGATGGTGTGCACTATATCGGGCAGTGAAATGGATCTTTACGACATGATCAAAAATTGTGACAAGTTGGTTGAAAGTAAATTTTAATAGGGTGTGATTTTTTTAATCTTTTTTAGGGTAGAATAAAACTTCAAATAAAACAATCGAAGGTTAAAAATGAAAATAGTAGTTATTCAAGGTCCAAATCTAAATATGTTAGGTGTTCGCGAACAAGAGATTTATGGGCCAATGAAACTAGAACAGATTCATGCTCAAATGCAAGAAGTTGCAAAACAAAACGGTGTAGAGATCGAGTTTTTTCAAAGTAACTTAGAGGGTGAGCTTGTAGATAAGATCCAGGAGTGTTACGGTGAAGCACACGGAATTATCATTAATGCAGCTGCATATACACACACATCTATTGCGATTCGTGATGCAATCGCAGCAGTGAATATCCCGACAATTGAAGTACATATTTCAAATATCCATAGACGTGAAGAGTTCCGCCAGAAAAACGTGATCGCACCTGTATGTGCATCATCGATCGTTGGTTTTGGTCCTTTTGGTTACCATCTTGCAATGATGGGTATGGTTCAAATTATGAATGAGATAAAAGCGGCTCAAGCAGCACAGCAAGCAGCACAACAATAAGCGTATCTATGTATAAAAAACGTAAGCTCAATGATAAGTTAAGTACTTTTCACGGCTTGCGTTACCCCTACTTTAAAAAACCGGTGAAAAAAAGTTTTCGATATGAAGCTGTAGTCGGTATAGGCGGGAATGTCGGTGATGTTAAACGAAGGTTTGAACATCTGTTTGTGGCTTTACAAAGGGAAAAAACAGTGGAGCTGTTTCAAACATCGTTGATTTTAAAAAATCCTCCGTTTGGTTATGAAGCCCAAGATGATTTTTTTAATTCAATTATATTTCTAAAAACGGCAATGACGCCAAAACAGTTATTGCGATTTTTGTTGCGTTTAGAGAAACGTTTTGGCAGAAAAAGAAGTTTTGCAAATGCACCAAGGACTTTAGATTTGGATATAATATTTTTTGATAATCGAAAGATTGATACAAAAGATTTGAAGGTTCCCCATCCCCATTGGCAAGAAAGAGAGAGTGTTGTGATCCCATTATTAGGTGTGCTTAGATGAAGATGCTTACATTTACCGGAAAATCCCCTTCAGAAGCTTTGAAAAAAGCTAAAATGGAGATTGGTGATGAGGGGATGCTTATTGAAACAAATGAATTGCGTAAGAAAACTCTCGGCCGTGACGGACTTTATGAGATAGTGATCGGAGTAGAGGATGATATGGTCCTGCCTGATCATAGAAAACGGAATAAACCGTTAAGCTCACAGCAACCTGTTAAGGAGGAATCAAAAGATATCCTCTTTGACATCTCAAATGCTGCCGAGCAGATCTCAAAAATTTCTCAGGTAACCGATCCGCTAACTGCTTATGAAAAAACTCCCGAGGTACAAGTACCGGCTGTCGAGCCTTTGGAGCTAAAAGAGATCAAGTCTGAGATCAATAAACTTACAGACAAAGTAAAAATCATCCAAAATATGTTCTGGGATGAAAAATCACCGGAGCTGACAAGCCAGATTCCACCTGAATTTGCAGAGATCTACCGTTTGGCATCTCAAAGCGGTATGAATAAAGAGCATTTAGATATGCTGATGCAGGTAACTTTAGAGCACATGCCTCTGAAGATGCGTGAAAACTCTGCGACCGTAAAGCGCTATTTTCAAACAATATTACGTAAAATGGTGCCGATTCGCAGAGAGTCGTTACCTGGTATAGGGACAAAACGGGTGATGATGCTTGTAGGTCCGACAGGAGTGGGGAAAACTACTTCGATCGCAAAACTCGCTGCACGTTATTCCTATCTATTGGATAAAAAATATAAAGTCGGTTTAGTTGTACTAGATACCTATAGAATCGGTGCGGTTGAACAACTGATGCAATACGCTCGTATGATGAAGCTGGGAATCGAAACGGTCGTCGATCCTCCTGAGTTTTCATCGGCATTGGAGTCGTTGAAATATTGTGACTGTATTTTGATCGATACAATGGGTTCAAGCCCTTACGACAAGGGGAAGATCGAGAAGATCTATGAGTGTCTTAATTCAAATACTACCAACTATGAAGTGGATGTTGTTTTGGTGATGCCAAGCAGTATAAAGTATGATGACTTGAAGGTGACTTACGATAACTTTTCATCACTGGGTATTGACACTTTAATGTTTACTAAACTGGATGAAACGATGGGATTTGGAAATATTTTTTCCTTGGCATACGAAACAAAAAAACCGATCAGTTATTTCTCAGTAGGGCAAGAGGTACCTGAAGATCTGGTAACGGCGTCGAGTGATTTTCTGATAGAGTGTTTATTGCATGGATTTAACAGGAGTAAAGCGTAATGGGGCATCAGGCTGAAAAACTCGAAGAGCTCGTCTCTTCAAACGCAGCAAAAAAATCTAAAAAAACCCGTTTTATTGCTATTACCAGTGGTAAAGGGGGTGTCGGAAAAAGTACGATCAGCTCAAACCTCGCATACTCTTTGGCACAAAAAGGTTTAAATGTCGGAATTTTTGATGCAGATATCGGTTTGGCAAATCTTGATGTGATGTTTAATGTTAAGATCAAAAAAAATATCCTGCATGTACTTAAAGGTGAGGCAAGTGTTTCAGACATTCTCGTCCCTATCACGCGTAATTTGATCTTAATTCCCGGTGAGAGCGGTGATGAGATACTTAAATACTCCGATAGTGCACTCTTTGATCGTTTTATGGAAGAGGCACAGGTGCTTAGCAACCTTGATGTGATGATCGTAGATACTGGTGCAGGTATCGGTGAACATATACAGATGTTTTTAAATGCTGCAGATGATGTAGTGGTAGTAACCGTCCCCGATCCTGCTGCAATTACTGATGCGTATGCTACGATTAAAACAATCGCAACACTTCGAGATGATGTAAATGTTATAATGAACCAGGTCAAAAGCGAAAAAGAAGCTGTAGGCGTATTTGAGAAGATCCGTAAAGTTGCCAATGCAAATATAGGAGGCAACCTTAACCTGCAGTTACTGGGTAAAATCAATGATGACCTAAAAGTGGCATCGGCGGTGAAGCAGCGGGCACTTTTCTCGGTACTCTATCCTTCGGCCCAAGCAACAAAAGATATAGACGTGATAGTGCAAAAACTCTTCGCAAAATTGGAACGAAATGTGCTAGTTAAGTCAAACGAAAGTGGGTTAAGTGGTCTGTTTAAACGTTTGATGGACCATTTTTAAAAAAGTGGGGTAGATATGTTAGGTGAAAATTTTGTATATTTTTTTACAGTTCAAGGTTTTTTTGTAGGGATCATCTTTGGGATACTCAAATCTTTTGATGCTGCAGGTTTATTAACATATACTTTTTTTATCACTATCTTTTTTTATCTATTCTCTCATGTTATAGTTGCACTTTACTACAAAACTATAAGTATTCGGGCTTATAACTTCCCTAAAGACACGCATGAAAAAGATCTCGATATATTTGTACAGGAGATCAACAAACGTGAAAAGCTGATCGATTCTGCATGTCGTTTGACAGATTATGCTATAAAAGTTAATTCCGAAGACACTACAGGAAAAACGAAATGATTCCGACAGCTTATACCGAAGATATCAAGCATAAAGAGGATGAGTTGGCGATCCAGTATCTTCCTGCAGTAAAAGCTATGGCTTTTCGTTTAAAAGAGAGACTACCCAGTTCAGTTGACTATTCCGATCTTGCAGCGATCGGAACTGAAGAGCTGATCAAACTTGCCCGAAGATACGACACAAGCCTCAATGATAACTTTTGGGGGTATGCAAAAAAAAGAGTGTACGGATCGATGCTCGACTATTTAAGAAGTTTGGACATCCTGAGCCGTTCAAACAGAAAACTGATAAAAGCGATCGACTATGCTATCGAGGAGTACCGCCTAACACACGAAGAGGAGCCAAGCGATGAAGAACTGGCTACTATCTTGGATGAAGATATAGAGAAGATACATGATGCAAGGGTAGCATCAAATATCTATACAGTGATGCCGCTTCATGACCAACTACAGGTTGGTGATGAGGGAGCAGCGCTTGCAGAGATCGAAAGAGAGGAACTTATCGATGTTATTAAAAATGTGCTCTCCACTTATAAAGAACGGGAACAGATGATCATTCAATTATACTATTTTGAAGAGCTGACCCTTAAAGAGATTAGTGAAGTTCTTGGGATTACAGAATCAAGAATCTCCCAGATTCATAAATCTGTTTTACATAAAATAAAAGAGAGTATAGGAGCGTAAGATGGCAGATATACTTTCACAAGACGAAATTGATGCGCTTTTAGACGTTGTAGAGGATGAGGGTGATGATGTCCTAGAATCCGAAGAGGACAATCTACTCCCTCAACGGCAAGTTACACTTTACGACTTTAAGCGACCAAACAGGGTTTCAAAAGAGCAGCTGCGTGCCTTTCGCGGTGTTCATGACAAGATGGCAAGAAGTTTGGCATCGCAGATCTCCTCTATTATGAGAAGTATCGTAGAGATACAACTCCACTCAGTTGATCAGATGACATACGGTGAGTTTTTGATGTCCCTGCCAAATCCTACAAGCTTTAATGTCTTTTCGATGAAACCTTTGGAGGGAAGCGGTGTTATAGAAATCAACCCTTCTATCGCATTCCCGATGCTTGACCGTATACTTGGAGGAAAAGGGGAGCCTTTTGACTCTACAAGGGAATTTTCTGATATAGAGTTATCGCTTTTTGAGACGATACTGCGTGTGATGATGGGTGCATTGAAAGAGGCATGGGGTCCGGTTATGGATGTGTACCCTACGATAGACTCCAAAGAATCAAGCCCGAATGTTGTTCAGATCGTTGCACAAAATGAGATCGTAGTAATGGTTGTTATGGAGATAATTATCGGACACAGTTCAGGGATGATGAATATCTGCTACCCGGTTATCTCTTTAGAACCGGTATTGCCGAAACTTGCTTCTCGTGATCTTATGCTCAACGAAACAAGTTCAAAAAAATCAAGAAATACGGAACTTAAAGTTTTACTTGGTGGTGCAAAAGTCAATGTAGAAGCCAACTTAGGCCATGCCGATCTAACTATGAGTGAGATACTGGAATTACAGGTGGGTGACGTTATACGACTATCAAGTCCGGCAGATGATATAGTGACTGTAGCGGTTGACGGCAAAGACAGGTTCCGCGGGGAGATAGGTTTGAGAAGATTTAGAAAGTCTATCAGTGTTCTTGAAGTAATAGAGACAGAAAAAGATGAAGTGAAATTTGCACTCGAAAATCTTGAAAGACAGAGACACGATAAGATCTCCGGTGTTCGTGATATTATTCATGAAGAGGGTGAGGATGAGTTTAATGATATCCTGGAAGAGCAAGAAAAAGAGAAAGAGACAGAAAAAGGGGAATTAAATGAGTGACTTTATAAAACTATTTGAAGATGAAACAGTTGCTACTATAGAGGCACTTGTTGGCTCTGCTCCATCGCTAAAACTAAAAGAGACGCAAGAACTAAGTATCATATCCAATATTGTTCCGCCTATCGTTTTAGTAAAATTAAAAGTGACAGGTGATTTAGAAGCAGATGTAATGGTGGCGTTACCGCCAAATTTGGCCGCATCACTATCAGATATGATGATGGGTGAGGAAGCAAGTGATAGAGAAGATGTAAGTGATGATGACTTGGATGCCACCAAAGAGATCATTTCAAACATATTCGGTGCGGTTGCCAACACTTTGTCTGCACAAAAAGAGCTGCCGATACTCTCTTTCGGTGTAGAAAGTATTGAACCGATAGGGGAAAATCAAGAGGTTAGTCTTGAGCAGTACAGTAAGATGTTCGTATATAATTTTTCTCTTGATTCTTTGAACTCATTATTGATGTTTATTATTGATGAGAAACTCGATACTGCACTTTTTGGTGGTGGTGCTCAAGAGGAAGAAGTGGTATCAGAACCAGCTCCTCACTTAGAAGAACCGGCACCTTCTGCTTTGTCTACTACTAGTAAAGTTTCACTTTCAGATGAAGAGATGAGTAATATTTCCCTTATTTTAGATGTAAAGCTGCCTGTTAAAGTACGTATAGGTAAAAAGAAGATGTTACTCAAAGATGTTTTGAATATGGATATAGGATCAGTAATCGAGTTAAACCAGCTTGCTAACGATCCTTTAGAGATATTAGTAGATAACCATGTTATCGCTGAAGGGGAAGTTGTTATAGTTGATGGAAACTTTGGTGTGCAGATAACAGCAATAGGTACAAAAAAAGAGAGACTTAATAAGTTAAAAGAATAAGTTTTTCATATACTTTAATTTGGTACAATTTCAAAATTGTGATAATTAAAGGTAAGTATATGAAAAAAGTTTTGGTTGGAATGAGTGGAGGCGTAGACTCTACGATAACCACACTACTATTAAAGGAACAAGGGTATGAAGTAGAGGGAGTTTATATGAAGCTTCACTCAAAACCCGGATACCATGAGATACATCAAGCACGTGCTCAAAAAGCTGCTGATTATGTAGGTGTCAAACTTCATGTGTTAGATCTTCAAGATACTTTCAAAGAAAAAGTATTTCAACCTTTTATCGATACGTATGCAGAGGGGAAAACTCCAAATCCATGTGCATTGTGTAATAGAAACCTCAAGTTTGGTGAGATGGTAAAGTTTGCTGATGAAATTGGAGCAGATTATGTTGCAACAGGGCACTATATCAAAACAGACGGAGAATTTTTATATGCAGCTGATGATGATACTAAAGATCAGAGCTACTTTCTATTCTATATAAACAAAGATATATTGCCTCGATTGAAATTTCCCTTAGGTGAAAGAAAAAAAAGTGATATTAAAGAGCTTGCAGCATCTATAAAAGGTTTGGAGAGTTTTGCTTCTCAGGCTGAATCTAGTGAAATATGTTTTGTTGAAACTACATATACAGATGTACTAAAAGATTATGTTGATGTTGATGAAGTAGGTGAGGTACTTGATAAAGATGGTAATGTAGTGGGTGAACATAAAGGGTATATGCACTACACTATAGGTAAAAGACGCGGCTTCACAGTTAATGGTGCACATGAGCCTCACTTTGTAACAAAGATAATCCCTGAGAAAAATCAAATTGTTGTGGGGCAACGTGAAGAACTTTCTTGTGATAAAGTAGTGTTAAACAATTTGAATTTCTTTAATAATGAAAAAGAGTTTGATTCAACTGTAAAACTCAGATATAGAACTAAGTCAGTTCCTTGTCATGTAAAAATAGAAAACGATAAAGCATATATTGATTTAGAAGAGGGCGTCTTTGGCGTAGCTGTAGGACAAGCTGCAGTCTTTTATGATGATGATAAGTTGATCGGTGGCGGCTGGATTATAGAAGCAAATTAGAAAAGAAAGAGAATCTTTTCTAACTCTTCTTTAGTTTAATAAACCTTTAAGCTATATTCCCCTA
>JBEWQA010000091.1:0-2799 GCA_047689515.1 Candidatus Sulfurimonas kebritensis
AAACCGGGAGATAGCTCTAGGTAGGCACTACATGTTTTCCAGTGCGTATAGCAGTTGAGCGTTTGCTTGCTGTGCACCTTTCAGCTCCTCAACAAGTTTTTCCCTCTCGTGCTCATCAACATGCCCATCCATAATAGCTTTCTTTGCCTCCCGGAACACATCCTGATTTTCAAGTGCTGAAATGTCAACAAGCATGTTTATGTCTTTTGTTTCTGTCTCAACTTTCATTCTCTTGACCATAATGCAGTCAAAGTGATCTGCAATTGCTTCAATGATGCCCAGGTCTTTTGTAAGTTTTGTAATGTGGATGACCCTGTCAACACTAAGCTGCTTTCCCTCTCGGTTTGGATCTAACTGTTGATATAAATATCCCTTTGTTGTATTCAACTCTTCCGCTACCCACGATATTTTTTTAGAATGTTTGTCCTTGTAGTCTTTAACCACCTTTTGGGCCCTAATGTAAATATGATCTACCGGGTAAAAAATATCTTCCAGCATGTGTTTTTCCTCCTTGGGTATAAATTTATTTTAATTTGTACTAGACTATTTTCTTATATAAGCCTATAATTGGCTAAATATGATTTGAAGTCGATTCAAAATTGTCGGGTTCTTCCATATAGGACTTTATGTTTTTCCATGCTTTTGCAGGTATATTTAGCCTTTCTTCTATGTCGCAAATAACTTCAAGGTTAGGCTTTCTTCTACCGGAAAGTATGCTATTGACCATGTCTGCACCATAATGATCAAGAAGAATAGTTTTTATTTTTTCTTTCATCATGATGGTATTGTACATTAAGTACTTTTAACAGCTACTTAACATATGTACACTATATACATTTTAGATTAGTACAATTTGTACACGAACATAAGTTAACTTAGGAGTTTAAACATGTTTCATGAGCTTTACGACAGTGTTTTAAAAGAAAAAAAAATCACGAGTCTTGCCTTGGCGGAATACATTACAAAGATGGGAAGAAAAATAAGCAAAGAATCTATTGCGAAGTACCGTGACGGGTCGAGAACTCCTGACCCGGAGATCATTTCCCTATCTGCAGAGATGGCAAATGTCCCAGTGCAAGATTTTTTCGACCCCATTGAAAAAGAAAAGATCGCAAAAAATGAAATTCGCAGGAACAGGGAGAAATATGCCCACTTGTTCCCGGAGATCAAAACAAGAGACAACATGATCAGCATAAAAGTAGTGTTGGGAGAAGATGACGAGGTTGTAAATATCGATAAAAGATTATTCCAAAAAGACGTGCTTGATAAAGTGGATGAGAACACCAAGATATTTAAAATGCAAGGTAACGATATGGAGCCTTACTACGGGAAAAATGATCTACTGTTTATCGACATGGTAAATGGGAGAAACGTAGCTTATTCTGATGATATTTACATGGTGAGATATGGAGATATAGTGAGAATTAAGCAGGTACAGTTCTTAGGGAACGGAGAGGTTAAATTATCAAGCATAAACAAAGAGTATGATGATATTAACCCTACAAGAGAGGGTCTGTATTGGGAGATACTCGGAAAACCGTTTATTTGTGTTTCCAGTAAGCATAATTCAAAGTTTGATATTTTAGGATAGTAGAATGAGATTTTTTTTAATAATAGCAGCGCTTATCACTGACTTGCTTCACGCAGAGATGTACCTGGATAGTGCAAGGCAGACATATATTGATGAGATCGAGGCGTTCCCTGGGGATCTTGTGGGTACAAAGGTTTATATCAAATGCAAGAAGGTTACTGCCTCAAAATCAAACCCTAAAACTGACAATTACAGAATAGATGCCATTTGCCAAATGATGAAAGATCAAAGCAGGTACTTCGGAACGAATCCTTTCCACGTTGAATTTGTTGCCGCAAAGTCCGTTGCAAAGCAGATCATGTACGAGACTGATTATAAAAGACCGTTGCTGCTGTATGGTTCTATCTTGAAAAATGATGATACGTTTAGAACATCAGATTATGTGTTCAACATAGAAATAGTCCTGCCTGGCAAATAACTTATAGATCCTCCCCTGTTCATTATTGCGTTGCTGGCCCTCACCATATCCCTGTGGGCCCTCATATGGTATACGAAGTGCACCGGAGTATTCAGTAAGCATTTCAGTAAGTTTATGCGCTTCCCTGATCTCCATCTGTGTATATTTTCTTTTCTAAAACCAAAAAACTCATCAATACTATCTACTGTAAGATATTCTTCTCCACTTCTGTTCAGCATAATACCGCTCGCAGAAGCGTCGATGAAGCCTTTCCCGTAACTGCCCACTACCAATGCAAATAACTGTTTTTTTTCGCCACTCATCCCCTTTTCATACCCCACAAATGTCTTGATTGATATACCAAACTGTTTCGATTGGTAATCATATCTCAAATTGTGCTCAAATTTCAAAAGTTGCCTTTTTGTATCACTTTCAGTAAAAATATTTGTAAAAGTACAAGATTTATCCTTAATATGCAATATTTTATAGTTTTGAAGATTAATAATTTTTCACTATTATCCGACTTAAATAAAAAAAGGGGATAACATGAACATAATGAACTCATTGTCTAAAAAAATAGTGAATCATAGGATTAATAAAATATTGAATCAAATGGAGTCACTGCTACAGGATCACAATCCAGAAAAAGACAGTATAGTGAATTTATATGCAGAGCAAAACAAAAATGCTTTTAAAATAATAAATGTACTCACAGAGCTTGAAAACAGTAAAAATGCTGTAAAACTTCTCAGCACTCTCGACAAAATCTACAGAAAATAAAATAATTGTACACTTTGTACTTTTTTTAAGT
>JBEWQA010000039.1:0-15676 GCA_047689515.1 Candidatus Sulfurimonas kebritensis
CTCTTTATAGAATAATGCTGGCATCGCGTTATGCGACCAATATAAATCGCTATACTATTAAAAAATGGAAAAAGCTTTACCTCTCCACCTTGGCTATCTCCAATATATTATGGATCTTTCCTCCGTTTTTATTTTTCAATATAGACAATATGATGATCCAGTCGGCTATCATCATCTTATATATCGGTTTGAGCGTAAGTGCGATCAACTCACTTCTGTTTTTTATCAAAGCTTACAATATCTTCTTGGTTATGGTCTTGGGACCTATCATTTTAGTCCTTTTTATGCAGCAAACAGAGTTATATATAGCCATGGGATTTTTGATGAGTTTGTTTTTTGGACTGCTCCTAATGATTGGGAGACGGTTCTATAAAGCATATGAGGATATTTTTAAGTTTAGTACGCTTTATGAGGAGGAGAAGCAAAAATCCACCGTTTCGGAGGAGCGTTTTGAAATCCTTTTTAAAGCTGCACCTGTCGGCTTTGTCTTTTACGATAAGAAGCTGATTGTCAGAGAGGTAAACAAAAAGTTTGCAGAGTTTTTAGAGGAGTCTGAAGAGTTTTTAGTCGGATTGGACCTGCATATACTCGGTGACCAGAGAATTTTGCCGGCACTTAAAGCTGCTATTGATAATAAGCAGGGCAATTATGACGGGAGTTATGCGATACCAGATAAACATAAAAACATGTTTATAAGTATGCAAACTTCACCAATACGTGACGATATGGGAGAAGTTATAGGTGCCATAGGTATTATAGCCGATACGACAGAGAAGATGCGGGCGCAACAACAGGTTGAGAGACAAGCGAAGTACGATCTGCTTACAAATATACCAAACCGTATAACACTCAAAGAGCATATAGATCGTGAGATCATGCGTTACCAACGTCACGGTGTTGTTTTTGCCGTACTTTTTTTAGATATCGATCATTTTAAAAATATAAATGATTCCCTCGGTCATGCTATGGGTGATAAACTCCTTGTCGAGGTCTCTTATAAACTGCAAGATATAATACGCCGTGAAGATATAGTTTCCCGTTTAGGGGGTGACGAGTTTGTTATACTGGCACCTGATCTTTCCCATGACCATAATGTCGCTGCTGCTAAAGCTGAGCAGATAGCAACAAAAATTTATGAACATTTTAAAGAACCGATCCATGTTGATGAACATAGTTTAAAAATTTCGGCAAGTATCGGGATCGCTTTGGTATCTTCTACAGAAGATAAAGCGGATGATATATTAAAACATGCCGACCTTGCTATGTATGCAGCTAAAGAGGATGGAAGGGATACAAAACGTTTCTACAAAGAGGAGATGGAAGCATGGGTGCAGCGAAGAGTCCAACTCGAAAGCGGCTTTAAAAAGAGCTTGGAAAATGGTGAACTGGATGTATACTATCAGCCTATCGTAGAGGTTCAAAGTGGAAATATTATAGGTGCCGAAGCCCTTTTAAGATGGCACTCTCAAGAGTTCGGTTGTGTAGAACCTGAAGAGTTTATCCCGGTAGCAGAAGAGAGCGGTTTGATTATGCAGGTGGGAGATTTTGTTATGCAGAGGGCTTTTGAACAGTTCCTTGTATGGAAAAAAGAGTTTAAAGATCTCCATAAACTTCAAAAAATAGCGATCAATGTAAGTGTCCGACAATTTAACACCGAAGACTTTATTTCGAAACTCAAAAAAGCTATAAAGCTCAGCGGTATAGACCCTAAAAATGTCGAGATAGAGATTGTCGAATCGATAGTTATCGATGATATTGAAACTGCAAGGGTAAAAATGGAGGAGATGCGCGCGCTTGGCATTAGCCTCTCTATAGATGATTTCGGTACAGGTTACTCCTCTTTGTCATACCTGAAACAGCTCCCTTTTACTGTACTTAAAATCGATCGTGCGTTTATTAAAGATCTCTCTGTAGATGAGGATGATAAAGAACTGGTTGAGACTATTTTAAATATTGCCAAAAGATTTAAACTCCATGTAGTTGCAGAGGGTGTTGAAACGGCTGAACACTATCGTTTTCTGAAAGATAAGGGGTGTGACTACTTCCAGGGATATTATTGTTCACAGGCACTTACAAGTGAAGATATGGTAAATTTGCTCACTGAAAATAAATGTCTTATGTTTAAAGACTGAAAAAGGAGAAAAAGAATGAGTGTACTTTTAGAGTTTGCAATGTTCCCTACAAGTGACAACTGCCGTGAGGGATCATCTGTTTCAAAACAGGTGGCAAAGATTATAGATGCGATTGACAAAAGCGGGGTGACTTATAAACTTACTCCTATGGGGACTATCGTAGAGACTGCAACTATGAGAGAAGCTTTGGATGTGATTGAGTTGGCGTATGAGCAGGTGAAGGATTGTGAGCGTGTTTACAGCTCTTTGAAGTTTGATATCAGACACTCTCAAGAGGAGAGACTCAAAACCAAGATCAAGTCAGTTGAGTCACATTTGGAGAGAGATGTTAAAAAATAATCACTTTTAATGTTTTAAAATTATTTAAAAAACTATATAATTCCATTAATCTTTTCTAGGGGAGTTATATAGTGTCCAATCTTTTTTCACCAAAACTCTTTACACTTTTAAAACAGGGTATCTCAAAACAGCAGATTTTTGCAGATATTATGGCCGGCATTATTGTCGGGATTGTTGCTTTGCCTTTAGCTATAGCGTTTGCAGTAGCATCTGGGGTTTCACCTGAAAAAGGGATCATAACAGCGGTAGTTGCCGGATTTATCATCTCTTTTTTAGGTGGAAGCCGGGTACAGATTGGCGGTCCTACGGGAGCTTTTATCGTTATACTTTTTGCAATTGTGCAGGAGTATGGATATGAAGGGCTTTTGATCTCCACAATGATGGCGGGAGTGATTTTAATCATCTTTGGATTACTGCGCTTCGGCTCTCTTTTGAGATATTTCCCCCAGCCTTTGATCGTCGGCTTTACCAGCGGGATCGCAGTTGTGATCTTCTCTACACAGATCAAAGATGCTTTAGGTCTCGATATAGAAAGTCTCCCATCAGAGTTTTTTGCAAAATGGTCCCTCTATTTTCAAAACCTAGATAGTGTAAATATCTACGCTCTTGGGATCACAATAGCTACTATCATTATTACGATCTATGCCAAACAGTTCACTACAAAAATTCCCGGCTCATTTATAGCTATCGTTCTACTTACTTTAGCGGTTAGTTTTTTTGAGCTTCCTGTGACTACGATCGAGACTTTTTTTGGAAACATCAACGGTGAGATAAATTTTTCACTCCCGAATTTTGAGTGGGGTAACTTGCATACCTATATAGTTCCCGCATTTATTATCGCTCTTTTGGGTGGGGTGGAGTCACTCCTCTCAGCAGTTGTTGCTGACGGTATGATTGGCTCTAAACACAGATCCAATACCGAGCTGATCGCTCAAGGGGCAGCGAATATTGCGACACCGTTTTTCGGCGGGATTGCAGCAACGGGGGCAATTGCCAGAACTGCGACAAATGTAAAAAATGGCGGGCGTACACCGATAGCGGGGATCACTCATGCCGTGGTACTCCTGCTTATTATGCTGTTTTTTATAGACTATGCAAAACTGATCCCTATGGCAACTTTGGCGGGGATACTGATAGTGGTCTCTTTTAATATGAGTGAATATAAAGCTTTTGGCTCTATACTCAAAGGTTCCCCTTACGACTACACTGTTTTACTCGCAACATTTATACTTACTATCGTTATCGATCTGACTGTGGCGATAGAAGTAGGGATCGTATTGTCATCATTGCTGTTTATGAAAAGGATGGCACGAGTTGACGGAAACAGCTTTGTAAAGAGCACCGAACCCGATGACCTTGAAAACTATGAAGCTTTACCGTCTTGTATCTCGGTATATGAGATCGGAGGGCCGCTCTTTTTTGCTTCGGCAAAACAGTATGCACAGCAGATCCAAGATAGCGGAGTAGGGTGTGATATCCTCATTATCCGTATGCGTTATGTGAGTTTTATAGACTCTACGGCACTCAATAACTTTAAAGAGGCGATAAAGCTGCTTCGCCAAAACGGTACTACGATCATAACCTCGGGAACAAACAATGAGGTGTTTAAAGATCTGGAGAAAAACGGAATTGTTCAAATGGTAGGGGAGGAGAATATGCACAAAACTTTCCCGCGTGCAGTAGAGCAGGCAAAAGCTCTTATGTAAAGTGGAAGAGTTTCTCTTCCACTTTTTTATTATGCAAGGGAACTGCGCACCTGCTCAACAGCTGTAACCATGTTGGTAAGACTTGGTTTCACCTCCTCCCATTTTCTTGTTTTTAAACCGCAGTCGGGATTGATCCATAGCTGCTCTTTTGGAAGTACTTCCAAAAGTGCATTGATCTGCTCAACCATCTCCTCAACACTTGGAACTCTCGGTGAGTGGATATCGTAGATCCCTGGACCAACTTCCTGTTTATAGCCCACTTTTTTGAATACTTTTAAGAGCTCATTTCCACTTCGTGCCGTCTCTATTGAGATCACGTCTGCATCCATAGCTTCGATCGTAGCGATGATGTCGTTAAACTCGCTGTAACACATATGGGTATGGATCTGTGTCTCTTTTTTTGCACTTGCAACTGCTATTTTAAAGTCACGTACTGCCCAGGACTCATAAGTTGGGATATTTTCCTCTCTAAGCGGATACCCCTCTTTAAATGCCGCCTCATCAACCTGGATAATTTTGATGCCGCTGTTTTGGAGATCATCCACCTCTTTATTGATTGCAAGGGCTATCTGTTTTGAGACTTCGCTTCTAGGGATATCGTTACGCACAAACGACCAGTTGAGAATTGTTACAGGTCCTGTGAGCATCCCTTTCATGATCTTCTCTGTACGGCTTTGGGCATACTTGATCCACTCTACGGTCATTGGCTTTTCGCGGCTTACATCTCCATAGATAAACGGTGGTTTTACACAACGGCTGCCGTAACTCTGTACCCAGCCGTTTTGGCTAAATCCAAACCCCTCAAGCTGCTCCCCAAAATACTCAACCATATCGTTTCTCTCAGGTTCACCGTGCACAAGTACTTCAAGTCCGCACTCCTCCTGAAACTCTACACAGTAGTCGATATAGCTTTTCATCGCATCATTGTACTGCTCTTTGGAGATTGTCCCTTGCTTGAGATTTTTTCTCGCATCTCTTAACTCTTGAGTCTGGGGAAAAGAGCCTATGGTTGTCGTGGCAAGGTCTTTGTATCCAAGCAGTTTTCTTTGAAGCTTGATACGCTCCTCAAACTTCCCCTCACGCTCATACTTGTTAAGATCTTTGAGAGCGTTTTGAACATCGGCACTGTGGATACGCGATGATGTTTTTTTACTCTGCAGAGCCTCTTTATTTTCTTTTAGGCATTGCTGTTCATCATTAGTGAGTGTTTGCTCGAAAAAGATTTTAGAGAGTAGGGAGATTTCATCTAATTTCTCTACGGCATAACTGAGCCACGATTTTAGCTCTTGCTCCATCTTGGTTTCATACTTGAGTGTAAACGGTGTATGGAGCAGTGAACACGATGAAGAAACAAGTAGTGATTCTTTATTAACAGTTTGCGAGATCTTTTCAAGCTGTGACAGAGTGGCTTCAAAATCGTTTTTCCAGATGTTTCTTCCATCAACTACACCCGCTAAAAGCACTTTGCCGCTTTGTGCAATCTTCTCTAAAGAGTTAAGGTTTTTCTCTCCGTAAACAAAGTCTAGCCCGAGTGCCCAGATCGGTGTATGTACCAAGATATCTGTTGCTTCACATGAGTGTTCAAAGTATGTAACCACTGCGATCTTTACGTTTGCTGTTGCGTTGCAGAGTCTGTCGTATGTTGGTTTTATAAGACTTAACATGCTGCTATCGTTGTTTTTAACGAAGATAGGCTCATCGATCTGCAGTGTTACAGTAGTATCTAGTTTTGCGAGCTCTTGCACCAGCTCTTCATAAAGCGGAACTATCTTAGCGTAAAGCTCATACGGATCGCCGTTGTCAACTCTTTTGCTAAGTCCCAAATATGTAAGCGGGCCTATGATGTTGATCTTCGGTGTGATTCCAAACGCTTTAGCTTCTTTATATTCATTTTTTATCTTGGAGAGATTGAGTGTATAGTTATCCTCTAAAGAGAGCTCAGGGACTATATAGTGATAGTTTGTATTGAACCACTTTGTCATCTCCATAGCGGGTGCATTTTCACTCCCTCTGGCCATTGCAAAATATTGATCTAAACCCTTAAACTCTTGAAAACGTTTGGGAATCGCCCCAAGCATTACGGAGGTATCGAGCATGTTGTCATAGAGTGAATAGTCGTTACAGCTAATAAACTCTATACCGGCATCTTTTTGATACTGCCAGTGTCTTTGGCGCAGCTCTTTTGCAGTTGCCTCTAACTCTTGCAGGTCAGATTTTTTTGACCAATAGCTCTCTAATGCTTTTTTTAGCTCTCTTTGTTCACCGATTCTTGGGAAACCTATTACGTAATTTTTTGACATGGGTATATCCTTTTTATTTTTTATATTACGCATTTTTATGAGCCAAGCCCACAAAAATGGCAGGGACATAAATGTCCCTACAACCCCCTAAAGCTACAAAAACTTTGTTTTTGAGAAACTTGATTTAAGGGTTAATGTTTTAAGTATGATTTTTAATTAGATAAAAGGATAGAGAGGAGGGTGTACACCCGTGCGGCGAAATGCAAAGTATTTGGTATAGTATTGGCAACGAGGGATAAAATGGTTCAGTAGAAGGATCAGACGAATTATTTTTCTAAAAAAACAATTACAATGACACGCCTTGTTTTGTTGGAGTATGGAGTTTGTAAGGAGTAATTCCTCATCGGGAGGGGATTCCTCCTCATCAAGATCGTATGAGTTGGAGAAATACTCCAAAGTATTAAAAACGGTAATTTGTGCGTGCAGGCGTGGTGCTACACTATAAGCCAGTATAGATGCTAAAGTAAAATAGTTTTTACCAAATCCGCGCACATTTTTCCTTTTTTAGTCGAATTATATCACACTATGAAAGTGACTTGATAAATTCACTCATCAGTCTAACACCTGCACCTGTCCCTCCGTGAGGGTTAACACCCCAAGGAGATTCAGTATATGCACTTCCTGCTATATCAAAGTGCAGCCACTTGTCTTTATTTTCTTCTTTAATGAAGTTGTCCAGGAAAAGTCCGGCTGTGATAGCACCGCCGTACGGTTTGTTTGAGATGTTGCAGATATCTGCGATCTCACTTTTGAGCTGTTTCTTGAGATGTTTGTTAAACGGAAGTGAACCGATCAGTTCCCCTGAATTGTTTGCAGCTTCATAAAAACTGTGTTTTAAAGCGTGAGAGTTCCCCATTACACCTGTAGTGTATTGGCCAAGGGCTACCATACACGCTCCAGTCAACGTTGCAAAGTCAAAGATATAGTCCGCCTTTACTTTCTCTTGAGCATAGTCTAATACGTCAACAAGTACTAAACGACCCTCTGCATCGGTATTTCTAACTTCGATCGTTTTACCGCTTCTGCTAACTAAAACATCATCAGGTTTGTAAGCATCACCGCCGATCATATTTTCAACTGCACCTACAAAAGCATGCACCTCTACGTCAAGTTTTAACTCACTGATTGCTTTGATGATACCTAAAACTGCACAAGCTCCCGCTTTATCCATCTTCATAGTTACCATTGAAGTACCCGGTTTAAGACTTAATCCGCCTGAATCGTATGTTAAACCTTTTCCTACAAGTGTGATCACTTTTTTAGGTTTCTTCTTCGGTTTATAAGCAAGGTGGATGAGCTGTGATTCGTGACGAGATGCACGACCAACTGCGAGTATCGCTCCACATTTCTCTTTTTTGAGTGCTTTTTCTCCAAGGATATTGCACTCCAAAGCATTCTCTTTTGCCAACTCTTTTGCAAGTTTTGCCAATGTTTCAGGGTGGATATCTTCAGGGATAGTGTTGACGATATCACGAGTAAAACATGTCGCTTCAGCTACGATAACAGCCTCTTCAAACTCTTTCATAGATTTTTTAATGTCGTTACATTTGAGTTCAACTCTTTTGAGTTTTGATTTTTTCGGTTCAGATTTGTATCTGTTAAACTCGTATCCGCCGAGGATTAAACCCTCTACAACCGCTTTAATACTTAATTTTCTTACATCAAAAACGGCAGATTTTGCAGCTGAGTTTTTGAGTGCTTTAACAGCACTTGCCGCCGCAGTTCTTATATTTTCTTCGCTGTCGTCTTCGATCCCTGCAACTAAGAGATCTTGGTCATAGAGAAAACAAACACTATCTTGTGCAGCTTCAAAGTTTGCTTTTTTGAGTGTTTTTTTGCACTGATGTTTTGTAAGATCTTTTTTTCTTAAAAAGCTTACTTCAACATCTGATTTTGCCTCTTGTACTAGTTCGATTTTCATAATTATTCCTTTACCAAAACTTTTTTAATTAAAATCAAGGAGCTCTTTTGCTTGAACCATATCTTTGTCCCCGCGACCTGATAGATTGACTATGATCAGTTTATCTTTGATTTCAGGGAGTTTTTTGAGATATGCTATAGCATGCGAGGACTCAAACGCAGGGATGATCCCCTCTTGACGGCTTAACCACACAAAAGCCTCTAAGGCTTCCGTATCGGTGACATAGTCATACTTGACGCTTTTATTATCATTATGAAAAGCGTGTTCAGGCCCGATACCCGGATAATCAAGTCCCGCAGAGATTGAATGCGCTTCAAGAACCTGCCCGTCATCATCTTGTAACAGATACGACATTTGACCGTGAAGCACACCCGGACGTCCTTTTTTAAGAGAACAGCCGTTTTTATCGTCGATTCCGAGACCGCCTGCTTCGATACCGATACACTCAACTCCTTCATCTTCTAAAAAGTGTTGAAAAGTTCCGATAGCGTTACTTCCCCCGCCGATACATGCGATCACATGATCCGGCAGGCGATTTTCTTTTTCGAGTATCTGTTGTCTTGCTTCCCATCCGATGATCGCTTGAAAATCACGCACCATCATAGGGTAGGGGTGTGGACCTGCTACTGTCCCTATGATATAAAAAGTATCCCGTGCATTTGTTACCCAGTGGCGGATCGCATCATTCATAGCATCTTTAAGCGTTTTGCTCCCACTCTCCACTGCGTGTACCTTTGCCCCTAAAAGCTTCATACGAAACACATTAAGCTCTTGACGCTCAGCATCTTTTGCCCCCATAAAGATCTCACACTCCAGACCCAGTAATGCTGCTATTGTAGCAGTTGCGACACCGTGTTGCCCCGCACCGGTCTCAGCGATAACTTTTTTGTACCCTAAGCGTTTGGCCATTAAACCCTGAGCGATCACGTTGTTTACTTTGTGTGCACCCGTATGGTTAAGGTCCTCACGTTTGAGGTAGATTTTTGCACCGAGCTCGTTTGAGAGGTTCTCTGCAAAATAGAGCGGGGATGGGCGACCTACATAGTCTTTCAGGTAGTAGTCAACCTCGGCCCAGAAATCTTTGTTAAATCTGATCTCCTCATACTCTTCGCGCAGTTTTAAAAGTGCAGGCATCAGTGTCTCAGGGACATAACGCCCTCCAAATATACCAAAATGTCCGTTTTCGTCAGGATCAAATTTTGAAGCTGTTGGTATGTACATTATTAATTCACCTCGATTATATTATATACGTTTGTTTTTTCTTTTAAAGTTTTTATACCGTCTAAAAATGTAAGCCCTATGATAAAGCAGCACTCTACACAATGAGCACCGGTTTGCTCTACCAAGGTTGCAGCTGCATTGGCAGTCCCGCCTGTTGCTATTAAGTCATCGATCACAAGCACGTTGGCACCTTTGTCTTTACCAAATGCATCTATATGTACCTCGATCTCGTCAACACCATACTCCAAAGAGTATTTTTGAGAGATTGTAGTGTAAGGGAGTTTCCCTTTCTTACGGATAGGGACAAACCCGATCCCAAGCATCTGTGCAAGTGCCGCTCCAAAGATAAAACCGCGAGCATCGATCCCTGCGATATAGTCAAGACTATATCCTTTATATCTTTGATAAAGATGGTTCATCAAAACACCGTAAGCCTCTTTGTCGTTTAAAAGGGTAGTGATATCTTTAAAAACGATACCCGGCTGTGGAAAATCTTTGATATCACGAATCGAGTTTTCAATAATTCTCTTCTCTGCATTACTTAGTTTTATCATTTTCATCCTTAGAGTAGGGCGTCTATACGGCCTTCAAGTGCTTTGATCTTAGAGTTAAGGCGATCAACCTCTTGTCTGTGTTTTGAGTTTCTTTGTTTGAGTACTTTTAACTCATTTCTTAGTTTCGACAACTCTTCGGTTAAGATGTCTACGTTACCAAGTGCACGCTGCAGCTGGATCTGATATTTTCTGATAAGTACCTCTGCTTCCTGCAGGGTGAGTTTCATCAGATCGTTACTGCGCTGCTCTTTATTTGTAATACTTTTAAAGTAGAACATTTTAACAAAGAGATAAATTGAAACTATCGAGAGTATTGTTAAAAGTGACCATTCCCAAAACATAGTATTATTCCTTTAATTTATTTCATAAATTTAAGGGAACCATTTCCCCATTTTTATGACGGTATCGGAAGTGAATTCCGCTACCTACGCTAACGCAATTTTAATGCTATTATAGCTCAATTTTCTCCACTCGACCGCAATGGCGTCCACCATCAAAACCGCTCTCTAGCCAAGAGTTAATGATCGACTCTGCCACTCCTAAACCTACGATACGCTCACCGAAACAGAGTACGTTTGCATCATTATGACCGCGAGCTACCATAGCAGTGTATGCGTCATGACAAAGTGCTGCACGGATACCTTCGTGGCGATTTGCTGCCATACTCATACCGATCCCGCTCCCGCAGATCAGGATACCTTGAGAGTCTTTGTCCTCTAAAACACTTGTAGCTACCTTGTGTGCATAGTCAGGATAATCAACTCTGTCTTTTGAAAATGGACCGAGATCAATCACTTCGTGACCTTTTTCTTTTAAAAATTCAACGGTCCAGTTTTTTAGATCTAAACCGGCATGATCTGTTGCTATATAAAATTTCATTTTTTTCCTTTTTAAGATAATAATAAACCGATAATAGTTTGTACCGGTAATAGTATAAGATAATGGCTCAGCGGCGTCATCAAAATAATAAGTACTATAATTATGCCATATCTCTCGTTTTTATAGAAAAACTCCGCAATCTCTCTTTTGTTAAACTTCAGAGCGAGGTGTGCTAAAAAATGTGCACCGTCAAACTGAGGGATCGGAAGTATGTTAAATACACCGAGGACCACATTGATAATAAGCAGTTGAAATGCTAAAAGATAAACAAAAACATATAACATCCCGTCTGCCGTTGTCGGTGAATGCATAGCCGTAAGGGCTATAGCCGCGAACGCCGCCATAGTGAAATTATAAACTATCCCCGCCAAGTCTACCTGCATAGCAGCATTAAAGCCGCCGCGATTGACAACGGTGAGGGTATTGATAGGCACAGGTTTCGCCCAGCCAAATAAAAAGCCACTCTCAGCTCCCATAAGCATAGGCAAAAAGTACATCATCGCAGGTACTAAGATGGTTCCTACAAGATCGATGTGCGAGATTGGGTTGATCGTTAGCCGTCCTGCATTTTTTGCAGTAGTGTCGCCGTACATATAAGCAACCCACCCGTGCATAATCTCATGGCCGATAATAGCAATAGCCAGTGCTATAACAGCAGCGGCTATTTTTAAAATATCAAGTAAGTCCATAGTAGTCTTTGTCTGTCTCTTTTCTCTCTTTGATCGCACGATCAATATATGGTGACTGTTCTAAATCCGTAGGTGTTTTTCCTATACGGTCCCATCTGATTTCCCAGTTTTCATCAATAGAAAAATAGATAAACCAAGGAGTACCTTCGATGTTTTCATAAGGCACAGAACCCCAAAAACGACTGTCGTTAGAGTGATCGCGGTTATCACCCATCATAAAGTAGTGATCCTCCTCTACTACGATAGGATCTGTATTGAACACAGGCGGTATCAAAAGACTTGTACGTGCTACTCTCTCATCCGATCTGAGTTTGAGGCTATGGAGTTCTCTAGGTGTGATCGATTTCTTGAGATGACCGTTAAGATCAACTATCGTTAAAGAATTTGCAGACATCTTAGGATCGTGATGGACACCTTTATGGTCGTGCATATAAGGGTTTACTATCCAAAGTTTTCCGTCTCTTTTTGTAACAGTGTAGCCCTTATAGTGCTCTTTTATCCACTCATCCCCTTCGTGAGGATGGAGATAAAGATCTTTATCCTCTACAAACAGTTCATCGCCGGGAAGTGCTACACAACGTTTTACAAAATGTGTTTTTGGTTTGTGCGGCGGGCGGAAGATAACGATATCACCACGTTGTGGTGTATCACCGTCGATCAGTTTGAGATCATCGCTCCAAGGCATGATAGAGAGTTCTAAGAAAGGAATATGAGGCATAGGGATGCCGTACGCAAACTTTTTACCAAATAGATGGTCGCCAATCAAAAGAGAATCTTTCATACTTCCACTAGGGATTCTAAATGCTTGAGCGATAAAAAAGATTATAAACAGAACGATAATAATCGTTCCGGTCCACGAGTTTGAAAATTTGTATGCTTTATGGAGTGCTTTTTTCATTAATTATGCTTCTTTTGTTTCTTGAAGCTTTTTAGCGTTTGCTTTTGCTGCTTTGAGAGTATTGCTAAGAAGCATTGCGATTGTCATTGGTCCGACTCCACCTGGGCTCGGCGTAATGTAAGAGCTTTTTTTGCTTACATTTTCAAAGTCAACGTCACCGACGAGTTTTCCCTCTTTTGTTCTGCTTACACCGATATCTACGATCACAACGTCATCTTTAACCATATCCTCTGTTATAAGGTTGATAACACCTACACCGCATAAAACGATATCTGCATTTTGTGTGTGTTTTTTCAAGTCATCTGTAAATATATGGCAAATTTCAACGGTAGCATCTGCGTTTAAAAGAAGTGCCGCCATCGGTTTTCCGACAATGTTTGAAGCACCGACAACTACACAGTTTTTCCCTTTAACATCTATGTCGTACTCTTTTAAAAGCTCCATTACACCTAGTGGTGTACACGGTACAAACCCATCGAGGTTTGTAACCAAACGGCCGACATTATATGGATGAAAACCGTCCACATCTTTTGCAGGATCTACCAACTCCAACAGTTTGTTGGTATCAATATGCTCCGGAAGCGGAAGCTGTATAAGTATCCCGTCAACATTTGTATCGTTATTTAGCATTGTGATAGTTTTCTCGATAGCTTCTTGAGAGATTGTTTCAGGCATATCGTGTGTAATAGAGTAGAAGCCGACTCTGTCACACGCTTTTTTCTTCATGTTGACATAAGCGGCACTTGCCGGGTCTTGACCAACAAGGACAACAGCCAGCCCCGGTGTACATCCACATGTTGATTTTAATTCTTTTACATCTTCACTGATTTTTTGTTCTATTTTTTTTGAGAGAGCTCTACCGTCTAGTAATTGCATTTAAACCCCATAAATAAATTTTTTGTTATTATACCGTTTTAAAATAATAATAGGCTAATAATGAGATTTATACTTCTTTTAACCCTTGCATACCCCCTGTTTGCCAAAAGTACTTTTATCACTCCGATGGAGTATGCATCATCATTTTATAAAAATCCAAGAGGGATCGGGTGTCAGAAATGTCATGGGGAAAACGGCGAGGGGAAAGTGATCGCCAACTATGTACACAAGAAAAAAGCCAGAACTTTCAGCGGACCTGCAATTAACACTATATCTTACAATAAGTTCTATCAAGCATTAAACAAAAGAAAAAGAGGGATGCCGAGATATTTCCTAATCGACAGTGAGATCAAAGCTCTCTACAGATATATACACAGGAACGACAAAAAAGAAAAGAAATAATTTTTATAATGTGATATTATAGTTTGCTTTATTTTGGTTATACTTTTAGTATATTTTATAAAAGGCATTGATTGTAATGAGCGTTGAAAAAAAGATTTTTCGCAACATATCTGAAATTATCTCTTCAGACAAAAAAAACATATTTTATCTACTTTACTATTCTGCACTAGAGGCTGTATTGGTATTGGCGATCCCTTTGGCATCTGTCTTTATTATTAACAGTGTCCTTGCACACAGCTCTTTGTCTGTATTTGTTTTAGGGTTTATCGTTATAGTTATATTTACTTTGACAACTGTTTTGCAAGTTATCAAAGAGTATATCATTGAGAAGTTTCAACAAAAGATCTTCGTCAGAAGCGGTATGAAGATCTCGGAGATGGCTACGGTACTGCAAAAAGCGACATTAGAGACAAAACACTCTATGGACAGGCTTATGAACTATTTTTTCGATATAACATCGATACAAAAGGTTTTTCCTATTTTACTCCTTGACGGGACGGGTCTGATTATCAAAATTGTTGTAAGTTTGTTGCTTCTTTTGGTGTTCAACCCTTATCTTTTTAGTGCCGGACTGTTTTTCTTCCTTTTCTTTTTAGTATTGATTATTCTGCTCGGGCGTGACGGAATCGCAGCTGCTATAGCGCGATCAGATGCAAAGCATAACTCGATCTACTACCTGCAACATATCCCTTATCAGGAAGGTACGCCCAAAGAGGTTCTGGAATCTTTTGACAGCTGTCTGGACAATTTCGTAGAGACCCGTGTGAAGATGTTTCGTATCATTATTAAGCAGTTGAGTTTGACGTTTATTATGGAGGGGATCCTCTTTAGTACGTTTTTGATTCTCGGCGGATATTTGGTAATTCACGGATTCTTGCCTTTAGGAGAGTTTGTTGCCGCAGAGATCATCGTAGTCTCCATCACCAACGCTTTAAAAGGCTTCGTGAAACAGATAGATAATATTTATGATATCGTCGAAGGGTTTTACAAAGTGGATAAACTATCACTAAGTTTAAGCGAGAAACAAAATGGCTAAGCATAATTTTCAAGTTACAAAGAAGGTTGAACTTAACCCCTTAGTTAAAAAAGCATGGATCTTTAGTTTTGTGATATTTATTATTTTAGTTTCGATCCTTTTTCTCCCTTGGCAGCAAACGGTCAAAGGAAAAGGGAAAGTTGTAGCCTTTGATCCTACACAAAGGGATTATGCGGTCCTTGCACCGGTTGAGGGGTTTATAGAGAAGTTTTATATCCGTGAAAATCAGTATGTAACGAAAGGGACACCGCTGTTTAAGATGGTTGACCTTGACAAGGGATACCTTTTAAAACTCGAGTCTATCAAAAGAGACCTGCAAGATCAGATCGAAAACGTAAAGCAGGAGAGAAAAAGCATACAGCAGCAAACGAAACAGATGCAGGAGTATCTCGAAAACGGTATAGATGTTTATAAACATAAAGTTTCTCAAACCAGAGAGAAGATCAAAAGTTTGGAATTACAGCAAGCAGCGTTGGAAAAAAACTATGAAGTTGTCAAGATAAACCTTGCAAGGGTAAGTGCGCTTTATAAAGAGGGGATAGAGTCAAAAAAGAGTTTTGAATCTGCACAAAACAGCTATGCAAAAGCAGAGTCGCAATACAAAAAAATTGGTGTCGATATAGGTATAGAAAAGAAAAATATCACTATATTGAAAAAAGAGCAAGAGAAGTTTACAAACACCACTACAAATAAACTCGAAGCACTTAAAGTTGCAAAACTCAA
>JBEWQA010000092.1:0-2668 GCA_047689515.1 Candidatus Sulfurimonas kebritensis
GATCAGACTATGAAACTTTTGGATGATCATCTCTTTAAACCGTCGCAACTTTCAAAAGCACAACAGATGCAAATAACAGAGCACTTTAAACGTGAACTTTTCCCCATACTACCCCAAAAAGAGCAGTTTCACTACCATCTCAATTTCCGCCTGCTCAAAGACGGCAACCTGAGCCTGCCAAACGCCATGGCACTCCCATCGGGCGAGATCATCCTCACAGACAAGTTTGTCCAACTCTGTGCGGATACTGATGAGCTTGATGCGATCCTGTTACATGAGGTGGGGCATATCGTTCACAGAGACTCTCTCACAACTCTGATAGAGGGGACGTTTATATCGGTAAGTGTTATGATAGCCCTCGGAGACCTTAGCGGTTTTGCAGATATGGGTGTGGGGCTAGGATCGCTGCTGCTCAATATGCACTACTCTCGTGATCATGAAGCACGTGCCGACAAGCTTGCCTTTGATCATATGGTGCGGCACAGCATGGATCCGCTTGCGTTTGCTTCGATCATGGGAAAAATGGAGCGTTATATGCAAAAAGCGCTGGGCGAAGAGAAACCGCTCGATGCAAATGAGTACATCTCTACCCACCCACAAACCAAAGGTCGGATCGAGATGGCAAAACGTTACAGTGAGTGTTTCAAAAACAATGATATATCTGAAAAATGTCTGTCGATATCTAAAAAGCCGTGATCACCACCCTCTTCGATGATCATCCGGGCACCCTGAAGCTTATTTTCTGCTTCGCGGTAGTCCAACACCTCATCACCCTTTCTCGCTAAAAGAAGATAATTTTTCGGCTCTTTGATCCCTACCTCAAACTTTTTCAAACTTTCAACTTGAGCCTCTCCCCAGCTAAAAGTAAAGTTTCCGTCATAAAAACTGGTGTTGTCTCCGAGTACCTTTTTAAGTGTCTCATAGGGCTCGATCGAAGGGTTGATCAGCACCGCTTTGAGAGTATATTTTTCAGCCAGATAGATCGCATAGTAACCGCCTAAAGATGAACCCATCAAAACGATCTCCTCTTCGTGACATGTTTCGATGATCTCCTCTAAAGTACTGAGTGCCAGTTCAGGGATAAAAGAGAGTGAAGGTGCTAAAAACTTCACACCCTTGTTGTTAAAATACTCCCGAAACAACTTCGACTTACCACCCTGCCCGCTGCTTCCAAAACCGTGTATATACAAAACCATTCGCTCAATCCTTTTATAAACTTGCTATCGAATCTAAAATCAGATCGGGAATTATACCTTTTTGCACCTTTTTGCAAAGTGCGAAAGCCTTTGTTTAGGTTGTTATAACTAAAGTTGTGCTGGGCATCTCCTACAACTACATAGTTTTTCGGGTACTCTTTTAACTCCTCAAAAAACTCGATAGCATTATCGGTCAAAAGAAACTCTGCATAGCTTTTATGATTTTCTAAAAACATCTTGGTCATATCCAGAGCTGTTATCACTTCCTTTTTCTCTATCGAAAACCCTAATTCCTGAAGTTTTTGCACCACCTCTGCAGATGTTTTTTGTGTAGTGTTTGTTAAAAAACGGATCGGGTACTTCTCCTTGACTCGCTCTAAGGCTTCTAGGGCACCTTCGATCGCTGCATCACCCACATAAAGAACACCACCGATATCACAGAGTACTGCTTTTATATTTTGAGTAAACATCTTTGTATCATGACTCCTCTTATTCAACTATCATATTGTATACAAATTTGACTCTATTATTGTAACTTTGTTGTTTATAGGTTTTTAATCCCTCTTACACTACAATAATTTATCGTAAAAAGGAATGGCAGTGGATTTTACAAACTTTAAAAAAGCAAAGGTTTTTCAAAGAGGCAGAGATGGAGATGATGCGGCACACCAAGCCGACGAAAAACTGTTTCATGAGCTTTTAAAGAGACACTCGGAGATAGAACGTATAACACAAGAACTCGAAAACGGAATCGAGACAACCACACGTATTCCCTCTAAAGATGAAGGTTTGATCAAGATACTTCAAGAGCATGCCCTGGGGATGAAAAAAAGGTTCGATGCAAATCGTGCCATCCGTTCATGGGATCCCCTCTTTGTTGAGTTGTTCGATCACAGAGAAGAAATAAAGATGGAGTCAGAGATGCTTGATGATGGGATCAAGGTGAGACTCACAGCAGATGATAAAAAAATTTGCGAACTAACAAAGCGTCATGACGAGACTCTTCATGCTTTTGTAAACTATGGCTTTAAAGCTGCACGTCACGAAAGCCCTTACCGCACTGACAAAGATACATAAGAATGGAGTTTTTAACATTTAAAAGCTTTATAAGCACCGAAGCACTTATCTTTTTTTACTATTTAGGTGCTGTAGTGCTTCCTTTTGCCATATGGTATCTGACAAGCTGGTTTATACAAAAATTTGAGCTGATACAACTTCTGTATAAAACAGGGACGGAGAAACTTTGGAACCTTTTAACTCCGATACAAAAAGCCAAATATGTTTTCATTTTTACCATTTTATTTCTGTTTACGGAGCTGTTTTGGAGAATGTTGTTTGAGTTTCTGATCGCATATATACAGATACGTGATGCACTTTATAGCTCTTAAGCACTACACTTACAGATCCCTCTGTACTGCTTTAAACCCAAATTATGCAATAGCAAAAACTTAAGCTAATAAAAAGTACCATAC